>JAYOEZ010000157.1:0-1604 GCA_038116985.1 Alphaproteobacteria bacterium | reverse complement strand
ATATACATGTATGGCTTCCGGCGCTACCTCTGTCGCCATTGCCACAGGCGTTCATATCCGTCCCAACGCGAGCGTGAAAGTGACCGCGCCCAGCGCAAGGCGAACCGTATTCGTATTCAGCTTGGCGGTGAGCCGGGTTGGCAGCGTATTCCGTCTCGGCCAAAGGGGATGCATCACCGGACCTATGATCGCCTGCTTCGCGAGATCGTTGTCGCCGACACGATTACAGATGATGCAGCTGTTTGGGTCCTGGCGCGCTTGAGAGGCAAGGTTCAACTTGGATCAAAAGGGTTTTGGTCATGACGAAGAACCTCGTAGTCAGGAAGTCACACATACTTCCCTGGGAGAACGTTGACGAGTTCGAGGCGCTCGTTGCTGAACTCTTCGATGAGTACGAGCCGCAGGGTCCGGCCGAGCGACACCTCGTTGAGGAGATCGCGGGTATCATCTGGCGAAAACAGCGCGTCGGTGTGGCCGAAGTGGCGCTGCATCAATATGGCCTGCTGGGAACCTGCAGCGATCACTCTAGTACCGGCGAGAGGGCTTTGCCGCAGAAAGGCGGATTGGCCGCGAAGATTGTTGTCGGGGAAGCCGTTCGTTTGTCAGATGAAGAACTCGCTGAACGCCGAAAAGATGCGGACGAGGACCTGAGAATGTCCGAGCACGCCAGGATGCTAGCCGAATCCGGAAATTATGCATCTGCTGTAAATGCGCTCCGCGAAGACCCACATTGTCGGATTTAGCCCTGCTTTACACGCAACGAAATGCCTTCGAATTTACGGCTAAAAGGTTCCAAAGGTGGCAGGAAACTAGGGCGTACAGACATAGAGAGGACGGTATCAGGCTACTTAGGCGACGCCTGTTTTGCCGTCCCGACAATCTCGACTTCGCTCGTGCCGCTGGTTACGGGTCAGGTCTTTGCCACGGGACGAGCCTGGCAGGTTCGGCAGACCGGCGGCAACGGCCCCTGGCCTTTCATGCTGGCACGCAGCGCCGTGGCCTTCGCGCCGGTCAGGATGGCTTCGATAGATTCGGCGTTGACGTTGCCGACCTTCAATTGACCGTCGTGATCCAGGCAGCACAGGGTTACGTCGCCGTTCCACAGCACGCCAAGGTCTTCGAAGGGGCGCGGGCAGAATGCCGCTTTCACCTGCGGCTGCAGTTGGTATTTCTCGTCGACGCGCGTATTGGC
Organism: Alphaproteobacteria bacterium; assembly: GCA_038116985.1. Lineage (GTDB taxonomy): Bacteria > Pseudomonadota > Alphaproteobacteria > SHVP01 > SHVP01 > CALJDF01. The sequence goes on along the minus strand of JAYOEZ010000157.1, from coordinate 412 downwards.
AAAGGTGAAGGCCTTCCAGAATGTCAACACCAAGCCGCGCTGAAGTTGATAGTCCTTCAGTTCTTGGGACCCGTCCTGCATGAGCACGTCGACTCTCGGAGCCTGTCGCGGAAACGGCGCCAAGCCCAGTTCCGCCTCCAGATCGGAAACGAAGGTGCACCATTCCTTAAGAATGGCCGCCACTTCCCACTCCGTTTCCAGAATGTCGACGTTGGTCTTCGAGCCTTCCGTAATCATCACGCGAATCTGGATCACGCTCCTGGTCTGCTCGCCGCGGGCCAGCCGGCCCAGATATTCGCGCACCAGCAAACGAATGCCGGCGATGTAGCGTTCCCAGGAAAGCCCCACCTCGCCGCGATAGTGGTAGGTCTCCCGCGTCGGCGTCATGTATCAGCAGCGCGATCAATGGCGT
>JAYOEZ010000156.1:0-1618 GCA_038116985.1 Alphaproteobacteria bacterium | reverse complement strand
TGCAGCACGCCGACCACGCCGACCACCCAGTCGCCGCCGATGATCGGCTTCATCACGCGGGCCGCCCCCTCCTCCGCCAATTGCGTCAGCGCCCGGCCCAGGTGCTTGGCGCGCAACGGATCGACCGGGCGTACTTTGCGCAGCAGTTCCGGCGCGAACACCGGGATTCCCCTGAAACGCAGGCTTTCGCCCTCGGTCAAGGTGTCGCCTATGCGCAGATTGCCGTGGTTGGGAATGCCGATGATGTCGCCGGCCCAGGCCTCTTCCGCCAACTCGCGGTCACTGGCCAAGAACAGTTGCGCGTTGTGCACGTTGAGCACCTTGCCGGACCGCACGTGATGCATCTTCATGCCGCGCTTGTAGCGCCCGGAACAGAGCCTGACGAAAGCGATGCGATCACGGTGCTTGGGGTCCATGTTCGCCTGGATCTTAAAAACGAAGCCGCTCATCTTGCCCTCGCCCGGCGCGACGGTGCGTTCCTCGGCCGGTTGCGGGCGCGGCGGCGGCGCGTTCACCACCAGGCCGTCCAACAGTTCGCGCACGCCGAAATTATTGAGTGCGCTACCGAAAAACACCGGCGTCATGTGGCCTTCCTTATAGGCCTGGACGCTGAATTCGGGACAGAGCCCACGCGCCATCTCAACCTCTTCGCGCAGCTTGGCAACAGCGTAGTCGGGCAACAGTTCGTCGAGCTTCGGATCATCGAGTCCGTGGCAGGGCTCGCCCTCATCGGGAATGCCTTCGCGTGAGCGTTCCAGCAAAATCAGGCGGTCCCGCACCAGGTCGTAGCAGCCGAGGAAATCGCGCCCCATGCCGATCGGCCAACTGGCCGGTGTGACGTCGAGGGCCAGCGTCTGTTCGATCTCGTCGAGGATATCGAACGGATCGCGCGCCTCGCGGTCGAGCTTGTTGACGAAGGTGACGATCGGCACGTCGCGCAGCCGGCAGACCTCGAACAGCTTGCGGGTCTGGGCCTCGATGCCTTTGGCCGCGTCGATCACCATGACGGCCGAATCGACCGCCGTCAGCGTGCGGTAGGTGTCTTCGCTGAAGTCTTCGTGCCCGGGCGTGTCCAGGAGATTGAAAGTGCAGCCTTCATACTCGTAGGTCATCACCGACGAGGTCACCGAAATGCCGCGCTCGCGCTCGACCTTCATCCAGTCAGAATGCGCCCGGCGCTGTTCGCCGCGCGCCTTGACCGCGCCGGCCAACTGGATGGCGCCTCCGAACAGCAAAAGCTTTTCGGTCAGGGTGGTCTTGCCGGCGTCCGGGTGCGAAATGATCGCAAAGGTGCGACGGCTGGCGATGGTGGCGGGCAACTCGCTCACGGCTGGGGCCTCGGTCGAAACGATGGTGATGACAGCGGCGCAAATCTAGCGTCTTCGCCGGAATTGGCCAGTGCTTTCGTGCCTGCCGCTCATCCTCGCCGCTCACCCTTGCCATTGCCGCAGCACGCGGATACCTTGCGGTTCGGATGGCTGATCGCAACCGTATGCGATCACAACTGAGGGAGAGAACCATGGGGGTGAAACCTCACGAACGCAAAAGCTCCGACCGCCGCGATAGTCGCCCGTTAACAAGCTGCGTTTCCGAATGATTTCGGGACCAGTGCGTTGAG
>JAYOEZ010000155.1:541-1787 GCA_038116985.1 Alphaproteobacteria bacterium | reverse complement strand
TCAATGCCCCACGCCGGGGCAACCAGTTCGCTTGGATCTGTGACCGCTGGGGCTGGCACCACGGACTCCGGTCCGCGTACGCCGAGGAGCATGCCAAGGTGTCGCGTGAGCCAATCTCCTCTATCCCGGAAGGTGGTTCGGTCTCCATGCCGTCACCCGAGCGGTTCCTGATGGCGCGAGCTGCACTTCGTGGCGAGAGTTCAATCGGCTCCCTCGCAAAGCGGATGTATCGTCATATTCGCCGCAATCTTCCAGACGTCTTGCTGCGCCGTCAGCCACTCTACGACAGCTACTTGATTCGGGAGAAGCTCCGTCTTGAGTTCCAGCATTGGCATTGGCGGCGAAGGACGTTGCGCGAGAAGCCGGTAATGCCTTCGTTGTCGAACGATCTGCCCTTTGTCTTCTTCCCGCTGAGCATGGAACCAGAAATAAATCTGATGGTCGAATGTGTTGGCGCGGACAGCCAGATCACGTTCATTGACTGGCTGGCAAAAGCCTTGCCAGGTGGCTGGCGTCTCCTCGTCAAGGAGCACCCAGCCCAATCGTCGTACCGGTTCCCTGGATTTTGGCAGCAGGTGCGCAGATACCCGAATGTTGAAGTCCTTGCGACGTTGGAGCGCATCGAAGATATCGTTCCCAGGGCGCAGGCGGTGGCTGTGATCAACAGCACGGTAGGTTTTCAAGCGGCAATGGCGGGGGTTCCGGTTCTCACCTTCCACAAACAGTTCATCCCCACCCTGATGCCGCATGTAAGGTATTGCTCATCGTGGGACGAAACCAGGCGAGCGCTTCGCGCGGTAGCAGCAGGCGAGTTCCCGAGTACTAAGGAACGGTACCAAGCCTCGATAGCTTTTGACCGTGCGATGGCTCGGTCGGAGTTTGAAATCACAAATCGGGAGATGGTCGCTGGCAAGCCGGCACGCACGCCGATGTCTGGCGAGGATTTTGAGCGGATGATGGAACGGTTCGTGGAGACGTTTGATGCTGCTTAGTGCGGCCGATAGCCAGAGCAAAGGGAAGTAATCGATGAAGACGTGTGCCAAGTGTGTCATGCCCGAGACTGCGGAGACGCTATCCTACGACAGTAGTGGGGTCTGTAGTGTTTGCTCCCAGGTCGAGTTCAAGCAGCACAATATCGATTGGTCGACGCGCGCAGGGGATCTCGATCGCCTGATCGAGGCCTACCGGGGCAAATACGATTACGACTGTATTGTCCCTTTCTCGGGGGGTAAGGACTCGACGTTCA
>JAYOEZ010000155.1:0-531 GCA_038116985.1 Alphaproteobacteria bacterium | reverse complement strand
CCATGGCTTCATGAGAAACACGCTGATTGAGAACAATGTGCGCACATTTCGCACGCTGGGGGTTGATGTCGTCACGTTCACGCCGAACTGGCAAGTCGTCCGCAAGCTCATGTTCGAGTCGCTACGGCGACGAGGTGATTTCTGCTGGCACTGTCATACCGGCATCTTTGCGTACCCATTTTGGATAGCGCTCGAGAAGAAGGTGCCGCTGATCTTCTGGGGGGAGCCGAGCGCCGAATACGCGTCGTTCTACAGCTATGATGAGGAAGAGGAGATTGACGAAGAGCGGTTCAATCTGCTCGTCAACCTTGGGATCAATGCCGAGGACATGGCGGGCATGCTGGACGACACGATCTCCGATTATCCCGTCAGCGAGCGGGATCTAAAACCCTACACATATCCCCCTGCGTCGGATCTCGCCTCACTCGGAGTGAGGTCCGTTGCGCTAGGCTCCTTCATTCCGTGGGACGTCCGTAAGCAGGTGGACATCATCAAGTCGGAACTTGGATGGAAGGGCGACGAGGTTGAGGG
>JAYOEZ010000154.1:0-1852 GCA_038116985.1 Alphaproteobacteria bacterium | reverse complement strand
CCCGTGAAGCGAGACACGTACATCGACGGTGTCCGCGGAAACATAAACAGCTGCGACAACGGCCCCGTTGTACATCAACCGCCTACGTGCCCTGATCTCATCGCTGTCAGTAGAGACAAGAAGACCGTCATCGACCGCAAAGCGGCCCGCCGGCACGTGATCGATGATTTGGGCTGGACCTGGCGAAAGTTGGATCACCGAGCCGTTGGACGGAACGACGACCTCGGGTACTCCCAAGCCTCGCGCAAATGAGGCGTGTTCGACAAGGTGAACGGCCTCTCCATGCACCGGGACAGCGATTCTCGGGCGAAGATGGCCGTACATCCGACGCAGTTCCTCACGTTTGGGATGTCCAGAAACGTGGACGAAATGCGTTCGCTCGGTGAGGACTTCGATTCCGCTTGTCACCAATCGATTACATAGAGCACCGATCGTGCGTTCGTTGCCTGGGATGATCTTCGACGAAAAAATGACGCTGTCCCCCTCGTCCAAGCCAATGAATGGGTGGTCCCCGAAGGCAATTCGAGCAAGTGCACCGCGCGGTTCGCCCTGACACCCGGTGCAAAGGACGAGGGTCTTGTCGCGTGGCAGCATCGGTACATCTTCGTCCCGGGCGATGTCGTCAAGATGAGACAGATAGCCGACTGACCTTGCGGATTCGATCATGCGCCAAAGAGACCTTCCGGCCACAGCAAGCGTCCTGCCGTGCGCCGCTGCTACCTCGGCGACGCTCTGGATTCTAGCGATGTTCGACGAAAAGGTCGTGACGACGATGCGACCGTGCCGTCCGGCGATGATGTCATCGAGGCTCTCCTTGACGGCGCCCTCTGAGCCGGATTCACCCTCGCCAAATACGTTTGTCGAATCGCACACGACCGCCAAGACGCCTTCGTCGCCTATCTTGCGGAGATGGTCCTCGTCGGTTCTCGGCCCAAGGCCGGGCTCGGGGTCGAGTTTCCAGTCGCCGGTGTGGAATACCGTTCCCGCGGGCGTGCGCAGCGTCAGCGCGCTTCCTTCCGGAATGGAGTGCGTGATTGGCGAGTAGGTGACAGAGAATGGGCCTATCTTGACTTCGGCGCCGTAGGTCACAACCGACACTTCGGGCGTTCCATCAAGGTGGTAGTCTGTGAACTTCCGCTGCAATACGGCCGCCGCGAACGGCGTTGCGTAGATTGGGCAGCGAAGTCGTTCCCACAAGTACGGGACTGCGCCCAAATGATCCTCGTGGGCATGCGTAAGCACCAGCGCAAGCAGCTTCTCGCGCTCCGCCTCTATGAAGGATGTATCAGGGGTCAAGACATCGATGCCCGGCAGGCTGTCGTCAGCGAACGTTATTCCCAGATCGACCATGAGCCAGCGCCCGGCATACCCGTATAGATTCAGGTTCATCCCGATCTCTCCGGCGCCGCCAAGCGGCAGAAAAAGAAGCTCGTCCGCACTCATGGCATGCCGTCTCTTCCGTGCGCCCTCTTCCAGATTTCGACGATGCCCTTGAGAGTTATGTCCGGGTCCGCGTGGTCGATGAGGTTGCTGGCTTTTGAGAAGACTGGAGCGAGTCCGCCTGTCGCAATGACTTTCATAGGTCTGCCAAACTCGGCCTTGATTCGCTCAATAGTCCCTTCAATGAGCCCCAAGTACCCATAGTAGACACCGGACTGCATTGCACCCACCGTCCCCTGTCCAATCACCGCAGGAGGGCGCTCAACAGCGATCCGGGGCAGGTGCGCTGCAGCTTCATGCAGCGCCTTCAAGGACAGGTTGATGCCTGGCGCGATAACGCCGCCGATGTAGTTTCCTTTCTCGTCGACGACGTCGAAGGTTGTTCCGGTTCCGAAGTCCAGAACGATAGCCG
>JAYOEZ010000153.1:0-1857 GCA_038116985.1 Alphaproteobacteria bacterium | reverse complement strand
CCACGTCATATTGTTGGTGCCGAAGGCCTCGCCGAAGGCCTTGCTGATGCCGTAGGCCGGCAGGTCAAAGTGGGAGATGACGAGTCCGCGCGGGTCCTTTTCGCGCACCGCCTTGAGCTTGGGGATGATGATGTCGAAGGCTTCGTCCCAGGTGATGCGCTGCCACTGGGGATCGACGCCGATGCCTTTTTCCGGGTTGCCCCGCTTCATCGGGTACAGCACCCGAGTCGGGTCGTATAGGTCGAGAAAGCGGGCGCGGCCCTTGGCGCAGATGTAGCCGCGTGAATTGACGGCTTCCTTATCACCGACAACGTCGACGACCTTTCCGTCGACGGTTTGCACCTTGACGCCGCAACTATTGTAGCAGCCGAGACAAACCGTGGGCGTACTGGTGAGCGTCTGTCCTTGTTTGTCGATCTTTGCAGAGAACATCTGGGGTCCTGTTGATCAGCGTACCTTGTCGAAGACGCCGACTTTCAAGAGTACGTCGCGAACGACAATGTCGCCCAGCAGTCGGGTTACAGCGATGGCTGCCCACAGGTACCGCGATCCCGAATCCGCGTCCACGGCCGCCAGTATGCCGAGTGCCAGCGGGACGACGATGCCGAGCCCGACTCCTGCACCATAGAACGGAAGTGCATGGCGCTCTTTGATAAGCTCCACGGACACCTTCGCTGCGCGGCTGCCGTTCTTCATCGTGATCAGATGTGTCGCAAGCGCGAGGCCCAGCGCCACCGTCAAGGCAGGCGTCAGCCAGACCAAGCGGTCCACAAGGAAGGCGTCGAACGCGGTAAACACGGCAAGTCCCGCGCTCAAGCCGCTCAGGGCGAAGATCACCGGGAGCAGTCCGCCGTTCCAGAATGCAATTGCTGGAAAGGTGGACAGCACTAAACCGGATTTCAGCACTGTGAAGGTCGCCAGGACGAAGAAGACGACCTGGATCGCCTGGCGCCATCCCTGGGATGGCGACCAGCCGAGGAGTCCTTGCGCCAGAACCAAGAGGAGCCCGAGCCCGATGAACAGTGGGATGATGACGGCGCCGCGGCTCATCCACGAATGCCGGAAATTGGCCATCACGTAGATCATGTTCATGGGCCGCCCGAGGTGGCTCATCAGGAGCGCGCCCGACAGAACCAGCACGACTATTCCGGCCGACATCCCTGCGACGTTGTCGGCGAGAAGCGCAACGAAGAACAAGGACGCTCCTAGTCCCTCCAGAACGAAGGTCATGGCTTCCTGGAAACCCCAGGTCGTCTGAACCTTGTAGCCGACCGAAAAATCGACGGCGCCTTGGTGGAAAATGTGCGTCATGCACCACCCCCTGCGGGTCGATTGTAGCGATGCTGGAGCGGTTTTGCTGCCTCGAGCCGCATCAAGGAAGAGTCGCCGCCCTCGACCGACGCAACCGCTTCAATCGACCGCGCGCCAACGATCTTGCCGACAGGCCTATCATGGGGCTCGCGACGGACTGTGCGATCTCTCGGCAGCGGCAGGACTTTGCATCCGACCTGCCGCGCAATACCCCACAAAAAATACCCACAGCATGCTACGGACCACGTGGCGCCCAAATGGGCCGAAGTTCAGCGCAACGGCATTGCAACCGGACGCATTGGCGCACCCGTCGCTCCGCGCAGCTTGATGGAGGCGCCGAAGAAGGCGAACTCATAGAGTCCCTCCTCCGACAGGTCCTCTAGGTAGGCGAGTTCAATGATTGGGACACCTGCTTCGGCCAGTAGGTAACAATGAACCGGTAGATAGTTCATTGGATCATCGGATGGCACCTGCTCAAACGAAAGCGTGTCTGTTCCGATCGTGATGGCGCCATGTTTGGCAATGTACTCGGCACCTTCCCTGTTG
>JAYOEZ010000152.1:0-2007 GCA_038116985.1 Alphaproteobacteria bacterium | reverse complement strand
GTGTATGACGTCCTAGTCGGCGCGACGAAACGAGATACGCCGGATTCTTCGCAGTCTGATCGTCATATTTTGTCGGCGATACGCCAGAAAGCAACCGATTTGTGCGCCTACCCGGTTGCTGCAAGAGCGCGATTCGCTCGCTTGCTGCAGCGCAACATTGCGAACTAAAGGTCGCGCGCCGCGTAGGAGAGGAGATTCAAGTACTCGCTCTCCTGGAGGAGAATAAAGGACGGCATGATCCCACCATGCCCAAATCGAACCGCGTGAAGAAACTTCCAGGGCATGCGTCGGGCCAATGTGCGCAGCGTTTCCGGTCGTCGTTCAGTACCGAGGTTCAACTTTGCCCCGTCAGCTCCGTGGCACAGTTGGCAGACGTTTGCGTAGCGCTCTCCGCCTTCGACCCGATCTACCTCGATTTCCGCGACCTTGGACGCGAGCTCAACTGTGGCTGCCTGTCCCTCGGCCAAGAACAGCGCGATGTAGTCGAGTGCCTCGATGTTGAGCGGCTGCCGCTCAAATCCGTGCCCAGCTTTCCTAATCAAGGCCTTGACGACGTCCCGCCGGCTGCCCACCAGATGTCTGAGGCCCGGCGCCCCTGGAAGCGGACCAAGATCCCCCCCAATGCCCTGATCTCCCCGAAAGTCCCAACCGTGGCAATTGACGCACCGCCATGTCTCGGTAGGTAGAGCCGATCTGTCTCCAGCCCACAGGGGGTGCCGACCAAACGGCCCTGCTTGGCGCATTGCTAGCGGCCAGTCGTCGTATAACTGGGCGCCGATTGTGATTGCCCATTGCGCCGGTACAGAGCGCTTCTTTGACAGAGCGCCGATACCTTGCTCGCTCGCGCCTTCGGCACTAGATCCCACCAGAAAGATCACCCAAAGAACGGCCGACGCCCCCGCGAGCATCCCAGTCGATCGCAACATCGGCCTAATTAGTCCTCATACTCGACCAGGGGCGAACCGCTTCGCTGCTCTCGCCTTCAACTTTGCAACCTCGACTTCGCGGTTGCGGGCAGCCGCTGCCGTCGTAAGGTCAGTGAATAAGCGCGTCGCGACCGCCGCTACCTCATCAACGGCACGATTGAACACGACCTCGTTGACCTTTGACGGTCGAGTGAAGCCACTCAGTTTTCGGACGAACTGGAGCGCACTGGCGTGGATCTCCTCGTCTGTCGCCGGCGGTTCGAAGTTGAAAAGGGTCTTGATGTTCCGACACATAACGGAATCTCCAGAACGTTAGCGGACTTTCCTTCGCTTAGGCGTACCCGCCACCTTTGCCCGACTAGCTACGGCAACGGCCCTCTCCGCCCATTTCACAAGCTCATCAGGATCCTCCAACAACTCGGCAGGCACCTCATAGTAGCCCCCCATGGTTCGTTGGACGCCGTTTCTCTCAAACGTGAATGGTCTTGCACCGAGCGACTCGTAGTCGCCAACGGTCACCTCGTCGGTCTTGAAGAAGAGCGTGTCCGAGCGCGGGATAATCGCAAACATCAATCCGTCCTGAAACAAGCCGACTCCACCAAACATGCTGCGCTGGTCAAATTGCATGTTGCTCAGCTGATCCAAGACGAAATCGCGGAAGTCGGCGCTAACCGGCATCAGTCCAATAGCGCGTTGTGGCGTCCGGCCGGCACACTTACCACGAGTCCGTCCAATTCCTTGGTCATAGTGATCTGGCACCCTAAGCGTGACGTGACCGACAAACCGTAGGCAAAGTCGAGCATATCATCTTCCTCTTCCGAGGGTTCCGGGAGAAGCGCGTAGTGCGTACCCGACACAACGACGTGACAAGTCGAGCAAGCCATCGCCCCCTCGCAGGCACCCTCAAGCTCCGCTATGCCATTGCGTTGCGCAATGTCGAGTATCGTTTCACCGATTGACGCCGAGACTTCTTTCCTCGAACCATCGGGCATAAGAAAGGTCACTAGCATCTTGACGAAACCGGCTTCAATGAACCGCCCTATGCAGACAGCCGACCTTGGCGCCGAGCATCATACAGCGG
>JAYOEZ010000151.1:0-2049 GCA_038116985.1 Alphaproteobacteria bacterium | reverse complement strand
AACGTATGCGGGCGGGCGTGGCGCGATAGATCGCTAGCGACAGGCCGGATTTTTTGGGAAGCCACCCGGAGTCCAGTCCAGCGCGCCTGATCCCCGAAACCCCAACGAACTAAGGCTTCCGCACCGGCGCCATTGGTTGCCGCTGGACCCCGCACGGAGTCCACCGCGGTATCCGGAATCCAGCAGCGCCGGCATCCACCCGATCATCGATCTTCGGACACCCATGACCCTCAGCTTCGCTCCCGAAGCGATCGAGACCTGGCCGCTCGACCGCTTGCGCCCCTATGCGCGCAACGCCAAGACACACGGTCCGGACCAGGTGGCGAAGATCGCCGCCAGCATGGCGGAGTTCGGCTGGACCGTGCCGGTGCTGGTGTCGAGCGATGGTGAGGTGATTGCCGGCCACGGTCGCATCCTGGCGGCAACACAACTCGGACTGTCAGATGCGCCGGTGATCGTGCTCGATCACCTGAGCGAAGCGCAGCGACGGGCTTACCGCATCGCCGACAACAAACTGACCGAGCTCGGGGAGTGGAACGACGGGTTCCTCTCGGAAGAGCTGAAGGGCCTTGCTGAGGACGAGTTCGATCTCTCGCTGATCGGCTTCGGTGAGGCGGAGCTGAGTGCGCTGCTTGATGGAATCGAAGAGGACGACTCTGCCGCCCGAGAGGGCGAGGACGAGATCCCTGAAGCCCCGGAGGATCCCGTCACCCGACCGGGCGATCTCTGGATCCTGGGCAATCATCGACTGCTCTGCGGCGACGCCACGGTGGCGACCGATGTCGAGCGGCTGCTCGGGACTGTGAAGCCGCTGCTGATGGTGACGGATCCGCCCTATGGCGTGGACTACGATCCGGCCTGGCGGAACAAGGCAGGCGCTGCCGCTACCAAACGCACCGGCAAGGTGCTGAACGACGACCGCGCCGACTGGCGTGAGGCCTGGGCGCTGTTCCCGGGCGATGTCGCCTATGTCTGGCATGGCGCCCTGCATGCGGCGGTTGTCGCCGGGAGTCTCGAAGCCGCGGGTTTCAATGTTCGCTCCCAGATCATCTGGGCCAAAGACCGCCTGGTCCTGAGCCGCGGCGATTACCATTGGCAGCACGAGCCCTGCTGGTATGCGGTGAAAAAGACGGGCAAAGGGCATTGGGCCGGGGACCGTAAGCAAACGACGCTCTGGCAGATCGCCCACCGCGATCAGGACGCCGAGACAGTCCATGGCACGCAGAAGCCCGTCGAATGCATGCGCCGCCCGATCCTGAACAACTCGAGCCCAGGGCAGGCCATCTACGAGCCGTTCATGGGCTCGGGCACGACGCTGATCGCGGCCGAAACCATCGGCCGCGTTTGTCTTGGGATAGAATTGAATCCGGCCTATGTCGATGTCGCCATCGATCGCTGGCAGCAGTTCACCGGTGAACCTGCGGTGCTCGTTGGCGAGGACCGGACTTTCGACGATCTGCGACGGACGCGGGTAGCGGCATGAAGCAGTCCCGTTTGATGTCGCTGGTCGAGGCGGTCACCAATGTCGTTGTGGGCTATGGTGTAGCCGTCATGGCGCAGATGGTGGTGTTTCCCTTGTTTGGGCTACGAGCGTCTTTGACCGACAATTTGTTGATCGGCGCGATCTTCACCGCGGCATCCATCGTACGTAGCTACTCGCTACGCCGTGTTTTCGAGGTGCTTCGTGTGCGAAGGGCTAGAACGTGAAAGCGCCGCCCAGCGAAGGAGCGGCGCCTTCCGTCTAGGCGTTGCTTACGCTTCGATGCGATAGACCCTGCCGCGGCCTTCGACCTTTTCGGACACGACATTCAGGCCGAGCTTCTTCTTGAGCGCGCCGGCGATCGCGCCGCGTACCGTATGGGGCTGCCAACCGGTGGCATCGACGACCTGCTGGATCGTTGCGCCTTCCGGCGCCTCCAGCATTTCGATGAGGAGAGCCTGCTTGCTGCCCCTGCGCTGAACCTTCAGTGGTGCGGGATTGTCGCCTGACGTACCGGTGTCCGGGATCTCTTCCTCGGTGATGCCGAGGGCGGAATAGGCGAGTGGCGT
>JAYOEZ010000150.1:2262-2724 GCA_038116985.1 Alphaproteobacteria bacterium | reverse complement strand
GTGTATTGGTGCGAATGACCATTCCATCCGCTACCGGCATGGCGCACGAGGCGATGGGCTTGGGGGATTTCTCCATCTCCACCAAACACATGCGGCAGTTGCCTGCGATCGAAAGACGATCGTGGTAACAGAACCGGGGTACCTCGGCGCCAGCCTGCTCACAAGCTTGGAGGACGGTCAGGCCGTTTTCGACCTCGATTTCCTGTCCGTCAATCGTCAGTTTGGCCATGACGCGCCCCTATGCCGCCCGAGAGGCGGTTGTGCCGCGCTGCTTGTCGAGGATTCGCTTTTCGACCTCCGGCCTGAAATGCCTGAGGAGACCCTGGATTGGCCATGCTGCGGCATCACCAAGCGCACAAATCGTGTGGCCTTCGACCTGCGTTGTCACGTCAAGCAGCAGATCAACCTCCTCCACGCTTGCGTCACCGGTCACGAGCCGTTCCATGACACGCCACATCCAGC
>JAYOEZ010000150.1:622-2252 GCA_038116985.1 Alphaproteobacteria bacterium | reverse complement strand
GGCGTACACTGTCCGCAGCTTTCGTGCATGTAGAACTTGGACAGACGGGCAATGGCCGCGATGAGGTCAGTGCTCTTGTCCATGACGATTACGGCGGCAGTTCCAAGGCCTGATTTCTCGGCGGCAAGTGAATCAAAGTCCATGAGGACCGTGTCACAAATCGACTTCGGCAGCATGCGAACTGACGAGCCCCCGGGAATGATGGCCAACAGGTTGTCCCACCCACCTCGGACGCCGCCGGCATGCCTTTCAATCAGCTCGCGCAACGGGATGCTCATTTCTTCTTCGACGTTGCACGGGTTGTTTACGTGACCCGAGATACAGAACACTTTGGTTCCGGTGTTCCGTTCCCGACCAAAACCGGCAAACCATGACGCACCGCGGCGCAGGATCGTCGGAACGACGGCAATGCTCTCGACGTTGTTGACCGTCGTCGGACAACCCCATACGCCCATGTTGGCGGGGAACGGCGGCTTCAGCCTCGGTTGCCCCTTCTTGCCTTCGAGGCTCTCGATGAGCGCCATCTCTTCCCCACAGATGTACGCGCCAGCGCCACGGTGAACGAAGATGTCGTAGTCCCAGCCGGACCCGCAGGCGTTCTTTCCGAGAAGGCCCGCTTCGTAGGCCTCATCGATCGCAGCCTGAAGGTGTTCGGCCTCGCGGATGAATTCGCCGCGGATGTAGATGTAGCAAGCGTGTGCGCCCATCGCGAAGCCTGCAATGAGGCAGCCCTCGAGAAGTTTGTGTGGGTCGTGGCGAATCAGGTCCCGATCTTTGCAGGTCCCGGGTTCACCCTCGTCAGCATTCACGACTAAGTAGTGTGGCCGACCGTCAGATTGCTTCGGCATGAACGACCACTTGAGTCCCGTCGGGAAACCCGCGCCGCCGCGGCCCCGAAGTCCGGAGGCCTTGACCTCTTCAATGATCTTGTCACGACCGAGATCGAGGAGTGCCTTTGTATTGTCCCAGTCGCCACGCGCCTTCGCGCCCGGCAGGCGCCAATCGTGGAGCCCGTAGAGATTTGTAAAGATGCGATCCTTGTCCTCGAGCATCAGGCAGACTGCTCCTTCAGCGTCGTGCGTTCACCCGCGGGTGCCGAGGTTTGACGCCCGGTTTGGGATCCAGGCGCCGGCGTCTTGCCACGGCGCAGTTCCTCGACCATGCGCTTCATGCTCTCCGCGTCTACGTCTTCGTAATAGTCATCACCAATCCAGACGACCGGCGCGTTGACGCAAGCACCAAGGCACTCCACTTCACGCAACGTGAACAGGCCGTCTGGCGTCGTTTCATTCAGGTCGACTCCGAGCACCGCCTTGCAAGCCTCAACAACGGTCGTACTTCCACGGAGTTCACAGGGTGTCGTGGTGCAGATTCGAATGACGTGTCTGCCGACTGGCGCCAGGTTGTACATCGAGTAGAACGTTGCGACCTCGTAGGCGCGCATGCGGGGGACATCGAGCATGTCTGCGACATAGTCCATCGCCGCGGTTGGCAGCCACCCATCATTCTGGCGCTGCGCCAAGTCAAACAGGGGCATGATTGCACTAGCCTGCTTTCCTTCGGGATAGCGCGCGATAATTGACTTGGCCTTCTCACGATTCTCAGAAGAGAACGCAAAGCTGGTGGGTTG
>JAYOEZ010000150.1:253-612 GCA_038116985.1 Alphaproteobacteria bacterium | reverse complement strand
ATGTCTTGGCTGCCGATGATTGCAACTGCGTCGGCAAGCATGTGCCCCTTGGCCATGTAGTCCAGACCCTGCAGATGCGCGTATCCCGGTGCGCGAATCTTGCAGCGATACGGTTGATTTGTTCCGTCGGCGACCAGGTAAACCCCGAACTCGCCCTTGGGCGCCTCGACCGCCGTATAGGTTTCACCGGCGGGAACGTGAAAGCCCTCGGTGTACAGCTTGAAATGATGGATCAAGGCTTCCATTGAATGCTTCATCTCGGACCGCTTCGGCGGGACGACCTTGTTGTCTACTGCCGAGATCGGGCCGTCCGGCATATCAGCCAGACACTGTTCTACAATTCGCACGCTTTGCCGCAT
>JAYOEZ010000150.1:0-232 GCA_038116985.1 Alphaproteobacteria bacterium | reverse complement strand
AATGCGACACAGGTAGCGATCGTAGCAGTCGCCGTTCTTTCCCACTGGGATGTCGAAGTCGACATTTTCGTAGCCGTCGTAGGGCTGGGCTTTTCGCAGGTCCCACGGCACGCCGGAGCCGCGCAACATCACTCCGGTAAAACCCCAGTCCATCGCATCTTCGACGGAGATCAGCCCTACATCGACATTGCGCTGCTTGAAGATTCGGTTCTCGGTCAGAAGACCTTCAATG
>JAYOEZ010000149.1:1940-2727 GCA_038116985.1 Alphaproteobacteria bacterium | reverse complement strand
AGACAACAATGAGCGGTTCTTGCACATGGATCATCGCCTCCTTGCTCATCAGCTGCAGGCGAGTAGCCCGGTAGAGGGACTCGTTGTCGCCTCGTAGTAAGGGCTCTAATCGATCCTCGGCCGCCATCGCCTTGATTGGCTTGATACCAGCCAAACCATCAACGATCCGTCGCATCAACGACCCGTAGGCTGTCTGCGCCAGCTCTCCCGCACGCCGTGATTGGCCCACAAGCCAGTTGAGCAGAATGAGCATCACGACGCCGGCCCCGATGGCAGAAAGTGTGACCGGCCAAGACACCAGGCTGGCCAAAATCAGGTAGACCAGGACCTGTATCAGCATGGTGCAGAAATTCGTCGCACCCCAGAATACCGAGCCCGCCGCCTGGACCTCGGTCGTGACGGCGTTCGCGATGTCGCCTGCAGGAAGGCGGACAAAATAGTTCCACCGAGCGCGCATCAAGGCGTTCAGGAGACGAAACCGCATGTCAGTGGATACAAATGCCATTGCGGTCGTGACCTGCAACATCGTGAGGAGCACCAAGACCATCTTGGCCAACATGCCGACAACGATAAGGATGAGCATGTTGACTAGAGTGAGATCGAGTCCGAGTTCATTCAGGAGCCACGTCACGATGTCGGCGAGTCTGGAGGTTTCGCCCGCCGCATCTCCAGCGACGGCTGTTATGAGAGGAAGCACTGTCGCAATGCCCAATCCCTCGGCCAAACCCGCAAGCACCAGGAACAAGGAGATGAGCGTCGCTTGGCGGGGGTAGCTCCGAAAGAGGAC
>JAYOEZ010000149.1:0-1930 GCA_038116985.1 Alphaproteobacteria bacterium | reverse complement strand
GGAATGAGAAGGAGACCACGCGGCGTGCTGTGCTCTTTCGTCACTTGCAGACCCTTTCCAGCAAACAAGATGCTCCAAAGCCTCCAACACCGGCGCTCGCCCTCATTGCTTGAGGCAAGGCTTCGACAGCTTCGTACGGACTCTGCTCCTCACTGCAATCGAGCCAAGGATCAATGCGAGATCGGATCTTCATTACGCTCCCGAACGCACCTTGAAGACCGGCTCTATTGGCGCACCAAGCAGCGCCGCGTGCGGATCAGGCAGCACCAAGTGCTGTCCCAGCCTCTCCAGCGCGGCGCTCCATTGCAGCATCACCGCGTCGAGAACTCCCTCCTCTGCGTGGGCCGCGCATAGGTTGAAAGTCGCACACTGCAGCAAGCCTTCCGCTACCAGCTCCTGCCGCAACAGGCTGGTAAGCAACTGCTCGCTCACTCCCGCTACTCCGTGAACGCGCAGCATCGGCCACCAATCCGGACCTGCGATCTCTATGCGATCCGACAGCGAGTAGTTGGAAATCTGACGTGCAACACCCTCCTTCACGGCGGCACCGAACCGCTGCACCTTGGCAACGCCGTCGATGCGTTGCAGCTTGTCGATCGTCGCGATTGCTGCCGCCAGCGACAAGCACTCGCCGCCAAACGTCCCGGAAAAGAAGATGTCCTCAACCTTCTTCATTATCTCGCGGCGGCCGACAAGTGCCGAGATGGGCATGCCGTTGCCCATCGCCTTTCCAAAAGTCGCAAGATCCGGCACGACCCCGAGCCGCGATTGCGCGCCGCCAATATCGGCCCGGAACCCCGTGACGATCTCGTCGAAAACAAGAACGACGCCAAAGCGGTCCGCCAGTCGGCGAACTTCCTCAAGGAATCCTTGCTCCGGCGCAACTGTCGTCGCTGGCTCCAGAATAATCGCGGCAAATCCGCCAGGATCGCTTCGGAGCAAATCTGCAAGGCTGTCTGCGTCGTTGTAGGCGAACGTCGATGTCAGCTGCCTTTGAGATTCCGGAACCCCAAGGTGCCGAGTGGTGGAACCGATGTACCAATCGTGCCACCCGTGATAGCCCGCGCAGGCGACCCGGTCGCGGCCGGTATGGGCACGAGCCAACCGAATCGCGGCCGTCGTCGCATCCGATCCGTTTTTCCCAAAGCGGACCATTTCCGCGCATGGGATGAGTTCGATCAGTTTTTGGGCCAACTCAAGCTCAAGTGGCGTCGCTAGGGAGAACGTGATCCCCTTCTCGAGCTGCGCCATGATCGCCTGATCAACGTCCGGGTCGCGATAACCCAGCACCACCGGCAACAGACCAAGGACGAAGTCGATGTATTCGTTCCCATCGACATCCCAGACCCGGCAGCCATTGCCACGATCCAAGAACAGCGGCGACGCGCCGCGTACGTACTGCATTGCGGACTTGGAAAAGGTCTGCGAGGCGAGCGGGATATCTCGGCTTGCAACCTCGAAGAGCCTGTTCGATTCGGTAAATACGGTGTTCTTGCGTTTTCTCACGTCACGCCTGCGATCCGAGAAGTTCGGGCTCCTTGGTAGCCTCCGCCAGTGCTTCAAGCCAGGCATAGCCCTGGGGCAACCGGGCGACCAAACGCCGTACGCGGTCGAGATCCTCGGAGGTGTCCACAGTCCATCTCAGATGTCCGAAGTCGGCGCCAAAACAGTGCTGGCCGACCCTGAAGCGAACCTGTTGTGCGCCGCCACAATAGATGTAGGGCGTCACGTGCTCCCGATCATGGGGCTCCGTCGCCTCTTTGTGGGCGCGCTCCAGCGCCTCTCTCGCAAAAACCTCGACGTCGAGGCCATCGGGGTAGGTTCGCTGTATTGTGTTGGACAGGTAGTCGAGATTCGATGCCTCAAAAGCCTCAACAACCTCGTCGACCAACCGAGGATCCATCATCGGGCAATCCGCAGTCAGCCGCAC
>JAYOEZ010000148.1:1717-2746 GCA_038116985.1 Alphaproteobacteria bacterium | reverse complement strand
TGGAGTTTTTGCTCATCAACCACCCCTTGGATTGCCCGATATGCGACCAAGGCGGCGAATGCGACCTGCAAGACCAGGCGATGGCTTTTGGCCGGGATCGCAACCGATTCCATGAGAACAAGCGCGCGGTCAAAGACAAAGATCTGGGACCTTTGGTCAAAACGATCATGACCAGGTGCATTCACTGCACCAGGTGCATCAGGTTCGCGACCGAAGTCGCAGGTGTTGAAGAACTTGGGGCTACCGGTCGCGGCGAGGAAACCGAAATCGGGACCTACGTTGAGCGCACGCTCTCCTCGGAGCTCTCGGGCAACATCATTGACCTTTGCCCAGTGGGTGCGCTCACCTCCAAGCCGTACTCGTTTACGGCCCGTCCATGGGAATTGCGCAAGACGCAGACTGTGGACGTGATGGATGCGCTGGGGTCCAACATCCGCGTAGACACGCGCGGAAGAGAGGTCATGCGCGTCCTCCCGCGTCTCAACGAGGACATCAACGAAGAATGGATCTCGGACAAGACTCGCTTTGCATGCGACGGTCTGCAAAAAGGGCGGTTGGATCGCCCCTATGTTCGTCGTGAGGGAAAACTGGTTCCTGCGACCTGGGGCGAGGCCTTCTCCGAAATTGCAGAACGCGTTGCTGCCCTCGGCGGCGACCAGATCGGCGCGATTGCTGGCGACCTTGTGGACGTCGAAGCAATGATGGCCCTGAAAGACCTGATGGAATCTTTAGGGGCGAGT
The DNA here is from genome assembly GCA_038116985.1 of Alphaproteobacteria bacterium. Classification (GTDB taxonomy): domain Bacteria; phylum Pseudomonadota; class Alphaproteobacteria; order SHVP01; family SHVP01; genus CALJDF01. The sequence goes on along the minus strand of JAYOEZ010000148.1, from coordinate 2,006 downwards.
AGCCTCGATTGCCGGCAGGACGGCGCCAAACTGTTTCCCCATGTGCGCTCTTCGTACCTGTTCAACAGCGGTATCACTGGAATCGACGAGGCCGACGTTATCCTTCTGGTTGGCACCAATCCGCGCTGGGAAGCGCCTGTCTTGAATGCCCGCATCCGCAAACGTTGGCTCTCTGGAGGCGTGCGAATAGGACTCATCGGAGAACAGCGCGACCTGACCTATCGATACGACTATCTAGGCGCAGGCCCCGATAGCCTGCGTGCCTTGCTTACGGGGGGCGCCTTCAGCG
>JAYOEZ010000148.1:0-1707 GCA_038116985.1 Alphaproteobacteria bacterium | reverse complement strand
CGCCCAATGGTCATTCTGGGGCAGGGGGCCATCGCCCGTGAAGATGGAGAGGCCGTTCTGTCGCTTGCGCGTCAACTTGCCGAGAAGTTCGGCATGGTTGGCTCGGAATGGAACGGTTTCAATGTCCTCCATTGCGCAGCGGCGCGCGTGGGCGGGTTGGACATCGGCTTCGTGCCACAATCAGGAGGTCGCGACCTCGAGGGAATCTTGGGCGGCGCGCAATCTGGCGAGATGAAGCTTGTCTATCTTCTGGGCGCGGATGAGATCGATACAGCCCGTCTCAGCAATTCCTTCGTTGTCTATCAGGGTCACCATGGCGATGCAGGAGCTGCGTGCGCCGATGTGGTGCTGCCCGGTGCAGCCTACACCGAGAAACCCGGTACCTACGTAAACACTGAGGGACGTGTTCAGCGGGCGCTTCGAGCTGCCTTTCCGCCCGGCGACGCGCGCGAAGACTGGGCGATTGTCAGGGCACTGTCGGAGCGCCTCGGGAAACCGCTCCAGTACGACACTCTCGAAGCCCTACGGCACGAGATGGCTAAGCGCTCTCCGGTCTTTGCGACTATGGACGAACGGCTCTCCTCGAATTGGGACGAGTTCGGCACAGCGGCAGAGGTTGCCAGCGAACCCTTCGTATCGCCTGTCACGGATTTCTACCGCACCGATCCCATCAGTCGCGCTTCCGAGACAATGGCTCAATGCAGCGCCGCCTTCACGGCACAGACCAGCGAAGTGACCGGGACGCATGGCTAGTTTCTGGACAGACTGGCTCGCGCCGTTCCTGATCATCATCGCTCAGATTCTAGCGGTCGCATTGCCGGTCGCTATCAGCGTCGCCTTCCTGGTCTATTTCGAGCGCAAGGTCTTCGCGGCCATGACGCTCCGCCGCGGCCCAAATATCGTCGGTCCTTGGGGCGTCCTTCAGTCATTTGCCGATTTCGTCAAGATCTTCTTCAAGGAAACAATCATCCCCACCGGGGCGAACAAGATTGTCTTCCTTGCAGCGCCAGTCCTGACCTTTATCCTGGCGTTCATCGCCTGGGCGGTTGTTCCCTTCGCACCTGGCTGGGTTATCGCCGATATCAATGTCGGCATCCTGTATCTTTTCGCCGTCTCGTCGCTGGGCGTCTACGGCATCGTCATGGCGGGGTGGGCGAGCAATTCCCGTTACCCTTTCCTGGGCGCACTACGGTCTGCCGCACAGATGGTGTCTTACGAAGTCTCGATGGGCTTCGTGATCGTCACCGTTCTCTTGGTCGTCGGTTCGCTCAATCTCAGCGATATCGTACGCGCACAAGAAGGCGTCTGGTTCGCGCTGCCTTTGTTCCCGATGTTCATCATCTTCTTCATATCGGCGCTTGCCGAAACGAACCGGCATCCGTTCGACCTCCCCGAGGCCGAATCAGAGCTCGTTGCCGGCTATCAGGTCGAGTACTCCGCGATCGCCTTTGTGCTGTTCTTCTTGGGCGAGTACGCGAACATGATCCTGATGAGCGCAATGACGGCAATTCTGTTCCTTGGAGGCTGGTTGCCGCCGTTCGACTTTGCGCCGTTTACTTGGATCCCTGGTCCCATCTGGTTCATTCTCAAGATAGTTTTCCTACTGTTCGTGTTCATCTGGGTGCGCGCGACTTTTCCGCGATATCGCTATGACCAGTTGATGCGCCTCGGCTGGAAGGTGTTCCTGCCATTTTCGTTGTTGTGGGT
>JAYOEZ010000147.1:314-2989 GCA_038116985.1 Alphaproteobacteria bacterium | reverse complement strand
GTTGTGGGCGACGGAAAAGCCGCCGAAGGCGAGTTCGGCAAAAAGAGGCTGGACGTTGCGCAGGGCTGTTTCGCCGGTCGTCGAATAGCGATTGTGGCCAATCGCTGACTTGCCGGAGAGGCGCTCAATCACATCGGAAGTGCTGAAGTGATCGCCCACATGGCCCAGGGCGCGCTCCGCGTGAAATTGCGGTTCATCGTAGGACACGATCCCCGCAGCTTCCTGACCCCGGTGCTGAAGTGCGTGCAGCCCTAGCGCAGTGTGCGCCGCCGCATCCCCATGTCCAAAGATCCCGAAGACCCCGCACTCCTCATGAAAACGATCGGAGTCAAACGGATGCAGGGAGAGGGGCTTGGGTGGCTCGGAAGACTTGGGCTTCATGTACCTTTGCCGTCGGCGCGTGTTGCGACGAAGCTTGTCGCGGCGCTGTTATAGAGGGTCGCAACGCGGGTGTCATGGCCGCTCGGTCCATGGGGCGATGTCGCGCGGGTTTCTTGAACGCCGTTGTCCGGGCTGCGAAAACGGGAAGGCGCAAACTGAAGCAAGAACTCTCCTGTGGCCCGGACCATCGGCAGCGTCCTGGCATCACGGACTGCAGCAGGAAAGGTGCTGGCCGGGAACACTGCGGTGGCCACGAGCCATAGGACAGCCAGGAGGACCAGACCGCGGGCCAGGCCATAGACGAAACCAAGGAGGCGATCGATGGGGCTTGCCTCGCGACCTCGCACCAAGCGCGCCACGCCACGCAGGATCACAGCGAAAACGACCAAAGAGACGACAAAAACGGCTGCACCAGCGCCAAAATCAAGCACCAACTGAAATGGAACATGTTTGCTGAGGTAGCGTGTTGCCAGTGCCTGGGCATCCTTGAGGAAGATGGCCGTGACGACTGCTGCGCCCACCCAACCTGCAACCGCTAGGATCTCAGTGACAAGCCCTCGGAAATAAGCAAGAAAGCCCGACAGCAGGATCAGGAGAACAATCGCAATGTCCCCTAGGGTGAAGGGCAAGCTTTCGAGGAACTCCATATTCTGCGGCCTACTCCGCACCCAGTCGGGCAACAAGCTCAGAGAGCTGCTTTACTTCGGTCATCTGTAGTGAACCGGCGTTCGAGGTGCCGGCAGGAACAATTGCCTGCGCGAAACCGAGCTTCTCCGCTTCCTTCAATCGCGATGCTGTCTGGCTGACAGCACGTATCTCTCCGGAAAGCCCGATTTCTCCAAACACGAGGGTCCCGCGCGGGAGTGGTACCTGGGATGTGCTCGAAATGAGTGCCGCCGCTACGGCGAGATCGGCGGCCGGTTCGTTGACCCTCAGGCCGCCGGCGACATTAAGGTAGACATCTCGTCCCGCAAGAATCACGCCGCACCTCGCCTCCAGGACAGCAAGTACCATGGCAAGCCGAGCGGAGTCCCATCCGATCACCGCGCGGCGTGGGGTGCCAAGCGATGACGGCGCGACCAGGGCCTCTATCTCGACAAGGATCGGGCGAGTGCCTTCCATGCCGGCAAACACTGCGGCCCCACTGATGGCTTCGTCGCGATTTGACAGGAATAGTGTTGAGGGGTTGGCAACCTGGGCCAGTCCCCCGTCACTCATCTCGAATACGCCAATCTCGTCGGTCGGCCCGAAACGGTTTTTGACCGCGCGCAAGATACGGAAATGGTGGCTTCGTTCCCCCTCGAAATACAGCACCGTGTCGACCATGTGCTCGAGAACACGTGGGCCCGCGATTTGGCCGTCCTTGGTCACGTGGCCGACGAGGAAGAGAACGACGTTGCGCCGCTTGGCCGCCTTGATGAGCTCCTGAGCGCAAGTGCGCACTTGAGATACCGTGCCTGGAGCGCTGTCGATTGTGTCGACATACATCGTCTGGATTGAGTCGATAACGAGGGCAGTGGGCAACTCCCGCTCCTCGAACAGCGTCAGGATGTCGCGCACGTTCGTGGTTGTTCCCAGTTGGACCCCTTCACCGGGCAATCCTAGTCGCTGCACACGTAGCCGGACCTGATCGGCGGCTTCCTCGCCCGAAATATAGACGGTCCTCGCGCCATGCGAAGACATGGCTGCTACGGCCTGGAGAAGGAGCGTAGACTTGCCTATTCCTGGATCCCCGCCGACAAGGATCGCCGAGCCTGGGACCAGGCCTCCGCCAGCGACGCGATCTAGTTCGGGGATTCCCGATGAAGATCGCTCAACCTTCCTTTGAGCGCTGCGCAGTTCCACGAATTCCAGCGCATTGCCTTTGCCCCTGCCGATTCCCTTGGGCGTCGCATCGACAGGTAGCTCCTGAACCACGGTATTCCACTCGCCGCACGTTTCGCAGCGGCCGGACCATTTGCTGGTGCTGGTCCCGCAACTTTGGCAAACGTATTGGGCAACAGCTCTTGCCATCAATGATCGTGTCGGTCGAAGCGATCGGTCACGGCTTCAGAACTTGCATCTGAATGGGGCCGTCTGCGCGGCCGTGAATGAACTGATCGACGTACGGATTTCCGCTGTCGTCGAGACTTGCGACAGGACCGTCCCAGATAATCCGACCCTCGTGAATCATGGCGATCCGGTCTGCAATCTTGCGGGCGCTGGCTATGTCGTGAGTAATGGACAAGGTCGTCGCACCAAGCTCCCTGACACTACTCACAATGAGGTCGTTGATGACGTCCGCCATGATCGGG
>JAYOEZ010000147.1:0-255 GCA_038116985.1 Alphaproteobacteria bacterium | reverse complement strand
ATCTCAGGGTCAGTCGCGATCGCCCGAGCAAGGCCGACACGCTTTTGCATTCCGCCCGACAGCTCAGCAGGACGTAGTTCTGCCACCTCTGGTGATAGGCCGACCTGAGCCAGCTTCTTCAGCGCGATCTCCTTCGCCTCATCGCGGCCCATCTGCTTGCCCTGGATTAGCCCGAAAGCGACGTTCTGCCATACTTTCAGCGAATCGAAGAGTGCCGCGCCTCATTGCGGGCACGTTGATGCTGCCTTTCCTGGT
>JAYOEZ010000146.1:0-3238 GCA_038116985.1 Alphaproteobacteria bacterium | reverse complement strand
GAACGCCTCGAGGGCTTCTTCGGAATCGGTTGCGCCGACGACCGTGTAGCCGAGTCGGCTGAGGATCTTCTGCCCCATGCGCACGATGAGAGTCTCGTCATCGACGAAAAGGATACGCCCTGCCCCATTGGGAACGTCTTGGATCGCCGTCTTTACGGCGGGCGCCTCGCCGGTCGACGCGCTGGGAAGGACGATATGAAACGTGGCACCGCGTCCCGGCGGGCTTTCAGCCCGCACCACGCCGCCGTGATCGGTGACGATGCCATGCACCATGGCAAGCCCCAACCCGGTTCCCTGCCCGCGCTCCTTCGTGGTGAAGAAAGGCTCGAAAACGCGCTCAAGGACATCAGGCGCAATACCTCTACCGGTATCAGAGATGGCTAGGTGCACGTAGTCACCCGGCTCGACGCCCCACGCTGCCGCGTCGTGTCGATCAAATCTTCTTGGTCGAAGCGAAACCGAAATGCGGCCGGCCTCCTCGCTGCCGATGGCGTGCGCAGCATTGGTACACAGGTTCATGACGACTTGGTGGAGCTGCGACACGTTGCCGACAATCTTCAGATCACCATCGGCAACGTCCGCGTCGATCTCGATCGTCGCCGGCACAGTCGACCGGATCAGCTTGAGAACCTCCTTGACCACCGGACTTGGGTCGAAGGGCTGTTTTGCCTGATCATCCGTTCGCCGGCTGAAGGTGAGGATTTGCTCGACCAGTTCACGGGCACGGCGGGCTGCTTGCACCACCATGTCGGCATTCTCGCGCATCTCGGTTCCGTCCGGCGAGTCCTGCTGAAGCAACGCGCCGTAACCCATGATGATCGACAGAATGTTGTTGAAGTCGTGGGCAATGCCACCAGCCAGCGTACCGATCGCATCCATGCGTTGCGCCTGCTCGAGCTGGCGGGCCAATGCCCGTTGCTCAGTAACGTCACGTACGGTCGCGACATAGGTCTTGCGCGTTTCCCTACGGCGATCCGGCAGTGACCACGTATCGGGTAGCGCCGAGACGGCGATGTCGAGATCAAGCGTAGCGCCCGTCGCGTCGCGACCTTGCACGGGCCGGATCGTCCCCAGAACCTGCTCTCCGATCAGGTCGGGCAGTGGCATGTCCGGAACGAGGATGCCGACAGCATTCCCGATTATGGCTTCGATCGGTCGCCCGAAAATCTCGGCGGCGCGGGCGTTCACGGAATCCACAACACCGTCCGCGCCGATCGTGAGGACGCCGTCGAACACGCTATCGAGCATCGCTTTGGCCTTCTGCTCGCTCGTCTGACTTGCGGCGTCGCGGCGCTCATAGTCCGTCACGTCCTGAAGGACCATGATCGTGCCGGCGGACCAAGCTCGCTCAAAGACCGCGTAGCTGCGCCCGATCTTGAGGGTCAGGACATAGTCGTTCTCGACCTGTCCATGTGCCGCGACGCGCTGTTCGAGCCAGTCGCTTTCGTCGTGGCGAACGCCTGAAACCTTCCCTTTGACCGCGGCGCCACGAAGGATCGTGGCGTACTTTGTACCCAGCGGTATGGGATCGTCTGCCGCCTCGAACACGTCGCGGAAGGACCTGTTGCCGAGGAGCAGTCGGTCCTCCGAATCGAAAAGCGCGATCCCGAGAGGTGTGGCGGCCAGCGCCGCCCCCAAGGTGTCTCGGTCTGGCAAATCCGGGCCCTCGCCGCCACGCCCAAAGAGGCGCGCTGTAAGGCTGGTCATGTGTTGCTCCGCATCAGGCTTGAGTGTTTGCGAGGGCAACTAGCCTGTCAACGCCCGGAATCCGCCGCAAGATTGACGTTCATCACCTGAACAGAGTATACGTTCACACACTGAACAAAGCCGCGCGATGTCCAACAAGACTGCCGATTCAGAAACCGAGATCACGCTGGACCTCCTGAGTGCGGTCGAGACGGCGCGCTCGCACTCGCAGCGTGGCCTCGCAAGAGAACTGGGCGTGGCGCTTGGGCTTACCAACGCGTACATCCGGCGCTGCGTCAAGCGCGGATGGATCAAGGCGACCCATGCACCGCCGAACAGGTACGGCTACTACCTGACGCCCAAGGGCTTTAGCGAGAAGAGCCGGCTCACCGCACGCTACTTGCGGAGCTCATTCAGCTTCTACCGTCGGGCAAGGAACGAACTCGATGACTTGCTCCAGGCCTTGGTTGCCGATGGGAAGAAACGGATTGCGCTTGCGGGCCGCGGGGAAATTGCCGAAATCGCGATGCTTTGCGCGTCGCAGTTCCCTGTAGAAGTCGTCGCGATTCTCGATCCAGCCAACGAACCAAGCTTCATGGGCGTACCTGTCCTCGCAGACCCGGCAGCACTGAAGCAGGTCGACGCGATCATCGTGACGGATATGAATTCCGGCCAGGAGACACACGATCGGCTGGTCGCCGAGATCGATGCGATCCCGATCAGCGCTCCGCGACTTCTGCGCATTTCGTCGCCATCCGGAGGAGCCGGACGATGAAGTGGTACGCCGCCTACACGCACCCAAAGAAGGAGCGATGGGCCCGGACCAATTTGTGGGAACTAGGGTTCGAGGTGTATCTGCCCGAGTACCTCAAGGTCCGACGTCACGCACGACGTACCGACGAAGTCGCACGCCCGCTGTTTCCTCGTTACCTCTTCGTCGCGGCCTCCGCGGAGAACGCACTCCCTCCCAACCTGGCGGGAACGGCTCGAGGCGTCGTCGACTTGGTACGCATGGGACGGGCCCTGCCCAGCGTGCCCGACGCCCTGATCCGCGAGATTCGACTGCGAGAGGCCGACGACGGACTGGTACGCCTGGGAAGACAACCGCTTAGAAAGGGCCAAGCAGTGCGCGTGGCCTCAGGACCGATGAGCGATCATGTCGGCATCTTCGAGTGCCGCGACGACAATCAGCGCATCGTGATGCTATTCAGCATGCTCGGTCGCGAAGTCCGGGTTCGAGTCGATGCCGACGCGGTCGTACCGAACCTCGCTTAGCGCCACTAGCCCCGTAGGGTACCGGACTCTGCCGGAACCACCGGCCTGTACTTGAGCGCAATCATCAGGGCATAGACCACTGCGGACCCTACCGCGATCGCGCCCGTCCACTCGACATAGAAGCGCGCCAGGACAATCGGAAACGCTACAAGAGACAGGTATACCGTCAGCGCCCAATGCCATGGCATCACGGAAAGCAATATGTGGTGCAGGTGGTCACGGTCCGAGGAGAAGGGAGAACGCCCCTTCAACGCGCGGGAAACGATCAGCCGTAGCG
>JAYOEZ010000145.1:1352-3323 GCA_038116985.1 Alphaproteobacteria bacterium | reverse complement strand
TCACACATGCTCTATGCGTGTCACATGCCAGCCCTGCTGGATCTGTCGCTTGACGCGGTCCGACGGCCAGACGCGCTCTGGCACATCCTGCTTGCCGCCGGCACGCTCGGCTTAGCAATGCTGACACGCGCCGCGGCGCTCTACTTGTGGATACCTTTGTGTGCCGTCACAGCATACGCAATGTGGCGACGGGTCAGTCTGATTCGCGTCGTGGCGGCGATCGCCATCATAGGCACCGTGCAGGGCGCAGTTCAGATGTCTTGGAGCGCCAGGAATGAGGCGATAAGCGGGAACCGCACCTATGCCGGGATGCTGGGGTGGCATCTTGTAAGCTTCTACGCCCCTCTCTTTATTGCGAAACGCGACGGAACCGACCCAGGCGATGTCAAACAGAGCCTTACAGAAGCATTCGCCTCGGACCCCAACTACCAGGCGATGAGCGAAGGGGAGCGGGAACGGCATCTCGCCGACCAAGGAATGCGTCTAGTTAAGGAAAACTGGCAGTACGCCCTGCTGGTCATCCCCGACAACATCCCAAAGATGTTTCTGGGATACCCCGCCGAGCCGCTCGCCGTGCACCTGAACGAAGAGCACTTTTCGGCGTGGCAGGACATGGCACGCGTTCGCCACGAAACATCCTTCCAGGCTGACACCTGGGACATCAGCAGCCGTGTGGAACTCATAAGGTACTACCTTGACAACAGTTTGTTGCCCCTCCTCGGTTACGGCGTTTTTCTCAAGGCGCTGAACGCCCTCGTTCTGCTTCTGGCGGCAGTGGCCCTCATTCGCATGATCGCCCTCGGAACGCGGGAGGAACGAAGCGTTGCCCTCATGATCTTCTTCGTATTCGGGCTCCTTGCCGGCACCGCGCTACTAACGACACAAGGTCGCTTTCGTCTTCCTGTCATGCCCGCGGTATCCGTTCCGGCCGCGATTTCGCTGCTGCTGCTTCTGCGCTTTGGCGCCACAAAGTTCGTCCGCCGCGGATCGCGGGTGAACGAACGCTAGATACCGATGCCTCAACGCAACAACAGCCGTGTCCTGGTCGTCACGGCCACCCTCAATGAGCGCGGCAATATCGACAAGCTATGCGACGCGGTTCTTGGCTTGTCGCTTCAGCCGCACCTGCTTGTTGTCGACGACAACTCCTCGGACGGAACGAGCGAACGACTCACTGAACTCGCCAAGGAAAACCCGTCACTGATTCCCGTTCACCGACCAAGGAAGATGGGGTTGGGATCGGCTCACATGTTGGGAATGATTTATGCGATCCGACATGGCTACGACGTCTTGGTGACGATGGATGCCGACTTCTCCCACGACCCTGGAGACATCCCGCGCATCGTCGGTGGACTGGAAAGTGCCGACTTCGTCATCGGGTCCCGCTATATGCCGGGAGGATCGTCCGACTACGAGGGCTACCGCCGATTTGTCAGCGTGTCGGCCAACCGGCTCGCCCGCTTCCTGCTGGGCATACCTCTTCACGAGTTCACGACATCCTTTCGCGCCTTTCGGACCTCCGCCCTCGCGGATATCGATCTCTCGGCGATCCGATCACAGGGCTATTCGTTCTTCATGGAGAGCCTTTGGCACATCGCGCGAACCGGTCACGTCGTAAACGAGATCCCCATCCACTTCTCTGATCGCGTTCACGGCGAATCAAAGATTCCGAAGTACGAAATCCTCTCCGGCGGCAGAAAGCTTCTGTCCTTGTTCCTACACCGCGCAGTTCGTCCCAGGCCTCCCGCGCGCCGTGGCGACACCACTCCCGGCCCATGTCCCGTTTGTGAACAAGACCTCCGAATCGTCCTTTACCCCGCAACCGGCGAACAGCCGCCGACAAGCGAAAACGAAGCATATCGCTGCACAAGCCTCGAACATCGATCGAAACCTGAAGTGTCGCGCTGCCTTGCCTGCGGGATGGTGACCGCCGGTGCAGCAAGTTTCGAGTGGAGTATCCGCAGATCGGTG
>JAYOEZ010000145.1:0-1342 GCA_038116985.1 Alphaproteobacteria bacterium | reverse complement strand
CAGTTTCCGGCGCCAGCACCGCGACGACTACGAGAACGTGGTCGACGACGAGTACCTGAAGAACGAGTGGGTCAAGCGAAAGACGTTCGATCGCCTCGTCGAACGCCTCTCTCCCTTTGTCTCGGGGCAAAGCAGGATGCTGGAGGTCGGCGCCTATTGCGGCCTCTTCATGGACTCCGCCAAGGCGGCCGGCTGGAATATAGTCGGTATTGAGCCGTCGCGGTGGGCGGCGCAGATCGCCGGCGGAAAGGGCCATGAGGTCACGCAGGGCACGTTGTCAGACGTCGCTTCTCGCTTGGCTGACCCGGTCGACACCGTTGTTCTTTGGGATGTCCTGGAGCACCTGGAAGACCCGGTCACCGATCTGCGGATACTCCACTCGAAACTTGCTGCAGATGGCACGCTCTGTTTGTCCACGATCGATATGGATGGATGGTTCTCGAAGCTGCTTGGCAAGCGATGGCCGTGGATCATGCATATGCACCTCTACTACTTCACGACCAACACGCTCGACGATGTCTTGAGGCGTGCGGGGTTTAGCCTCACCGAGGCGCTGCCGTACCATCACTACGCGAGCGTGAGGTATGCGACGACGAAGGTGGCCGCGCTTCTGCCGCCCGGTCTGTCCAACATTGCCGCTGCTGCAGCCAAATTGATTCCAAAACGCATTGTGCTTCCGATCTACCTTGGCGACGTGAAGCTCTATATCGCCAAGCCGATGGATAAGATGCGTGCAGGGATGCCCGAGCACCCCCCCTCTGCCTGACTGCCGGCAGTTCGCTAGGACGAGAACGATGCGTCACTGCGGATACGGTTTGAGGCTATCCGCTCTGACCACCAAGCTACCGTCTTCTCAAGGCCTTCCCTCAGTTCGAACTCGGGCTTCCAGCCCGTCGATTTCCTGAATCTAGTCGCGTCGGCGAGGAGGGCCATCACTTCCGAGTCCTTTGGCCGGCTCCGGACCGACTCGTGAAGCACCTCTTTTTTGGTGCCGGTCAGTTCCCTGATGAGCTCGACAACATCGCCGATCGTCACTGCGGCGCCGGTCCCGGCATTGTAGGGGCACCCGGGTTGCGCATCATTACTAGCTGCCAGAGCGCAAAACGCCGCGGCAGTATCTTCGACGAAGGTAAAGTCCCTTCGCGGCGTGAGATCCCCGAGGCGAATCGCATCACAAGACGGATCCAGCGCCTGTCGAACAATCGTAGGAATGACTGCGCGTTCCGACTGGCGCGGCCCGAAGGTGTTGAAGGGCCGCAGGATATAGACCGGAACCTCAAAGGAGCGATGAAAGGACACCGCCAACATGTCCGCTCCAATCTTCGACGCGGCATATGGTGAC
>JAYOEZ010000144.1:0-3333 GCA_038116985.1 Alphaproteobacteria bacterium | reverse complement strand
CTCTCCGCCGTCGGCGATACGCTTCGCGAACAAGGCCTGACCACGCCATCGACTGGTGGCGGAACGACGTTCCTGCAGGCCAAGACCGCCAACGAGGTTCTGAAAGCGCAGGAGCGCAGGCTCAAACTACAGCAGCTGAAGGGCGAACTCGTGGATCGGTCCCGCGCGACCACGTTGGTTTTCCGACTGGCGCGCGAAGAGCGGGACGCGTGGGTCAACTGGCCCGCGCGCGCGGCGGCGCTGATGGCGGCCGAACTCGGTCTGGAGGCAAGCAAGATGCAGAAGGTTCTGGAGGCTCATGTCCGCGCCCACCTCGACGAACTCGCCGAGGTTCGGCTCGACCTCCGCTGAGGCGAAGGATGATCTGTTCGCATTCGACGGCGCTGAGACCCTGCTACGCGCCTGGGGCGCCGGCCTGGAGCCGGATCCCTGGCTGACGGTCTCCGAATGGGCGAACCGGCATCGCATGCTGGCAGCCCGGGCCTCGGCCGAGCCGGGCCGATACCGCACAGAGCGCACGCCCTACATGAAGGACATCATGGATGCGCTCTCGCCGGGCCATTCGGCGCAGCGGATCGTGTTCATGAAAGCCGCCCAGGTGGGCGCTACCGAGGCCGGCAACAACTGGATCGGTTTCATCATCCACCAGGCGCCGGGACCGGCGCTGGCTGTCCAGCCGACGGTGGAGCTCGCCAAACGCAACTCGCGGCAGCGCATCGATCCTCTGATCGAGGAAAGCACATCGCTCAGGGATCGGGTGAAGCCGGCGCGCTCGCGGGACGCGGGCAACACCATGCTGTCGAAGGAGTTCGCCGGCGGCATCCTGATCATGACCGGGGCGAACTCGGCCGTCGGTCTGCGCTCGACGCCGGCCCGCTACATCTTTCTCGATGAGGTCGATGCCTATCCGGCCTCCGCCGATGAGGAAGGGGATCCGGTCACACTGGCCGAGGCCCGCTCGCTCACCTTCGCCCATCGGCGAAAGGTGTTTCTGGTTTCCACACCGACGGTCCGTGGGCTCTCCCGTATCGAGCGGGAATACGAGGCTTCGGACCAGAGGCGATACTTTGTGCCCTGTCCCCATTGCGGGCACATGCAGTGGCTCGAGTTCGAGCGGTTGCGCTGGGAGAAGGGACAGCCGGAGACGGCTGCCTACCACTGCGCCGGCTGTGAGGAACCCATCGCCGAGCATCACAAGACGAGGATGCTCGAGGCGGGCGAGTGGCGGGGTACGGCCGAGGCGGTCGATCCATCGACCATCGGGTTTCACCTGTCGGCGCTCTATTCGCCGGTCGGCTGGCTCTCCTGGGAGCGTATCGCGCGATCGTGGGAGGCGGCTCAGGGGTCAGACGAGGCCATTCGGGCCTTCCGCAACACCGTGCTGGGCGAGACCTGGGTCGAGACAGGCGAAGCCCCGGATTGGCAACGCCTCTATGACCGACGCGAACGCTGGAAAGCGAGCTCGATTCCGTTGGGTGGTCTGTTTCTGACCGCCGGCGCCGACGTCCAGAAGGACCGCATCGAGATCGATGTCTGGGCCTGGGGCCGGGAGCTCGAGAGCTGGCTCGTCGATCACGTCGTGATCGAGGGCGGGCCGGAACGCGAGCAAGCCTGGGAAGCCCTCGCCCGGCTCCTGGATCGAACCTGGCGACACGAACGCGGCGCCTATCTGAAGATCGCCAAGCTCGCGATCGACACCGGATACGAAGCGCCAGCCGTCTACGCCTGGGCGCGCCGCCAAGGTTTTGCGCAAGTCGCGCCGATCAAGGGCGTTGAGGGATTCAACCGGGCGAGTCCGGTTTCGGGGCCGACCTATGTGGACGCGACCGATGCCGGCAAGCGTCTGCGCCGCGGCGCACGGCTCTGGACGGTCGCGGTTTCGACTTTCAAGGCCGAGACCTACCGCTTTCTCAGGCTCGAACGTCCAACCGACGAGGATCTGGAAAACGGTGCGCGCTTTCCGGCCGGGACGGTGCATCTGCCCGGCTGGGTCGATGCCGAATGGCTCAAGCAGCTCGTCGCCGAGCAGCTGGTCACGGTGCGCACCAAGCGCGGCTTCGCCCGGCTGGAATGGCAGAAGCTCCGGGAACGGAACGAGGCGCTCGATTGCCGGGTCTACGCGCGCGCCGCCGCCTGGATTGCCGGCGCCGACCGTTGGTCGGATGCCAAATGGCAGGACCTGGAGGAACAACTCGGCGTGCCTTCCGATGATGAGGCGACGGCCGGCGTCGTGAACCGCGTGTCGCCCGAGCCCAAGGGCAAGAGGCGCTCGGAGTGGTTCGGCCGAAATGAAGGATGGCTCGGGTGAGTGACTGGACGGAAACCGAACTGGCGGCGCTGAAGCGCGCCTATGCGAGCGGAACGCTGCGGGTCAGCTATGACGGGAAATCCGTCGAGTACGGCTCGGCCGACGACCTGCTGGGTCGGATCCGCACCATCGAGCGCGCGATGACGGGCGCCGGCAAACCGCTGCCCGTCGCCGGGCTCGCCGGATTCAACCGTGGGGACCGTTGATGCATGCGACCTGGTTCGACCGGGCCATTGCTATGGTCTCGCCCCGGACGGCGACACGACGCCTGCTGGCGCGCCAGGCCTTCGAGGGACTCGCACGTGGTTACGAGGGCGCGGCTCGCGGACGACGGACGGACGGCTGGCGTTCGCCCGGCACCTCGGCCGATACCGAGATCGCGACGGCTGGAGCACTGCTCCGAGATCGCATGCGCGATCTGGTGCGCAACAACCCGCATGCCGCCAAGGCGGTGGCCGTGCTGGTCAACAACATCGTCGGCGCCGGCATCATGCCGCGCGCGGCGTCGGGCGACGACCGGCTCGACCGGACGGTCAACGAACTCTGGGAAGCCTGGGCCCGCAGTTGCGATGCCGATGGACAGCTCGACTTCTATGGCCTGCAGACCCTTGTCTGCCGGGAGATGATCGAAGGCGGCGAGGTCCTTGTCCGTCGTCGCCCCCGTCGCGCCGCGGACGGCTTGGCCATTCCGGTCCAGGTGCAAGTGCTCGAGGCAGACTTTCTCGACAACACGAAGAACGGGGAGGTCGGGTCGGGACAAGCGGTTCAGGGGGTCGAGTTCGATGCCATTGGTCGCCGGCGCGCCTACTGGCTGTACGCCCGCCATCCGGGCGATGCCTTTGGGGCGCTGCAAGGTGGCTTCAAGAGCGTCGCCGTGCCGGCCGCCGAGATCGCCCACGTCTACGAGAAACAGCGGACTCAAGCACGCGGGGTTCCTTGGGGCGCGCCGGTAATCCGTTCGTTGCGCGACCTCGACGACTACGAGATCGCCGAGATCGTGCGCAAGAAGACCGAGGCCTGCGTGA
>JAYOEZ010000143.1:0-3450 GCA_038116985.1 Alphaproteobacteria bacterium | reverse complement strand
CGCAGTACGAGCGCCGAGACCGAGAAATAGCGCCCGGATGAAGTTGGAGAAGGGGCAGGTGTTGGGTTCAGGAGGGGCGGAGTAGTCTTTTGTCGCTAAGACGTATCGCGATCGGGCTTCTGCAGGTCGCCGTTTCGGTTCTGCTCATTGGGGTCGCCGTGTCGTCGATCGACAGAGCGGCTCTTTTCGATCTCCTGGTCCAGATTCCGGTCGTCTTTGTCGTGGCGTCGGTCCTGATTGTGCTCTGCGTCGCGCTTCTGCAGTCGGTTCGTTGGCGTTTCATCCTCTCCTATCTGGGAGGTGATCTGTCCAGGCGGAGATCGGCGGCGATCGTGTTTCTAAGTCTCCTGTACAATCAGGTTCTCCCGTCAACCGTGGGCGGGGATGCTGTAAGAATCTGGATGGCGCGCCAAAGTGCACCGTCCGTCGTCCAGGTCGTGCACAGCGTCATCGTAGACAGGATTACGGGGCTTGCGGCATTGGCGCTGATTGCGACCCTGGCTTGGCCATTTCTCTTCGGCACCGCAGGGTCCGAACCGAGCGTGCTGGTCGCCGGCCTGGTGTCGTTCGGCGGTGTGGGTGCCACGATCCTCCTGTTCCTGACTTCCTTCCTACCGAAAAGCCTGACCTCAGGATTCTTGGTCAACCTCATAGGGTCGCTCGCGACAGCGGTCCGCACCGTTTCGCTTCCCCTGCGGCGTACATTGCGCATTGGTGGGCTTGCGGTCCTTGGTCATGCTGGTGTCCTCGCAGTCGCTGCTTTGCTCGGCTGGGGGCTGGGGATCGATACGGAGTTGAGTACTTATGTCATCGTCATCCCGCCGGTTCTCATCGTGTCGGTACTCCCGATTTCCGTTGCGGGCTGGGGCGTCCGCGAAGGTGCCATGGTGGTCGGGCTAGGACTCTTGGGTGTCTCGAGTGAGGAGGCGTTTGCGCTCTCGGTGCTGTTCGGCGCTGTCAGCACGGTCGCAGGCTTGGCTGGCGGCGGCCTCTGGGTGCTTGGACGCCTAGCCGGCCGGATTCGGGCAGACAAGGCAACTGAGGTTCGCGTCCAATGATCCCCATCATCTTGTCCGGTGGTGCGGGCACGCGGCTTTGGCCGTTGTCCCGTTCCGCGCACCCGAAGCAACTCCTGCGTCTTCGAGGCGACAAGAGCCTCTTCCAGTCGATGGTCCAGCTGCTATCCGGTGAGGCGTTTGACGATCCAATCGTCGTCTGCAATCAGGAGCATCGCTTCGTCATTGCGGAGCAGCTTGAGGAGATCGGCAGGAAAGCAAGTGCGATCATCCTGGAGCCGGAGGGACGCAACACGGCGCCAGCGGTGGCGGCGGCTTTGGCCTGTGTCGGGACGGGTGCCGAGGACACCGTTCTGATTGCACCCTGTGATCTTGAGATCGCTCAACCAGAAGACTTCCTGCGCAGTCTGGAAGCCGGGATAGGCGCGAGTGAGGACGGCTTCCTGACCACGTTCGGCGTTGCGCCGACCCGCATCGAACCGGGTTTCGGCTACATCGAACGGGGCGAAGCACTCGCCGGAAGGAGCGGTGCCTTTGCGCTAACGGCCTTTCACGAAAAACCAAGCGCCGATGTCGCAGAGACGTTCGTGCGGTCCGGACGACACTATTGGAACGCGGGGCTGTTCATGGCGAAGGCTGCTGTGTTGCAGCGCGAAATGAACGCTTATGCGCCCGATCTCCTTTCGCTGGCGCAGCAGGCGTACGATTCAGCCACAGTTGATTTCGGATTTCTCCGCCTCGAGGAGAAAGCTTTCTGCGCGATCGATGCGATCGGCATAGATCATGCCGTCATGGAGCACACAAGCCTAGGCGCTGTTGTGCCAATTGATTGTGGTTGGAACGACCTTGGGTCCTGGGGAGCGATTGCGGATACCGAGGCTTCGGACGAGCGCGGGAATGCAACGCGCGGTCCATCTGTCATCGTCGAGGGTGATCGGAACTTCGTACGGTCGGAGAAGCCGCTGGTGGCGCTATTGGGTGTCACGGACCTTATGGTCGTTGCAACCGACGATGCAGTTCTGGTCGCGGACAGAAATCGGTCTCAGGACGTGAAGGCCGTGGTAGCCCGCCTTGCGGAAACCGGCCGGCAGGAGCATCTCACCACGCACACCACTGTCTACAGGCCTTGGGGTAAGTATCAGGAGCTTGATGAAGGCCCTGGGTTCAAGGTCAAGCGCATCACCGTCAAGCCGGGCAAGATGCTCTCGTTACAACGGCACCAGCACCGATCGGAGCATTGGGTCGTCGTCCGTGGCCGCGCCACGGTAATCCGGGGGCAGGAAGCCATGGTCTTGAACGAGAACGAGTCGACCTACATCCCGGCCGGTACGGTCCATCGCCTTGCCAATGAGCAAGATGAGTCACTCGATTTGATCGAGGTCCAGACCGGAGAACTGCTGGACGAAAACGATATTGAGAGACTAAGCGATGATTTTGGTCGTGAAACGAAAGAGTAAGGGCGCATCAGAAATGCCGACCAGCTTCTTGATTGCCTAGTCCAGACTGTGCGAGGCGCCGTGTCCCTACGTCGAACCATTCTCGTCATCGCCCTCGTGTTCTTCGGGGCTGCCTGTCTGGTTCTTCTACTCGGCCGTCTCACCGGTGGCATGCCGGCATTTGATCCGTCCGGGACCGCAGCCACACGAGACATGGTCGATCGCCTTCCCGAATACGACATTGCGGCCCTGAAGTTCGGAGCGCGCGCCTTGGCACCCAGCTACGGTGTCTTCGGCAACAGCCGTTCCGTGCAGCTTGGCGCGAATGACCTCGGCCTGAAGGAGGCAGAGTTCTTTAACTACTCTGTACCTGGAGGCTCTCTTCGGCAGTCGGTTGCGTTGGTCGGCGAGTTGGCCCGAGCGGGATCGGTGCCGGCGACGGTCATCGTGAGCGTTGACCATTTCGAGATGGCTTTCATGAGCCGATCAGCATTTCCTGCAGGACCAAGGAGATGGTGGCGCGCGGTGCAGGACGTGGTGTGGGTCGCGGACCGCTTTGGCCTCATGCTCGCGCTCAGGACCGCCGCAGACCATGTGTTTGGTGAGTGGCGTCAGTTCTCCACTTCGTGGAACGTTGCCCAGGTCTGGTCGCGTCTTAGCTTCATTCGTGCGGCGTTCGCCGGGGGGGCGGGACGGACCTCCAGATGGCGCGAAGACGGTAGCCGTGTGCTCGTGGCCGAGGCGGTGCGAAACATGTCATTTGTGCGCAAGGAACCTTTTGTTCTGCATGAGGCGTTCCTTGTGAAAGATCTCCATGAGCTTTCGGAGTTGTCGCGCGAGTTCAACCTCCGCGTTGTCCTCTACGAGACCCCTGTCGACCCCGGAAACGATCCGCGACTGCGCGCCGATCCAACGGCAGCCGCAACGCGACTACGCGGGCGCTTTCTCCGAGAATGCTCCGACCTTGCCCTTCGATGCCATCCGGCGCCAAGCTGCAC
>JAYOEZ010000142.1:0-3726 GCA_038116985.1 Alphaproteobacteria bacterium | reverse complement strand
TCTCGGTTGCCATCCTCTCCGGCGAACCCACTTTCATCGAGTCTCTGTGGCGCACCGTACCAATCGCGTAGTCGGTATGACGTGCAAAATACTCATAGCTGGTTGGCGCGTCGTACTTGATGGAAGCCTCGGAGAGAACGCATTCAGATCCCATGTGCGCTTCGACGACATCGGCCAGGCGCTCGTCCAGCGCGATGTCGACTGCGGCGCCGCCCACCCCAAACGGGTCCACAAAACGCTTGGGGTGATCCGGCTTGAAGTAGCCCATTGATCCCGAGATCGTCGGCGCCTTGAGCCGCACTTGCGTTGCGTCGTCCAGATCACGAATTTGGGCATCGGTGTAGAGACCCCGCAGGACAACGGCACCGAACTCGCCAATAAGCGCGGCGGCAGTCCGCGGCGAGTAGCCCTCTTCGCGGACGTCGAGCAGGAGATAATCAGGTGTGGCCAATTGAAGAACGGTCGGGAGCGGCCCTAGCCGGGCGTTCAGACATGCTGCCGCAGGCCGGGTGAAACGCACTCCAGCGAGCACCCCTGAGTATTACGGAGCGCGCGGATTGTCAATGAAACCCGTGTGGCTGGCCGAGTCCTTGACTCCCAGCTTGCTGTAGCGAACCGCGACCAACATCCTTGCGTTGGATTCGGAACTAGGGGACGGTCGCAGGATGCTTCAGTCGTATCAGTGGTTCGTGGCGGAAACAGATGCTGATCTCGCGCCCCCCTCATCCAGAAAGGGCGTGCGCTTCAGCAGCCTGGACCGTTCGCATCTGGACGCCTCCTTGCTGCAGAAGAAGGGACGCGCCCAGCGCTTCGCCGAGAGGTTGGAAGTCGGCCACGAGTGGTACGGATTTCTCGATGATGACGGCAGCCTCGCGTCCTATATCTGGCTCTCGCGACACGATCGCATAGGGCAGCCGGTCCCTTTCGCCGGCCCGTTTAGTTTGTCATTACAGGCAGGCGACGCCTACGTTTGGGACTGCCGGACCGACACGAGGTATCGAGGCCGCGGTCTCTATCCCGACGCACTGGGGCACGTCCGGCGCACCATTGCACGGGATTGCACACATATTTGGATCAATTGTGAGACCTCAAATGACGCCTCACGGAGGGCGATTGCCAAAGCCGGCTTCCGCGCCACGCGGAAATGCACGGCGATCGGGTTGGGTGGCCGCATGGTCTTGTTGAGCGGACTTCGACTTGTTCGGTCTCGCAGGACTGTCGGTCTGCGCGACCTGGCAGGTTTTCCCGCTACAGGATTCGTCCCTTCCGACGCGCGAGCGTCAGGAGAAAGGACCTGACCGGAAAAGGCGCCCGGTCCCTCAGGCCTGTTCGCCGCGACCGGGAACTCTTTGGACCAGATGTTGCCTTCGGACTCGAGTCGCCACCACCGTGGACGTAGGTCAAGATTTCGGGCGCCGCCCCAAAACCGGTTTTCGAGCGATAGACCGGGCTTCCCTCGGAGGACTCCCCAAAGTCGAGAAGGGGCATTCCGTGTTCGCGGCACCAGCAGATTCCCTCCCAATTCAGGAGTTGCACTGGCCCATCGTTCCTATGAGCAATCGAAGCGGCTTGAAAATCGTGGACCGCACCGCCAGGGCTTGAGAACAACCCCATTCCAGCGATGGGCACGCCGTCGTTGACCGCAACGGCCCAAGTCAACTTCTCGCGCAGAGTATCGGATAGCACCCGGAAGAAGCTGTGCGGGTGATGCGGGACGCCAAGCCGCACAAGATTCTCGCGATATAGCGCGTACACCGCATCCATGTACTCCGGACCTGCGGCGAACGTGAGGCCAGACTTTCTTGCTTTCCTGACCTTGTTGCGTGCCTTCTGAGACAAGGCCTTCCAATCCGCCTCTTCCGTGTCTCCTAACCTGAAGACCAAGGTCGCCTTTTCGCTCACGTTGAACCCGGGTGGCGGCGCTCCGCGGTGGATGACCGTACTATCGCGCCACCCCAGCATCGCGGCATCGTTCGATACGGCGTTGACGAGAGCCTCGAGCGTCGACTCATCGTCCGCAACGGCTCCACTCCTGAGCGAGAAGAACCTGCGGCGGCCACGAAGGCTCCTCGCTACATAGCCAGGAAGAACGCCGACGATCTTGTCGCCGCGCTCGGCCAGATAGAACCGGGTCTCGTTGCCGTAAGAATCGGCGATGATTCGGCGCCACTCGTAGAGGCCCAGACCGGTTGGCACCTTCGTGTGCGCGAGGTATCTGTTCCATCGATCAAGATCACTGTCCGTCGCGAGACGTATGACCGTCGACGCATGAGCACGCATAGACTTCGGTTCGCTAGCCGCCTGGGACACTGTAGAACCGCTCTAGGAGCGACCTGTACTCATGGGCCGGCACGACGAAGAACACCTCCAGGTATTTCGGCTTAGCGCCCGTCGCAAGTCGCGAATTGAACGCGCCAAGTCCTCGCGCGTAGTGAGCCCAATCACGGGCTTTGAACTGCGACTCGTGGCAGCGAATGAGGTCGCACTTCTCCTCGATCCGGTCGGTGATGTCCACTGCAACATTTGCATAAAGCGAGGAATACACCTGGTAGGCCCATACCTCGGTGCGTGACAGGTCGACGCTTTCCATGGCAGCCATCAGAACGCGATTCGCCGCGCGATGGTCGGCGTGATCGTCAGCCAGAAACGGGAGGAAAATGACGTCCGAAGGGTTCGCCCTCAAAAACCGCGCGAGGTCGTGCGCGGCTCGCCCAATGTCAATGCCGCCCTCCTCGAGGCGCAAGAAGACCGGGTCTGCCGGCAGGCGATTGCAGGCCTTGCGGGCTTCTTGCTCCCGGCGTTCCTCATTGCCCGCCCCACCGGAAGTGAGAAACACCACCGAGATGTCGGCGCCCGCCCGGGATGCTTGAAGGAGCGTTCCGCCAGGACCGATCGACTCATCATCAGGATGGGGCGCAAGAACCACGATTCTTGAGCCTGCAGGCGCCTCCAAGAAGTATGGACTCATCGTGCGCTTCAGGCGCGTCGAATCCATCAGGTCGCGCAGAGCGTCGAGGTCTGCTGCTGCGAGCATCGTCTTCTGCGCCCACTTATACGCCTTCCTGCCGGCGAGAAAGGTCTCTATTCTCTTCATGATTCGGCGCATTGGTATCACGCGTGCGTCCCGATACTCGTCAAGTCAAGAAACTAGCCAGTTAACATCATTCTGATGAGTGGAAAGTCCGCGCTGATCACGGGCATTGAAGGGCAAGATGGTTCCTACCTCGCCGAATACTTGCTCGAACTGGGCTACCAGGTGTACGGGACGATGCGTCCCGGGGGTTCGGCGACCAACATACGGCACTTGCTCGACAGGATCACCCTGCGCTCAATCGACATTTCTGACGTCAAGATACTGGGTGATCTGGTCATAGAACTAGGCCCGCTGGAAATCTATCATCTTGCCGGACCTTCGTTCGTCGGCGACAGCGACGTCGACGCCGCCTCAAAGCTCCAGGCAATCGTCACAAGCACATACGCCCTGCTGGAAGCGGCCGCGAATTCAGACCTGCCGCCGCGAGCGAGATGTTTGGCGATCCCGAGGAAACGCCGCAAACCGAGGCAACGCCGTTCCGGCCTCGATCGGCATACGGACTTTCCAAGGCCTGCGGCCACGAAGTGGTCAGCTACTTCCGGCGGACGAGAAGCGTCTGGTGCTGCACCGGATTCCTGTTCAATCACGAGTCACCACGCCGGCCACCGCGGTTCGTCACCAAGAAGATAACC
>JAYOEZ010000141.1:0-3794 GCA_038116985.1 Alphaproteobacteria bacterium | reverse complement strand
TCCATTCCGGCCTGATGGACATCGTCGAGCCCGACGGCACGCGCAGCGACTACGAACGCTGGACCATCACGCGCAACGTCGACGGCTCGGCCACCATGCGCACGCTGACGCGTTCGCCCAAGGGCGACCTGCTGCGCGACGTGAACCATCTCGACGGGCCCGACTGGCGCCCCATCGAGGCCTTCGGCCGTCTCTTCTTTCACGGCGAACGCGGCGGCTCGATCGTCCGCCGCGTCATCGGCGACAAGATGCATTCGTGGGTGTGGAACGGCGACGACGACATGGACTATGCCGTCTTCGACGCGCCGCCGAAGATGACCGTCGGCCTGCACCCGATCCAGCACGAGGCGTGGAAGATGAACTTCATCGAACGAAACGACTCGCAGCAGTTCCAGCCGCTCCTCACCCACACCGTGTCGAACACCTGGAACGGCCGCTCGATCGGCCACGGCATGAAACTCGAAAGCAAGGTCCGCTACGACGACCTCGAAAGCGTCACCGTGCCTGCCGGCACCTTCGAGTGCGAACGCTTCACCTGGGACACGCCCTTCGGCAAGGAACTCCACATCTGGTGCCACGGCCCCGAACGCTTCCTGGTCAAGGAAACCGTAGCGCGCGGCGACAAGGAGGGCACGGTCTACGAACTGGTGGAGTACGACCGCAAAGAGGTGGGGTAGGGGCCTACCACTCCATCCCCGAGCCGCCGCCGGTATCGGGCACGACCGAGTTGTTCAGCACCCATTCGTCCACTTCCATGTAGCGCGGCGCCAGGAAGCGGTAGGTCTTGTCGATCAGCTTGAGCGATTCGGCCGAGCGCTTGATCGTCGCGAAGTCCCATTCGCGCAGCAGGTCGTCCCACACCAGCATGCGCTGCCACAGGTCGTCGCGCGTTTCGCGCAGCCGTGCGATCTGCGCCTCGATGTCGCGCAGCGCGCCCATCACGTCGGCGTGGTCGGCCTCGACGCTCTGGAAGCGCGCGTGCCATTCCTCGACCCCGGTATCGAGCAGTGCGCGGCAGCGCACGATACGTTCGGCCTCCATGCGGTCGTTCTTGTACTTGCCCTCGAGCTCGGCGAGTTTGGCCTTGAGCTTGACGATCTTGGCGAAGCGTTCGCGCACCGCCTCAACGTAGGCCCATTCGCCGGCCAGCCGCTCGATCCGTTTGACCACGTCCTCGCGGCCCGACAGGCCGAGTTCTTCGGCCGCCCGGTCGAAGGCCTCGGTGACCTCCTCCCTGAAGGTCGCGTCGGCGGCCATCTCCTCCAGCATCTTGGCGTCGGTGATCTCGAAGCCCGCGCCGGTGATCCAGCCCATCAGCTGGCCCGCCATCTTGGCGTAGGCGATCTGCCGGTGGTTGTCCTCGACCTGCCAAGAGGCCTCGCCGGTGCGCACCTCGGCCGGGATCGCATCGCCGATCATCAACGCCTTCACGTAGCGCAGGCCGCAGGCGATCCAGTCGAGCATGACCCCGTCGGGATGGCCGTCCAGCTTGAACTCGCGTTTGATGCCAGGAAGGTTCAACACCACCGCGTCCTCAGCCAGGCGGAAGTACATGCCGGGCTTGCCCGTATCCGGTGCGATGCGGAAATACGGGTTGTCCATCGACGAAAAAAACTTGTGTTGAAAAGCGACCTTGGCCGGCGCGTCGCCGTCAGGCCGCCACGGCGCGTCGTTCATGCCAGGCGTACTCGAGACTCCTCCCTCGGGGGGCCTCTCTTAGCACGATTGGCGCAGACAGGCCTCCCGGCCCCGCGGCGGCGCGCTCAGGCGGTCTGGCGCTGTTCCGTGCCCAGCTTGGCGAGCGCGTATTCGAGCGTCGCGATCAGCCGGTCGCGCATCGCCAGATAGTCCTCGCCGCCCGGATGTGCGCCGCCGGTCTGGCGCACGATCTCCTCGGCGAAGCGGCCGCGTCGCAGCGCGCGCAGCTTGGCTGGCTGATCGACATACATCTCGCCGATATTGCTGTTGGCCTGGTCCCACAGCCATTCGATGGTCGGCCCGAAGGCCGGATCGTCGGCATGCGCGTCGCCGCCGCGTAGTACGTCGAGGCAGGCCTCGAGAAAGCGCCCGGCATCGCCGCCCGGCGCGCTTGTTTGCTGTGTCATCTTGAATACCCCCTCACTGGTGGCCGGCTAGCGGCGCAAGACTTCCTTTGCGGTTCCCCTAGCCATGTCTGAACGCGGAGTGGCCCGCCGCGGAAGCCAGTCCCGGCGACGACACGAAGGCGTCGCCGGTCTTGCCGATGACTTCCGTCAGGGCCGATTCGAGCGTTGCGATCAACAGGTCGCGCAACACGAGGATGTCGTCGTCGCCCGGCTTCTTGCCGCCGGTTACGCGCTTCACCTCGTTCTCGAAGCGGGGCAGGCGAAGCGCATGAAGTTTCAGCGCGTCGCTGCAAAACAGTTGTCCGATATAGACATTGGAGTGGTCCCACAGCCACTGCAGCGTGGACTTGAACGACGGATCGTCCTCGCAGTCTTCGGCGCCGCGCAGCACTTCCAGGCTGGCGTGGAGAAACCGCACGGCGTCGTCGCGCCGCGCCATCCGGTCGGCGCTATTCCGCATCGCTGTCCTCCGCCCACACCCAGCGGCCGCCGTCGTCGAGGCAGGCCGTGTTCGTGAACGACTGCCGCGTCTCCTCGAACCACAGATCCTCGCGGTAGTCGCGGCAGTAATAGCCTTGCGAGGTCAGGAACGTGCGCAAGGGCGTGAACGCGCCGCGCATCGGCGTGGCGTCGTTCGACCAGGCGAACGTGTCGCCCTCGCGGCCGCTCATCAATGCTGTCTGCATCGTGCTCACCGCGATCTCCACGTCGCTGTCGGCCATCCGCGCATAGAAAGGCGTCTCAACCTCGAACCCGT
This sequence comes from Alphaproteobacteria bacterium, assembly GCA_038116985.1. Classification (GTDB taxonomy): domain Bacteria; phylum Pseudomonadota; class Alphaproteobacteria; order SHVP01; family SHVP01; genus CALJDF01. Next base: position 932 of record JAYOEZ010000141.1, on the reverse strand, counting down.
TCCCAACGCATCCTCCAACTCCGAAGACCAGCACCGGCAGCAACCAGACTGCCTTTGTCAGCAAACGCCTTCGCCGCCACGACCGCGGCCGACGAAAGACGTATGGCGCGCTAGCCGTCCGTCGTTTCGTCTCCAGTCGTGTCGTCACCCGTCGTGCTACCCCCCGTAGTGTCGTCGGTGTCGTCGGTTTCGCCGTCCGCGCCGCTTTCGTCGTCATCGTCCGAAGGCGGCGTGGCATTCAGGTCATTGGCGTCGACCGTGCCGTCGCCGTTGACGTCGAGATTGACCGTGGCCCAGCCGTCCGGGCCGCGCCCGGGCTTGGCTGCGTCGACCAGATTGCCGATCTGCGTTTCGAGCGACTCGATCTCCTGCTCGATCGCCGGCCGGTCGGCTTCGTCGGCTTCGGCCAAGGCAGCGCGCGCCGCCTCCAGGTCCTCCGCCAGGCCTTGGATGCCGTTTTCCTGCGGCGTGCCGAAATTGCCCTGCATGGCGCCGACCGTCGCGGGATGTCCCTGCTCGACCGCGATCTGCACCATGGTGGAGACGCGCTCGCCGTGGCTCTCGAAGTTGCCCTGCAGGTCCGGGCGTCCCCAGCCTTGCGAGATCAAGGAGTTGGTTTCGTCGTCGTTCAGTTCGATCGTCGGACGGCCGACGCCGCGTCCGAAGCCGGGCGTCGAATCGTCGTCGCCGGAAGTGTCCTGTTGTTCGCTGTAGCGCCCGCGCGCGGCCTCGATCGCTTCGATGGCCTGGGCGTTGCCGCGCCCGCCGGCATTGCCGCTGTTGCCGTTCCCGTTGCCGCCGGCATTGCTGTTGCCGCTGTTGCCCGGCGCGCCGTCGACGTCGGCCGATATGCTGGCGTTGCCGCCGCCATTGCCGCCGGCGTTGCCGCCGCCGTTTCCACCGGCGTTGCCGCCCGCGTTGCCACCGGCATT
>JAYOEZ010000140.1:0-3848 GCA_038116985.1 Alphaproteobacteria bacterium | reverse complement strand
GGGTGAACTGGGGATATTCGAGGAGGTCGCCGACGAACGACTCCTCGGAAAGACTTTCGGTTTCGCCGATTACGCCGGGCAGCAGACGCACCACGGCGTCGATCAGCGCGATCGCAGCCGGTTCGCCACCGGACAGCACGAAGTCGCCGAGGCTGATCTCCTCGACGTCGCGCGCCTGTAACACGCGCTCGTCCATGCCCTCGAAGCGTCCGCAGATCATCGTGACGACGTCGGCGTCGCGCAGCTCGTGGACCAGTGTCTGGTTCAACGGCGCGCCGCGCGGCGACAGGTAGATCACGCGCCGGCTCCCCGCCGGGCGCGCCGCGGTCGCCGCATCCAGCGCGCGGGACACCACGTCGGGGCGCAGTACCATGCCGGGACCGCCCCCGAAGGGCGTGTCGTCGACGGTGCGGTGCTTGTCCTGGGCATGGTCGCGCAGATCGAATACGTCGAGGTTCCAAAGGCCCCGTTCCAGTGCTCTGCCTGCAAGCGACAGGCCCAGCGGGCCGGGGAAGGCCTCCGGTAGCACCGTCAGCACCTGTGCGGTCCACTGCGTGGCGGCGCTCATTCGTCGCTCTCCTCGGGCAGCGCCACGACGATGCGCTCGCCGGGTACGACCTCGGGAACGAAGGCGCTCGTGAACGGCAGCATCAGTGTGTCGCCGCCGCTCGCAGGCGCGATCTCGACCACGTTGCCGGCGCCGAAATTGTGCATCGCGCTCACCGTGCCCACCGTGGCGCCGTCCTCGTCGACGACATCGAGTCCGACCAGATCGACGAGATAGAACTCGTCGTCGCCGGTCGGACCAAGCGCGGAGCGTTTGACGTAGAGCGGCGTGCCACGCAGCGCTTCAGCCGCGTCGCGCGAATCAATGCCGTCGAGCTGCGCCAGGACAGTGTCGTCCTTGTGCGGCTTGACCTTGAGCACTCGAAAGCTGCGTTCGCCGGTTTCATCTTCAAACGTTCCGTATTGGCGGATTGCGTCGATATCGTCTCCGAACCATTTGACGACCACCTGGCCTCTGATTCCGTGGGCGCGGGTGATGGCGCCCATGAGGACGCGTTGCTCGGGAACCTTCGACACTTACCCCGCCTGTTCGGTCTCCTCCGCCGCTTCGGGCGCGGCCTCTTCAGCAGGCGCCGCCTCTTCGGCCGGTGCCTCGCCCGCGTCCTCGGCCGGCGCCGCCGCGGCTTCCTCGGCCGCCAGCTTGGCTTCTTCGGCGGCCTTCAGGCGTTCCTGTGCCTTCGCCTTGGGCTTTGCTTTTTGCGGGTTGTTGCGCTGGGGCGGCATCGCGGTGATCTGCGCTTCGCCGAGGAAGCGTGCGACCCGGTCGGTCGGCTTGGCGCCGCAATCGAGCCAGTACTTGACGCGGTCGGCGTCCAACTTGAGCCGGTTCGGATCGTCCTTCGGCAACAGCGGATTGAACGAGCCGACGCGCTCGATGAATTTGCCGTCGCGCGGGCTGCGCACATCGGCGATCACCACGCGGTAGTAGGGCCGCTTCTTCGCACCGGCCCGGGAAAGTCGAATCTTGGTTGTCACAGTCTCAATACCTCTCTCTGCAAATCTTGTTCGCTACTGCGGAAACTGGGTGGGTGGGATGAGGTTGCGCAATGCCTGGGGCGAAAGGCCTTTGCCCTTCTTCCCGAGCTTGCCGACCTTCTTCATCATTCCGGAAATCTGCTTGTACTGTTTGAGCAGGCGGTTGACGTCCTGGATGTCGACGCCGGCGCCTTGCGCGATACGGCGCCGGCGCGACCCGTTAAGGACCTTCGTGTTGCGCCGCTCTTCCTTGGTCATCGAGCCGATGATCGCTTCCTGACGCTTGAGCAGCCGGTCGTCGATCTGGGCGTTGGCCATCTGCTGTTTCGCCTTGGCGACGCCGGGCAGCATCGACATCAGGCCATCCATGCCGCCCATGCGGCGCATCTGCTTCAGCTGCGAGGCCATGTCGTCGAGGTCGAACTGGCCTTTGAGGAACTTCTTCTCGAGCCGTGCGGCGTCTTCCGCGTCGATCGTCTCCTGCGCCTTTTCGACCAGGCTGACGACGTCGCCCATGCCGAGAATGCGCGACGCAATGCGGCTGGGATGGAATTCCTCGATCGCGTCGAGCCGCTCGCCGGTTCCGAGGAACTTGATCGGGCAGCCGGTGACGGCACGCATGCTGAGCGCGGCGCCGCCGCGTCCGTCGCCGTCGATCCGGGTCAGCGCGATGCCGGTCAGACCGATGCGCGCGTGGAAGTCCTTGGCGACGTTGACGGCGTCCTGACCGGTCAGGGAGTCCGCGACCAGCAGCGTCTCGACCGGCGACACGGCGTCGCGCACGGCCGCAACCTCGTTCATCAGCGCGCCGTCAATGTGCAGCCGGCCCGCGGTATCGAGAATGACCACGTCGGCGCCCTGCAGCTTGGCGGCCTGCATGGCGCGCCGCGCGATATCGAGCGGCATCTGCCCCTCGACGATCGGCAATGTCGGGATCTCGGCCTGCACGCCCAGCACGCGTAGTTGTTCCTGCGCCGCCGGCCGGTAGACGTCGAGTGATGCGAGCAAGACCTTCTTCTTCTCGCGGTCGCGCAGCCGCTTGGCCAGTTTCGCCGCCGTCGTGGTTTTGCCGGAACCCTGAAGCCCGACGATCAGGACCGGAATCGGCGGCGTCGCCCGCAGGTTCAGCGATTCGGCTTCGGAGCCGAGCATCTCGACCAGGTGGTCGTTGACGATCTTGATGACCATCTGGCCCGGCGTGACGCTGCGCAGGACCTCTTCGCCGACGGCCTTCTCCTGGACCTGCTCGATAAACTCCTTGACGACCGGCAGCGCGACGTCGGCCTCGAGCAGCGCCACGCGAACCTCGCGCAGCGCCTCGACGACGTCGCTTTCCTTCAGCGCGCCGCGGCCGGTGAGGCGGCTGAAAACGCCGCCAAGACGATCTTGCAGTGTGTCGAACATCGCTCTCGATCCACCTGGGACAAAACGCCAAAAACGCCAGTGCGCGAACCCTCGCGGACTGGCGTCCGGCCCTGAACTGGCCGGGTAACGGCTTGACCCGTACTGATTGGCGCGGAACTTACGCCCGCCGGGAACCGCGGTCAAGCGCCGGAATCCGCGGAAACCCTTGGATTTGCAGCAACTTAGGCCATATAAGGCGCCTATGGTTGCGGTCCCCTTCACCAAGATGCACGGCCTCGGCAACGATTTCGTCGTGCTCGATGCGCGCGGTCAGGCGATTTCCCTGTCGCCGGCGCAGATTCGCGCCTTGGCGGACCGCCACCGCGGGATCGGTTTCGACCAGATCATGATCATTCGCCCATCGTCCGGTGCCGAGGCCCGCATCGACATGGCCAACGCAAATGGCGAGACCGTCGGTGCCTGCGGCAACGGCACACGCTGCGTCGCAGCGCTGCTGCTCGACGAACTCGGCCGCGACGCCGTCGACCTGGAGACGGTTTCGGGCCCGATCCACGCCGATCGCGCCGCCAACGGCGCGACGACGGTCGACATGGGGCCGGCGCGCCTCGCATGGGACGAGATTCCGCTTGCCCGCGAGATGGATACGCTGCACCTCGAGGTCGGCGCCAACGTGCCCGGCGGGCGGATCGAGGACGCCGTCGGCGTCAACATGGGCAACCCGCATGCGGTGTTCTTCGTCGACGACCCTCACGCCTACGATCTGGCGACCGTCGGACCGCAACTCGAGCACGATCCGCTGTTTCCGGAACGCGCCAACATCGGCCTTGCCGCCGTCCGCGGCGACACGATCGACCTACGTGTCTGGGAGCGCGGCGTCGGTCTGACGCTGGCCTGCGGCACCGGGGCCTGTGCGGCGCTCGTCGCGGCGGCGCGCCGCGGCC
>JAYOEZ010000139.1:2989-3927 GCA_038116985.1 Alphaproteobacteria bacterium | reverse complement strand
ATACAAACATTTCTCTAGTTCTGAGTGTTTGCTACTGCGGGTTCTTTTCGCAGAATCGGGTCGCTGATGCCAACAATGATTGAGTTTGAGGTCGATAACCCCAAGGAGGACATACCCGGGGCAGACCTATTCTTCCAACCGCGATACTACGCGCTACACCGCGCAAGGCATGATGGCCACTACTTCCGGCTGGTCGACGGTGATGAAACAGCTGGCGCAGCGATGTTCCTGGAGAGGGCAGCTGGCGACTTCGAGAGCCCGCTTCGAGGTTCCTATGGCGGCCTGTGGATGCGGCCGGGCAACCGCCTGGACCGTATCGAGGCCTTTGCGGACGAGATTCTCGGATTTTTCATGGGGAAGTCTGGCACCAAACGTCTCGGCGTGGTCCTCGCGCCAGGCGCCTATGACGCAGCCTGGACGTCGCAGCAGTACGCGGTCCTGCAAGACCGCGGGTTCAGGGCCGTGCGATCGGAAGTGAGCCAGCACATCCCGGTCGCCGCTGACGATTTCAGACAGGTCGTCCGCAAGGAGAAGCGGCGCCAGATGAACAAGCTAGAAAAGCAGGGCGCAAGCGCACGACTGGCGGCCTCGGCGGACTACAAGAAGCTGTTCGAGCTGCTGTCATCAAGCCGCAAGGGAGGCATTCCTCTGTCCATGGATTGGTTTCAGATTTCGGAGATGGTTGAAACATTCCCGGATCGCGTTCTCTTTGTCGAAACCGTTCAGGACGGCGAGCCGATCGCTGCAGCCCTGGCGCTCATCGTCAATCCGGAGACGATGTACACGCTCTACTATGGAAACCGTCCCGACAGCGATGGCAGCCCGGTCCTACTGGCCCTTTCTCATCTCCATGAGATATGCCGGGAGCGGAGGTTTGAGCGACTCGATCTCGGCGCATCAAGTATCGAGGGGCGAATCAGTTCCGCGATCTTCGGATT
>JAYOEZ010000139.1:0-2971 GCA_038116985.1 Alphaproteobacteria bacterium | reverse complement strand
CCCTATGACGGGGCCTCGCTCGTCAAGGCTTCAGCAAACTGACGAGCGATGTAGTCAACATGCGCAATGCCCATGTTCTGATGACAGGGAACGTAGTATCCGCCGCTCCCGTAGTAGACGCTCGACTCGATGCCTGCCGCATCCATATGGCGCCTGACCCGCACTGCGCGCTCCTCGTCAGGAAACCTGAAGACGAACGCATGGGGAACCTCATCCGCTCCAGGGACGTAGTACGGCTCAAGGGACATCGCCTCGAACGCCGATGAAAGTTCGCGAAAGACCGTGCGGCGCCGGGCAAACGCTTCATCTCGCCTGGCCAGATAGTACGACAGAGTTCTAGCCAGATGTTCGCGTCCGGCAGCTGAGAGGCTCGGGTCGGGACCAGACGCGCTCCGCGAGAAGAGCGCGCCACCGAAGGGAAGCGGAAAGGTCTTCGAGAAGCTGTAGACCACGAAGTCACCAAGGTTGCCGCACGAGGCAGATCCGAATCCGTAGGCGCAGTCTTCGATGACGGGTACGTCCAGGCTGGCGGCTTCGTCCGGAAGCGACGCCTGAAAACCAAAGCTGTGTATGACGAAGACGCAGCGCGTGCGAGCGCTCACCGACTGAGACCACGCGCAGTGGCGCTCGATCTCTTCGGTTACGCAACGACTGATGTATGGCGACATTCCGGTCGTGACGATGAGCACTTCGTCGTCCGGCTGCAAACCGATCGAACTCAGCGCCAGGCGAATTGCTGCCCGGCCACTGCGCGTGAGAACCGCTTCCCTGTGCCGGCACGCTTGAACGGCCTGCCACTGTATTGGCTCGCCATCAGCCGCCCGAGCGATTTCCCTGTTCTTCTCCAACGACTCCGGCAGGAAGGGTGACAGACGCACGACCGGTCGCAGTTGAGGGGCGGCAAAAACCGCTTCGTCAGGCAGCTCGATGGAACTCGTACTCATTCGCCCGAACCCGTCGTCAGGTATCGCGTCAACCCACCCGAGACAAACCCGGGAATCATGACACCAGAATGAGTTGCGATGCTAAGAATGTCCATCGCCGCTGCGAATTGCGCGCCCGAGCAATAGCGCATACTTTTGTTCGCTCCTCGTCGAGAACACGCACCTTCCGAGAAGAAGCAGACCATGACCCGATTGATCGTTGGCGGCGATGGCCATGGAGCCGAGGCCGTCTATCTCGGTCTCGTTGAAGGCGGCTTTCAGCCCGACATTTGCACCAACGACGAAGCCCTGGCCGGTCTCGTGAAGTCAAACGGGGGGCAGGCGTCGGATATTGAGACTTGGATTTCACAGCCATCGGATCTGGTTGTTTCCGGCGGTTACCGCCCAAGGATCAGCCCGGAAACGTTGGCACGCTGCCGCTTCATCAACATTCACTATGCGCTTCTGCCGAAGTATCGCGGGATGCACGCGACAGTGTGGGCCATGCTGAATGGAGAAGCGGAGGTCGGCTACACGATTCATGAAATGGACGAATGGCTGGATTCGGGGCCGATCCTGCACCAGGAAGCGGTTCCTGTCGGCGACAGGACATCCTGGGAATTGATGCTCGAACTAGATGGGCTCGTGCGCCGGTCGATTGGCGACGTGGTCCATGGCTACCTCGCCGGGGACATTACTCCCCTGCCCCAAGTCGACGACGACGCGATCTATGTCGCCCGGCGTAACCTAGAAGACTGCCGCGTTGATTGGTCAGGTTGGGATGCGACGTTCTTCGATCGGGCACTGCGCGCGCTGGTGCCGCCATACCCTGTTCCCTTCTTTGAGCACAAGGGACACCGTTACGAGATCGTCGAAGCGGACATCCTTGTCAGAGACTACATCGAGATCCCGGGTCACATCGTCTACCGCGACGCGCGCTCCGTCTATGTCAAGATCGATGGCGGTCTGCTTCGCATGACGACCTTGCGACGTGATGACAAAGAGATGCCCGCGCTCGAGGCTTTCCCGCGAATTGGTGTCCGGCTGTGGAAGTAGCAATATCAATCAGGCCGCGGTAGCGCCTTGAGTCCGCCGCAGCGCCCCCTCCTGCCAGAGAGATGCGATCGCAACCACCACCCCGACCTCCAGCAACGCATAGCCCTCGATGGCGTACCGGCTGTCGAGGGACGACTGGAACCCGATGATCACGACACGCGACACGGCGTAGCCCGCGCCCAGCGCAAATCCGAAATAGGCGGGTCTCCATGAGCGAGCTGCGATGACGAGGAGGAGAACCAAGCCTGCGGCCGTCAGCAGATAGCGATAGGCGGTCACCCCGGCCTTGACGAGAGCCTGCACGGGATACCGGAGCACGACCTCCAGCTTTCCCGAAATACCTCCGTTCGCCCAAAGCGCCCTGTCTTCCGCCGAGAGAACGGCATCAAGCTCGACCGGCCAGGCGAAGCTGTGAACCGGGTTTGCCCACAGAAAGAGGGCCCGTTTGAGAGGAACCACAACCCAGGTCGTGAACGGGTACTGTGACCGGCGCCACTCGGCGAGTTCGAGAAAGCCCTGATCGACATGTCGCGGGAAGGCCTCGCCCTCATGCCGGACGAGTTCCTCGAAGAGCTCGTCCACGCGGCGCCGCTCCTCTTCGGTTTCAAACAGATCGAGATCGATTACCGCCCTGCCCCGCGCATAGTCGCGGTTGGCGATCCCGTAGCTGAATTGCGCCACGTAGAGATCCGTCACCCATGTGTCGGCCCAGAGAAGCAGCCCCCAAGGCGTCGGCTCCCCCGACTTCATAAATGTGTTGGGCATGGCGCTGAGCCCTTGCCCCACATTTCGCGCGGTCCAAGCCGCAACCGGCGTAGCGACAATCAACGCGAGGACGAGGCCTTTCGCCACGGCACGAAACGGTCGCTCGGCGATGAAACCAGTTGCGGCGACCGGTATGGCCAGGAGAATCGAGTCGTAGCGGGCGAGAACAGAAAACACGAGCGCCGCTCCGATATAAACGACCCGAAGTCGGCCCTCCTCTATTGATC
>JAYOEZ010000138.1:0-3958 GCA_038116985.1 Alphaproteobacteria bacterium | reverse complement strand
CGAGCGCGATGGGGCCACCTCGAGCGAACTCGCGCGCAACGATGAGGGCATCTGCAACGCCACGGGGGTGTTCTTGAACCGCGTAGCGCACTTCCAGGCCCCACCTTTGACCGTCCCCAATCAAGTCCTTGATCAACGGCACGTCGCGGGGCGTGGAGATGATCAAGATTTCCTGGATACCGGCGAGCAGGAGCACGCATAGGGGATAGTAGATCATCGGCTTGTCGTAGACTGGCAGCAGGTGTTTGCTCATCACCTGCGTTGTCGGGAGAAGCCTTGTGCCACTGCCCCCAGCCAGGATGATGCCCTTGCGCTTCATTTGTTTCCGACCATCAGTCCGAGGCGCCCTCCGTCATAGCGCCCTTCCATCACTTCCGATATCCACCCGTCGTTGTCGACGTACCATCTCACGGTTTCGTCTAGCCCGGAGTGGAAATCGGTTTTTGGTTCCCAGCCCAGCGTTGTTTGGGCGCGTGCCGTGTCGATCGCGTAGCGGCGATCGTGGCCCGGGCGGTCCGTCACGAACTCGATCTGGCGCGCGTGCGTCCCTTGAGCGACAGAACGAATGGAGTCGAGAGCGAAACAGACCTGGTGCGCGACCTCCTTGTTGCTCGCCAAGTTCATAGTGCCCACGTTGTATGACTCTCCGGTGTTGCCGCTTTCAAAGGCGGCTCGGATCGCCGCGACATGGTCTTCCACGTAGATCCAGTCGCGTAGATTCTCTCCGTCGCCGTAGATCGGAATCGGGTCGCCCGCAATGCCCCTGCGCACGATGGTCGGAATGAGTTTCTCCGGGTGCTGTCGAGGCCCGTAGTTGTTGGACGAGATGACCGTCACCGTGGGAAGCCCGTAGGTCGTGTGCCAGGCGCGGACCAAATGGTTCGAAGATGCCTTCGTTGCGGCGTAGGGGGAGCGCGGTGCGTACGGCGCATCTTCGCGAACGAAGCCGGCATCGATAGAACCGAAGACCTCGTCGGTCGAAACGTGAATGAACCGAAAGCGATCCTTGCGAGGTTGTGACAGAGCGTTCCAGAAGCTTCGGGTCGCCTCCAATAGGTGGTGCGTTCCTGAGACATTTGTACGTACGAAAGCATCGGCGGAATCGATGCTTCGGTCGACATGAGTCTCGGCTGCAAGGTGGAAGATTGCTTCGGGTCTTGTTTCCTCGAGAACGGCGCCGATGGCGGCGCCGTCGGCGATGTCGATCGTGCTCAGCTGCCAGTCTCCCTCCACGCCTCGCAAGTTCGCACGATGACCTGCGTAGCTGAGCACATCGACGACGTGTACTTTGTGTCCAGCGGACGCAAGAGATCGCACGAGCGCTGAACCGATGAAGCCACATCCGCCGGTCACCAGGAACGTCTCGCTCATGACCGGTATACCTCGTCGACGACCCACTCAGGCCGCTGGTTGGTCTGGTCGAAGACGCGCCAGACGTACTCGCCGATCATGCCCGACACGAAAAGGCTGATCCCCGACATGAATGCAAGAAGAGCGACGATGGTGGGGAAGCCTGGGAATGGAGATCCCTTTGAGAGGGTCGAAATCACGATGAACGCTGCGTAGAGCAGGCTGAGTGCGGCGACGCCTAGGCCAAACAGCATCGCAAGACGCAAGGGCAGGATCGAGAAGCCTAGGATCGAATCGAGGAAGTACCGCACCTTTTTCGAAAGGGTCCAGCGCGATTTACCGAAGCGGCGCGCAGCGCGCGTATAGGGGATTTGCTTGGCCTCGAAGCCCAGATAGTACGCAAAAAGGTTCGGGTTCACGTTCTTGCCGCTATCTCGCATGTACGGCAGCAGCGCGCGGTCCATCAACGCGACATCAAAACCGCGGCGAGGGTAGTTGGAGAAGACCAGCCGACGAAGTAGCGCGTAGTAGAGGGCTGAACCGATCCGGCTCAGGAGTGGGTCCTTCCTTCGTTCCCGTACGAGCAACACCAGCTTGTGGCCCTCCCGCCACAATCGAGCCATTTCTGGAATTTTGTCGACGGGGTCTTGAAGGTCCGCGGCGATCAGCACGAAACAGTCGCTATCGACGAAGTTGAAGCCGGCCTTGGCCGCATTTACCGCGCCGAAGTTCCTGGTCAGCTTGACTACCGTTGTTCCCGGCCAGTCTTGCTGAAGGCGACGGAGTTCGTCCAGAGAACCGTCGCCCGAACCATCATCGACAAATATCAGCCGAAGGCCGAGATCGATGTCAGCCAGCTCTGGCTCGATCCTTCGAAACTCCTCAAGAAGCGGTTTGAGCGATGCCTCGTTGTAGTAGACCGGAACGACGACACTCAGTGCTTCAGTCGGAACCGAACCGTCGTTGTGGGGCTTCTCCGTTATCACCGCCAGCCTCCTTGCAGCGCCGAGCAGACACGGTCTACTTCGGCGTCCGACATGTTTGGGTAGCAGGGAATGGTCAAGATCTGACTACAGTGTGCATCGGTGTTCGACAACGTGATTGGCTCCGAGCGGCCGCGTGAGAAGCGGGGCTGCCGATAGTCTGGCACAGGATAGTGTATGTCGGTGGTGATGGATCGGGCCTCGAAGTGCGCCTGCGTCGAATGTCGATTTTCGCACCTCAATACGAACAAGTGAAAGACGTCGTGTGGTCCCGCGTTTCGGGATAGTGCACAAGCGGGATTGCCGATCGTGTCGATGTAACGGCCGGCAATCGCACGCCGTCGCTCGTTTCTTTGATCAAGAGACTGCAGGCGGATTCGCAGGACGGCCGCCTGAAGCTCGTCCAGGCGACTGTTGATGCCACCGGCCCGGTCCGAGACGTAGCGTCGCGAACTCCAGCCATAGTTCCGCAGATGTCGAAGCCTCTCGGCGATGCTGGCATCAGCAGTTACCACGGCGCCGGCGTCGCCGAGGGCGCCTAAGTTCTTGGTCGGGTAAAAGCTGAAGCAACCAACGGCCCCGAGGCTTCCTACACGCCCTTTCTTCGTGACTGCACCATGGGCCTGCGCGCAGTCCTCCACGACCGGAACGCCACGTCTGGCACAGGCTTCCGCGATGTCATGGGCGCCACTTGCGTTTCCATACAGATGGGTGACCACAACGGCACTCAGCGACATCGAATCCATCAAGTGCTCGAGATGTTGGAGCGACATCAAGCCGTCGTCCTGCACCTCGACGTAGCGCGGTACGAGCCCATTCTGTTCAATTGCGATGGAGGCGTATCCGCCAGCGGTCGCAATGGTCGCCACCTCGCTTCCCGAGGGGAGGTCGAGCGCCCGGAGGCCCAGTACCAGCGCGTCCGTTCCGCTTGCCACGCCAATGCAGTGCGCGACGCCGCAATAGGCGGCAAACTCCGCCTCGAATGCTTCGACCTGTGGCCCAGCGATGTAGCGGCCCCCTGCGAAGACGTCGCCCACAGCTGCTCGCAACGCGCTCTCTTCCTCGTCCCGCAGTCGCAGGTCATTCAAGGGTATTTTCGAAGTCATGGGTATGGAGACGAAGGTGATCGGTCTAGTATGCGCATGCTATTTCGCTGAGAAATCGTTTGTTTAGCGGTCACGCCGAAAATTCATTGCGCCGGAACGACGTGAGGCTGTTCCTCGTTGTCGTGTTATGCGTAGTCCTGTTAAGGCTGCCGTTCATCCTGGTGAGTCCAGCCGTTACGCCCGATGGGCAAACATATCAAACGGTCGCCGACAACATCAGGGAAAACAGCTGCGTTTCCGTTTCGGATCCTCTCTCCGCTGCGTGCGTTCCCCATTGGGGCGGCAATCAGTCACCGTTCTACCCTGCCTTCATTGCGTTCGTGAATGCCGTGGGTGGGGAGACGTTGCCAGTTGCGCTCTTGTTGCAGGCGATCATCTACGCACTTGCGGCGGCCTATTTGGTCTTGGTGATCGGCCGCGGCCCTAGTGGTACGACAGCCGCGATCGCCGTCGCAGTGATCTTGGCCGTTTCGCCCGTCCAAATCGCCTGGCCAAGGTTTCTGTTGACCGAGACGCTAG
>JAYOEZ010000137.1:0-4123 GCA_038116985.1 Alphaproteobacteria bacterium | reverse complement strand
TCCCACCCGTCCTTGCATGCCCCGGTTGAGCCAGGAAGCGCAAACAGGTAGGTGCCCCCAGCAACGCCGGCGGTCGCGCGGGATTGAATCGTCGACGACCCGATCTTCTGAAAGCTGATCCAACGAAAGAGCTCTCCGAAACCGTCGATTCGCTTCTCGAACACCGACTCGAAAGCCTCAGGTGTAACGTCACGGCCGGTCACGCCGGTGCCGCCGGTCGAGATCACCACATCGACGTTGGCATCGGCGATCCACTTCCTGAGTTGCGCCACGATCTCATCCTGGTCGTCGATGACGATAGCCCGGTCCGCAAGGGTATGGCCGGCCTCCGTCAGTCGGTCCACGAGGGTTTGTCCGCTCCGATCGGTTTCCAGGGTCCGCGTGTCCGAAACGGTCATCACCGCAATTCGTACCGGGACAAAGATCTTGTTCTCGTCAATCGGCAAGGTAATTGACCTCCGAAACCGCCGAGCCCGACGACAGGTTTTTCAGCGGGCTCTCGCCGTCCAGCGCGAAATAGTACGGCCAATGACCGGCCGCGACCGCATCGAGAGAGGGCACGTCCTGCCCGAATCGAATGCGGTATATCCAGAAATTGCTCAGGACCCGCTCGATAAACAGGCGCGTCTCTCGTGCAGGCAGGCTTTCGATGAAAAGTAAGGGGTCCTGGGGATAGTCAAGCCTCCGCAGCCACTTGTTGAGATTGCCGGGGCCGCCGTTGTAAGCGGCCGCCAGCATGAACAGGTTTCCGCGCACCAGATCGTCGGTCATGAGGAGCTCCAGGTAGCGCTGACCGAGATTGAGGTTGAGCTGCGGATTGTAGAGTTCGTTGAGGCGCCCGCCGCGCAAGGAACGGTCGTTGGCGACGAAGCTTGCGGTTCGCGGCATGAGTTGCATCAGGCCGCGCGCGCCGGCCGGACTCTTCGCGTTCGTGTTAAATCGCGACTCTTGTCGTATGAATGCGAACACAAGCGCCCTGTCGAGGGAGTACCCTTTGTCGAGTTCCCATGAGGGAACGGGATAGACCGCCGCGTCGTAGTATGCGCTAGCGGGATCCAGCGTCTTGAGCCCGAGTTGAATGGCCGCAGCCGGCAGTCCGAGGTGGCTGGAGACGGCCAGCAGCACCTCGGCGTTCTTCGCGTCGGCGCTCGGAATAAGTTGGCGAACCTCGCGCTCGGCCAGATGCTGCTGCCCAACCTGTGCCAAAGCGATGGCTCGCCGCATGCCGGCGTTCTCGCGAACAGCGCGAAAGCGCTCCTCATTGAGTGGCGGAAGATCCCAACTGATGTCGATGTCATCTCCCAGCAGGCGAACCGACAACAGACCGTAGAATGTTCTCGGGTGGCGCGCCCCGATCCGCAGCCATCGCGTGACTTCCTCGGGATGGTTGTTAATAAGGTTGGCTCGCGCCGCCCAATAAGCGCCTGCAGCGACGTTCCAGTCCGACGCGCGGGACGACAACGCAAGTGCCTCGAAGTGTTCTTCGGCCGCTTCGAACCGGCCCAACCGCCATGCCGCAAGCCCCGCGGTCCAGTCGGCGATCGCGACGTACTCCCTCGATCTTTCCGCAGCCGCCGAAGCGATTCGGAACGCCTTCTCGTCCTCGCCGCGGAAGAACCAACGGGTCGCGATCTCCCACATCAGCTCATCGGTCTCGACATCGTCCAGCAACGCGCGCGACTTCTTGCTGCGCAAGGTCTGTTCGGTCTTCGTCAGGATGGTCCGTTGAATCTGGCGCATGAGCAGGCGTTGCCAGTCTCGGACTGCCCTCCGTTCCGCACGGCTACGCTGTCGTGGAGAGCGATACGTGTTGCTGGGCGCCGCCGTAACTTCAATGGCCTCGCCGTCATCGTCGTCGGTCTCCAGGCGCGATGCCTGGGGCCGCAGCGGGTCGCGAGTACCCGCCGGCTGCCGCCTTTTTGCCAGCCGGTACACACGGTTTGCGCCCGGGTGGTCGCGATAGGCGCGCATCCAGTTCGACAACTCCGTGAAGCTGGATCGGTAGTCGGTTGGGTGCATGTAGCGTTGGAACTCTACATGCCCCATGAGAATCGGATCAGAGATACGGGCAATCACTCGATCTGCAGCACCCCAGTCTCCCGTTTGCTGGAGGTCGAAGACCGTGCGGTAGTGGACGACGTCGTCCGGCGACAGGATGTCGTAGGCGTGCTTCGGTTCGTGGACCTTCTTTTCTGGCGCGGTCGGTTTCGCGCGAGGGAGGGGCGTATCGGCTGTCGCCGGCGCTGCGCAAAGCACCGCCGCAACAATCAGGCCCATCAGAATTCCGAGCGGGCTACCTCTCATGAAAGGTCCTCAAGGCGCCTTTGGATCGCCAGCATGTCTTTCCAGGCTTGCCGCTTCAGAACAGGCTGCCGCAACAGGTATGCGGGATGATAGATCGCCATGACAGGAACATCTCGCCACGCAAGCCAACGCCCGCGCAGCTTTGTGATCCCTTCGGAACGATTGAGCAAGGTGCTTGCTGCCGTTCCGCCGACCAGCACGAGAAGTTTGGGGCCGACAAGCTCGATATGGCGCTCCACGAAAGGTTGGCAGAGGAGAATCTCGGCAGGGGTTGGCTTTCTGTTCCCTGGCGGGCGCCACGGCAGGATGTTCGTGATGTAGGAACTGGACCGATTCAGTCCGATGGCGGCGAGCATCTTGTCCAGGAGTTTGCCGGAAACCCCAACGAAGGGCAGACCCTCGCGATCTTCGTCGGCCCCGGGTGCCTCACCGATCAACATGAGCGCGGCGTCCGGGTTCCCGTCGCCGAACACCAGGTTCTTGGCCGTTGTGCGCAGGCTGCAACCCTCGAAGGCCGCCAATGCCGCTCGCAGGGCGCCGAGGTCGTTGCAACCGGCCGCAAGATCGCGCGCTGACTGCTGAGCGGGCGCATCCTCGGCAGTCCCGGCATGCTGAAGTGCATCGCGCGATGTGTTTAATGCAGGGGCCACCTTCGCCGGCGACTGGAAGCGGTTTCGCGGAATCTCGTCGACGGCTTCACTTGCACCGGCCTCCACGAGCCACCGAAGCGAAGCTAGGGCATCTTGGTGCATCGTCTCAATCTAGCATGGGTGGCATTTGGCGCGGCGAGGCTTCCGGGAGAATTGACCCGTAGTCTTTCAGGAAGGCATAACCATAGGGCTTTGTTGGGAGAGGTGCGATGGCAGAGGACGCGGTCGACCGCGAGTTTATGGAATACGACGTGGTGATCGTGGGGGCCGGACCTTCCGGGCTTTCCGCGGCCATTCGACTAAAACAGCTGGCGGCGGCTGGGGAGCGTGAAATCTCGGTGTGCGTCATCGAGAAGGGTTCTGAGGTCGGTGCTCACATCCTCTCCGGCGCGGTTGTCGATCCGGTCGCCTTGAATGAGCTGCTGCCCGACTGGGCCGAGCGCGGCGCGCCCCTGCGCACACCGGTCAAGAAAGACCGGTTCATCTACTTGAGCGCTGGAGGGGGAAGTTTTGCGATTCCGCAATTCCTCTTCCCACCTCTGATGCATAACCACGGCAACTACGTTGTCAGCCTTGGAAACGTTTGCCGGTGGCTGGCCGAGCAAGCCGAAGCTCTCGGGGTCGAGATATTCCCGGGTTTCGCAGCAGCGGACTTGATACGCGATGACAAGGGAAGGGTCGGCGGCGTTATAACCGGCGATCTGGGCGTGGGACGCGACGGGTCGCGCAAGGGCGGCTACCAGCCGGGCATTGAGTTGCGCGCTCGCTATACGCTGATTGGCGAAGGTGCGCGCGGCTCTCTGGCAAAGAAACTGATTGCCGACTTTGATCTCGCCGGCGGCCGTGAGCCTCCAAAATTCGGGATCGGGCTCAAGGAGCTATGGGAGGTGAGCCCCGAGGCTCATCGTCCTGGACTGGTGGAGCACACGGTCGGCTGGCCACTTTCCAACGATACCGGTGGCGGTGGGTTCATCTACCACCTCGAGGACAATCAGATCGCCATCGGCTTTGTCGTTCACTTGAACTATGCCAACCCGCACTTGTCGCCTTTTGACGAGTTCCAGCGGTTCAAGACCCATCCGCGGGTGAAGCCCTATCTTGAGGGCGGCAAGCGGATCTCCTACGGCGCACGGGTCATTACCGAGGGTGGCATCCAGTCAGTGCCGAGG
>JAYOEZ010000136.1:0-4295 GCA_038116985.1 Alphaproteobacteria bacterium | reverse complement strand
GAGCGATAGTCCGTTGGTTCTGGTTAGGAGGCTCGCCAGCAAGAAGAGCATCCACAGCCACACGTGAAGTCTGGTCTTCGCGCCGTGGAAATATGCCAAGTAGAAGCCGGAAACGAATACCGCAAAGAGAAGATCAGTGCTGATGTTGAGGGTGAACCAGATGGCGTTTGGGAGCGCGGCAAACAGCAGAAGCCAACCGACGTGCAGTCCACTTCTGCGCAGCCAGATCAGCCAAGCTACGACGAGACCAATTCCGAGAGCCAGATAGACAAGCGCAAGGGGCAGGGTGTGCCCGTTGATGTAGCCGGTAATGAAAAGCAGCGTGGGCAGTACCGGCGGCGCGAAGCCCGGGCTGACGGTGTCTGCCAAATAGGCCTTCCTCAGCTCAGTGAAGACGCCCGTTTCGCGGCCAAAGTAGACCTCCGTTGAGGCAATGTAGAAGTTGATGTCGACACTGGTTTGCGGCTCAAGCGGGGACACGCGCCCGCCGATTTCGTTGTGGACCGGAACAAAGATTACAGCCAGGAAAGCCAGGACGCGGAGGCCGGCGCCGAGTCCAAGCAGAAAAGCAAGCGGCCTGTCCGACCTCAGGAGTTGCCGAATTGAGAAGCTGCTCATCGGGGACTCAGCGTGTTTGCCCAATCGTGCCGACGGCGTTGAGCGGATTCTCTGGAGGGCGCTGCACACTTGGACGGTGGACCATCGTCCTACTTATCACAGCCTCCGGCGCGGCAAAAGCAAACGCACCGATTATGGGCCCATGTGAGATCCTGCGCGAACCTACGCAAGCTCATCCAACGTGTAAGCCGTTCTCTCAAGGAGGCGCCGCACCGAGAACTCCCGATTGGCTCGGGACCGGTTCCTTTCGCCGATCGCTCTTCTCTCATCGGGCGGCAGCTGGCTCGCTCTTTCGATTAGCAGCGATAGTGTGCCTGAATCGCCTGGGGAGAAGAGCCAGCGCTCGTCTTCGAGCATGGCGCGCGCGTCCCCACAATCCGAAGCTGCCACGACCAGTTCCATGGCCATCGCTTCTCCTAGCGTATTCGGGTGCCCTTCTCCAAATGATGATGTCAGACAGTACATGTCGAACGCACACATGACGTCGGCAACATCCAAGCGTTCCCCTACCCAGTGAACCTTGGGCCCCATCTCTTTGGCGACGCGGCGGAGTTCTTGTGCATACGCTGATTGATCGCTGCCCACGATGACGAATGTGAGCCCGTCTCGTGTTAGGAGGCGACGGGCGGCGTCAAGGAAGGTCGGGAGGTCCTTCTTGGGTTGAATCCGGGCGAGAAAGCCGACGACAAAGGAATCGCCAACGTCCCATTCGCGTCTGATGCGCTGCCGCGCGTGTTGATCGGGCCGGAAGCGGTCGGTGTCGATCCCGTTCGGAATGACGTTCGCGGAGCGGATAGTGAATCCGGCGCCGCGGTAGTATCTAAGTCCGGCCTCCGAGTTGCTGATCGTGTGGTTCGCCCATCGTGATAGGAAGCGCGCCGCCAAGAAGACGCCGTACCAGATGATACCCTTCGCCCGAGGTTGGTTGTCCGATGCTCGCAATCCCCAGATCGTGCGATGGTGGCACCCAGATGTCCGGAGCAGCTGATTGAGCACGTTCGCATAGTCGGACATCGAGTAGATGATGTCAGGATTTTCCTGCCGAGCGATTGCGCGTAGGCGTCGCCAGAAGCCGAGGATGTCCTTTTGGCTGCGCTTGTCCGCGGAGATGACCCTGACGCCCGCGTCGCGAAGTTCTTTCTCAAGGCCTCCGCCTGCGTAGGCCGTCACCACAAATGGCTCAAATCGCGAGCGGTCTAGTCGCGACGCAAGCAGGCAAAGTTGTCGTTCCGCACCGCCCACCTGGAGCTGATAGGCAAGAAATCCGATTTTCGTCCGTTCTTTCATGCTGGAAAAGTCAGTTTTCGCATTGGATGGCCGGGTTGAAGCCTTGTACTAAGTATCGCATGAAATCACAGCACGACATTGTGTTCGAGAACAGCGATCTGGAGGACGGCGGGGCCCAGCGCGTCGTTTCGCGATTGGTTCGCCACTGGGTCGAACGGGGCCTCGGCGTTGCGGTCGTTACCTTATCGCGGCCAGAAACCGACTTCTTTGGCCTGCCTGGCGGCGCGACGCGGATCGTTGCTGGCGGAATTGGGTCTTTCGGGGGCGCGCCAGCCAGCGTAGTCCGAAACATCTGGCGGCTGTTTCTGTTACGAGGTGCCCTGAAGAAGGCAAACGCGAAGGTTGTCATTCCATTTGTCGGCAGGACGGTGGTGCAAACCCTTCTGGCGAACTGCGGCCTCGGCTCGCCCGTCATCGCCTGTGAGCGAAATGATCCTTCCGCGCAGTCGCTCGGTTGGGCCTGGGACAAACTGCGACGTTTCACATATCCGCGCGCCACAGTTGTAACCGCGAATTCCACCGGCGCACTTGAGTACATGGCTTCATTCGTTCCGACTGACCGGCTGCGAATTGTGCGGAACCCTGTGAAACAAGTTGATATGAGCGGCGCGTCCGATCGGTTGCCTGTCTTCTTGGTCGTGGGCCGGCTAGTACGCCAAAAGGGACACGAACATATCCTTCGGGCGTTCGCTTCAGTGGCGTCGCGACTAGAGGGATGGCAACTCTGGATACTTGGACAAGGAGATTTGGAGGAGCAGCTTAGGCGCTCGTGCGCAGACCTTGGCATCGCGGACCGAGTGGTGTGGCATGGGCTCGTTTCGGATCCGGGTAGCTACTACCGACGAGCATCCGTTTTCGTGAGTGCGTCGGCATATGAGGGCATGCCTAACGCAATGCTTGAGGCCATGACGTCGTGCTTGCCGGTTGTTGTCTCCGACGCATCCCCCGGTCCGCTTGAGATCGTGGAAAACGGACAGTCGGGTCTGGTGTATTCGCTTGCCTCTCCTGAAGGACTTGCCAAGGCGATGGCAAGTATCGCTGACGATCCTGGCCTGCGAGATCGCCTCGGAGAGGCGGGTCGACTCGCAGTGCGGCAGTTCTCGGAGGATCGTGTGTTCGAGGAATGGGATCGGCTGGTTGACGAGGTGGTAGCGCGCTAGGCCCGCTTGTCGGCTAGCGCCAGGTCATGCTCCATCATCTCTTCGACGAGCCTGCCAAAACTCGTCTGCGGATTCCAGCCGAGTTCCTTCCTGGCCTTGCTGGAATCGCCGAGGAGAAGGTCGACTTCTGCCGGCCTGAAGAACTTGGGGTCTATGGTGACCAGAACATCGCCGGTGGTCGCATCTACCCCTCGCTCGTCCAGTCCGGAACCTTCCCAGACGATACGTGTGTCGACAAAGTCAAATGCGGCTTCTACGAATTCGCGCACCGATCTGGTTTCTCCCGTTGCCAGGACATAGTCGTTCGGCGTCTCTTGCTGGAGCATACGCCACATACCTTCGACATAGTCGCGGGCATGCCCCCAGTCACGTTTTGCGTCGAGGTTTCCGAGAGCAAGGGTGCCCGATGAGCCCCTGCTCGCGGCGGCAACGTGACGCGTGATCTTCCGGGTGACGAATTCCTCACCACGAAAAGGACTCTCGTGATTGAAGAGAATGCCGGATGAGGCATGGAGTCCGTATGCTTCGCGATAGTTTACCGTGATCCAGTGGGCATACAGCTTGGCGACCCCGTAGGGACTGCGGGGATAGAAGGGGGTTTCCTCGTTTTGCGGAGTCTCTCGTACCTTTCCGTACATTTCAGACGTTGAAGCTTGGTAGTAGCGGATACGTTCTGCGTCAGTGTGCCGAATAGCTTCGAGAAGACGAAGCGCGCCAATGGCATCGGCGTTCGCGGTATATTCCGGGGTCTCGAAACTCACCTGGACATGGCTCTGCGCCGCCAGATTGTAGACCTCTTCCGGACGTATCCTCGCCACGAGGTCGGCAAGGCCACTGGTGTCTGTCAGATCACCGTAGTGGAGATGGACACCAAGATTCTCAATCGGCCCGCCTTCGGCGACGAGCGCGCGTAGGCGCCCGGTATTGTCTGAGGATGATCGGCGCAGGACGCCGTGGACCTCATAGCCCTTCGCAACTAGGAGTTTGGTGAGGTAGGCCCCATCTTGACCTGTGATCCCCGTGACGAGTGCCTTCACGTTCACTGCTCCCTGGTCTTGTCCGCGTTGGCCAAGTCGAAATCAACCATATCGCGGATCATGGTCTCAAAGGATGTTTGTGCTCGCCAACCGAGATCTCTTTCGATTGCGGTCGGATCTCCGACTAGCTGGTGTCTAGGTTCCGGCCGGACAAGGCTTGGTACCGAACTAACCAGGCCGTCCGCAGTGATCC
>JAYOEZ010000135.1:0-4329 GCA_038116985.1 Alphaproteobacteria bacterium | reverse complement strand
GGATAGAAACCTGCCGTCCTGGTGCGCAATCGCCCGTTCGACGGTGCAGGCTCCGATGCAGGGTGCGACCAATGCGGGACCACCCGTGCCTCCGTTCGCAGGGCATGGTGCCTGGATTTCCGTAGGGAAAATGTCATGCCCAAGCGCATGCTCATCGACGCGACTCACCCGGAAGAAACTCGGGTCATTGTGGCGGACGGTAAAAACCTACTCGAATACGACTACGAAACTTCCACCAAACGTCAGATCAAGAGCAATATTTATCTAGCCAAGGTGACCCGCGTGGAACCGTCGCTGCAAGCGGCGTTCGTCGATTTCGGCGGTAACCGGCACGGTTTCCTCGCCTTCAACGAAATCCATCCGGACTATTACCAAATCCCTGTCGAGGACCGCGAAAAGCTACTGGCAGAGACCGAGGTCGCTGAATCAGAGGACGAAGACGACGACGACCTGATAGAAGCCTCTAGTGCGGTCGATGAGGATGCTGAAGACGAAGCTATAGCTGAGGACGCCGACGGAGACGAAGCCGCAGAACCCGATGCCGAAGCCGACGCGGAGCGGGAAGGAGAAGAAGACGGTGAAGACGGCGTCATTGACGACGACGGGGACGAAAATACGCCTACGTCTCCGGATCTTTCTGCCGCGCAGGACAGTAAAGGCGTCGAGACTGTTGCGGATGCCAACGACGAAGACATACAGGAATTGGACGACGCCCGCCGGCGCCGCTTGCGCAAGCTGACGCGCAGCTACAAAATTCAGGAAGTCATCAAGCGCCGCCAGATCCTGCTGGTGCAGGTCGTCAAGGAAGAGCGCGGCAACAAGGGTGCAGCGCTCACAACCTACCTCTCTCTCCCCGGCCGCTATTGCGTACTGATGCCCAATACCTCGCGTGGCGGTGGCATCAGCCGGAAGATCACCGACCCGAAACATCGCAAGGCGATGAAGAAGACCCTGTCGGAGATGGAAGTGCCAGACGGCATGGCCGTCATCATGCGCACCGCCGGGGTAGAACGCACCAAGGCCGAAATCAAGCGCGACTACGAATACCTGCGGCGGGTCTGGGACGAAATCCGCGCACTGACGATGAACTCGACCGCCCCCTCGCTCATCTATGAGGAAGGCGACGTCATCAAGCGCGCGCTGCGCGACATCTACGACCGTGACATCGAGGAGGTGCTTGTCGAGGGCGAAGAGGCCTACAAGCACGCCAAAACACTGATGCGCACGATGATCCCGTCCCATGCAAAGCGGGTTCAGAAATACGACGATACGACAATCCCGCTCTTCAACAGGTATCAGGTGGATCAGCAACTGGATGAGATTCACGACCCGGTCGTGCAGCTCAAGTCCGGCGGCTACCTCGTCATCAATCCGACGGAAGCCCTCGTCGCCATCGACGTGAACTCCGGCCGCGCCACGCGCGAGCGCAACGTGGAACAGACCGCGCTGCGCACCAATCTGGAAGCCGCCGAGGAAGTCGCACGGCAACTCAAGCTGCGTGATCTCGCGGGCCTGATCGTCATCGACTTCATCGATATGGATGTCTCGCGTAACAACCACGCGGTCGAGCGCAAGCTCAAGGAATCGATGAAGACCGACCGCGCGCGCATCCAGATCGGACGCATCTCGCCGTTCGGACTTCTGGAACTGTCGCGCCAGCGCCTGCGGCCAAGCATCCATGAAGCGCACACACAAACCTGTCCAGTCTGCAAAGGCGCTGGCTTCGTGCGATCCACGGCCTCCACGACCATGTCTATCCTGCGTGAGCTTGAGGAAGAAGGCCTTCGCAATCGTGCCAAGGACGTGACCGTCACGGCGCATCCGGATATCGCGCTGTACCTGTTGAACCAAAAACGGGACGCCCTGCGCGAGATCGAGGAACGTCACGACATGCGCGTGATAGTCATTGCGGATCCCAACATGACGCCGTCCGAATATGCTACCGACTTTACCCGCTCGAAGCCCGATGGCGATCAGGGCGACAAAGCCAAGCTTGCTAAGCACGGTCAGGAAACGCGCGATGAGGATGGCGGCTCGCGCCGTCGCCGGCGGCGCGGACGCAAACGTCAGGAAGAGGATTCCGACGACGCTGAGGAACCGGAGACCGAGGACGAAGTCGAGGCCGAAGGCGAAGACGATGACGAAACTGCGGATGATGAAGGCCGCCGGCGCGGTGGACGCCGCCGCGGCCGCCGGGGTGGACGCCGCCGACGTCGCTCCGGCGAGGCCCGCGAGAACGAGGAGTTGGGTGAAGATTCTGTCGAAGCCTCCGAAGACGCGACTGAGTCTTCCAACGCAGACGATGCGGACGGCGAGGTAAACGGCGAGCGCGAAGATGGTGAAGGCAGCGGCACCCGCCGCCGCCGGCGGCGTGGACGGCGTGGCCGTGGCCGCGCTGCGTCGGACAAGAATACGGAGAGCTCGGACGACTACAGCGATGCCGTTGCCCTGGCCGAGACTGTCGGGGGTTTCGACGATGAAGTCGATAGGGAGATCGATATCCCTGAACCGCGCAGCGCGTCCGAACGCGACGAAACGGACGATGCTGACCCCGACAACTCGGAAGACGACATCGCCGAAGCCGCTGAAGCGGAAGATGGTGATGCAGATGGCTCCGACGAGGCAGAACCTGATGCGGATGACGAAAACGATAATAACGGGCCCGACGAAAAGGTAGCGGCGGAAGAAGAGGACGACAGTCGTCCACGCCGCTCTGGGTGGTGGAACCGCGCGGCCTCCTAACGCCCGCGCGGGACGCCGCCTAGCGGCCGCCGTTCCAGTCTGCCAGGCGTTCGATTGCCCGCGTCATGTCGCGCTGCGTGCCTGCAAAAGAAAACCGAACGAAGCCGTTGCCGCGATAGGGGTCGAAGTCGAGCCCTGGGGTCGCAGCAATCTTCGCCTCGATCAGCATGCGGCGGCAGAATTCCGGGCTGTCATTGGTCAGTGCACCGATATCGGCATAGATATAGAATGCGCCATCCGCGGGCGCGAGCCGGTCAAAGCCGACCTTGGGTAACTCGCGCAGCAGGATCTCCCGGTTGACCGCGTAGTTCGCCACGTTGACCTGCAATTCATCGTGGCTGTCAAAGGCCGCGCATGCCGCGAACTGGGACAGCGCCGGCGGTGAGATGAACAGGTTTTGTGCCAGGCACTCCACCGAGCGCGCGAGATCTGGCGGTATCACCAACCAGCCCAGCCGCCAACCCGTCATAGAGAAGTACTTCGAGAAGCTGTTGATGACGATGGCGTCCTCGTCATGCGCCAGCGCGCAGACGGATTCATGGCCGTAAGTGATACCGTGATATATCTCGTCCGAGATGAAGCGTATCCCCCGCTCCCGGCAATAGCCGGTCAGCGCCGCCATATCGGCGTTGTCGATCATCGTACCCGTCGGGTTAGACGGACTGGCGACAATCAAGCCATCCAGCTCGCCCTCGACACGGCTCAGCAACTCGGGGGTTGGCTGAAAGCGGTCTTCGAGCTGGGTTGCAACCACCACCGACTCCACGCCCAACGCCGATAGAATGTTCCGGTAGGCCGGATAACCCGGCGCGGCCAGAGCCACGCGGTCGCCCGCATCGAAGGCCGACAGGAACGCGAGAAGGAACGCCCCTGAAGACCCAGTGGTTACTGCGACCTGTGCGGGATCGACACTCACGCCGTAGAAGCCCGCATAGTGCGCAGCAATCGCTTGGCGCAACGACGGAATTCCTAGCGCATCAGTGTAGCCGAGGCGATTGGATTCAAGCGCGGCCTGCGCCACGTTGCGCACTTTTTTCGGAGCGGGCGTGCCGGGTTGCCCGACTTCGAGATGCACCACATCACTACCCGCCGCATCGAGGGCATTGGCCTCGCGCATGACATCCATGACTATGAACGGGTCGATACGCCCGCGCTTAGAAATTTTCATGTAAGCACTATTCTCAGGGGGGAGTCGGAACTAACCGCGAGGCCGAACGTGCGTGGATCCTTCACAAACTGGCAGGTCTGCACCCGCGGCAGGCCTTGCGGGCAATAGAACCCGTTCACTCGCCCGAACTTCGACTGCGGCTGCATCTGGTGAACTAGCGAGCGTAGCCCTTCGAGTTCATCCGTGGCAATCCCGTCCTCGAAACGCGCCACGTCCGGGTCGCCGGTCGAATGAAAGCGCGGTGCACCTATGGCACCAACCATATTGGGTACTGAATCAGTCAGCGTGCTTCGAGAGGCCACGGTTTCCGCCGCGATGCGGGCTACCGTGCCGGACATCGGCCCCGAACCTGCGATAGCAAAATAAGTCAGGCCGACATTCTCGTTGCCGATGATGGCAAGGCTCGGCACGGATGCGCG
>JAYOEZ010000134.1:0-4392 GCA_038116985.1 Alphaproteobacteria bacterium | reverse complement strand
GCCAAGCTGGCGAAACAGAAGGACGTCATCATCGACTTCCAAGTGCTGAAGGGCGCGACGCACTTCTATAACGAGCATCTCGACGAGCTCGAACAAACCGTCTCCGGCTATCTCGACCGACGCATCGCTGAAATTCAGGCGGCGATTGCCGCTGAAGCCGCCGCTGCCGCGGCGGAGGATGGCGGCGACGACGAAGACGACGACGAGGACGACGACTAGACCGCACGCGCGCGGGCAATCTGTCCGCCAGTCTGAGGGGCCGGTACGCCTGTGGTGTTCGGACCGCTGAACGGCCAGCCACGCAAACAGCGTACCGCCAGATACGCGAAGGCCTGCGCCTCCAGGGCATCGCCGTCGATCCCCTCGGCCTCGGTTGGCACCACGGGTGCGTCGAGTACTGCCGAAAGTTCGACAAGCAGATGGGCGTTCTTGCGCCCGCCACCCGTCACCAGCCAGCGCACCGGCGGCGCGGGCAGGAACCGCGCCGCGCGCGCGATGCTCTGCACCGTGAATCCGGACAGGGTCGCGGCGCCGTTAGCATCCGACAAATCCCCGACGTCTTTCGCATCGAAATCATTCCGGTCAAGGGACTTCGGCGGCGCAACAACGAAATAAGGATGCGCCAAGAGTGCGGCCAGCGCGTCCCGGTTCACCCGGCCCGATGCGGCCAGCTTGCCGTCCCAGTCGCAGACCGCGCCCGTCCGCGCCTGCACGAAATCGTCGATCAGCGCATTGCCGGGCCCGGTGTCGAAGGCCAGTAAATGATCGAACACGTCCGGCCGGGACGGATCGGCGTCTGCGCCGACCCAGGTCAAGTTCGCGACACCGCCGATATTCAGGAAACAGACCGGCCGAGCATCCGGCGCCAGTGCGGCGTGATAGATAGGCGTGAGCGGCGCGCCCTCGCCACCTACGGCTACATCCGCTGAGCGGAAATCGTAAACCACGTCTACGCCCAGCAGGCCCGACAGCAAAGCGCCATCGCCGATCTGAAATGTGCGGTGTTTAGCCGGATCGTGGAGGATCGTATGGCCGTGAAAGCCGGCCACGTCGACATCGTCCGCTGAAATCCCAGCTTCCGACAGCAGCGCAATTACGGCTTCGGCATGCCGCTGGGTCAGTTCCTCGGCTAGTGCTGGGTTAGGCGCAGATTGCCCTAGAGCTGCACGCAGTTTGCGTCGAAACACATCGTCATAAGGCTTCGACCGGGCGGCGAGTGGCTCGACAAATCCTCCGCCATCCGTACGTATGAGAGCGACGTCGATCCCGTCCATTGACGTGCCGCTCATCAAGCCGACAGCCAGTTTCACATCGCCTGAAGCCATGTCCCACCTTTCACAATCGGTGCCGCCAAGATATACACGCGGCCGTTGGGGTTGTGCTAGGCAGCGCCCAATCCGAAACCCGCCTTTCCGAACCGCATGCTATGACCAGCTACAAATCAGAATTCATAGAGACACTCGTTTCGCGTGGTTTCCTGCATCAGTGCACGGACCTCGACTCCCTCGACGCGCGCGCCGCCGATGGGACGATCACGGCCTATGTGGGTTACGACGCGACAGCGGACAGCCTACATATTGGCCATCTGGTCTCGATCATGATGCTGCACTGGCTCCAGAAATGCGGCCACCGTCCCATCGTGCTTATGGGCGGCGGGACAACCAAGGTGGGAGACCCGTCCGGCAAAGACGAGACCCGCAAGCTGCTTACCAACGAGCAGATAGACGAGAATATCGCCTCCATTCGCAAGGCCTTCGTCAACTTCCTGAATTTCGGGGACGGTGTATCCGACGCGCTAATGGTCAACAACGCCGAATGGCTCGACAAGCTGGAGTACATCCCCTTCCTGCGCGATGTGGGTCGGCACTTCACCATAAACCGAATGCTGACCTTCGATTCCGTGAGGATGCGCCTCGACCGCGAACAGCCGCTGACCTTCCTGGAATTCAACTACATGATCCTCCAGGCTTACGACTTCGTGGAACTAGCACGGCGGTATGATTGCGTGTTGCAGATGGGTGGGTCCGACCAATGGGGAAACATCGTCAACGGCATCGACCTGGGCCGCCGCATTGCTGAGCGCGAACTCTACGGGCTTACGACGCCACTCATCACCACCGCGTCGGGCGCAAAGATGGGCAAGACGGCCGACGGTGCCGTGTGGCTAAGTGCCGATCGTTTCTCGCCCTACGACTACTGGCAGTTCTGGCGGAACACCGAAGACGCTGACGTGGGTCGCTTCCTCAAGCTGTTCACCGACCTGCCGCTGGACGAGATCACCCGGCTCGAAGCACTCGAGGGCGCGGAGCTCAACGAGGCGAAGAAACTCCTCGCCAATGCGGCCACACGTATGCTGCACGGCGCGGACGCGGCAGACGATGCCGCGAAGACAGCCGAACAGACATTCGAGGCGGGCACCACCGCCGCAGGCCTGCCGACGACGGAAGTGCCGCGCACAGAACTTGAAAGGGGCATCGCGTTGTTTGCTCTGCTCGCCCGTGCCGGACTGGCCGGCTCCAACAGCGAGGCCCGCCGCCTCATCAAGGGTGGCGGTGCACGCGTGAACGGCGTTACCGTGCAGGAAGAAACCGTCGAGATCGATGGCAGCGCCATCAATGACGACGGCGTCGTCAAGCTGTCCGCCGGCAAGAAGCGGCACGCCCTGATACGGCCGGTCTGATCGCGCCTACTGCGCTTCGATCGGCTGTTCGGGCCCGGGCACCGGCTCGCCCCCGTTATTCTCTCCGCCGAACCCGAACAAAATCCGGCGGATGAGGCCCGGCGTGAGAACGGACAGCGGATTCACCGCAACGTCCGGATCGTCGAGAGAACCGCTGACCTCAAAGGTCGCCGCGAAAATGCCATCGGACCCGCCAGACAGCACCTGTCCGATCAACGGAAAATGCGCCATTAGGGAATTCAGCGTATAGGCCGGTACAACTTCTCCAACGAGGCTGATCATGTCGGCCTGCCGGTCGATCTTTCCGCTGGTTATGACGCCGATTTCTGCTCCGCGTGCCTTGGCGTCGGTGATAGTGATTTCATTCTCGGTGAGCCGGAACGGCACCTCAGCTCGGCGGAAGGTGATGCCCTGTCCGCTAAGCACGTCGGCAATTCCCGAGAACGACGCCAGCGCCAGAAGCTTTGCCGCGAAGGGTTCCTCAGTCAGCACAAAACCCTGCATGTCGGCCTGACCGGTCAGCACCTCGTCATCGCCAGTGCCTTGGAAGGTACCCTGCACGCGCAGCTCACCGGCACGGATCGTGTCCACCCAGTCGAGGGCCCTTAGCAATCCGCCCGCGTCGTCGCTTTCGATCAACAACTGCCGCAGCCCCCCCTCCGGGGTGATCCGAACCAGCACACGTCCCGCGTTCGACAAGGATCCCCGTAACGACACATCCGACCAGTCGGTGCCGTCGTTGATAAGCCACCCATGCGCATCCAAAAGCCGCGTCTCTTCACCGAGGCGCACCGCTCCGATCGGCATCGTAGCGCTCACTCGGATGCGCATGGCAGGCGTGTCGCCGTCCTCATCGCCTTCTTCGTCATCCGCCGTCATCTCGGCAACAATGGCGCGCAGATCGATGACGTTTCCTGCCAGTTCGATGTCCGGCACACCGCCGTCCAGCATCGTGACCACCGCCACGGCATTCGTCTCTCCGAACCGCAAACGGGACAGGCGAAGTTGGCGAAGATCGAACGCGCCATCCGCCGTGCTGAAGTTCGCCACGCCCTCTGCGTCCAGATCCGCTGCCTGGATTCGAATTTCCGGGATCGAGAGCAGATCATCGCCCTCCGTGAGGAAACGCACGAACGCCTTACCCTCCGTGCCCGGCGCCTTGCGCCAGTCGAACGGATCGAGTGATAGCGCGACCTCCGTCAGATCAAATTGCGCCGCGCCGGCGGAACGGCCGTCCCAGCCGACGGAATAGGTCAACCCGATCCCCAGCGGGCCCTCGAGATAGGGTAACGTGTCGATCCCCAGACGAACACGCGCCGCGTCGTCCAGCGCCGTGCGCACCTCGTATTTTGTGCGCACCTCACCGCGTTCCTCGAATTGCTCACCCCAGGTCAGCCCGACAGGAATGCCGTCAATCTCCGCCGTTCCGCGTACCTCCATCAATTCACGGTTCACGTTGAGGAGCAGATCTCCCTTCGATACCGGTAGGTCGAACGCCGCCTTCGCCGCCTCGAAGTCCGTCAGCTGGGAGGTGGTGGTAACCGCGATCTCGTCCATCTTCACTTGGGCGTGGAGCGGAAAAGCAAAGACCGCAGTTGTTCGTTGCGATCCTCCGGTCTGTGCTGGGTCGATCCCGAAATCGGAAATGAAACCGAGGGGTTCACTGTCGAGAATTTCCAGTGCATCGCGCACCGGCCCGGCAACCGTCGCCT
>JAYOEZ010000133.1:0-4442 GCA_038116985.1 Alphaproteobacteria bacterium | reverse complement strand
CGCTGTCGGCCAGCGCCGACATGATGCGGTATTCGCGGTCGACGGCGTGGGCCGACGGCAGCAGCTTGCCCGGCGGCTTGCGGCGTAGGACGTAGGACGCGCCCGGCGTCGTCAGGCGGTAGGTCGGGTTGGACTGCCCGGCATGGAATTCGCGCACCGTCATCGGGCCCTCGAAGCCCGGCAGATTATCGGCCAGCCAGGCTTCGAGCCGCGCCTCGTCGAACCGGTGGGCGGGGAGGACGTCGGGGGCGTCGCTCATCCTGCGATGCCGACGGTTTGCCTGCGTGCTGTGAGCACCAAATGTGTTTTCCGCCGAAACGAAGCCAAAGAATCGTTTGAATTCAAAGCCCCCTCATTTCCTCGTTGCGTCGTGTCGCTTCCACAGACACGTTAATTGCCAAATCCGCCGAAACGAACCCAACTGTCCGGACATTTCATCTGCCGTCACGTTCTTGGGCCGGCCCGATTGGTGCGACTGCCGTGAATCATGGGGATAGCTCCATCCATTGCCGCGATTCTACCGCCATAATTGATCGCCGTAGAATCACGTTTGCTGTCCCCGAAATGGACCTATTGGACGAAAACGCTGTCTGTTGGTGGGTCGCGTGAAGCGAATAGCACTTCTGGTTTTCGTCGTGTTCGCCGCGACGGGCGTTGCCCTTGCCGACGAGGCTCAAGGATGGTGGGATTATCTGGCGCAAGGCGATCAGAAGTATGACGCAGGTGACTTCGCGGCTGCCGCGGACCTGTATGAGAAGGGTGTCGCCGCTGCCGGGGACAACGTTGACGCCCAGGTTCGCCTCCTAGACAGCCTTAGCCAAGCCCTCCGTATCAGCGGCCGACACGACGGCGCGCAACGCGCGGCCGAAGCCGGCCTTGTCCTGGCGGAAGAAGCGTTTGGCCCCGATGCGGGCTGGGTGGCGAGCCTTCTCGTCACGTTGGGCGATTCGCACGCGAGCGCGGGAGACGATGAGGAAGCCATCCCGCTTTTCGAACGGGCGCTTCCGATTATTGAAAGGGAGATCGGCGCCGGATCGATGTGGGCTGCTGCGGTCCTTGACCGGCTGGCCGTCGCATACCGCAACACCGGCGCACTCGCGACTGCGGCCGATCGGTCGGAACGCGTGCTGCATCTGAACGACGAGTCGGCAGCGCCGTCGATGGTCGCTCGGCAAACAGGGTTCTTGGTGGCGACCGGGCGCTGGGATGATGCTCGAGAAATGGCCATCACCTTGCACCGTTGGTCGGGGCGCCACCGATCCGACTACGACCTTTGGCGCGCTGAGGCCGATACCACGCTTGCGACTGTGTTGCGCGATATCGGCGAACTGGAATTGGCGCGCGAGGCACTTCAGCGGGCTGATTCGCTAGCCGGCCAGGGCCCGCTCGATCTGTCGCTGCGTTTTGCGTTGGTCCAGGCTTCGGTGTTGGACGCACTTGGAATGCGCGATCAGGCCGGGCGTGCACTTGATCCGCTTGTTCCGTTGGCGAAGACGAGTGCCACGTATGCGGATGTGATTGCCGTCGTGAGGGCCCGTCTCGCAATCACGCGCGGCCGGTCGCTGAACGCGCTGAGGTTGGTCGAATCACAACTCGACGCCGCTGTAGCAACAAATGCGGCGGACCAGTTGACTCAGGCTCAACTGATGTTGGAAGAAGCTAGGGTCAACGTCTCCTTGCGCAGATTCGCCGCCGCCGCAGCACTTGTCTCTCAAGTCCGCGCGACACTGCCGGAAGGGCTTCATAGCATTCATGGGCCAGTCATACTCTCCATCGAAGTCCGGAGCGCTCTTGGAACCGGAGACATCACGACTGCAAAGAAAGCCTTTCGTGCCCTGACCGGCTTGGCGCAGCACTATCCTGTCGGTCATAGGATCCGCGGTGACACCGCGGTGATTGGGGCAATCATCTCCCTCCATGAATCGCGCGACGACGAAGCGGAACGGAGATTGGCCAGTGCAAAAACTGCCTACATGAGTTTCAAAGGTCCCCCGGACCTGGTCCTTGCGGCTGCCGCGGTCTTCTTTGCCGAGGAACTTGTCGCGCTGAACCGTGGTTACGAACGCGCTGACCAACTACTGCGCGACGCTATGGCTACTCTCGAAGCGCGCTTCGGTGCGGAGGCCTCCGAGCTGATCAGGCCGTTGTCCTTGTTGGTAGTGTTGATTCGGCGGCAGGGCCGTCAGAGCGAGGCCGACGCGTTGGCTTCCCGTGTAAGCGCGCTTCGTATGCGATACAGCGAGTAGTTCAGAAAGGTTTTCGCACCGCCCGCCAGCCGATGTCGCGGCGGCAGAAGCCGCCGGGCCAGTCGATGACGTCGACGGCGGCGTAGGCTTTCTCCTGTGCGTCCGCGACGTCCTTGCCGAGGGCTGTGACGCCGAGGACGCGGCCACCGATCGCGATCGTCTCGCCGCCCTGCGCGGCGGTGCCGGCGTGGAAGACGGTGACGCCGTCCATCGCGTCGGCCTTGTCGAGGCCCTTGATGATGCTGCCCTTGTCGTACGACCCGGGATAGCCGTTGGCGGCCATCACGACGCACAGGGCGGCGGCGTCCTTCCAGGCGAGGCCGATCCGGTCGAGCGTGCCGTCGGCGCAGGCGAGCAACGCCGGGACGAGATCGCTGTCGAGCCGCATCATCAGCGGCTGGGTTTCCGGGTCGCCGAAGCGGACGTTGTATTCGATCAGCTTGGGGCCGTCCGACGTGATCATCAGCCCGGCATAGAACACGCCCTTGTAGGGCCTTCCTTCCTGCGCCATGGCGGCGGCTGTCGGGCGGATGATGTCGTCCATCACGCGTTGTGCCATGGCCTCGTCGAGGATGGGCGCCGGCGAATAGGCACCCATGCCGCCGGTGTTGGGGCCCTCG
Source organism: Alphaproteobacteria bacterium (assembly GCA_038116985.1). Taxonomy (GTDB): domain Bacteria; phylum Pseudomonadota; class Alphaproteobacteria; order SHVP01; family SHVP01; genus CALJDF01. The sequence continues at coordinate 1,576 of JAYOEZ010000133.1, read as the reverse complement.
TCGCCGTCGCCGACGCGTTTGTGGTCCTGTGCGCCCGCCAGCGCCAGGACGTTCGTGCCGTCGCACAGCGCGAACAGGCTCGCTTCCTCGCCGTCGAGGAATTCCTCGATGACGAGTTCCGCGCCGGCCGCGCCGAAGCGGCCGCCGAGGATGTCGTCGACGGCCGCGTTCGCGTCCGACACGGTCTCGGCGATGATGACGCCCTTGCCGGCGGCCAGGCCATCGGCCTTGACCACGATCGGCGCGCCGGTGCGGGCAATGAAGTCCTTGGCGTCGATCGCGTCGGTGAAGCGGCCGTAGGCGGCCGTCGGGATGCCGTACTTGGCGCACAGGTCCTTCATGAAGCCCTTGGAGCCTTCGAGGATCGCCGCGGCCCGGTTGGGGCCGAAGACCTTCACGCCGTCGGCGGCGACGGCGTCGGCGAGCCCGGCAACCAGCGGCGCCTCGGGCCCGATCACAACGAACTCGATGTCGTAGTGATTGATGGCGTCGATCAATCCCTCGATGTCCTCGGCGCCGACCTCGAGGCAGGTCGCGACCTGGGCGATGCCGGCGTTGCCGGGCGCGCAGTAGAGATTGGTGCACAGCGGCGACTTCGCGATGGCCCAGCAAAGGGCGTGTTCGCGGCCGCCCGAGCCGACGACGAGGATGTTCATGGGTGGCGTTGATCCTGCGGCGGTTGGTAGTTGACCTGCGTCTTTGTAACATGCCGCTCAGGCGATGGCAGACCTCCTCGACAACGACGATGCGCCCTCCGGCGCACCCAACGTGCCGGAATACTCGGTGGGCGAACTGGCCGGCGCGCTCAAGCGCCGGATCGAGGATTCGTTCGGCCGCGTCCGCGTCAAGGGCGAGATCTCGCGCATCTACCGGGCCGCCTCCGGCCACGCCTATCTGACGCTGAAGGATGCCGACGCGGTGCTGGAAGGCATCTGCTTCCGGTCCTCGTGGGAGCGCTTGCGCTTCCAGCCCAAGGAAGGCCTCGAGGTCGTCGTCACCGGCAAGCTGACGACCTTCGCCAAGAAATCGCAGTACCAGATCATTATCGACCAGGTCGCGCCCGCCGGCGTCGGCGCGCTCATGGCGCTGCTGGAGGAACGCCGCAAGAAACTGCAGGCCGAGGGGCTGTTCGATCCGGCGCGCAAGAAGCCCATTCCCTATCTGCCTTCGGTGATCGGCGTCGTGACCTCGCCGACGGGTGCGGTGATCCGCGACATCCTGCACCGGCTGCGCGACCGCTTTCCGCGTCACGTGCTGATCTGGCCGGTCGCCGTGCAAGGCGAGGGCGCCGAGCACAAGATCGCGGCCGCCATTCGTGGCTTCAATGCGCTGCCCGCCGACGGGACGGTGCCGCGACCCGACGTGCTGATCGTGGCGCGCGGCGGCGGCTCGATCGAAGACCTGTGGTGCTTCAACGAAGAGCCCGTGGTGCGTGCGGCCGCGGAAAGCGACATCCCGCTGATCTCGGCGGTCGGGCATGAAACCGACACCACCCTGATCGACTACGCTTCCGACAAGCGGGCGCCGACGCCGACGGCGGCGGCCGAGATGGCGGTGCCGGTGCGCCAGGAACTCG
>JAYOEZ010000132.1:0-4454 GCA_038116985.1 Alphaproteobacteria bacterium | reverse complement strand
GGCACGCTCGTCCAGTATTTCAAGGACGACGCGACCGCCTTCAACAACCAGAAGCGCGGCACGATCACCGGAAAAGGCGTCCTCAACAATCGGATCTCCGAGTACCTGATGACGAGGATTGGCGAGATGGGCGTGCCTACCCATTTCGTCCGCCGGCTTAACATGCGTGAACAACTGATCAAGGAAGTAGAGATCATCCCGGTCGAGGTCGTTGTTCGCAACGTTGTGGCAGGATCTCTATCAAAGAGACTTGGCATTCCCGAGGGTCAGACGCTGCCGCGATCGATCATCGAGTACTACTATAAGTCCGACGAACTCGGCGATCCCATGGTGGGCGAAGAACATGTCACGGCATTTGGCTGGGCATCGCCGCAGGAACTCGATGAGATCGTCGCAATGTCGCTACGGATCAACGACTTCCTGTCCGGGCTGTTTTTTGGGGTCGGGATTCGCCTTATCGACTTCAAGATCGAGTACGGCCGATTGTTCACGAATGACGACGTACGGATCGTGCTTGCCGACGAGATCAGCCCCGACTCATGTCGATTGTGGGACCTGAAGACCAACGAGAAGATGGACAAGGACCGTTTCCGTCGCGACTTGGGCGACGTCGCGGAAGCCTATCAAGAAGTGGCCCGCCGTCTTGGGATTCTGCCGGAGAGCGGTCCCACGGATATCAAAGGCCCACAGTTGATGCAGTAGCCGTGAAAGCGCTCGTACACATTACGCTGAAGCAGGGCGTTCTGGATCCCCAGGGAAAGGCCATTGCAAATGCCTTTTCCAACCTAGGATTCGAAGGGGTCAAGGACGTCCGGCAGGGCAAGTACATCGAACTCGACCTTTCGGACCGTGATCCGACCGCAGCGTCGGCTGACGTCAAGGAAATGTGCGAACGCCTCCTAGCCAACACCGTTATCGAAGACTACCGGGTTGAGATTGTCGACAGCAACTAAGGGCGAAGCTGGACGTCCGGGCGCGTCCCGGCGATGAAGGCAGCCGTTATCGTGTTCCCGGGGTCGAACTGCGACCGCGACCTTGCCGTCGCACTCCAACAGAGTATGGGCCGCCCACCACACAGGGTGTGGCATAGAGAGACCAGTCTGCCCGACGTAGACTTGATTGCGGTACCGGGCGGCTTTTCCTACGGCGACTACCTGCGATCCGGCGCAATGGCGGCGCACTCACCAATCATGGCGGAGGTGGTCCGCCGCGCCGAGGCTGGCGTCGCGATTCTCGGAATCTGCAACGGGTTCCAGGTCCTCACGGAAGCCGGCCTCCTCCCTGGCGTTCTGATGCGCAACCGTGACCTACGCTTCGTTTGTCGCGACGTTCACCTCCGCGTCGAACAGAGAGATTCGATCTTTTGTCGGAGCTACGCCGATAACCAGGTCATTCGAATCCCTGTCGCCCACCACGATGGAAACTACTTTCTCAATGGAGAAGACCTGAAACGGATTGAGTCAGAAGGTCGTGTCGCATTTCGCTACTGCGACGAAGATGGCACGGTGTCCGAGGAGGCCAACCCGAACGGCTCGCTCAAGAACATCGCCGGCGTCCTAAGCGCGTCACGCCGTATTCTTGGGCTTATGCCTCACCCGGAACGGCTCTCCGACCCGGTACTCGGGGGAAACGATGGCCGCGGCATGTTTGATTCACTCGTCTCCGCGCTCGCCTAGGCCGTGAATCAACTTAGCAACGCCACACCCGAACTCGCCGCGGAACACGGCCTCACGGCGGAGGAGTTCGCCAGAGCCACCGAGATTCTCGGGCGCGTCCCGAACCTTACCGAACTGGGCATCTTCTCCGTGATGTGGAGCGAACATTGCTCCTACAAGTCATCCAAGAGGTGGCTGAGGACACTGCCGACTGAGGCGCCATGGGTGATCTGCGGGCCCGGCGAGAACGCAGGGGTCGTCGACATCGGCAACGGGCTGGCCGCCATCTTCAAGATGGAGAGTCACAATCATCCGTCCTTTATCGAGCCCTACCAGGGAGCGGCGACCGGCGTCGGCGGCATTCTGAGAGATGTGTTCACCATGGGCGCGCGACCCGTTGCGAACCTGAACGCGCTTCGCTTTGGTGAACCCGGCCATTCCAAGACACGGCACCTTGTGGCTGGCGTCGTTGCGGGCATCGGAGGCTATGGCAACTGCATCGGCATTCCGACGGTCGGCGGCGAGTGTACGTTCCACTCGAGTTACAACGGAAACATCCTCGTGAACGCCATGACCGTCGGCGTCGCACCCAAAGACCGCATCTTCTACGCGGAAGCGGCGGGCGTTGGGAATCCGGTGATCTACGTCGGCTCCAAGACTGGACGTGACGGTATTCACGGCGCGACCATGGCGTCGGCCGAATTCGACGATGCATCCGACGAGAAACGGCCGACTGTCCAGGTCGGCGACCCGTTCACCGAGAAACTGCTTCTTGAGGCATGTCTGGAACTGATGGCCACCGACGCAATCGTCGCCATTCAGGACATGGGAGCAGCAGGGCTTACCTCGTCATCCTTTGAAATGGCCGACCGCGGCGGGATGGGGATCGACCTTGATCTTGACATGGTGCCGACGCGCGAACCCGGCATGACGGCGTACGAACTGATGCTGTCGGAATCCCAGGAGCGGATGCTCATGGTGCTGCACGCAGGGCGGGAAGACGACGCGCGCGCGATCTTCGAGAAATGGGAACTGGACTTCGCCATTATCGGCCGACTGACGGACAACGGCAGAATGGTGCTGCGCAAGGATGGCGAAACGGTCGCCGATCTTCCGGTGCAACCGCTCGCAGCGAGCGCGCCCGAGTACGAGCGTCCATACACGCCAACGCCCCCAAGGGCCGCGGCCGACCCGACTGCACTCCCTCCGGAGCTCGACCTGCGCGAGACGATTCTCAAGTTGCTGTCATGCCCCGACCTGTCTTCCAAGCGCTGGATCTGGGAGCAATACGATCACATGGTCATGGCCGACACCGTTGCCGGTCCTGGCGGCGATGCGGCAGTTGTCAGAATCCATGACACTGACCGTGCACTGGCGATGACGACCGACTGCACCCCCCGCTACGTGGCCGCCGACCCGATCGAGGGCGGCAAACAGGCCGTGGCCGAGTGCTGGCGAAACTTGACCGCCGTCGGCGCGAAACCACTCGCGATCACCGATTGCCTGAACTTCGGCAGCCCGGAGCGGCCGGATGTCATGGGACAGTTCGTCGGCGCAATCGACGGGATCGGGCAAGCAGCACGCGCCCTGACGTTTCCCATCGTTTCGGGAAATGTCTCGTTCTACAACGAGACCAACGGTCAGGCCATCCAGCCTACACCCGCAATCGGCGGCGTGGGCCTCATAGAAGACATCACCCACCTCACGCGTACAGGACTGGCGGAGGCCGATATGACGCTCTTCGTGATCGGTAACACCGTGGGGCATATCGGATCAAGTTTGTTCCTGCGGGAAATATGCAACTCGGAAGGCGGCCCGCCACCGCCTGTCGACCTTGCGGCCGAAAAAGCCAACGGCGATTTCGTTCGCAGCCAGATCGAAGCAGGGGCGATCGGAGCTTGCCACGACGTGAGCGACGGCGGCCTTGCCATAGCGATCGTGGACATGATTCTCGCGGGCGCGGTAGGAGCCGACCTTGAGGACTCCGCTGCCCGCGATACTTCGTGGTGGTTCGGCGAAGATCAGGCACGTTATGTCGTAGCGGTTAGAATGTCGCACTTGCCGGCATTCAAAACCGCGGCTGAGAAGATAGGCGTCCCAGTCCACGTCTTGGGCGTTTCCGGCGGTCACTCCTTGAAAGTCGGGGACCGTGCTACGATATCCCGCGACGAGCTTCGTGACGCTGCCGAGCGCTGGCTGCCCAGCTACATGGCGGCTCTGGACGACTGACTTCAGGAGAACCCCATGCCCATGGACGCGGCGGAAATTCAACGGTTGATCAAGGAAGGGATTCCCGACGCCGATGTCAGGATCGAGGATCTCCGCGGCGATGGTGACCACTACGCCGCCCACGTGACCTCACGTGCCTTTGAGGGCAAGACGAGAATCCAGCAACATCAGATGGTTTACCAGGCGCTTCGAGGGAACATGGGCGACGCACTCCACGCATTAGCGTTGCAGACGTCGGTACCTGCCGAGTAAATACCCGGAAACAGAGACCGATCTCCGTGCACCCTCCAACCGGCTGCCAAGAAAGGACAAGACGATGAGCGATAACCCAGTCTTCGACCGCATCAATCAGGAAGTCCAAGAGAACCCCGTCGTGCTCTACATGAAGGGCACGCCGATCTTTCCTCAGTGCGGCTTCTCAGCAGCGGTGGTGCAGGTTCTGAGTGAACTGGGGGTCAAGTTCAAGGGTATCGACGTACTCATGGACCCGTCACTTCGCGACGGGATCAAGCAGTTCAGCGACTGGCCGACGATTCCCCAGCTTTACGTCAAGGGCGAGTTCGTGGGCGG
>JAYOEZ010000131.1:0-4710 GCA_038116985.1 Alphaproteobacteria bacterium | reverse complement strand
ACTTTCAGGCCGGTAGTAATGCGGAGCTGGGTGTTCTGCAGCTTCTTGTTGGTTTGTGTCAGCTGCTCCAGTGCGATCATCGCACCGACGTTGGTATTGATAGAAAGACCTTGAACCATGTTTTACTTCCTCGTTCTAAGCATCTGGGTCCAGCGTTTTGCTGGCGCCGACATTTTGCCGGTGGACAGGAAACAGCCCCGAGAGGCGGTCGCCCGATGACTAGGAAAGCAATGCCTATGCCAGGCACTTCTGACCTACTGCGAAATGCCCGACGGCCAGCGCTTACGTTTTGTTAAGAAACGGGAATCGTCGAGTTAGGACTTCCTGGGACGAAGCTCGGCCAGGAGCTGAGGGGCCGCTTCGCAAACCTTTAAGGAAAGATTAACGCGGCAAATTTTTCCGCCCCGGCAATTCGTGCCGGTAGCAATTGCCTAGTTGCAGGCGTGAAGAAGCAACCCGCCAAGTGCAGGGCAGACCGCGCACGGGATCTGGATTGCTAGGCGGAGGTACCGATGCTGCTGATCGCAGCGGCAGCCGGACTCGACGGGAGCGGCTGCTGGCCCGGCTGAGTCGCCAGGCCCTCCATGATGGTCCGGTTTACCGAAATGAGCGGCTCAAGGTCGCCCTCGCCGCGGAGCACCGAGCGGGAATGCTTGTCGACCCAGATCGCGATCGAGATGATATTGGCCTTGAGATTGTCGGGGAAACGGTTCTCGTTGGATGCGAGATCCATTTGCAGGGTCAGCCAAAGCCGACGATTCCAGTCGACCGCCTTGTAAAACTCCGGCGATTTCAGGCCCTTGGTCGACACCGCTTTGCGGACCGACATCAGTGCCTTTGTTACCTCCGCGAACAGACGATACTCCGTCTGCCGAGGATTTTCGGTGGACGCCTGGGCGGCCCTGTACTTGTTGACCGACATGCCCGCTCCTTCAGAAACGCGACATTGCACCCATCATCCCAAGGGCGGCGCCGCGCCGGAAACGACAATCGTCACAGCGTAGCGCATTGGGATAGGCGGGTGAAATGCGTTCCGAACACGTAGAGTCGAGCGATTCCGGGCATTCTGCTACCGGAGCGCTCGATCGCCACTTTCTGTGTTCGATGTGAGTCACGCGGAATCCTAGCGCAAGCCGCGTGCCACATTGCGCATCTTGTCGATCAAACCTGGCCGGCTACTCCGGCCGGGTGGCGGCATGACTAGGCCGCCAGCCCTTTCATGATCGATTCGTTCACCTGAATCAGCGCATCGATCTTGGCATCGCCCTGTTCGGCGAGCTTCGAATGACGTTCGACCCAGATCGCCACCGAGATGATCTGCGCCTTGAGCTGGTCCGGGAGCTGGTTCCCGGGGCTGGCAAGATCCTCCTCGAGGGCGTGCCACAGACGGCGGTTGTCGTCGAGCGCACGGCGGAACCCGGGATCTTCCTTCCCTTTTTCCTTCTGAGCCGACAGCTCGCGCGTCACCTGATCGAACACAAGGTATTCGGCCTTGCGCGGATCAGCGTTGGGCAGCGGAGCCGTATTCTCGGTATGCGCAGCCACAGCCTGGTTACTACTGTACATAATCCAACCTCTCTTTTTCGAAGGGCAGAAGCGACTTGCAGGTCATCATTGCGGAGTAGAACCGCTTTTCATGCACGTCATCGAGGATGCGGTGGCATTTCTCCAGCACACCCTTGGTATTGACGGCGCACATGAAATCCGTGACGAGGCTGGTGAACTGGTCGTAGTACTGGCTCTCCAGTCCGCCATCCAGGTACATCATCATGATCGTGAAGTAGGTCCGCTTCACAGGCGTATTGGCATCTTCCGGCTGCAGCACGTCGCGCTCGCGGAGCAGCGAAACCTGATTCTCGATGATGAGGTCGGACCTGCGATCGCCGTTGATCAGCACGCCACCATTGAGAACGAACTTCTCGCCGGGCTTCAGCGTCAGTTTTAGAGGCATATTTACAAGGGTCCTGTTTCAGACCCCTCCCCTTATTCTTTTGGTGTTACTGGAACAGCGACAGGATGATCTGCGGCGTCGCGTTTGCGATCGCGAGAGCCTGCACACCGAGCTGCTGCTTGACCTGAAGTGCCGTCAAATTGGCGCTCTCCTTGGCCATGTCCGCGTCCACGAGGTTGCCAACGCCATCCGTGAGGATATCCGCCAGTTTGGTCGTGAATTCGGTCTGGACCTCGAGCCGCTTAGACGACGCACCGAGCGCCGCGAGGCGGTCGGACACCGAAACGATAGCCGAGTTGATGGCCGTAAGGGCCGCACTCGCGCCGGAACTCGTCAGCAGTGTCGTCGTGTTGATGGCAAGAGTCGTCGTGTCCATCTTCTGGGCGCTGACATTGATGATCGAGCCATCAACGGTACTCAACACCTGCAAGGTGACCGAACTCTGGTTGATGATATTGACGCCGTTGAATTCGGCCGTTGCGACGATCGTTTCGATCTGATCGCGCAACGCGGCGAAGTCATTATGCAGCGCCGTTCGCGAAGCTGCGTCGAGCTGCGACTGGTTCGCTTGCACGACCTTCGCCTTCATCTCGATCATCAGCTCGGAGATTGCCTTGCCGGCATCGATCGCGACGTTAACGGTCGATTCTCCGCCCGCCAGTGCTGTCGCAACGGCTCGGAAGCCGGCGATGTCACCGCGTTGGTTCTGGGCGATCGCGTAAGTAGCCGCGTCGTCCTTGGGCCCGTTTACTTTCAGACCGGTCGTAATATTAAGCTGGGTTCTCTCCAGCCTATTGTTTGTCGCGTTCAGGTTCTGGAGAGCAATCGCCGCTCCCAGATTGGTATTAACCGACAAAACCATCTTTTCTGTCTCCTCTTCCGAGGTGGCTCAAAGCCTAGGGGTTTCGAATGGCATACAGCCGCTTCCCTAAGCGCAACGCGCGTGCCAGCGCGCGCCAGCCCTGTGGAGATGTCGCGTATCTCATTGTTTTTAATTAGGAATATTGGCTCGCAGCCAGCCCCGCGAAGCCACGAGTCACCTCTTGGCCACCGCGATCACTGGTGAGAATCTTCCAGTTCGCGAATCTTTTGCCGCGAGTCGCAGCAAGTTTTGCCCCAGGGATGGGAACGATGTCGGTGACGCTGTTCATGCGGCCACCATGCGCCAGCGATCACTAAGGATTTGTTAAGGCTGATTGCCCTAATAAACAGGGCATGAACACGCCCAGCACCGACTTGTTTGCACTCGGCCTGACCCACCACAAGGCCGGTCGTCACAACGAAGCGGACCGGTACTATATGCAGGCGATCGAGGCCGATCCTGCCTGCGCCGATGCGCTTCTCAATCTTGCCGGCCTAAGGATTTCAGCGGGTAGGTTCGACGAGGCAGAAGACTACCTCACCACCGCCCGGCAGATTCGTCCGGATGACGCAAGCATTCTGACCGCACTTGCCAACCTCCAGCAGGCACGCGGCAATCTCGAGGAAGCAGAGGCTCTGTACCGGCAGGCATTGGTCACGCGACCGGGCCTGGCCCTGGCGCACGCGAACCTCGGGCGCGTTCTCTATACGTCCGGGCGTGTGGAGGAAGCCGTCACGAGCTACCTCTCGGCGCTCGAGATCGATCCGACCCTCGCCACGGCCCATGCCAATCTTGGCGCCGCCCTTGTTGCGCTGCGCCGCCTCGACGAAGCCGAAGCATCGCTCAATCTGGCCCTGAAGCTGGCCCCGCGCGATCCGGACGTCCATCTCAACCTGGGCCACATCCGTTTTGCCCGCGAGGACTACGATGGCGCGGTCGAGCGCTTTACCGAAGCCTCCAACCTGCGGCTCGGCTGGGCGCGCGCCCATCAGAACCTGGGCGCGGCGCTACACCGCAAAGGTCTCTACGTCGACGCCGAGCGCGAGTTTCGCCGTGCTGTGCTCCTCGAGCCGCAGAATCCCGACGCTCTGCGGGGCCTCGGCACGGTCCTGATTTCCCTGGATCGGCTGGAGGAAGCCGAAAAGCTGCTGCAGCAATGCGACGAACTTGTCCCCGGGCATCCGCAGACGCAGTTCTTGCTTGGCCAAGTATTCGCGTCCGCCGAGAACTTCAAGCGGGCCGCCACCTACTTTGCCGGCGTCGTCGAACGAATTCCTGACCTCCTGGAAGCGCGGCTCAACCTTGGACACGCGCTGCAAGTCCAGCACCACCACAAAGAGGCCGTGAAACATTTCGAAGCCGCCATCGAGATCGATGACACTTCCTCCCAGGCCTACAACAATCTCGGTAACTCGCTGGCAGCCCTCAACCGCACGGACGAAGCACTCGCCGCCTATCACCGTGCCATCGAACTCGAACCAGACCTGACCGTTGCCCACATCAACCTCGGCAACACGCTGCGCCAGATCGGCCGCCACGCCGAAGGCATGGCGTCGTTTCAGCGCGCCATGGAGTTAAGCCCCGAGGATCCGCGCGCCCTCAACGGCGTGGGCCTCGCCTACCAGGCATTCAACCGCCAAAGCGAGGCGGTCGAGGTCTTCAAGCGCGCCATCGAGGTCGACGACACCTACCCCGAGGCAATGAACAACCTCGCCATCGCGTATCAGCAGCTCGGCCGCTATCACGAGTCCATTGCGACCTACAACGAACTGATCAAAAAGCATCCCGAGCTGTCGCAGGCCTACTTCAATCTCGGCAGTCTGCTGCAACTTCTCAGCCGCCACGACGAGGCTGTCACGGCGTTCCGCGAGGCGCTCAATCGCAACGTCGACAACAA
>JAYOEZ010000130.1:0-4732 GCA_038116985.1 Alphaproteobacteria bacterium | reverse complement strand
TGTGAGCGCGCTCGTTGTAGTCGGGGCAGGAACCGTATTCGTGGCGGTCCTGGCAGCGGCGAACCGGCGAACGGCACTGTGGCCGGCATTGGGCGTTCTGTACCTGGCACTCCCAATTGTCGCGCTGATCTGGATGCGGGGCGCACAAACCGGCGTGGAAATGCTGGTTTGGCTACTCCTGATCGCCTGGGCGACCGACATCGCGGCGATCTTTGCAGGAAAGGCGTTCGCCGGGCCGAAACTGTGGCCCCGGATCAGCCCGAACAAGACCTGGTCAGGCGCGGCTGCCGGCTTGCTCGCGGCCGCAGTAGTCGGCGCGGTGACGGCCGCACTACGCGAGAAGGCAACGCTCGGAATCATGATCCCCTTAAGCGTTGCCCTGTCGGCGGTCTCGCAAGTCGGAGACCTCGCCGAATCGGCAATCAAGCGCTACTACGGGGTGAAAGATACAGGTACCCTGATCCCCGGACATGGCGGAATTCTGGACCGAATTGACGGCCTGCTTCTGGCGCTGCCGGTAGCCGCCATCATCGCGGTTCTGAACGAAGGAAGTGCGCTCATATGGCCCTAGCGGAACCGAAGGAAGCAGCCGCACCGCGGCGCGTTTCGATCCTCGGTTCAACGGGATCGATCGGCTGCAATACACTGGACCTGATCGGCCGAAATCGGGGCGAGTTCCAGGTCGAGGCCCTAACTGCTCATCGAAATGTCGAGTTGCTGGCGAAGCAATGTCGCGAATTTCGCCCAGCAATCGCGGCGGTCGCGGATCCAACCTGTTACGGCGCACTGAAAGAAGCACTCTCGGGTAGCGGAATCGAGGTTGCTGCGGGCCCCGACGCAATCGTCGAGGCCGCCTCGCGCAACGTCGAATGGGTCATGGCCGGAATCGTTGGTGCGGCCGGCCTTTCGCCCACCATCGCAGCGGCAAGACAGGGGGCGGTTCTCGCCATCGCCAATAAGGAGTGCCTCGTCACGGCGGGTGACGTCTTCATGAGAGAAGCCATGAAGAGCGGGGCAACGGTTCTCCCGGTCGATTCGGAACACAACGCCATCTTTCAGGTTTTCGATTTTGACGGGCGCTCTGCGATCGAACGCATCATCCTCACGGCATCCGGGGGCCCGTTCCGTACGACCCCTGTCTCAGAGCTGTCTTCGGTTACGCCGGCGCAGGCCATCGCGCACCCAAATTGGGATATGGGCGCCAAGATCTCCGTCGATTCTGCAACGATGATGAACAAGGGGCTCGAACTCATCGAGGCCCACTACCTGTTCTCCATGCCCGAATCGGCGATTGAGATTCTGATTCACCCTCAGTCGATCGTGCACAGCATGGTTGGCTACGTAGACGGGTCCGTCCTTGCCCAGCTTGGAACTCCCGACATGCGCACACCGATCGCTTACACTCTGTCTTGGCCAGAACGAATGCCAACGCCGTCGGAGCGCCTCGACCTCGGCAAGATCGGCAAGCTGACATTTGAGACGCCGGATTTGGAGCGCTTCCCCGCACTTGAACTTGCGCGTGATGCACTTCGTGCAGGGGAGGGCGCAACAACAGTTCTCAATGCGGCTAACGAGGTCGCGGTCGCCGCGTTCCTCGATGGACGGATTGGCTTCACCGACATCGTGGCGACTGTCTCGCGAACCCTCGACGCCGTGGAACGTTACTCGACTTCAACGCTGGATGATGTGCTGGAACTGGACATGGCCGCTCGGCACACCGCAAGGCACATTATCGAAGAAAGGACCGATCTCTAGTGCTCGGGTTCCTGCAAGACGCCTTTCTCTTTGTCATACCGTTTCTGGCAGTGATCACCGTCGTCGTGTTCTTCCACGAACTTGGCCACTTCCTCGTGGCACGCTGGAACAATGTGCGTGTCGATGTCTTCTCCATCGGGTTTGGGGGGGAAATCTTTGGTTGGAACGATCGCCATGGTACGCGTTGGCGCGTCAGTTGGGTTCCCCTGGGCGGCTATGTGAAGTTCTTCGGTGACGCGGGTGCGACCAGCGCCGCCGGCGACGACCTCGACACCATGAGCGACGCCGAGAAGGCGGTCAGTTTTCATCACAAGGGGGTGTGGCAACGAGCATCGGTGGTCGTCGCGGGACCGATTGCCAATTTCATACTCGCCATCCTGATATTCGCCGCCATGTTCATGGTCTTTGGCGAACGGGTCACGGCACCAATCGTGGAAGAGGTCATTCCCGAAGTGCAGCGGCCGAGGCCGGCTTTCGAGCAGGTGATGTCATCACCGCGCTCGACGGGCGCACAATCAGCCGCTTTGGCGAACTTCGCGCCTACGTTCAGCCGAGAGCCGATCAACCTATCGAGGTTACGCTCCTCCGCGAGGGGGTATCCGCCACATTGACCGTTATCCCAGCAGCAACAGTGGTCGAGGGTATCGGCGGAAAGCAGACCATCGGCGTGATTGGCCTGAGACCGCCGCAGGGTACGCTTGAACGACGGGGGCCGGGCGAAGCTCTGATAGCTGCGACCGGAGCCACCTACAACATCGTTGAGGTCACGCTTGTCTACCTCGGTAACGTCATTACCGGACGAGCAAGTGCAGACCAGCTCTCGGGACCATTGGGCATCGCCGGTGCGGCATCAGATGTCGCGCGAGTTAGCATTATCGCTCTGATACAGTTCGCAGCGATCATTTCGGTTGCCCTTGGATTGTTCAACCTGTTTCCGATTCCGCTACTCGATGGGGGCCACCTCCTTTTCTACGCCCTCGAAGCGCTCCGTGGTCGTCCACTCAGCGAGCGAGCCCAGGAACTGGGCTTTCGGTTCGGCATGCTCGTCGTCATCACGATCTTTGTGGTTGCCACATTCAACGACGTTTCTCGCCTGGGACTTGTTGGTTTTGTTAGTGGCCTCTTTGGGTGATCGAGTCGTGCTAGCCCGCCTTCTGCGAACGCTTTCCGCCACAGCACTGCTGGTGTTGCTGGTCGTCCAAGTCTCGCCTGTCTCGGCGCAGGTCGTCGATAGAATCCAGGTCGAGGGCAATCAGCGCGTCGAAGGCGCCACGGTCGCATCCTATATCCCGATCGCGCCAGGAACCTTTGTCACCGACGCCGACATCGACCGAGCCCTCAAGGCACTCTTCGCGACAGGACTCTTCTCCGATGTCGTTCTGAGGCGAGATGGACGGACGCTGGTAGCAAGTGTGATCGAAAACCCCGTCATCAACCGACTGGCGTTCGAAGGAAATCGCAAGATCACGACGGCCAACCTGGAAGCCGAGGTTCAACTGCGCCCGCGTGTTGTGTTCACGCGCGCACGTGTCCAGAACGACGTCCAAAGGCTGCTGCAACTTTACCGCCGGAGCGGACGATTTGCCGCCACAGTCGAACCCAAGGTCATTCAGCTGGAGCAGAACCGCGTCGACCTTGTTTTTGAGGTCAACGAAGGCCCGGTCACGGGGATTCAGCGGATCAATTTCGTCGGCAATCGGGTCTTTTCCGATCGCAAACTACGTGGCGTCCTGGCCACGAAGGAAAGCCGTTTCTACCGGTTTCTCACTTCCAACGACACCTACGATCCCGACCGTCTGACTTTCGACCGCGAGCTGCTCCGGCGCCTCTATCTTTCCGAGGGTTATGCGGACTTTCGCGTGATCTCGGTAAATGCCGATTTGTCACCGGATCGAGAAGGCTTCTACGTCACCATCGCAATAGAAGAAGGTAGCCGCTTTGATGTCGGATCCGTCAAAGTGGACTCGACCGTACGCGACCTCAGTCCGGAGCAATTGGTAGGTGTAGTCGAAATCGAAACCGGCGAGACCTACAACGCCGACCACGTGGAAGCAGCAATCGAGGACCTTAGTTTTGCCGTCGGGCAACTCGGATATGCATTCGTCGACATCCGGCCGCGCCTCAACATCGACCGAGAACGTAGTGTCATCGACATCACGTTCGAGATGAATGAGGGACCCCGGGTTTACGTAGAACGCATCAACATAACCGGAAATGTGCGCACCCTCGACAAGGTGATCCGTCGCGAGTTCGAGCTTGCTGAGGGCGACGCCTTCGACACGGGCAAACTACGTGCCGCAAGGCGAAACGTGAGGGGCTTAGGCTTCTTCCGGGACATTCAGATTACGCAGGAGCCCGGTAGTTCGCCGGATCGTTCTGTGATCAACGTTGACGTGCAGGAGCAGTCAACCGGCGAGCTCAGCTTCGGTCTGGGCTTCTCGACGAGCGACGGTCCGCTAGGCGACATATCGATTCGCGAACGGAACCTGCTCGGACGTGGCCAGGACTTGCGCGCGAGTTTTTCGGTCTCGGCACGTACGCAAGAGATCGACCTGTCGTTCACCGAGCCCGCCTTCCTCGATCGTGACATCGCCGCAGGCTTCGATGTCTTTCGGCAAACCACCGACCTTCAATCGGAAAGTTCGTACGACTCAAAGGAACTTGGTTTTTCGCTCAGAGCGGGCTATCCGCTGACCAGAAACCTTCGTCAGCGATTCACATATACTCTGCGCGAAGACACCATTGAAAATGTGGCTTCGGACGTATCGACGTTTATTGCTCAGCAAGCCGGGACCGAAATCACATCGTCAGTAGCGCACGCATTGACATATGACCTTAGGGACGACGCCATTGAGCCTACAGAAGGCTACCGCATCAGCATCGAACAGACGGTCGCGGGATTCGGAGGCACGAAGCGCTATTTTCGAAACACGATCAACTACGAGACGTTCTATCCCATCCGAGACGACATCGTCGG
>JAYOEZ010000129.1:0-4751 GCA_038116985.1 Alphaproteobacteria bacterium | reverse complement strand
CAGGGTATCCAGCACCGCCGCTTTGTTCGCCGCAGACCTTGATGCCCGCTCAGCCGAAAAAATCAGACACTGACCCATTGGATCCTCCCAACTCGGACCCTTTTAGTTTGCTTAATGTTCTTATTTTGTTCTATTCTACTGAGGCTCAATCCAGAGTCAAGCGGCTCTCTCCAGAAGAGATTTTCTCTTTAGAACCAAAAGGTTGTGATAGGGTCCCGCGCGCAGTGACCGACCCGCAGCCTTCCCGCATTCTTGCCGAACACGTCTGCAACATCGCCCTCAGAGCCGGTGAAGCAATCCTTGCCATCGCTCAAACCCGGCTTGACGTTGCCCACAAGGATGACCGCTCGCCAGTCACAGCTGCCGATCGGGCGGCAAACAACCTCATCGTGCATGAACTTCGGGCACTAACACCAGCGACAACCATCGTCTCGGAAGAGGGAGACAAGACGCTAGACAAACCTGACGGCGCTTTCTGGCTCGTCGATCCGCTAGACGGCACACGCGAATTCATCGCCGGCAACGGCGAATACACCGTCAACATCGCGTTGATCAACCATCACACCCCCGTCCTCGGGGTGATTCACGCGCCGGCTATCGGGCGGACATTCTTTTCGTCCGGACCACACGACGCCTATGAAGCTTTCGTGGACGGCACACGGAAAAAAGTCACTGCTCGCCAGGCCGACAGAAGCAAGGTCATCGCCGTCGCAAGCCGCTCTCACCTCGACCCAGCGACCGAAGCCTATCTAAAAGAGCGCCACGTGGTCACAACGATGAACATCGGCAGTTCATTGAAATTCTGCCTGATTGCCGCGGGCGAAGCGGACCTCTATCCGCGATTCGCACCAACCATGGAATGGGACACCGCAGCCGGACACGCCATCCTCACTGCCGCCGGCGGTACGGTCAAAAGAACCGACGGCTCCCTGCTTGAATATTCCAAGTCCGGGTTCCGGAACCCCCACTTCATCGCCCAAGGCCCCGGCCTCGACTAATCACACGTTGACATCGACTACGATCCGGCCACGGATCTGCCCTTTGAGAATTACCTTCGAGCGTTCCAGAAGCTGATCGAACGTGATCGTTTCCGTCATCGCGTCCAGTATCTCTGGCGAAAGGTCCGACGCAAGTCGGTGCCAAGCCTCTCCCCGACGTGCCGCCGGACAATAAACGGAATCGATGCCAAGAAGGTTCACGCCCCGCAGGATAAACGGGAGCACGGTCGTTGGCAGATCGTTGCCCCCGGCGAGCCCACAAGCAGCAGCGGATCCGCCACGGACTATCTGGCTAAGCGCCGTGGCAAGCGTCTGACTCCCCACGGTATCGACGACACCCGCCCACTTCTCTTTGTCGATCGGGCGACCTGGCTCTGAAAGTGCCGCTCGGTCAACGATCTCGCTTGCCCCCAGGCTCTTGAGGTACTCATAAGTTTCCGGACGACCGGTAGACGCGGCGACTTGGTATCCACCCGCTGCGAGGAGCGCGACGGCCACGCTTCCAACACCCCCCGCAGCACCGGTCACGAGGATCGGCAAGTCTCTTGTTACAAGGTGATCTTCCAACGCGAGAACACACAACATGGCGGTGAGCCCCGCGGTACCGATCGCCATCGCTCTCTTGACGTCAAGTCCCTGCGGAATCTTGACGAGAAAATCACCCTTGATTCGTTGCCTTTGGCTATAGCCACCCCACTCTGTCTCACTCAAGCCCCAGCCAGTGACTACAACTTCATCGCCGGGGTTGAAACGCGGATCGCTGCTCTCACAAACCGTGCCCGACAGATCAATTCCCGGCACCATAGGCAGCGACCGCATGACCTTGCCGAGGTTTCCATTTAGGGCAAGTCCGTCCTTGTAATTGAGGTCGGAGTACGCGACATCGACAAGAACGCCCTCGCTGGGGAGGTCTTCGATGCCCAGCTCCACCATTCTCGAAATGGATTTTCCGTCTTCCTCGCTCGCAAGAACGGCTCTGAATCGGTCCGCCATCGATCGCCTCCTCGGATCTTGTGTGTCGCTGTGCTTATCAGATGGCCAAGGGTCGGTCACCCCGACCACGTCAAGATAGTGCCGTCTCGATGAAACGCAGCGGGCGCCCCGTTGGCGTTGCGCCCAACTCCCCGTCACGCATGACGATTTGACCGCGCAGAATGGTGGCGACCGGCCATCCTGTTACCTTGCGCCCCTCGTAGGGACTCCATCCGGCCTTGGAAACAATCCATTCGCGTTCGACCTCCTGCTTTCGCTCGAGATCGACAATCGTCAGGTCACCGTCATAACCAACTGCGATCCGTCCCTTGCCGATTAGTCCGAAGATTCTTGCAGGGCTTGCGGCCAATAGGTCAATGAGATGCTGAAGCGACAGCGCGCCTTGAGCAACGTGATCCAGCATGATCGGAACCGTCGTCTGCACACCTGTCATGCCGGAAGGGCTCTCAGGATAGGGACGCGACTTCGCTTCGAGAGAGTGCGGCGCGTGGTCGGACCCGATGACATCGACGACGCCTTGCGCTATCCCCTGCCAGAGCGCCACTCGATGATGCTCTTCGCGGATCGGGGGATTCATCTGAGCGTGAGACCCGAGCTCTCGGTAGCAGTCGGGGGCGGCAAAAGTAAGATGCTGTGGGGTGACCTCGACCGTTGCGATGTCCTTGTGGTCGGCCAGCAACGCCAGTTCATCCGCCGTAGTGACGTGAAGCACATGAACCCGGCGCCGCAGTTCCTTTGCTATGGACAAAAGCCGGCGCGTCGAAAGCAACGCCGTTTCAACGTCACGCCACAGCGGGTGATTAGCTACATCACTTCCCCGGGTGTTCTTTCGCTCGTCTAAGCGCGCATTGTCTTCACTGTGAATGGCAACGCGCCGGCTGCCATGAGCAAGAACGCGGGCCAATGTCTGATCGTCCGGGACCAGCAGGTCGCCAGTCGATGCACCCATGAAAACCTTGACGCCACAGCAGCCGGGTACGTTTTCCCAGTCTGCCAGTTTCTCGGCGTTTTCCGCCGTCGCGCCGATATAAAAGGCATGGTCACACCATGCACGATTTTCCGCCCGCCGAAGCTTGTCGGCGATTGCTTCCGGCGTTGTGGTCAGAGGCTTGGTGTTGGGCATCTCGAAGACACCGGTGATCCCCCCGAGCACGGCACCCTTCGTTCCGCTTTCAAGATCTTCCGACTGCTCCATCCCAGGCTCGCGAAAGTGAACCTGTGTATCGATCAGTCCTGGCAAAACATGCAAGCCACGAGCATCAAGAACAGTAGCGGCATGGCCTTGGTCCAAGTCTCCAATTGCCGCAATACGTCCGTCCTTCATGCCAACGTCAGCGAGCCCTTCGCCGCGGTGCGAAACCACTGTTCCCGACTTGACGACAAGATCAAATAGCATTGATCGATGCTCCCTCAAGCACCCCATCGCACGGAGTGCAAAACTACATGGCTTTCATGTTACGCCATGTGCGCGGCAGTCGGCACTTCTTGGTCTAGCGAGCATTCAAGACATCGAAGAGGTTTCCATTCGGATCCACGCCGCATACTTGAACCTGATGCCAGACCGCATAGAAGAGCAAATTCCACGCAGCTTGGCCGGCGCGTTTCCCGTCACCAACAAAGACTTTTTCAACGCTTCCTGGGCGACAAGCCTCACGCACCGCATCGTTCATCGCCACCAGCGGCGCAAGCCTTGTTCGATGGTTGCGCATCCATCTGGCAACGGGAACTGTGAACCCGCGCTTTTTCGAGAACGCCTTTGCCTCCGGAAGGCGTTGGTCGAGCCAGCGGCGCAGAACATATTTGCCGTAGCCCTTACGTACCTTCAACCGATCATCCAGACGGAAAACCGTCTCAGCAACGAGGGGATCAAGGAATGGTGTGCGGCCCTCAAGCCCATGCGCCATCAAGCAGCGATCAACTTTCGCCAAGAGATCGTTTGGCAGCCAATCCTCACAATCCAGCGCCTGCACCGCCTGGAGTCGGCTTCTGCCTTTCTGCACCGCGGCGTTGGCTGACGCGACCAATCCGTCCCGCCACTCTGCTCCTTCGGAGCGAAGGACTGACATTCCGCCCAAGGCGCCGCGGCGCCGCATCGTTCGGCCACCCAGCCAAAACGGCCTGATGGCGCTTCGATACCGGCCGTACCCGCCGAAAAGCTCATCGCCTCCCTCTCCGGTCAATACCACCTTAACGTCGGACGCCGCCCGTTCAGCAAGTAGGTAGGTCGGGAGGCATGCGTAATCCGCGGCAGGATCATCCATCGCATGAACGACTTCTGGGAGCCGCTGAATAAAGTCCGATTCGGTCACTTCCAAAGAGACGTGGCGGGCGCCGGTCTTCTTCGCGAGCGCAGCGGCATGTGTTCGCTCGTCCTGCGGCGTCGCTTCGAACCCGACCGTGTACGCGACAACTGGCTGAGCATTTAGCTCCGCCATCACCGATAGCAGCGCGGCGCTGTCGATTCCGCCGGACAGGAACATCCCGTAGGCCACATCCGATCTTTGATGAACTCGAACTGAGTCAACAAGAACGGCTGCGAGCAAATCAAGGGCACGGCGTTCTTCGAAGACACTGGGGGCACCAGGAGGCAGCGCGGCGCGGCGATGGCGTTCAATGACACGTCCTTGCCTTACAACGAGTGTCTCACCGGGCAGGACGCGGTGAATATTCGCGTAGATTGTAGACGACCCGGTGGTAAATTGGAGTTGCAGGAGTTCGTCGCGTTTCTCGGAAACCTGTTCAGTTGGAACAACCCCAACT
>JAYOEZ010000128.1:4556-4891 GCA_038116985.1 Alphaproteobacteria bacterium | reverse complement strand
CGCTCACATAGAGGCCAGATCCGCTCAGGACAGCTGCTACCAGGACCACGGTTGCATGGAAGAGACCGATGGTTCCCTTGAGGCCTTGGCCACCACATAGCCGGTCCCATTCGTTCACGGCCAGCACCCCGGCCAGCGCGACAAGCGCAACCGTTGACCACCCGCCAGCAGCAACGGCCGCCAGGGCAACAGGCGCGAGGACGACAGCGGACGCAATCCGCAAGCGCATCGACTCGCTCAGCGTCCAATTCACAGGCGCTAGCTCGTCGTGGCGCCGTAGCGGCGTTCGCGTTTCTGGTAGTCGGCGACTGCCTGTGCCAGATGTTCCCGAGTGA
>JAYOEZ010000128.1:0-4546 GCA_038116985.1 Alphaproteobacteria bacterium | reverse complement strand
GCGAGTTGCCAAAGCAAGAAATTGCTGAGGCGCTGTTCGCCGCTGGTACGGATCAGAAGGTCTGGCTCTGGCAATCCGACCGTATGCAGGTGTGATCCAAATGCCGCTTCGTCGATATCGTCTGTTGTGATTCGGCCATTGGCTACATCTTCGGCCAACGCACGGCACGCGCGCAGAATCTCGTTCCGCGCCCCATAGTTGAGTGCGATGATGAGGTTGAGGCCGGTGTTTCCGCTGGTCTGTCGCTCCGCTCCCCTGATCAGATCCTGGATATCTTCAGCAAGACCGTTGCGTTCCCCAATGAAGCGCAAACGAACGTTGTTCTTGTGAAGGTCGGCCAGTTCCCGCTTCACGTACAGACGCAAGAGACCCATCAGGTCGTTGACTTCGGCCGCGGGGCGCTTCCAGTTCTCCGAAGAAAACGCGTAGAGCGTGAGATATTCAATGCCCAGGTCCGTGCATCCCTCCACCGCTTCACGCACCGACTCTGCGCCGCGTTGATGTCCTGCAAAGCGCGGAAGGCCTCTTGAGGTCGCCCAGCGCCCGTTGCCATCCATAATGATGGCGACGTGGGTGGGGACGCGCTCGGGCTCCGAATATGCCGGTGCGAGAGGCATCAGACCTGCATGATCTCCGATTGTTTGTTATCAAAAATCTCGTCGATTTCCTTGACGAGTTTGTCCGTCAGCACCTGGACTTCGTCGGCATAGATCTTGTGGTCGTCCTCTGAGATATCGCCGTCTTTCTCCATTCGCTTCAGTTCGTCCATGCCGTGCCGACGCACGTTGCGAACGGAAACCTTGGCCTCTTCGGTATACTTACCCGCGATCTTGGCCATTTCTTGGCGTCGTTCTTCGGTAAGTTCCGGAATCGGGACCCGCACCAACTGACCATCGGCGGCCGGGTTTAGCCCCAACCCGGCGTCGCGGATCGCCTTCTCGACGGCGCTGACCATCGACTTGTCCCAGACCTGAACTGAGATCATCCGAGGCTCCGGCACGCTGATGGTCCCGACCTGGTTGAGCGGCATTTCACTGCCGTATGCATCAACCTTGACCGGTTCAAGAAGGGAAGCCGACGCTCGACCGGTCCGCAGCCCGGCGAACTCCTGCTTCAACACGTCCACGGCGCCGCGCATGCGCCGCTCTAGATCGTCAAGATCCGGTTCCGACATTTCTTCCTCCCGAAATGATTGCCGAATCCGCACCGCTCCAGATGATCGTGCTGTTGCCTCTTCCGGCAACGACTTCGGCGAATGCTCCAGGCTCGTGGATGTTGAGAACAAGGATGGGGATGTCGCTGTCGCGCGCCAAAGTGATTGCGGCAGCGTCCATAACCTTCAGGTCCTTGGCCAGAACCTCGAGGTAGGACAGCGAATCGTAGCGTTTTGCATCAGGATCCCGTTTTGGGTCTGCGGTATAGACCCCGTCCACCTGAGTTCCCTTCAGCAAAGCGTCGCAGTTCATTTCGGCCGCGCGAAGCGCGGCGGCAGTGTCTGTCGTGAAATAGGGATTGCCGGTACCTGCCGCGAAGATGACCGCGCGTCCGCGCTCAAGATGTCGGATACCACGGCGGCGTATATAGGGCTCGCAGACTGACTGCATCGGAATCGCCGACATCACCCGTGTCTGGATGCTCCGGTCTTCCAGTGCGTGCTGCATTGCGAGTGCATTGATCACAGTGGCAAGCATGCCCATGTAGTCCGCGCCGGCTCGCTCCATTCCTTCTTTGGCCGCCGCGGCGCCCCGAAAGATGTTGCCTGCGCCGATGACAAGACAGACCTCCACGCCCAACTTGCGCACCGCCTCGACCTCTTCTGCGATGCGATGAACGGTCTTCCAGTCGATCCCGTACTGCTGCTCCCCCATCAAGGCCTCGCCTGAAATCTTGAGGAGGACGCGGCGGTATTTGGGTTTGACGGTCATCGGCTATGCCGCTCTAGAGGATTGCCCCGGGAAACCTCCTGCGGCTGGCGCAGATAGGTTCGACGAGAGCCGACGATACACCAAATCTAGTAGTGGAGAAACCTCCAGGCACATGAGAATGCCCCCCGAAAGGGGCATTTCCATTGCCTATCGTCCAGCAGTCGCTGCGACTTCTGCCGCGAAGTCGTCTTCTTCCCTTTCGATCCCTTCGCCCAGTTGGAAGCGGGCAAAAGCCTTGATCGAAATCGGACTACCGAGGTCCTTTGCCGCGGCCTCGACGATCTTTGACACGCGCGTTTCGCCGTCGATCACAAAGACCTGGTCCAGAAGGCAAACCTCCTCGTAGTACTTGCGGAGCCGGCCCTCCACCATCTTGTCGATAATGTTGTCGGGTTTGCCTGATTCCCGGGCCTGCTCGACGAGAACGACGCGCTCCTTCTCGATCAGCGCCGGGTCCAGGTCATCCCTAGAGAGCGCCACGGGATGGGCCGCGGCGATATGCATGGCGAGCTGCTTGCCCAGCTCCTCCAGTTTGCCGGCGTCAGCGGCCGATTCGAGGCCGATCACGACGCCAATCCGGCCCATATTCGGCTTTAGCGCGTTGTGCACATAGGTGCTGACCACGCCCTCGCCCACGGTCACGGCTTCTGTCCGCCGAAGCGCCATGTTCTCCCCGATGGTCGCAATCAGGTGGGTGACCTGTTCTTCCACCGTCCGGCTCTCGCCAGGAAAAGATGATGCCTTTACCGCCTCGATGTCGCCCTGTTTTGACAGCGCGATCTCCGCGATATTGCTGACGAGGTCCTGAAACGCCTCATTTCGTGCCACGAAATCGGTCTCGGCATTTACCTCGACGACAGCGGCGGCCTTATCGCCCGTCGCGATACCCACGAGCCCTTCCGCGGCGACACGCCCGGCCTTTTTCGCCGCGGCGGCCAAGCCTTTAGTCCTCAGCCAGTCGACAGCGCCCTCGATGTCGCCATCGGACTCCGAAAGCGCCTTTTTGCAGTCCATCATGCCGGCGCCGGTGCGCTCGCGCAGGTCCTTGACCAGTGCGGCGGTAATCTGTGCCATTCCTATCTAATCTCCAACGTTAAGTACTTAGACTAATCTTTTGATCTAAGTAGCTTATTTCTAGGATGCGTTGGCCGCGGGCGCGGCAGTTTCCTCGCCTGCCGACGCTTCGGCAGGCAGTTCCTCAACCGGCGCTTCTTCGGCGGCGCCAACGTCTTCGCCGCGGGCCGTCATTTCGGCCTGAATGCCATCAAGAACGGCGCCGGAGAGCAGTTCCAGATAAAGGTTGATGGCCCTGAGCGCGTCGTCGTTGCCTGGGACGGGATACGTGATCCCCTTCGGATCGCAGTTCGTGTCCAGGGTAGCGACGACCGGAATGTTCAACTTCACGGCCTCTTCGACGGCGATTTCTTCCTTGTTGGTGTCGATGATCACCAGGATATCGGGCAAACCACCCATGTCTTTGATGCCGCCAAGGGCCCGCTCCAGCTTGTCCCGATGGCGCTGCAGACTGAGTGTTTCCTTTTTGGTCAGGCCGGTTTCTTCTTCGGCCAGTTGCGCCTCGATCTCACGCAAACGCTTGATGGAGACCGAAATGGTCTTCCAGTTGGTCAACATTCCGCCAAGCCAGCGGTGATCAACGTAGTATTGGCCGCAACGCTTCGCCGCATCGCGAATGGCCTCGGAGGCCTGTCGCTTGGTTCCGACGAAGAGCACACGTCCGCCGCCCGCCGCGACGTCCCGGACGGCCTGCATGGCCGCGTACATCATGGGTACGGACTGTTGCAGGTCGATGATGTGAACGCCGTTGCGTTCGCCGAAGATGTAGCTCTGCATCTTCGGATTCCAGCGGCGTGTCTGATGGCCGAAATGGACGCCAGCTTCCAGAAGCTGACGCATGGTAAAGGTTGGCAGCGCCATAGGTCTTTCTCCGGTTGGACCGCCGCAGGCTTGAGCCCGGCTGATGCCGGACACCGGAGCGGGAGGAGCTATGTAAGGTGCTCCAGACCGCGTGCCTGCGTGAGGGGTTAAGTTACGGGGGCGGTTGATAGCCCTCCCAGCGCCAAAAGGCAAGTCAAACCGGGGCTTTGGCGCTATCCTTGGCGGGCGAGCAGCAATTGGACAGGAGATTCAGTGGTGGCGGCACCGGAAGTGCGTTTGACCCAGCGTGGGCGGGCGGGCATGCAGTTCTTGGGGCATTTGCGGGGGATTTCCTCCGGTCACCTGCGAGATCTGGCTTGGGATCAGTTTGCGGCGGATTCGGACGCCCACAGCCTGTCCGAGGTGGCGGAGGCTCTGCGCCCTTCCGACACCCGCAAATGGATGAAAGTGGTTCGTGACGCCAGCAAGATCGCGGCCCGATCCGACGCCTACCGCTTCGAGCGCTTCTACCAGTTCGTGGGAGGCCACGAGATTTTCGTGAGGGGTATCTGCGCGACAGAAGAATGCCGTGACGTCATTGAAGAGAATAGACGTGCCGCGCCCGTGCCTAGGGAGGATGGATCCTCTCTCGAGCTCTGCCCCGGTCTGCCGCTGCCGCGCTATTTCCCGGCTGTCGAGTGGCACACCCAGCCTGGCGGTTGGGACGGTTACGACCTGTATGGCGA
>JAYOEZ010000127.1:4016-4899 GCA_038116985.1 Alphaproteobacteria bacterium | reverse complement strand
CCGCCGAGTACAATGCAAGGGAGGGGCTAGTTGATGTCGGAGAACAAGACCCTGACCGGTCATCGACGCAGAAGTTCGGCATTCTGGCGTAGCTCTCGTGCACGCGTAAGGATTAGGTTTTCCAGTTTAGTTGTTGTTTCGGGGTCTGGCTCTGCATCGATCCAATCGTCACCTTTCCGTTCCTGCTTCCACAAGGCGACTCGGAGTGCGTCTGATCTCAATCTCTTGTCAAGAATATATACAGCCAGTTTGAATCGTTCGGAGGTTGTCTCGAGTGGTACATACCAATCGGTGATGATAACGCCGCCAAATGGGTCCGCCGACGCAAGTGGCATAAAAGAAGAGGTGTCCAGCGAAGCTCGCCAAAGAAACGCATTTACGCCGATTCCGGTGCCCCGACTCTCGCCATCTCCTCGAAAGTTGAGGCCGCCAAATAGGCCCCCTTCTCCGGTAAGGCTCCCTCCCCCCGTTAGCTTATCGGCCTCGCTCCTAGGCAGCTCAACATCCTTCGCAACCACGACGGTATCTTCTTGGACATCCCGCTGAACGTTGGCACAGGAAGCAATCAAGGCAAAGAAAGAGAGCGCCGCGACCCTTGCGATCGCCCGCGTTCTAGAGCATTGCGACAAGTACTCCTCCGTTCTCCTGGTGACCGGTCAAGGTCTTGGTGTTTGAGCAGCCAAGATACGCCCGCGAGAATTGCGCACAATCACAAAGATTCGTGGCATCACGAATTCGACCTTGGGAGTAGACAATTTGCGAATCAAGGCTGAACTAGAAGGCGGAGTACGGCTTCTTTGGCCAACCCCTGTTCTAGTACGACGCTATCCTGACAGCGACGACTACAACAGGCGGCTCAGAGCGGTGATCGCCAAGCGTGAGG
>JAYOEZ010000127.1:0-4006 GCA_038116985.1 Alphaproteobacteria bacterium | reverse complement strand
GGGGTTGGCACTCCAAAGAAGATGTAATGCATTGGCCAGAGAACGAGATTGGGGAACTACGAGACCGAATATGGTCGGCAGTACAGACCATATCAAAGCCCACATCGGGAGCGATGCCTACCGCAGGTGTGGCAAAGATCTCAGCCTGGGCTAACGTCCTAGGGCCCGGAGACTACCATAGGCTGCATACCCACCCGGGATGCGTGTGGTCCGGTGTGTACTACGTTGCCGCCGAAATCCCTGAATCTGCTCCAACGGATGGCTGCCTAGAACTCGTTGATCCGCGCACCGGCGTTGAAATGTCACAGGTACCAGGGGAACCGTTTGGTCAACCACATCTAGTCAAACCCGAAACCGGCCTGCTAGTGGCCTTCCCGAGTTGGCTGCGCCACTGCGTGCACCCATACGCCGCGGACTGTGAAAGGGTTACGATTGCTTGGAATCTTGCAATTAGCCTCGGCTAGCAGCCCCTGTCAGGTGGTGTTGCAAACTAGACACATGGGTGGAAAATTGCAACACTAGGTGCCGTTTCCGTCTTGAGTGCCCACTGCACCTATATATAACTGCATCGGCAAATGTGATCGTTTTGCAAACCAATCACAACGCAAAAACAAGAAGGAACTGAGAGAGATGAAGAAACTCCTAATTGGAACCTCCGCGCTGGTCGCCGCAGGGCTGCTTAGCTCGGCTGCGTTCGCTCAAGCGGAGTCCAGCCTGAAGGTCTCTGCATACTACAACACCGGTATAGGTTTTGTGAGTGAAGATGACGGTGTGGGGGAAGCTGGCAACGGCGACCGCAATCATGCCGTGATGATCGACTCCGAAGTCCACTTCACCGGTTTGGCAACGCTCGACAACGGCATGGAAGTCGGTCTGACTGTCGAGCTTGAGTCCGGCGGCTCCGGAACAGGTACGATCGACGAAAGCTACATGTACATCGAAAACGATCAAGTTTGGGGTCGTCTGGAGTTCGGTGACCGCGACGGCGCCGGCAACAAGATGTTCGTGTTGGGCCCGGTTGTTAACGGAACAACGATCACTGGGTTGTCGACATTCAACTGGCGTAACGCCCCTGCCAACAACAATGCTCCTGGGATCTATTTCCCGCATTTTGGCGACAACACTAAGGTAACCTACTACACGCCGCGCTTCAGCGGCTTCCAGTTCGGTGCGTCGTACACTCCTGAGCTCGCAGGGGATCAGCGCGCCTTGGGTACTGACAATACCGCAGGCTCTACTGATCAGCAGACGCAGCTCGGTCTAAACTGGAACGGTACCCTTGGCGATGCTTCAGTCCGGGCGGCCGCTGGATACTCAAAGTCGCAAGGCGAGGCAGCCAATACGAACGATGCCAAGCAGTGGAGTGCCGGTGTCCAGATTTCGATGATGGGTTGGTCATTTGGTGGCGGCTATCAGAAAGCTGACACCCAGGCCGGGGCCGCTAGCACCAATGTGCAGCGTGATGAAATAGCTTACCGGCTTGCCGCTACTTACAAAATCGGTGTTTGGACTGCTGGTATCGAGTACTTCAAGGGCGAAGAAGAAGACGACGCAACCGGCGAGGATGAACTCACCGTTTGGTCCCTCCAGGTCAATCGCTCTATTGCTCCTGGTCTAAGTGTTGGTTTCGGTGTTCGCACGTGGGATTGGGAAGATGACGACAATCTCGCCGCCGATGAACATGACGCGACGGACTACTTCATCACTACAGGCGTTCGTTTCTAGGCTCCTCTAGAAGATCGCTGGAAAGGGCGGACTTCGGTCCGCCCTTTCTTTTTGTGCGGCTTCCAACTGTCAGTGCTCTGTCGCGGCGAATCCACCGATGGCGGCGATGCCGATCGCGCCGCTGCCGGCGAGGCGAGATGCCGTCAGCGCATCGAGCCCGCCCAGCGCATAGACCGGCACGGCGCTTTGGGCACACAGCGCGGCGAAACGCACCGCGCCGAGAAACGGCGCACCTGGATGGCTCGCCGTCGCGAACACGGGCGAGACGAAGACGGCATCGACGCCGTGACGCGCGGCGGAGACCAGCGCCGCGCCGCCGTGCGCCGCCGACGTTACAAAAGCTCCCGGCAAAGCCGCGCGCACCGCAGGGACGCAGCGAATCAACGCTTCCGGAAGATGGACACCTTGTGCGCCGACCGCGCGCGCCAATGCGACATCACGCCCGACGACCAGGTTGATGCGTCGGGCGCGGCAAAACGCGGCCAGTCGTCGTGCGAGTTGCATGCGCTCCGGCAGGTCGTAGTCGCGGAGCAGGATGGCGTCACCCATGCGCAACGAGGCCGCCGCCGCGACCGGGTCAC
The DNA here is from genome assembly GCA_038116985.1 of Alphaproteobacteria bacterium. GTDB lineage: Bacteria > Pseudomonadota > Alphaproteobacteria > SHVP01 > SHVP01 > CALJDF01. Next base: position 1,700 of record JAYOEZ010000127.1, on the reverse strand, counting down.
CCTGACGGTTCTGGTCGGTGACCAGCACCAACGGCGGCAAGCGGCCGTCGCCGCCGTTGCGCAAATTGAGGGAGTCCGCAAGGTTTGCTAGGGTCCGAGGCATCGCGGGAACCATAGCGTGTCCTCTTCTTCCTCCGCCATGACTCACACCGACGATGTCGCCGCCAATCTTCGCGACGTGCTGACGCGCATCGCCGGCGCGGCGCGTAGCGCCGGACGCGCGCCCGACGACGTCACGCTGGTCGCCGTCTCCAAGACACTTGACGCGGCGCGCATTGCGCCGGCGCTTGCGGCCGGCCACCGGGTGTTCGGCGAGAACCGCGTTCAGGAAGCCGCGAACAAGTGGCCCGACCTGCGTGCGCGCTTTCCCGACACGGCGCTCCATCTGATCGGTCCGCTGCAGACCAACAAGGTACGCGATGCGGTGGCGTTGTTCGACGTGATCGAAACCGTCGATCGTCCCAAGCTCGCGCGCGCCATTGCTGCAGCCTGCGACGAGACGGGCCGGCGTCTGCGCTGCATGATCCAGGTGAACACGGGCGAGGAGCCGCAAAAGGCGGGCGTGCTGCCAGATGCCGCGGACGACTTCATCACGGCCTGCCGCGAGACCTACGGTCTGGAGGTGACGGGCCTGATGTGCATCCCGCCCCACGACGAGGAACCGGCGCCGCACTTCGCGTTGCTGGCCGACATGGCGGCTCGGCAGGGTCTGCCGGACCTGAGCATGGGGATGAGCGGCGACTACGAGATCGCGGTCGCCTTCGGGGCGACGCATGTTCGTGTCGGCACCGCGGTGTTCGGGACGCGCGACGCCTAGTTCAGGAGAGGATGCAGACTTGCGAGTCGGCGTCGCAGTCGGCGAGAATCTCCAGCAGATCGTCGCGGGCGAAGGCGATGCAGCCTTCTGTGGGCACGTAATCGGGCCGCGCCACGTGCAGGAAGATCGCGCTACCACAGCCCGGCACCACGGGTGCATCGTTGTGGCCGATGACGACGATCAGGTCGTAGACCGAATCCTCGCGCCATAGGGTCTCGGCGCTTGCGGGATAAGGCAACCGGACCGCCTGGTTGTAGGCAGCATCGTCGGGCGCGTCGCACCAGCCGTCGTTCTCCGAGAGCGCGTCGACCGGTAGGCCGGTGACCGGTGCATCGAGGCGGTCGCGGCGATAGAGAACGCGGCGCAGCGCAAAGCAGCCCATCGGCGAGGCGCCATCGCCCTCGCGCTTGGTCGCGGTGATGCCGTTCGCTCCGACGGCGCAACGGTAGGACCGGCCTCGCCACTTGGCGCGGCCCGACGGACTGACGGAGATGATGTTGGTCTGCGGCATGCTGCGGACCGCAGGTGTAAACAACGGCGCGATCGGGCGCACCCCCAACTCGGGCAAAGCAACGGTTACCGCCAAGACTATTCCTCCACACGGGGCGTTGAGGCCTTTTCGGCAGCCGCCTCGGCGGCGCGCTGATAGGACCGATAGATGCTGGCCAGTTCGGCAGCGGAGTACTCGCCGGGCTTGCGCCCGTCGGCGCGGACCGGCCCATCGTCGGGTGAGGCGCGGTCCGGGAGGTTCGCGGCCACGTGGTGCGGCGTAGCGGCGGGCGCTTGCCTGTCGCCGGTGCCCGACAGGAGATCGCGGCGCAGGGCCGCAAGCGCGTCGGCACCCTCGCTCGGGACGATCCACGGCGACGGCACGTGAATCATG
>JAYOEZ010000126.1:0-4949 GCA_038116985.1 Alphaproteobacteria bacterium | reverse complement strand
GGGTGGCGCTGGTCGCGCGCCGGCGTGACCGGCTCGACGCGGTCGCCGAGGACATTCGCGCGCAGGGTGGCAGCGCCCAGGTCTTCGTCGCCGATGTCGGCAACGCCGCCCAGGTCAAGGCGGCGGCCAATGCCATCCGCGAGGCTCTCGGCGTACCGGAGGTGATCGTCAACAACGCCGGCGCGGGGGCCTGGCGCTACGTCGAGGAGACCGAGGCCGAGGACGCCGTCACCTTCATGGCCGCGCCCTATTTCGGCGCCTATTTCGTCACCCACGCGTTCATGACGGACATGCTGGCGCGCGGCAGCGGCCACATCGTCAACGTCAATTCGCCGGTATCGCGTTTTGCCTGGCCGGGCGCGACCGGTTATGCCGCGGCGCGTTGGGCCATGCGCGGCTTTGCCGAGGCGCTACGCGCGGACGTGCGCGGTACCGGCTTGCGGGTCACCCACTTCGTCTGCGGCGAGATCAGTTCGGAGTATTTCGACGTCAATCCCGGCAGCCGCGAGCGTATCCCGAAGGTCGGCGCGTTCGTGCCGCTGCAGACGCCCGACCGCGCCGCCGCCGGCCTGATGAAGGCGGTGCACAGTGGCGCCGCGGAATACGTCATGCCGTTCATGCTGCGCCTGTTCTATCTGTCGCACTGGCTGATGCCGCGCTTCGTGAACTGGCTGGTGATTGCGACCGGCTATCGTAGGCCGCAAACATGACGGCGCGCACCGAACACGCAGGTGAGTCGCAGGCGCGCGACGCATTGTCGGCGCGCGGTCTCCTGAACCGCCTGATCGTGCTCTACCTGATCGGTACCACCGCAGCGATCGCGGTTACCATCCTGATGTTCCTGCTCGGTATCGAATTCACCTTGCGCCAGTGGCTGCTGTTCCTGCCCGCGGTGCCGTTCATGGCGGCGCCCATGGTGATCGCCGACGTCCTGGTGATCCGCTGGCACTACCGGCCCGTGCGCCGGGCGCTCGAGGCGCTGGACGGTGGCGTCGTGCCGTCGCGACGCGAGGCGGCCAATGCGCTCGTGCGTTTGCTCGACCTGCCGATCTATTCCTTCTTTCGCATCGTCACGGTGCACGGCCCGACCGTGGGCGTCACGCTCGTCCTCGGGCAGGTGCTGTTGAACCGGTGGTTCGACGGCGGTTTCGCCGCGTGGCAGATCGCGACGACGGTGTTCGTAGGCGTCGTGTTTTCTTCGCCGTCCCACGCCATCATCGAGTTCTTCCAGATCTCCAAGTTGACCCGCGGCGCCATCGAACGCGTCGCGCGGCACGGCAGCATCGACGAGGCGGACCGGCCGCCGATTTCGGTCCGCTTGTCCAACAAACTGATCTACCTGTCGGTGTTCGTCGCGGCGCTGCCGCTGACCTTCTTCACGGTCTCGATCATCTTCAAGGTCGACCTCATGTTCGTGCGTATCGGCGCTGACGTGTCGCTGAGCGACCAGGCGCCGCTGTTGCTGTGGATCGCCAGCGTTGTGTTCGTGCTGTTCGGCGGGGCGCTCGGCATGTCGATCCTGACCGCGCGCGATGTCAGCCGCTCGGCGCGCAAGCTGATCTCGGCCATGCGCGAGGTCGAGGCCGGCCATCTCGAGCGCAACTTGCGAATCACCTCGACCGACGAATACGCGGAGTTGTTCCAGGGCTTCAACAAGATGACCGAGAGCCTGCGCGAGGAAGTGCGGATTCTGGAAATCTCTCACGACCTGGCGGGCGAACTTGATCTCGACCGTTTGCTGGTGCGGATCGTCGGCGCAGCCACCGAACTGCTCGACGCCGAGCGCTCGTCGCTCTTTCTGTACGACGCGAAGACCGACGAACTCTGGTCGCCCGTCGCCGAAGGCGAGGAAACGAACGAAATCCGCTTCCCGGCGGGCGAGGGCGTGGCGGGCGACGTGTTGCGCAGCGGACAGGCCGCCAACGTTTCCGACGTCTATGCCGACCCGCGCTTCAACAAGGCCGTCGACCAGCAGACCGGTTTCAGGACGCGCAGCATCCTGTGCATGCCGATCGTCAACAAGGCGGGCGAGACGATCGGCGTGACCCAGGTGCTGAACAAGCGGGGTGACCGCTTCCGCAGCAAGGACGAGGCGCGCCTGGGCGCCTTCAACGCGCAGATCGCGGTGGCGCTGGAGAATGCCCAACTGTTCGAGGACGTCTTTGCGGAAAAGGCCTACAACGATTCGATCCTGCGGTCGTCCTCCGACGGCATCCTGACCTTCGACACCAGCAACGTCTGCATCACCGCCAACGAAACGGCGCTGCGCATCCTCGGCATGGCGGAACGCGACGTCGTCGGCCAGCCGGTCTCGGTCGTGTTCTACGATTCGTGGGTGCGCGACATCATGCGCGGCATGCTGGGCGATAGCCCGGGCGACATCGTCGTCGATCAGGAACTCACCCTGGAGGACGACAGCGTCGCCGCGGTCAACATGTCGGTCATGCCGCTGGTCGACGCGGGCGAGGAACGCATCGGGTCGATGATGGTGATCCAGGACATCACCTCGGAAAAGCGCGTGCGTTCGACCATGTCGCGCTACATGTCGGCCGAGGTCGTCGAACAGCTGCTGGAAAGCGGCGAGGCGCAACTCGGCGGTGCCGACCAGCACGTGTCGATCCTGTTCTCCGACGTGCGCGGCTTCACCACCGTGTCCGAGCAGCTCGGCGCGCGCGAGACCGTCTCGATGCTCAACGAATACTTCGAGGAAATGGTCGAGGTCATCTTTCGCAACAACGGCGTGCTCGACAAGTTCATCGGCGACGCGATCATGGCGCTCTACGGCGTGCCCTTCAACGGCGAGCAGGATGCGGACAACGCTGTCGACACGGCGTGCCAGATGTTCACCGCACTATGGGCCCTGAACGAAACGCGCGCGGCGCGTGGCGTGAATGCGGTCGAGATCGGCATCGGCATTTCGACCGGCGACGTGATCGTCGGCAACATCGGCTCGACCCGACGCATGGAGTACACCGTGATCGGCGATTCGGTGAACCTCGCCGCGCGGCTCGAGAGCGCGACCAAATACTACGGCGCGCAGGTGCTGTTGTCGGAATTCACCGTGGCCGACCTCAAGCAACACCACAGCCTGCGCGAGATCGATCTGCTGCGGGTCAAGGGCAAGACCGAACCGGTCACGATCTTCGAGGCGATGGACCATCGCACCGATGCGACGTTCCCCAGCCTGGCGGAAGCGTTGACGACCTACGCCGAGGCCACCGCAGCGTTGAAGCGCCGCGACTGGCAGGCTGCGCTGGCCGGCTTCGAGGCCGTACTCGGGCTGCATCCCGGCGACGGCCCCTCGGCCATGCACCGCGACCGTGTCCGCCACTACATCGCCAATCCGCCGCCCGACGACTGGAACGGCGTCTGGACGATGGAGAGCAAGTAGGGAGCCTACGCCCCAGCGCGGCGATAATGTTGGGGCAGGAGACTGCTAGCGCGGGGGCGGGGCCGGAGTCTGGCGCCGCGCCGCCTGCTGCAGCACGAAGGTCGCAGCCAGCGTGATGAGCACGCCCGGCAGGACGCGCAGCGGCGGCAGGCCGAGGCCGATCGCCCAGTCGAGCAGCACCACGAGCAGCGGATTGACGTAGGTATAGGCCGCCACCCGGTTCGGCCCGATCTTCAGCGTCGCGGCCTGGAAGAAGAACGTGCTGAGGATCGTCGTGAAGACGGCGAGATAGGCGATGCCGCCGAACACGCCGAGGTCGATCGCGCCCCAGTCGGTGGTCCACAGTTTGGTGTTGGTGAACAGAAGCAGCCACACGCAGCCCGTCGTCAGCGACCAGAAGGTGATGACCGCGGGCGGCTCGCTGCGGTGCATCTTCTTCACCATCGGCGCATAGGCGCCCATGAACAGGATGCCGACGAAGAAGATCGCATCGCCCCGGTTGAGATCCAGCGCCAGCAGCCGGTCGAGGTCGCCGCGGAAAATCACCCACAATGCGCCGACGATGCCGAGCACCAGCGCGATCAGTTGATAGCGGCTCAGACGCGCGCCCAGCAGGACGAAACTGTACAGCGCGGCGAAGCTCGGGATCAGCACGAACAGCGTGCCGGTGTTGAGCGCCGTCGTGTAGCGCAGCGCCTCGAACATCGCCCAGAAGAAGCCCGTCATGCACAGGCTGATGCCTGCGTAGCCGGCGAGGGCGCGCCAGCCCGGCCACGACAGACCGTAGCGCCACACGATGATGGGCGCGAACAGCACCACCGCCATCACGAAGCGCAGCAGCGTCAGCACCGCGGGATCCAGTCCCGAGGCGATCGCCGCACCGACCGGAAACGAGGTCGCGATCAGCAGCGAGGCGACCCAGATCTGGATCTGGCCGGTCAGGAAGTCGCGATTGGCTGCGGGGGCGAAGGTGTCGGCGGGCATGGCGCGCCAGAGTGCGCGCAGCGCGGCCCGCCGTCCAGCCGGAAAACCGCGGTTTGGCGGGTTCCATGCCGGAGGAGTCTCTGATTCGCAGGACTCTATGGCGGCTGGATTGACTCGAATCTCAGAGTCTTGGGCTAAAATTCTGGAATCACAGAATTTTTTTCTGGACGCCGAATCCCGAATGATTCAACATCTGGTCCCGACGCCGAAACCACACACAAGGGCTAGGGCCATCCATGAAGAAACTGGTGTTTTTCGTTCTCCTGTTCAGTCTCACCGCCTGCGTGGCGCCGCCGGCCATCACCGTGGCCAGCCTGGCGATCAGCGGGGTGAGTTACCTGGAGACCGGCAAGACTCTGCCCGATCACGCGCTGTCCTCGGTGTCCCAGCGCGACTGCCTCGTCTTCCGCGCCGCGCGGGGCGAGCAGATCTGTCAGGTCGGCGAGGCCCCCGCGCTGGCGGCCACCGCCGAGCCGGTGATCGAGGTGGCAGCCGGGCCGGGGATCGAGGATGGCGCTCCCTGGTACGCCCGCACCGCAACGCCGCCCGCGGCGCCGGTCGCGACGGTCACCGT
>JAYOEZ010000125.1:0-5135 GCA_038116985.1 Alphaproteobacteria bacterium | reverse complement strand
TCTCGCAGCGTGGTCGGATTTTCCAAATTCTGAATCTGTATCACGCTCTCGAGAACGAGCTCTCTGAGGTTCTGGTTGTAACCCACTTTACGCTTGAGTTTCTCTGAGATCGGAAAGGCAATAAGCTGTGAAATCAAGACTCCGTAGAGCGTGGTGAGCATCGCTACTGCCATCGCCGGACCAATTGTCGTGGGATCCGACATGTTGCTCAGCATTTGCACAAGTCCGACAAGCGTTCCGAACATACCGAAAGCCGGCGCGCTTTCGCCGATTGCATGAAAGACGAGCGCGCCGTCTTTCTCTCGGCGAATTTCTTGCGCCATGTGCTCGGTCAAGACCTTCCTAATGAACTCCTCGTCCTTACCGTCGGCACATAGCTGCAGTCCCTTCCTCAAGAAGAGATTGCTGACCTTTGCATTCTGCAAAGAAATCAAGCCATTTTTCCGGGCATGCTTAACGATCTTGGCGGAAAGATCGACGATATCCGACGCCTGCTCGCGTTCGTTCGAGAAGGCAGCCTTAAACCCCACAGGCATGGATACGAACACGCCCGTAATAGGAAACTTGATCATTGTCGCTGCGAACGTCCCTCCAATGACTATGAGGAACCCGGGCCAGTTGAGAAAGATCGAAAAGTCCGAGCCGCTTGCGATCGCGATAGCAACGACCGAGATACCGACAACGAGTCCGGCCAAGGTAGCAAGATCTATCTGCATAGCTGGCTTGTCCCAGAGACACGCCCCCAACACACAGCACACCGAACATCGTTGCTATTCAGGGTAGGTGGGGGCCAGTCCGGAGATCGGGCCATGGCAAGAGGCACGACTCAAAACGATTCGCATCCGAATCGGTTCTAATGAATCAAGACGGATCGGCACCGCCGCCCCCCCCCCACCACAAAGGCAGATTAGCCGAAGGTATTGAGGTTGGAAAAAGCCCAGATCGCCTGATACAAACTGGTGTGCGGTGCATCACGGTTGGCGCGCACCTTCGGGCGCTCCCTTTGGCCAGCGGAATTCTAGGGGCAGATACCTGACCGATTCAGATCGATTAGGTCTAGATAGCCGTCAAATTTGGACACATCGGTTTGTCCGCAGCTCATCCCTGCTTTACGGGAGAGGGCGAGATAAACCTTCCCGGTCAATCTCTCCCCTCCCCTCCCCTCCCCTCCCCTCCCCTCCCCTCCCCTCCCGCGCAGCCTCGGTCAGGCTGGCGTCGACCTGGGTGATCGCGGCCGAGAAGACGAGCGTCGAAAAGCCGATCAGCTTCCAGCCGGTCAGGAACAGAATGACCCAAAGCGCGACGTCGGGATCGTTGAGGAATTGCACCTTCTCGAAACCCAGGCCTTTGATCGCCTGGTTGATCAGCCCGAATTCCGGATTGAGCAGCCAGCGCCAGATCACCGAGACGACCACGGGCGCCATGATCAGCGGCAGAAAGATCGTCGCACGATACAAATTGCGGAACGCCCCGTGCAGCCGCTGGGTGCCCAGGGCGACGGCCAGCGGCAGGAGAACGGTCAGAGGCAACAGGCCGACCGTGTAGTAGACGGTGTTGAGCGTCGCCTTGCCGACCTCGGGCAGTTCCATCAGCCTGACGTAGTTGTCGAAGCCGACGAAGGTCTTCGGCGCCGTCGGCAGCATGTTCCAGTCGAAAAAGCTGAGCCAGAACGACTCGAACAGCGGCAGATAGATCCAGATCCCCAGCGTGATCAACGTCGGGGTCAGGAACAGGGCCGGAATCGCTGCGCCACGGGCGTTCATGATGGGGAGGCCCTCGTACGACCCTGACCGGACCCTACTCCGCTGCCTCCGCCGCGGCGGCCTGCGCCTTCTTCATCATGCCCTGCACCATTTCAGGGGTGTAGGCGACGATTTCCTGGCGATCGGCAGCCGGCGTGATGAAGTTGACCATCAGCCCGTCGGGCAGAATGCGGCACAGGCCGAAGCTGGTTCCGTTGATCATGCGGATGCCGCCTTCCGGATAGGACGGATCGAGCGCCATGTGCGGACCTGTGGCCATGACCACCGGAATGCCGTGCCAATGCGTTACGCGATCGCTGTGCAGGTGGCCGCACATGATACCGACGACATCGTAAGCCCGCAGAACGCCGGCGAGGCGCTGGCTGTCCTGCCAGCGGAGCGTTTCCCATTCCATCGGCGGGTTGTTCACGAAGGCCGGCCCGTGATGCAGCGCAATCAGCTTCGGTGCCTCGGCGTGGCGGTCGAGCGTCTGCGCGAGCCAATCGAACTGCGCATCGGTCAGGGAGCCGCCGACTTTTCCCGGCTCGCTGCTGTCGAGCACCACGACATGCACGCCCTCGACGACACCGTCGTGATCGTAGGTCGGATCACCGTTCTCAGCGCGATCGAGCATACCCTCGTAGAAGGCTGCGCGTCCCTTCATCACGTCATGGTTGCCCAGCGCGTAGAACACCGGAACGTCGAAGTCGGCCATGATTTCCTTCAGCTTGTGATAGCTCGGGAGATCGCCCTGATTCGCGAGGTCTCCGGTGGCGAGCACGAACGATGGCTTCGGGTCCAGACCGGCAATGATCTCCTTGAACCGGGCCATGTTGGCGGTCGTGTCGGAATAGAGATGATCGTCGTTCTCGTGGTCGCCGATGTGCAGATCGGTGAGATGAATGAAAGTGATTTGGCGGTCGGTCATGGGATCTCCGTCGAATTGAATGTTGCGGGCTAGGTGAGCAGGGCTTCCCTCAAGCGGGCGCGACGGCCGGGCGTCAGGCCCATGGCGTCGCGCAGATAGTTCTCGACCGATCCAAACCGCGATTCGATCGCGTCGAAGGCCGCATCGAGGTATTCCGGATGGGCGTCGAGGACCGCCGCCCGAACCTCCTCGCTGAGGTTCGACAGAAGGTCATGCGGCGCATTCCAGTATTGGTTAGTGAGCATGTAGTCCTCGACGACGTCGTCGCGCGAGACGCCCAGCGCGGAAAGGACAAGGGCTGCGGCGACACCCGTGCGGTCCTTTCCTGCAGTGCAATGAAACACCAGCGGATACGGCGCCCCGTCGACCATGCGGTGGAACAGCATGCGATAGGCCTGTGCGTGGTCCATGGCAAAAATCTTGTAGATGTCGCGCATCACATTGCGGACATCCTCGCCGGTCGCCTTGCCGCTCCTCAGCACCTCGCCCACGCTCGCAGTCACCTTGATCGGAATGTGATGGGTTTCGGCGGGGTTGTCGGCGGCCTGCGGGGTCGGCGACGCGGCCCGTTCGTCGTCGTTGCGGAAGTCGCAGATGGTGCGAATACCGACCGCATGAAGGGCCGCCTGGGCGGCTTCGTCGAGCTTCGACAGCTCGTTCGAGCGGTACAGCTTGCGCCACTTCACCGTGGCGCCGTCGGTGGTGCGATACCCGCCGAGATCCCGCAGGTTCGTCGCCGCAGCCAAAGGGCGCCGCCGGTCGTCGACAACGGTTTCGCTCATGCGTATCTCCAAAGTGCAAGGCGGGGGGCCGGCCGGGAAGGCCGGCCCCTTGCAGGACTAGCGCGGCATCAGGGCCTGGGCGCGCTTCTGTGCGTCGACCAAGATCGCCTTGACGTCGCCATCACCGAACACCGCCTGCTCAAAGGCCTGCGTCTCGATGCGCTGGATCTGCTTGTAGTTGTTGCCGGGGATCGATTCCCACGGCTTGAGGTACGTGAGCTGCTCAAGGTTGGGCCGCGTCAGCGGGTTCTCCTTGATCCATTCGCCGAGATACTTGGGATCGTCGACGATATTGAGCCGCAGCGGCAGGTAACCGATCTTCGAGGTGATGATGGTGTAGCCGCGTTCGCTGGTGAGGAACTTCATCAGCTCCCAGGCGGCACGCTGCTTGACCGGATCCTTGGCCAGAATGAAAAGGCCGGACCCCGAGTTGGTCGGACCGGTCTGCTTGTCACCGAAGGACGGCATCTTGGCGGCGCGCAGTTCCCAGCCGGCCTTGGCCGATCCACCCAGCAGATAGCGCTGATAGGCGCTGGTGTTGAGGAACATGCCGAGCTTACCGGCGAGCATGGCGTCGACGGCGTCGCCCGACGCCATATTCGCGTGCGCGCCGGATTCGCGCATGTCGCGCAGCTTCTGAAGCGCCTCGACGGCCTCCGGCTTGCCGAACATCAGCTTCTTGCGATCTTCCGACAGGACTCGGCCGCCGTTGGACAGGATGACGCCCTGCATCAGCCAGTCGAACTGGCCATAGACGCCGGGATAGAAGCCTTCGTTGCCCGTCTTGTCCCTGATCTGCAGCGAGGCCTTGGCCACGTCGTCCCAGGTCTTGGGCGGATGGTCGGGATCGAGGCCCGCGGCGCGGAAGACATCCGCATTGTAGAAGAGGATCGGCGTCGAGAACGTGTAGGCGAGACCGAGCATCTTGCCGTTGAGTTCAGCCAATTTGAGGCCAGCAGGAACCATGCCCTGGGTGTGTTCGACCCACTCACCGGCGGGGATGATCTCGTCGAGCGGCTGAATCCCAAAGTTGGTCGCCATGTAGTCGAGATCGTTGAAGATCAACTGCGCCAGATCCGGCGTACGGCCGGCGACGATGTCGGCCTGGACCCGCGTCGTCATGTCGCCTGAGGAGACGCCGACGCCCTCAACGGTAATGTTAGGATGCTTCTCCATGAACTCGTTGATGAGCTGTAGCGTCCCTTCCTTGCCGATACCGGCAGAGGCAAGGTTGTAGTTGTAGAAAGTGATCGTCACTTTCTTTCTGGTGTCGAGCGGCGGGATCTCCGCCGCTGCCAGCGGCTGTGCGAACGCGAGCGGCGCCGCGATCGCGGTCGCGAGTGCGATTGTTCGGGTGACGAAACGTTTCACGACTGTCTCCGTGGGGTTGGCAAGAAACTTTGCGGAACTTGACGTTCCCTCGTGACAAGTCCGAAACCTTCTTGTGAAAGTTTGGTGGTTGGCTTGCGTCAAACAGAAGGCAGTGAGCGCCAGCACCGCTATTCACACTGTGTAATCACAAGACCGAAATGGTATTGGAGCGGGGTCCGGGATGCTGACTCAGCAGTTCTTCTCCCAAGCCTTAGGAATGCCCCGGCATGGTCGCACGCCAGACGTGCGGTCGGTGATTCGACTGGCCTTCCGCGCTGAACCGAGCGTCCATGCCGCAGTTCAAGAGAACGC
>JAYOEZ010000124.1:0-5153 GCA_038116985.1 Alphaproteobacteria bacterium | reverse complement strand
ATGGTTGGTCGATGCGCGCACTGCACCAGATCGTAGAGCATTGCAGCGGTGACGGGTGCAGGCATGGGTTCGGGTCCGACAGAACTCAGCGGCCATCCCGCCGTTCAGGGTGTCTTCGGCACCAGTCTCGATAGGCTTCCAGACTGGTCTCAAGATCGAACGGGAAAAGCTTCTTGCCGTTCTCGTCAATCTCCCCGGATTCCAACTGGGCCGCGACGCAGTGCCAATACTGATCTACAGCGGCTGATATCTCCTCGGCATCAGCGCATGTGTGGGCGATCTGTTTTGCGCATATGTCGCGGGCGACGATTTCGATATTGCTTGTAGCGTTTGTCATAAATGCCCCCAGTATGAGCCGGAATCAGTGTTTTTCAGCGTCGGTCCTACCGGTGCCCACGCCGCCAATCCCACGGCATCACGAATTCCCCTGACCACACACCGGCGCTTTCACTGCGCGCGGCGGTTTCCGCTTCCACATAGTCTTCGGAATACCTTCTGTAAGCAACGGCCCAGCCGCTTCTTACCATCCACTCGTTTACGTCCATTCCGTCCTTGCGGCAGACCGAGATCATGCGCTTGTAGCGATCCCGTCCTCTATCATCGCATGTGACCGTGCCCGCACGCAGGAAATCCGCCAACGCCATAGCCGCGTCCCGTCCGCAGCGCCATGTTTCTCCCGACGGTCGTTTGCAGGTCTGCGAGCTTTCCGGTGCGTCGATGCCATGGAGACGGATGCGGGTGCCGTGGATTTCCACGGTGTCGCCGTCGATGACGGAAGTCCTTCCTGCGATTTCAGCCAGCGCCGTGCTCGACCCGACGCATAGCAGGATAAACATGGCGAACACCGAGGCGCGCATCTCACCCTTCCAGCACTTCCCTCAATGACCCTGCCGAAGGCGATTGATCGTCCGTGGACAGGACTTCAGGCGCCTGGAATAGCGGGTTGCCTGGCGACCAAAGTTCCACGCTTTCGGCATGTTCCTCGAAGTATTCTGGATCAGTGGTCACCCGCAGGCGTTCGCTCATGCCGGGCGCCAGTAGGCCATATTCGCGGTGGGCCATGGATTGGATGTCGGTGCCGGGCGGCATCAGGTCGGTCGATCCGATGACTCGGTCGAGATCGTCCATTGTCAGAGGTGATGGTGGCCGCTCTGGCATGGCCAAGTCCTCTTCCGTTACCGCGTCGATATCGAACCCTCGCCCTTCGGCCTCCCGTGCCTGTTGCTCGATAGCATCAACGACATTGGCGCGCTCGCCAGCATTCCTGTCTTCCCCCGACAACACGGTTTGAGAAATCGTTCGCGGCAATCGAGCCAGGATCGGCTGCAGCCGCCCGACCACGGATTCAAACAGGCCGATGCGGTTCCGGAGCGCACGGTAGACGTCGGTCTCAACGGTGCCTTCGTAGTGCAGGTTGATGATCCGGATGATCTCGTGACGTTGGCCGAGGCGGTCGATACGGCCGATGCGTTGCTCCACCCGCATGGGATTCCACGGCATATCGTAATTGATCAGGGCGCCGCAGAACTGGAAGTTCAGGCCTTCGGCGGCGGCATCTGTGCAGAGCAACACGTCCGCTTCTCCATCGCGGAAGCGCCGCTTGGCATCGTCGCGGCCGATCTGACGCCAGGTGCCGTCAGACGAGGGGATTTCACCACCGCGCCCGGAAAAACACATCAGCCGCAGACCAGAGGCCTTCAAGAGTTGGCCGCGCAGGAAATCCATGGTGTCGGTGTATTGGGTGAACACCATCGCTTGGCTGTATCCATCTCGGCGCAACTCGTCGAGCGTATCTTTCAGGCTTTCGAGTTTGCTGTCCGGCGGCAGTCCGTCAATGCGGTCGAGAAGCTGTCGAATGTCAGCTTCTTCCTCGGCGGCCAGCGCCTCCCGCTCCAACGCCGCCACGTCATCGGCATCCAGCACTTCGTCGTCGGCTTCGTCGTCGGGCGCATCTTCATCCAAGCCGAGCAGTGGCATCTGGCCGCCGTCCGCGATGGCGTCGAGGTGGTTCCGGAGCGTGTTGCGGAGCGCACTAAAACTGCTAGCTAGGCGGCGACGGTAGATCGTCATGACGAACCCGACCGCTGTGCGTTCCTGTGCACTCGCTTGATTGTAGGTGCTGGCGATGTAGTCCTCGACCGCGTCGTAGAGGGCGCGTTCGTCAACCGTCATTTCCAAGAAGCGGTCCTCGACCCGGCGATCAGCAATCGGCGTGGACAACATGCCCGCCTTGTAGTAGCGCCTGAGCAGTTCACGGGTGTGCCGCGAGACAAGCCTTCGGAGCGGCGTGTGCGCCCGCATGATGGCGACTGCCGCCCGGCGTTCCGCCGTCTCCAATTGCCGACGTGGGATACTGGCGCCGTCGCGCAGCGCACGGAGCACCTTGTTTGCTTTTAAACGCGACAGGCCGGCCAAGCGCTGCACATCCTCGGTCCTGACTTCGCCATAGCTCCGTTCCACCGATTGAAACAGCCGGGCCATGCGCTCCAATGCATCCGACGAAGGATTCGGCTGCTCGACGTCATCAAAGAAGTTCAGAAACGCCCGCGCCGTCCACTCGGTCGGCAGTCCGAGAAGATGCAAGAGATCCCAGACCTCGATGGGATGGACCTGCATTGGCGTTGCTGTCAGCAACACCAGCCCCTGGGTACGGTCCTTCAGTCCTTGCATCAAACGCAGGAGGGCATTCGGCCCGCCTTCCTGCTGGGTTCCGGCCGCGCGCCGTCGGGCGTGGTGGGCCTCGTCGAGCACCACCAGATCCCATGGCTCGGCTTCCTCAAGAAGTGCAGACGCGCGGTCGCGCCGGCGCATGAGGTGGCTCGATGCAATCACCACGGGTTCCTGATGCCAGTTATGGCGGTCAACAGCGCGCTCGTTCTGACCACGCCAGGCCGGGGAGGGATACCAAACCAGTTTCCGTCCGTCGTAGATCGGCCAATTGAGATTGAACTTCTCCCGAAGCTCGATCTGCCACTGCTTGAGTACTGCCTTTGGGGCGAGGATCAGGATCCGTTTGACGCGACCCGCAAGCCAGGACTGACGGAGCAACATGCCGGCCTGGATGGTTTTGCCGAGGCCGACTTCGTCGGCGATCAAGAGCTTGGGGGGCCAATCGTGGTAGAGTCGGTCGTAGGCCCGCACCTGGTGCGGCCAGGGCGTGATCGCCGAGGTAACCTCGCCGACACGTTCGCCGCCATTTGGCAAAGCGGGAGCTTGCTGGATGAACGACCAGACCCGGCTTCGAAGATCGCCCTGCTCAGGCTGTGTCGGCAGCAGCGGTTCCTTTGCCTCGGGTTCGGGCTTCTCTGGCGAAGGTTTCGAGGGTTTCTGTTCAGGTTCCTTGAGGCGTGCGGGCATGTCGCTCGTCGGCATGAAGCGCATCAGGTCTTGGCGTGCCGCGTCGGGCACGTCGAGCACGATCACGCGGTGTGCCTTGTTAGCCCAGATGCGCACGAAGTTTACCTCTTCATCTGCGACCCGCTTCGGCTCGGGTCCCCAGCTGGTATAGACGTTGATGCTTTCCCAATTGTGTTTCCAGCCGGCTGCCGTTTCGTTGAGGCTGCCGTTCCAGGCAATCTTGTCGCCGCCCCGATCCTCGATAATGCCGGCCTTCTCGTGGAAGATACCGTCCGCCGGGATCGGCTTCTTGTCGGCATCGCAGGGAACCGCCACCTTCACCTCGAGATAGCCACGCGCGACCATCCAGGCCAGCAGTTCCAACGCATCGGATGATGCGGGATCGGGCGGGGCCAGCGGCAGGTTCGCCAAATGCTGCTCCACGAGATCGCGAAGCTGCTCGCCCTTTTCGATCGCCTCAATTTCGGGTGGCTCAAGGGTGCAGCCGACGATGAGTCGCATGTGCCCGCCGTTGCGTACCAAGCCCTCTATGCCTCGCGCCGCCAGCGTCAGGGCGCGGGCATTGAAGTAGCCGGTCAAGCGGTCGTAGCGTTCGGCATCCTCAAGCGCCGGCACATAGAACAGTTTGACGAGATCGCCGTCGTCGGGGGTGTATTTGAGCTTCCATGTGCGATCTGTGAGCATGGTCAAACGTCATCGTCTTGCCAGAGCTTCAACTGCTCGGGCTCATCAATCTCGTCGCCGTAGGCGAGGCGCGCGAGGTTATAGAGCGCCTCGAAATCGCTCCCTGAAGCCGCCGCATCTCCTTCAAGGTCGATGCCGGTGAAGGCCTTGGAAACCGGCAGGACCTCGAGCACGGCCTCAAGGGCGGCAAAGAAGCGGGGGTCCTTGTCTACCAGCGCCTTTTCGAGCATTTCCTGCGCAGCGGCGAGCGATCGGTTCCGCGCCATATGGGCAGCATGATGGATAGCGTCGATCATGCCCCGAGAGCCATCGACCGGCCCGAGTGCTCCCTTGGCGGCGCGGCGTGCGCTATCCCACAGAAGAATGTCGCTACCCTTCTTTTCGGCAAGCCGACCGACAATGTCGTTGTCGAGATCGACGCCGACGGCCCTGGCGAGCCTGAGCGCTTCGTCGTAGGAGAATGTCGGCGCCTTGAACGCGTCCCAAGCGAGTACGAGAAATGCCGTCGTCGGATCGAGATCAGCGTTGGCCTTGAGGTGGGTCAATTGCTCCAGGCGCCAGCGTTTGACTTCGCGGCGGGCGGCGTCCAGCGCGTCTTCAGGGGTGGCTGCGTAGGGATCCCACTCCTCCTCGAACAGCACCTGCTGGCGCCGACGGCGGCGTTCTTCGGGGATTTCGCGTGGCGTGCCGCGCTTGAGGGGCCAATGGCGGGAGAACTCTTCGAGTGCCGGCCCGAAAGAGGCGAGATAGAGATCGACGCCGGTGATGCCAGCTTCCTGGAATTCCTCGACCCGTGACCGCACCGCCTTGGCGACCAAAGGTTCTACATCTTCCCAATAGAGGTTGCTCTCAGCTTGTAGATCACCGACGCGTGGGCGGCATACGAGAAAGATGGTACTGTTCGCAGCCGCCTTATCCTTGATGTGCAGGCTACCCTCGGCTTCGGTGTTGATTGGCCATGAAGCCGTGATGGCGAAGCCAGCTTCAATCAGTCCCTTGGTCAGCGCGTCCCAGGCCCCGGTAGCCTTGTGAGTGAACATTAGGGTCATTACGCCGCTAGGTTCGAGCGCTCCCACGGCTCGGGGTACAGGTTGTCGGAGGTAGGCGTTCCG
>JAYOEZ010000123.1:4177-5222 GCA_038116985.1 Alphaproteobacteria bacterium | reverse complement strand
CGACAAGAAGACCCTGTATCCCGATATGCCGGAAACGGTGCGAGCGGCCGAGATGCTTGTAAAAGAGGGGTTCCAGGTAATGGTCTATTGCAGCGACGACCCCATTCAGGCAAAGCGCCTTGAGGAGGTGGGATGTTGCGCGATCATGCCCCTAGGCGCTCCTATCGGGTCCGGTCTTGGCATTCAAAACCCTGTCAATATCCGGCTGATTGTCGAGAACGCCAACGTGCCTGTGATTGTAGACGCCGGTGTTGGAACTGCATCTGAAGCAGCGGTGGCAATGGAACTCGGGTGTGATGCTGTAATCACCAACACGGCGATCGCCGAAGCCAGGAACCCCGTTCTCATGGCCTCGGCCATGAAACATGCGGTGATGGCGGGGCGTCGGGCGTACCTGGCCGGTCGCATGCCGCGCAAGAGATACGCGGACCCTTCTTCGCCGCTTGGCGGGCTTATCTAGACCGGCAGGTCGAGCAGTTCTCTCGGGCCCCTTCGATCAGATCGCGGAGCTGCTCGATCGGTAGCAGTCCTGGAACGATCGAATCGCCAATCACGAAGCCGGGCGTGCCGTTTACCCCGATTGCCTGGGCGAGCCGGATGTTGCTGTTGAGAATTTCCGTGACTTCGTCTGACTCGAGAATCTCGAGGAGGCGTGTGCGTTCAACTCCGACCTCCGTCGCTACCTGAAGCGCTGCCTCGGGCGAAAGTCGTCCCCTGACTTCGAACATCCTCTTGTGATAGGGGAGGTAGAGATCGGGTTGAAGCAGGTGCACGGCGACGGCGACGCGCGACGCGAAGACCGATGCTTCGCCGAGGATGGGGTATTCCTTGTAGACCACCCGGATCGAGGCGTCCTCTTCCAGCAGTTGTGTGAGGACCGGGTGTGCGTTTCTGCAGTACGGGCACGCGTAGTCGAAGAACTCGACGATCGTCACATCGCCCTTGGGGTTTCCCGCGACCGGTGATCGGGGATCGCCCCTCAGTATTGCGGCGTTTGCTGCAAGCGCCTGCATCCCTCGTTCGTTTTCCGCGGCCTCTTCGCGCG
>JAYOEZ010000123.1:0-4167 GCA_038116985.1 Alphaproteobacteria bacterium | reverse complement strand
GTTCACCCGCCTGACCGCAACGGTGATCATTTCTGAGCCTGCAGCCTCTTCGCGCGCCTGCAGGATACGGATCGCTTCGAGCACGATCTCCGGATTTCGCAGAATGTAATCGCGTACAATTTGCTCTGTGATCCGTCTCTGTTCAGGCGTCACAGTGTCCAAAAGTGACGATTCGTCGCTTGGTACGCTTTGCTGCGCCAAGACTGAAGAGGAGAACAAGAGCGCGGCGGCCGCGGGGATAAGAAACCGAAACATCTGCTACTGATATCAGCGTCGAGCTTTCGCCGCGCTCAATATGTCTTGAGCTCGCAGGTGTCCGGGAGAGCCGACAGGCAACAGTCTTTCGGCACGGCTGGCATGCCCCCTTGCTTCGTCCAGGCGGCCTGATGTGATTGCCTGTTCGGCACTGGCGAGGCTGGACATGCCGAACTGTTCGTCGCGTCCATAGGCAATGGCGAGTTGTCCCCATGCGGCGGAGAGCTCGCGATCGATCCTGACTGCTTCGCGCAGGTGGTCGATAGCTTCGCTGTTGAGCTGCGTGTCATTCAGCGCCACAAGCGCTTGTCCTAGAGCCAACCGTAAGAGAGGTTCGTCGGGTGCTAGTCGTACCGCTTCTTGATATGGCGGGAGGGCCTTCTCGCGGCCGCCGTTCTCGAAGAGGATCTGCCCCTTGAGCTCATGGAAGTATGGGTCGGCTGGAAACTCTCGGGTCAATGCGTCAATGCCAGCCAAGGCCAGGTCCAATCGGCCGGTTCGATGAGCAGCAATAGCCCTGGCGTACTGAGCCGCGACGCTCTGATCGGCGTCCGGATAGTCCCTCGCAACTCTCCGTGGTTCTAGAAAGGCGCTAACTTTTGCGCGTACGCGATCGAAACGGGCGACCAATAGCGGGTCGCTACTGGCATCGCTACTCGTGGCGTGCCGAATCCGTTCCTCTAGCGCCAGGATGCGTTCACGCGAAAGGGGATGGGTCCGGGCATATGCGGACTGGTTCGACGATGCGAGAGCTTCCTGACCGCTGAGCTTTTCAAGAACATTCACTAGGCCTCGCGCGGTTTGCCCGGTGTCTTCCAAGTAGCGGATTGCTGCTTGATCGGCCGCTGATTCTTGAACACGAGAGTATTGTAGGACTGTTTGCCCCGCGATCTGCGCGCCACCGCCAATGACCGCCGCCCCGGCAGCACCTCCACCTCCTGCCGCAACGGCCGCTACGCCCAAGACAGCGGACAGGATGGCTACCGCACTGGCACCACGAAGGGCATCCTGAGTGCGGGCAAGATGGCCGCCGGCGATGTGCCCTGTTTCGTGGGCAAGGACCCCTACGATCTCGTTCGGGTCCGCGGCTTCAACAATGAGGCCCGTGAACAGGAAGATGCGCTGTCCACCTGCGACAAAAGCATTGAGTGCGCGGTTATTGACGATATGGACCGATACGGAATCCGTGGTAAGACCTGCCGCAGCAAAGATGGGTTCAGCCAGGTCGCGAACGAGGCCTTCAGTTTCGGCGTCACTAATCAAGCTTAGATTCTGGGCACCGACCGGTCTGATCACGGAGGATGCAATCAGGGTGAGGACCAAAACCCTACAAATGAGCCGTCTCACTAACCACTCCCGCGGATGGCGACAGTTGGAACGTAGGGAGGGCGCGCCAGTCCGTCAATTCGCTGCGGCCCTGGCTCTACTTGTCTCGGCATGCGGGAGTGTTGCGCCAACAACGCCCGCGGCGCAGTCGCGCTTCATCGGCGGAGTCGTAGCAGACGAACCGCGCGCGGCACTTGTGGGTCTGGCAGCCCTCAAGGACGGCGGGACAGCCGCAGATGCTGCCGCTGCAACTTTCTTTGCCCTTTCTGTGACCTATCCGCTCGCAGCAGGGATTGCCGGTGGAGGAACGTGCCTATCCTATGACGCAGTCACTGGCACCTCCGAAAGCATCGATTTCACTCCAGGGGCTGCGGCGTTGGGCGGTTCGGTAGCGCTGCCTGGCAGTGTGCGCGGTATTGCTGCTGTGCACTCCCGCTTTGGGCGTTTGCGTTGGAGCCAGGTTGTTCTGCCTGCGGAGGAAATGGCCCGTTTCGGCTTTTCCGCTTCGCGTGCGCTGGCAGTTGGGGCCGGTGAATACGTTCGCGCGACCGGGAGTTCCGATCTAGGGCCTTTCATTTCCGGCGGCCAAGCGATTTCGGAAGGCGCGGAGATCCAACTGCCGGCTCTTGCGGACGTGTTGAGCATAATCAGGACCAAGGGCAGTGGAGATCTCTATTTTGGATCCCTCGGTCAGGAACTCATCGTGTCCGCTCAGAGAGTCGGTGGGCGTCTCACACTTGATGACATGCGTGAGTACCTTCCTGGCTGGGAGCGAAGTCGCAGAGCGTCGTTTGGCGATTTGAGCTTCTACACGGCGTCATCGGGTCCAACCGGCGCGATGATAACTTCCGCCATTTGGAGCATGGTAACCGACCAGAACCGCTATTTCGGGACGGATGAGGCGGGGCGGGCGCATCTCCTGATTGAGGCGTCTTGGCGCGCGTTTTCCGAAGCAGCGAAAGGTGGCGAGGATCTGACACCGTTTCGGGCCGCGGCGTTGATGTCCGACTACCAGCCGGCGCGTCATCTTTCTCGCGAGCATCCGGACGTTCCCGACCTGTCACCGTGGTTGGGCGCCGGACGGGATGGTGCGACAGGTTTTGTGGCGCTGGATGCGGCAGGTTCGGCCGTCGCGTGCGTGGTGACAATGAACGCGCCATTCGGGAATGGCGTGTGGTCGCCCCGGTTAGGCATCTTCTTGGCTCCAAGCATTCCGGGCGGACCGGATGGTTGGTTGCAAGGGGGGACAGACCTCATGGTCCCCGCCGTGGTTGCAAACGCCGTCACAGGGGAATTGGTGACTGCCTTGACCGCGACGGGTGGACCCGCTGCGCCGCCTACGCTCGTGGCGGTTGCGGCGCGTAGTATTCTCGACGTGGCGCCGCTTTCCGAAGCGATCAATGCACCGCGAGTGGTCGGTCTGCCCGTCCCGGACGTTGCTGCCTACGAACGAGGGGTGACGGCCGGCATGCTCGACGCGCTGCGAAGCGCCGGTCACCGGCTGGTCGAGGCAGAGAACTTTGCCATTGTGAACGGCATTCTCTGTTTTGGCGGCGCGACGCTCGATCCGACTTCGTGTGGTTTTGTTCCTGATGGCCGCAGTTTTGGGCTGGGCGATGGGGGCATGGAGTTCTAGGGCGCCAGGCTTATGAAGGTTTCATCCAGGGCCAAGGTGGCGCCGTTCTACGCAATGGAGGTTCTCAAAGCAGCCAATGCGAGGGCGGCTGAAGGAGCCCGGGTCCTTCACCTGGAAGTGGGCGAACCCGGGATGGGCGCACCGGAAGCAGTGGTAGCCGCTGCTCATCTGGCGCTTGACCAAGGCGGGATCGGCTATACCGACGCCTTCGGAGAACTGCCACTCAGGAGGCGGATTGCCCGGTACTACCGCGACACCCACGGTGTAGATGTTCCTGTCGGGAACATCGCTATCACCAGCGGGTCGTCCGGAGGTTTCGTCCTTGCGCTCCTTGCGGCTTTCGACCAGGGCGATCGTGTCGCTCTTGGCGTTCCGTGCTACCCAGCGTACCGCAATATGCTGACCGCACTTGGCCTTGAGCCGGTATTCCTGCGAACCTCGTTGGAGACGCGGTATCAACCGACGGTGCAAATGTTGGAAGACGCCGGGCCGATCGACGGGCTACTGATTGCCAGTCCGGCGAATCCAACCGGCACAATGCTGGTCGGAGATCCGCTTGAGAGTATCGTTTCCTACTGCAATCGGTCGGGGATACGGCTTATCTCGGACGAGGTATATCACGGCATTACGTACGAAATAGATGCCGAGACCGCCTGCGGCCGTGCAAGGGGAGGGGTCGTCCTCAACGGGTTCTCCAAGTTCTATGGCATGACGGGCTGGCGTTTGGGCTGGATGGTCGTTCCTGAGGACTTGAGGGAGCCGATAGAACGATTGGCGCAGAATCTTTTCATCTCGGCGAACGCCATTTCCCAGCGTGCCGCCGTCCACGCCTTCGATTGTCACGATGAGCTGGTGGCGAACGTGAGTTCGTACCGGCGCAATCGTGATGTTCTGATCGATGCACTGCCACGTGCCGGCGTAGGAGAGATGGCGCCGGCCGATGGGGCGTT
>JAYOEZ010000122.1:0-5278 GCA_038116985.1 Alphaproteobacteria bacterium | reverse complement strand
AATGTGGGCGCGTGAAAAAGCCTGTTCGATCAGCATGTTCATGGACAAAGACATATCGCGACACACCTCCGCCGGTAAAGGCCATACAGATACATAGGCCTATTCTCGAAGAAAGTTTTGCGATGTCGCTAACGCCGGCGCCGCTTGCTGCGCTTGTCGGGGCGTTTGCGGCCCGATTTGCGAGGCTTCGATGGCCGCCGTGGCTCGATCCGTGCGCCAGAATCCAGCAGATCGAAGATCGCCGAGCCGCTCAGCCCATCGGCTTCTGCGATTCGCACCTCTACCGCGTCTCCCAGCGCGAAGGAAGCGCCGCTGGAAGTTTGCAGGACCTGAGTGCGGGAATCGAAACGCGGACGGCCGCCGGGCAGGCGCGAGGCCGGGATAAAGCCCTCAGCGCCCTTTTCGGCGATGTCCACGAAAAGCCCGGCGCGCGTGACGCCCCGGATGACCCCGGAAAAGCTCTGGCCAAGATGCTGTGCGAGATAGGCCGCCGTGTAGCGGTCGTTGGCGTCGCGCTCGGCCGAAACCGCGCGCCGCTCGGTGACGGAGATATGCTCGCCGATTTCCTCGAACCGCTCCGCTTCATATACGTCGAGCCCGCCTTCGCCCAGTTTCAGGCCGCTTATCAGCGCGCGGTGGACCAGAAGGTCGGCGTAACGCCGGATCGGTGAGGTGAAGTGTGCGTAGTCGCGCAGCGCGAGTCCGAAATGGCCGATGTTGTCCGGGCTGTACTCCGCTTGCATCTGGCTGCGCAGGACGATTTCGTTAACGGCGTGTTCCTGCGGCGTGTCGCGGACCCGGTCCAGGATCGCGTTGAAATCCTTGGTGCGCAAGGCCTTGCCGCGCGCCAGGTTGATCCCGAAACCGGCCATGACCTCTCGCAGGTCTTCTAGCTTCTCCTGTGAGGGCTCGTCATGGATACGGTACATGACTGGCTGATGCAGCCGCTGTAGTTCACTCGCCGCGGCGACGTTGGCGCAGATCATGAACTCCTCGATAAGCTTGTGGCTTTCGAGCCGATGGACAGGCGCGATGTTTGTGACGCTGCCGTCGTCATCGAGAAAAATCTTGCGCTCGGGCAGCTCGAGATCGAGCGAGCCGCGCTTGCGCCGCGCATCGGCGAGACAGGTATAGGCGCCGTACAAACTGTCGAGATGGCCGGGCGCCAAGGGTTCCTTGCCCGCGTCGCGGGCGCCCTGCACCTGTTCGTAAGTAAGGCGGGCGCGTGAACGCATTAGGCCGCGGCGGAAATGGTGCCGCTGGAGCGTTCCGTTCGCCGAAATCCATAGATCGGCGGCCATGCAGGCGCGATCCTCATCCGGGCGCAGCGAGCACAGGCCGTTGGATAGGGCCTCCGGCAGCATTGGGACCACATGGTCGGGGAAATAGACTGAGTTGCCCCGGCGGTAGGCCTCGCGGTCCAGCGGGGAGCCGGGCCGCACATATTCGGCCACGTCGGCGATAGCGACGACCAGGTGCCAACCGCCCTTGTTGTCCGGAGACTCATCGGGCTCCGCATAGACGGCATCGTCAAAGTCGCGTGCATCAGCGCCGTCAATGGTGACAAGCGTCAGGTCGCGCATATCCGTGCGCTTGCCGAGCACGGGCGGCTCCGCCCGTTCGGCTTCGGCCACCACCTCGTCGGGAAAATGGTCGGGGATGCCGGCGCGGTGTATGGCGATCCGGCTGATGGCATCAGCGGCATCCCCCGCGCCGAGGTTTTCCACGATGCGCGCCTGCGGCATACCGAGGCGGCGTGCGGGAAGAAGTTCCACGACGACGAGGTCGCCGTTCTCCGCCGAGAGATCGCCCCCGCCGGCGGCGAGGAAATCGCCCCGGTGGCCCCGCTCCAGCGGCGTAATGCGCCCACCTTCGTTGCTGTCGCGGAAGCGCCCGACGACCGTCTCTGCCCGGCTCTGGGCGGGGCGCAGAGGCGTGGCGACATAGCGGTTCTCGCCGCGCGCCGTCAGCCGTGCGACGAAGCGGTCGCCCACGCCGGGTGCGGGCATCTTTCGCTGGGGCTTGCGCACCTCGATCCGGAAGGGCAGATCGGCCAGATTGTCACCTACGGGGCGGACGCGCAGGTCGCCATCCTCGGTGATGGACACCACTTCCAGAACCGTCACCGGCGGCAATTGCGCGGCAATCCGCCAGCGCCGTCCCTGGACACGTTCGATGCGACCGTCCTCGGCTAGCTCGTGCAGGATGCGGCGAAGGTCTGCGCGCTGCGGGCCTTTCAGCGAGAAGATGCGCGCGAATTCACGCGACGGGAGCGCCTCGTCAGACGACTTCAAGATATCCAGAATGTCGTCGGGGCCGGGCAGGCCCTCTGACGGCACATCGCTGTGGGAGCGTTTGATCAACCGGGTGGCCTAGTCCGCACTGTCCGCGGGTGCTTCCTCTTCCGCCGCGGTCTCCTTCTTCGCGGGTGCCTTTTTCTTGGCGACCGCCTTCTTCTTCGGCGCGGCCTTCTTCTTGGCTGCCGGCTTGCCGGATTTCTCGGCCTGCTTGGCGATGCGCGCAGCGATCAGCGCGACGGCTTCGTCGAGCGTAACCTCCTGCGGGTCGCGGTCCTTGGGGATCGTCGCGTTGGTCTTGCCGTGCTTCACGTAGGGTCCGTAGCGCCCGTCATGGACAGTGATCGGCTTTTCGTCCTCGGGGTGGTTGCCCAGCTCCTTGAGCGGTGAAGCACGTCCGCGGCGGCCCTTACCTTTCTCGGCGAGCACGGTCACGGCACGGTTGAGGCCGACGCTGAGGACCTCCCGGGGCTCCGGTAGCGACGCATAGACGCTGCCGTGCTTCACATATGGGCCGTAGCGCCCGATGCCCGCCTGAATGACGACACCATCTTCCGGGTGCGGGCCGATATCGCGTGGCAGCGCTAGAAGGGCCAGCGCGACCTCAAGATCGATCTCGTCTATGGTATAGCCGTCCGGGATCGAGGTGCGCTTGGGTTTGGTCGCGGCCTTGCCCTCACCTTCCGGCTCGCCGAGCTGCACGTACGTGCCATACGGGCCCTTGCGGAGCGTAACGTCCTTGCCGGTCTCGGGATCGGAGCCTAGGATTTTCGGGCCGTTGGCCAGTTCGGCTGCGGCATCGTCTGCGCCGTCGACGGCCAGCTTGCGGGTGAACTTGCACTCGGGATAGTTCGAGCAGCCAACGAATGGGCCGTGACGTCCCAGACGCAGGCCTAGCCGACCTTCGTTGCAGGCCGGGCACGCGCGCGCATCGGTGCCGTCCTCGCGGGCCGGGAAAAAGTGAGGGCCCAGTTCCTCGTCGAGCGCATCAAGAACCGAGCGCACGCGCAGTTCCTTGGTGTCGTCGATGGCGGTGGAGAAATCGCGCCAGAAATCGCGCAGCACGGCCTTCCAGTCTATCCGCCCGCCGGAGATGTCGTCGAGACGCTCTTCCATTTGGGCGGTGAAGTCGTACTCCACATAGCGGTGGAAGAAGCTCGACAGAAAGCTTACCACCAGACGTCCCTGATCCTCGGGAATGAAACGCTTGCGGTCCAGGGTGACGTATTTGCGGTCCTGCAGAACCTGGATGATCGACGCATAGGTCGAGGGGCGGCCGATCCCCAGCTCTTCCATGGTCTTGACCAGGCTCGCTTCCGAATAGCGCGGCGGCGGCTGGGTGAAATGCTGCTCCGGCGAAATCTCGCGCACGGTCGCGGCCTCGCCCTCGTCTAGCGGCGGCAGCCGGCGCTCGTCGTCGCTGTCCTCGCCTGACGGGTCGTCCTGATCCTCGCGGTAGAGCTTGAGGAAGCCGTCAAAGGCAACGGTCTGGCCATTGGCGCGTAGAGCCAGACGTCCGTCCTGGGAACGCAGGTCTACGGCCACGCGGTCGATCTGGGCTTCGGCCATCTCCGAGGCCAGCGTGCGTCGCCAGATCAACTCGTAGAGCCGGAACATGTCGGTATCGAGGATGCCCTTCACGCTGACCGGGCGGCGGAACAGGTCCGTCGGGCGCACGGCCTCATGGGCTTCCTGGGCATTCTTGGCGCGGGTGCGATAGACACGCGGCTTCTCGGGCAGGTACTCCTCGCCGAAATCCGTGTCGATTAGGTTCCGGCAGCCCGTGATCGCCTCCTGGCTGAGGGTTACGCTGTCGGTACGCATATAGGTGATGAGACCGACCGTCTCGCCGTCAATCTCGATACCTTCGTACAAACGCTGGGCGATCCGCATGGTCTGAGACGCGCCGAAGCCCAGCTTCCGCGAGGCCTCCTGCTGCAGGGTCGAAGTGGTGAAGGGCGGCTGCGGATTGCGGCGCGTACGTTTTTTCTCGATGGTCGCGATCTTGAAGGTGGCGGCCTCGACGTCGCTCTTGGCAGCCATCGCGGTTCCTTCGTCGGCGATGTCGAAGCGCTCCAACTTCTTGCCGTCGCGCTCCACCAGGCGGCCTTCAAAAGCGTCTCCGCGAACCGATTCCATGCCCACTTCGATGGACCAGTACTCCTGCGGCTTAAAGGCCTCGATCTCGGCCTCGCGTTCGCAGATCAGGCGGAGCGCGACCGACTGGACGCGCCCAGCTGAGCGGGAGCCCGGCAGCTTGCGCCACAGCACCGGCGAAAGCTTGAAGCCTACCAGATAGTCCAGCGCGCGCCGGGCTAGATAGGCCTCGACCAGCTCGTCATTCACACTGCGAGGGTGGTTGAAGGCGTCCTGCACCGCGCCCTTGGTGATCTCGTTGAAGACGACGCGCTTGACGTCGATGCCATCCAACAGTCCGCGATCACGCAAGATCTGTTCAATATGCCAGGAGATCGCCTCCCCCTCTCGATCTGGGTCGGTGGCGAGGTAGAGCTTGTCGGCGCCCTTCAGCGCGCTGACAATCTCGTTGATTGGCTTCTCGGACTTGGAATCGACTGACCAGTCCATTTCGAAGTCTTCGTCGGGCCGAACCGAGCCATCCTTGGGCGGCAGATCGCGTACATGACCGTAAGATGCGAGGACCTTGAAGTCCTCACCTAGGTACTTATTGATGGTCTTGGCTTTTGACGGAGACTCAACAATGACAACGTTCATGGAAACCGGATTCGCTTTCGGTTCTTGCGCGTTTTGGGCGCGGTCCACGGCGAGTTCGGTTACGTCCTAGATCGCCGCGACCCGGTTGCCCGGATGCCGTTCCAAGTGCCCTGCTAGTTCGAGTTTGAGCAGGATTGCCCTGACGACAGGGGCGGTTAATTGGCACCGACGCACGATTTCGTCAACCGAAACGGGTTCCGGCGACAGACATTCGATAATCGCCCGGCGGCCCTCCGGTGTTGCGAAAC
>JAYOEZ010000121.1:0-5413 GCA_038116985.1 Alphaproteobacteria bacterium | reverse complement strand
AGCATCCCCTATCAGCTAACGCGCAAGCGTCAGCAGGTTGGGGTCACCGATTTTTTTGCTTATCTGCCGCGCCCACCGACCCTTTCCGTTCCGCCCGCAAGTTCTTCTATCAATCGCTGATCGTGTCGGCGGCGTGGGGCACCGCCTATTGGTTCAGCATGCCGGCCGACGACGTCAGCCGACAGTTCCTGATCATCTTCCTGGCCGGCGGCGCGGCCGCCGGCCTGGTCGCAGGCTTCAGCGCGATGCCGACGATCTGGGCGCCGATGATCGTCCTGACCCTGTTGCCGCCGGCGATCCGGCAATGCGTGCACGCAGAACGCATCGACGTGGTCACCTGCATCGGCATCGTGCTGTTCATGATGGGACTTGGCTTCTTCGGCTACAGCGGCTTTGCCGCGTTCCGGCGTGGCGTGCGCTTCCAGTTCGAAACGCGCCGGCTCGCCGAGCAGAAGTCGCAGGCCGAAACGGCGCTTGAGCATTTCTTCGAACGCACCAACGCGCTGAGCGCGATTGCCAACCCCGACGGATCGCTGCGCCGTCTCAACCCTGCCTGGCAAACCGTGTTCGGCTACGAGATGGACGAAATGCTGGGCAAGCGGACGCTCGACTTCGTGCACCCCGACGACCGCGAGGCGACCCAAGCCGCGGCGATGGGCACGCTGGAAGGCCGGCCCATCGTCAACCAGGTGAACCGGTTCCGCGCCAAGGACGGCACCTACCGCTGGCTGCAATGGAACGCAGTGCGCGACCCCAGCGACGGCACCATCCTGGCGACCGCAGCCGACGTCACCGACCGCGAAAGCGCCCGCGCGGTGAAGGAAAAACTTGTCGCCACCGTGAGCCATGAACTGCGCACGCCGCTGACGGCGCTGCAGGCGTCGCTGCAGATCCTCGCCGCCGGCATCGCCGGATCGGTGCCCGGCCCGGGCGAGCGTATGCTCGGCATCGCCGAGCGCAACGCCGAACGCCTGATCGCGCTGACCGACGACATCCTCGATCTGGAGCGCATCGGCGCGCAGAAGCTGGACATGGTTTCCCTGTCGCCGGGCGAGGTCGTCGTCGACTGCATCGACGAACTGCAGCCGATGTTCGACAGCTTCGCCGTCACGCCCGAGGTCGACGACCGCTGCGGCGGCGCGCGCTGCCTCGGCGACGCAGTGCGCGTGCGCCAGGTGATGCACAACGTGCTGTCGAACGCGATCAAGTTCAGCCCGCTGAAAGGCACCGTGCGGGTGACGATCGAGGCGGACGGCGGCATGGTCCACACGACCGTCCAGGACGAAGGACCCGGCATCCCAGAGGGCGACGAGGAGAAGGTGTTCGAGCGGTTCGTGCAGCTGCCGCGGCCGGCCGGGCGGTCGATCAGCGGCACCGGCCTGGGTCTCGCCATCGCCCGCGAGCTGATGACGGCGATGGGCGGCGCGATCCGGGCGGAGCGGGCCGAGACGGGCGCGCGCTTCGTATTCGAGCTGCCGCAGGCGCCCGCCGGCAACGCCAAACCGCCGCCAGAGGACGGCGTGACCGCGCGGGTCACAGCCTGACCGCGACCGCAGTGCGGGACGCTGCGCCGAAACGGGGTTGGATCGCGCCTGCGCTACGCTATATCTAGAGAAGACAAGAAAGAACGGGCCCCAGAAAGCCGCGCGCCAGCACACGGCCGGCGCTGACATTCGAAACAACACAACAGCGAAGCTGACTTCGTATGACGGCGGTACCGACCCTGACCGACGAGGTTCGACGTGCAACCGCGCCGCTCTACGCGCGGGTGAAGAACGTCATCCCCGAGATCGAGTGGGGCGCCCACGCGCCCTACGTCGCGGCGATCAACAAGCTCAAGAAAGAGCGCAACGCGGTGATTCTGGCGCACAACTACATGACGCCAGAGATCTATCACTGCGTTGCCGACATCGTCGGCGATTCGCTGGCGCTGGCGCGCGAGGCAACCAAGACTCAAGCTGACACGATCGTGCTGGCCGGCGTTCACTTCATGGCCGAGACGGCCAAGATCCTGAACCCCGACAAGACGGTGCTGATCCCTGCGGCCGACGCCGGCTGTTCGCTTGCCGAATCGCTGACCGGCGCCGACGTGCGCCTACTTCGCGAGAAGTATCCCGGTGTGCCGGTGGTGACCTACGTCAACACCTCCGCCGAGGTGAAGGCGGAATCGGACATCTGCTGCACTTCCTCGAATGCGGTGAAGGTGGTCGAGTCGCTGGGCGTCGACCGGGTGATCTTCCTGCCCGACGAATACCTGGGACGCTACGTCGCCTCGCAGACCGACGTCGAGGTGATCCTGTGGCAGGGCCACTGCGAGGTGCACGAACGCTTCACGGCGGACGAGATTTCCGACTTCCGCAAGGATCACGAGGGGCTTGTGGTCATCGCCCATCCGGAATGCCCGCCCGAGGTGCTGGACGCGTCGGACTTCGTCGGCTCCACCTCGCAGATGATCGGCTACGTCGAGAAGAACCATCCGGCGCGCGTGCTGATGGTCACCGAGTGCTCGATGAGCGACAACGTCGCGGCTGAGTTGCCCGACGTCGACTTTATCCGGCCGTGCAACCTGTGCCCGCACATGAAGAAGATCACGCTCGAGAACATCCTGACCTCTCTCGAGACACTGCAGCCGCGCGTCGAAGTCGATCCCGAGATCGCGGCACGGGCAAGAAGCGCGGTGACCCGCATGCTCGAGGTCGTTTAACCCGATGAGCGGCCTGCCGCGCGTCATGTACGAAGACACCGTGCGTGCGGCGCTGGCCGAGGATCTGGGCAGCGCGGGCGACCTGACGAGCGACGCCGCCATTCCCGAAGACGCCATGGCCGTGGCGGAGATCGTCGCGCGCAAGCCCGGCTGCATCGCCGGCATCGACGTGGCGCTGTGCGCGTTCGGCCTGATGGACGGCACGGCCAGGATCGAGAAGGTCGTGGCCGACGGCACCCAGGCCGCGGCCGGCACCGTGTTGGCGGCCATTGAAGGCAAGGCGCGCGCCGTGCTGGGCGCGGAGCGCACGGCGCTGAATTTTCTCGGAAGGCTGTGCGGCATCGCCACGGCGACGCGCGCGGCGATCGACGCGGTGGCGGGCACCTCGGCGCAAATCGCCTGCACGCGCAAAACGACGCCGACCCTGCGGCATCTGGAGAAGTACGCCGTGCGCATGGGCGGCGGGCGCAATCACCGCTTCGGGCTCTACGACGCGGTGCTGATAAAGGACAACCACCTGGTCGCCGGCGGCGGCATCGCCAGGACGGTGGCGCGGGTGCGCGATCACGTCGGTCATCTGGTGAAGATCCAGGTCGAGGTCGACACGCTGGACCAGCTCAAGGAACTGCTGGAGACCGAAGCCGACGCCGTGTTGCTCGACAACATGACGCCGAATCTCCTGCGTGACGCTGTGGCGCTGGTCGATGGGCGGCTGGTCACCGAGGCCTCGGGCGGCATCCGGCCCGACAACCTGAAAGAGATCGCCGCGAGCGGCGTCGATGTCATTTCGCTGGGCTGGCTGACGCATAGCGCCCCGGCGCTGGATGTCGGGCTCGACTTTCGCAGCTAGCCGACGATCAGCGGTAGAACGACGGCCGCGATCAGCGAGATCACCACCACTCCGATCAGATTGAGCGCGATCCCGGCACGCATCATCTGCGCCACGGTGACGTGGCCCGAGCCGTAGACGATCGCGTTGGGCGGCGTCGCCACCGGCAGCATGAAAGCGCAGGACGCGGCAAGCGCCGCCGGCACCGCGAGCATCAGCGGATCGAGCCCGGCACCGACGCCGACCGCGCCGACCACCGGCAGGAAGGCAGCGGTCGTCGCGGTGTTGCTGGTGAGTTCGGTAAGAAAGATGACGAGCAACGCCACGGCGGCCATGATGGCGAGCAGCGGCAGGTCGACCAGCGGCCCGAGCCCGCCGCCGATCCACGCCGCCAGCCCGGTCGCATCGATGGCGCGCGCCAGGCTGAGCCCACCGCCGAACAGCAGCAGCACGTTGAAGGGCGCGCGCGACGCCCAGTTCCAGTCGAGCAGGAATTCGCGTTTGCCCCAGTCGGCCGGGACGACGAACAGCGCGACGGCACCGGCAATGGCGATGACGGTGTCTGATGGCGTCCCGCCGGGCAGCCAGGAACCGAGCCACGGGCTCGTCACCCAGGCGAGCGCGACCAGCACGGCGACGGCGGCAACGCGGCGTTCGGGCCGACTGAGCGGGCCGAGATCGCGCAAGGCGTCGGCGACCGTGGCCGCGCCGTGGTGGTGACTGTCCGCGCGCACCGGGTGAATGACGCGCGTTAGCACGATCCATGCGATCGGCAGCATCACGGCGGCGACCGGCACGCCCATCGTCATCCAGTCGGCAAAGGTCACCGTGACGCCGTAGGTCTGTTGCACAAAGCTGGCGAGCAGGGCGTTGGGCGGCGAGCCAATCAGCGTGCCGAGGCCGCCGATCGAGGCGGCGTAGGCGATGCCCAGCATCAGGGCGGTGGCGAAGTGGCGGCGCCCCGTCTCGTCGTCGGGATCGACGACGGCGGCGAGCGAGGCGGCGATCGGCAGCATCATCATTGCGGTGGCGGTGTTGCTGATCCACATGCTGAGCAGCGCCGTGGCGAGCATCGCCGCACCGATCAGGCGTCGCGGATGGGCGCCGGCGCGCGCGAGCACATGCAACGCGATGCGACGGTGCAGGTTCCAGCGCTGCATCGCGAGCGCAATCAGGAAGCCGCCGAGAAACAGGAAGATCAACGGATTGGCGTAGGGCGCCGCGGCGGCGCCGACGTTCGACACGCCGAGCAACGGCAGAAGCGCGAGCGGCAGGAGCGCCGTGGCCGCGAGCGGGATCGCCTCGGTGGCCCACCACAACGCCATCCACACGGCTAGCGCGCCCGTGCGCCAGGCCTCCGGCGCAAGGCCGTCGGGTGGCGGCACAACGAGCAGGACGACGAACGCCGCCGGGCCCAGGAACAGGCCCATGGTGCGGACGACCTCGCGGGACGGGCCGTGATCTTGTTCGCTGCCGCTCATGCGATCCCCTCGACGCGCAGCATGCCCGGTTGGGCGCGCCGCGGAAACCGCCTAGGCTGACGCATGGCCGACAATCCTTCTGCCGCCTACGAACAGATTCTCGAGACCGGCCTGCGCGAACGTACCCGCGCCACCATGGCGGCAGGCGATGAATCGCGGCTCGGCGACCTCGTCGGCGAGGCGATCGCGCTGGCTGAGGGACTGCTGACGTCGCTGCGCGCGGCCGATCCGCCAGATGCGCCTGCGGCCTGCCGCGAGGGCTGTGCGCATTGCTGCCACTACCAGGTAGCGGTGGCGGCGCCCGAGGCACTGACCATCGCAGCGCACCTGCGCGCCACCCGCGGCGGCGACGAGGTGGCGACGCTGGCCGCGCGTTGCGCTGCGCTTGCGGCGCAGGAG
>JAYOEZ010000120.1:0-5590 GCA_038116985.1 Alphaproteobacteria bacterium | reverse complement strand
GCGTCGGCAGCCTTCTTCTTGGCTTCCTCGACCTGATTCAGAACGCCCGCCTCGTAGGACGGCGCAGGATTGCAGTAGATGACACCCAGGGCGACCGGC
Organism: Alphaproteobacteria bacterium; assembly: GCA_038116985.1. GTDB lineage: Bacteria > Pseudomonadota > Alphaproteobacteria > SHVP01 > SHVP01 > CALJDF01. The sequence goes on along the minus strand of JAYOEZ010000120.1, from coordinate 5,491 downwards.
AGCGCCTCCGAATCCATGGAGGCAAGCATGGTCGCGAGAATCTTGTCGGTCTCGTCATGAACGAGGACATCGTCCGCCGTCACCCCATTCTCACCGATGGTGACCGCTTCAATTTCAAGGGCGCCGTCGCGCATGCGAAGCCCCTTGTTGCCTTCCTTGCCATACAGCATGGGCTTGCCGTGTTCCAGACGCACCTGCCGGTCGGCAGCGACCGCCGAATCCTTGAAGCTATCGAACACGCCGTCGTTGTAGACAATACAGTTCTGGAAAATCTCGACGAGCGAGGAACCCCGATGGCCATGGGCGCGCTTGAACATTTCCGGTAGATGCTTCTGGTCAGTGTCGACGGACCGCGCGACGAATCGCGCGCCTGCCCCGAGCGCAAACAGGGCTGCGGAAGCTGGCGCCTCGACCGAACCCTGGGGCGTCGATGGCGAACGCGTACCCACGCGCGAGGTCGGCGAGTACTGCCCCTTGGTCAGGCCATAGATCTCGTTGTTGAAGATAAGGACTTGCAGATCGACGTTGCGCCGTAGCGTGTGCATGAGGTGGTTGCCGCCGATCGACAGCATGTCGCCATCGCCACCCACGACCCACACGTCGAGATCAGGGTTCGACAGCTTGATTCCCGTCGCAAACGCCGGCGCACGACCGTGGATCGTATGGAACCCATAGGTGTCCATGTAGTAGGGAAAACGCGCAGCGCATCCAATCCCGGAGACGAAAACGGTGTTCTCCCGTGTGGCGCCAATTTCCGGCATGGTCCGCTGAAGCGCCTTCAGGATCGCGTAGTCGCCACATCCCGGGCACCAACGAACTTCCTGGTCGGTTGCGAAATCCTTCGCGGTGAGCTGCGGAGAGACGTTCATGTCAGGCCCCCAGGCGGGCGCGAACCGCGCCCTCAATTTCTGCAATCTTGAACGGTTGGCCAGACACCTTGCTGACCTTCTCAGCATCGACGAGGTACTCGGCACGGAGCACCGTCACGAGTTGGCCCGTGTTCATTTCTGGAACCAGCACATGCTTGAAGCCGGAAAGAAGCTGGCCCAGGTTGCGCGGCAGCGGCCATATGTGGCGCAAGTGGACATGCGCGACCGACAACCCTTCCTCAAGCAGGTTCGAGACAGCGCGGTCGATCGGCCCAAAGGTCGATCCCCAGCCAACGACGACGAGATCTCCGGACTCCGGCCCCTGCTCGACCACCTGTTCCGGGATATCGTTCGCGATGCCGTCGATCTTGGCCTTCCGCGTATCGGTCATGCGCTGGTGATTGGCCGGGTCGTAGGAGATGTGTCCAGACGTAAACGACTTCTCGATGCCTCCGATACGGTGCTCAAGGCCGGGCGAGCCCGGAATCGCCCAATTGCGCGCCAACGTCTTCTCGTCGCGCAGGAACGGGTGGAAACCCTCCGGGTCGGTGCGGAACGACGTCTTGAACTCCGGAATATCGGCGATGTCAGGGATAAGCCAGGGCTCCGCGGCGTTGGCAATATAGCCGTCGGTCAGCAACATCACCGGCGTCATGTATTTGGTCGCCAAGCGCACCGCCTCGACCGCTGTGTCGAAGCAGTCAGACGGCGAGCGCGACGCCAGCACGACCAGCGGAGCATCGGCATTGCGGCCATAGACCGCCTGGTACAGGTCCGATTGTTCGGTCTTCGTGGGCATACCGGTCGAGGGGCCCGCCCGCTGGGAATTCACGATCACCAGGGGGAGCTCGGTGCTGATCGCCAGCCCGATGGCCTCGCCCTTGAGCGCGATACCGGGACCCGAACTGGAGGTCACGCCGAGCTTGCCGGCAAACGATGCGCCGATCGCCGAACACACGGCGGCGATCTCGTCTTCCGCCTGAAAAGTCAGAACGCCGAACTGCTTCATGCGCGCCAGGATGTGCAGCAGGGGCGACGCGGGCGTGATGGGATAGGAGCCAAGCATCATTTCGAGCCCGGCCTTCTGTGCGCCGGCCACGAGCCCCCAAGCCAGGGCCTCGCCGCCGGACACCGTGCGGTACTCGCCCGGCGCGATTTCCGCGGGCCTGACCGAGAAAGTGGGCATGTCACCGGCCAACTCTGCGGTTTCGCCAAAGGCGTGACCGGCATTGAGAGCGGCGATATTTGCCGCAGCGAGGTCCTCGCGCTTGGCGAACTTGCCGTTGAGCCAGTCGATCGTCGGCTTACGGTCGCGCCCGTACATCCAGTAGATCAACCCGAGCGTCCAGAGGTTCTTGCAACGCAGCGCCTCCTTCTTGCCCAACCCTGTGTCCTTGACCGCCTCCATGGTGAGTGCGGAAACATCGATCTCGACGACCCGGTAGGCCTCGAGTGAAGCGTCCTCGAGTGGATTGGCCTCAAAGCCGGCGCGCTTGATATTGCGATCGTTGAAGCTGCCGGTATCGACGATGACGACGCCGCCCTGCCGGACGTTCGGCAGTTCAACCTTCAGTGCCGCCGGGTTCATTGCCACGAGGACATCGATCGCGTCGCCCGACGTCTTGATCCGGCGCGCGCCAAAGTTGATCTGGAACGACGAGACGCCGAACGTCGTACCGGCCGGTGCGCGAATCTCGGCAGGAAAATCGGGAAAGGTCGCCAGGTCATTACCGGCAAGGGCCGTCGCCTGTGTGAACTGGCCACCGGTCAACTGCATCCCGTCGCCGGAGTCACCGGCAAAGCGAACGACTACGGACTCGCGCTCTTCACGCGGCGTCGCCACCTCGGCCACTACGGCACTCGCCATCTCTTAATCTCCACTCTTCCGGGCGTCGCGGACCATAAGTCCCGGCCACCCCCTAATCAAGATCGCCAGCCTCGACGCAGAGGCGTCGAAACCCGCAGTATTCAAGGGGTTATCCGTCCCCCAGGACGGCCAGCATCTCGCCTACCGTTTCGAACTTGCGACGCGGCGCGGGATCGGGCGCCGCAGCTTCCTCAGCAGACTCGATCGCCTTCCAGTCGTCGAACGTGACAACGCGGACGTTTCGCTCTGCGAGCACCGCCTGCAACGCATCCCGCCCGGGCTTACCTCCGGCCCCGCAGTCCTCCGCAATGTGCTCGGCGGTGGCCGCGCCGTCCGGCCGGTTGGTCGAGATCACGCCGCTCGGGCCGCGCTTAACCCAGCCGACCGCATAGACGCCTGGCTCGATACGGCCATCGTCATGGATAACGGTCGCTTTGTCGGCGTCGAAGGGAACGTCGTCAATCGGCAGGGAACGGTATCCGATCGCCGGAATGACCAGGCCGCACTCGATCTCGAAGAACTCCCCTGTTCCGATCGCACGCCCGTTTTCTACCTTGGTGCGCTCGAGCCGCAGCTCTTCGACGCGGTCGCCCCCCAGCACCTCGACGGGATTGGCATAGAACGCAAAGTGCACATGCTTCGGCGCGTCGGCGGCCTTGTGCTTGGTGAACTCCTGCAGCGTGGCAAGGTTCTTCTCCTTGAGCCGCTGGTCCCGCGCATTCTCCAGCTCTCCGACTTCGTCCGGAAGCTGCGAAGCATCTACGAGCGGCACCGCATTCTTCAGCTCGCCCATTTCGCGCAACTCGACGTTCGTGAACTTTGCTTCGATGGGCCCGCGCCGCCCGAACATGTAGACATCGGTAATCGGCGAGGCCTCGATGGCGCTTGCCGCAAACTCCGGCAGATCAGAATCGGCCATTTCTTCTCGCGTCTTGACGAGCACCCGCGCGATGTCGATGGCCACGTTGCCGTTGCCGATCACGGCGACGTTCCGGGTATCAAGATCGGGATCCAGGTTCCGCAGATCGGGATGGGCATTGTACCAACCGACAAACGTCGCCGAACCGATTACGCCCTTCTTGTCTTCGCCAGGTATGCCGCACAACCGGTCATGGCCTGCGCCCACGGCCAAGACCACTGCGTCGTACATGTTCTTGAGTTCGGCCAGGGATACGTCCTTGCCGACTTCAACGTTGCCGAAGAAGGCGCATTGGTCAGTCTTTGCCGTCTTCTCGAACGCTCGCGAAACCTTCTTGGTCGTCTGGTGATCCGGCGCCACGCCGGCACGGATCAGCCCATAAGGCGTCGGAAGGCGGTCAATCATGTCGATCTTGCAGTCGACCCCCTTTTTGATCAGGGCGTCGGCAGTGTAGAAACCGGCCGGGCCGGTTCCGATGATCGCTACGCTGATGGTCATCGCGCTTCCTCCCCGAACGCGGCCCGACCAGGCCTCGTATCTTCTTGTTCTTGTCGAACCCTAGAGCAGATTAAACCGCATGTTTTCGCGCGCGACGATCGCGCCGCTCCACATCTGGCGCGCTTCTGTTTCGACCTGCTCCATGAATCCGTCTTCGTGATCTGGGTCGTGGTGGAAGATTCCCAGTGTCTTAACCCCTGCCGCCTGGCTCAGGCGTACCCCTTCCTGCCAAGTGGAATGCCCCCACCCTACGCGCCCCGGAAACTCCTTGTCGGTGTAGGTGCAATCGTAAACAACGAGATCAGCTCCCTCGATCAGCGCAAGAATACGCTCGTCCGGCGACCCGACTATATGCTCGGTATCGGTGACGTAACACATCGACTTGCCACCATGCTCAATGCGGTAGCCGGTCGCGCCATTCGGATGGTTCAGAGGCGTCGTCTTTACCGTAACCTCGCTGAACAAGCTGAACGTATCGCCTGCCTCAAAGTCCTCGAACGCCATACTGGCGCCCATCATTTCCAGCGGCACCGGAAACGTGGGCTGCGCCATGGTTCCGGCAAGAATCTTCTCGATGCCCCCCTGATCCGTCAGATGCCCGGCCATCACCACAAATTCGTTGCCCTTCGAAAAGGCGGGCGAGAAAAAGGGAAAGCCGTTGATGTGATCCCAATGGGTATGAGACATCAGCAGACGCGCAGACGTGATCCCCTTGCGCTGCAGCCAGTGCCCAAGGTTGCGGATACCCGTCCCTGCATCAAGAATGATGCGGTTGCCGTTTACCGCAACCTCGATGCAACTGGTATTGCCGCCGAAGGCGACATGGCGCGGTGAGGGGCAAGCGATGCTCCCCCGCACACCCCAGAACTTGATCTTGAAACTCATTGGTGAGTGAGGTCTCTGCGGGGTTCCGTGATCCGCTGAAAATGAAACTCGGGCACTACTCTGACCGGAATATTACGCGCAATCCACCGGAATGTTGCCCACAAACCGCCTGGTTTGCGAGGAAAATTCGATAGTTACCGGCCTTTTATGCGCCACGGCATTAACAAATCCTCTCGAAACGCCCCAAACCGAGAGATTAGCTGCCGTCGGAAAGGACATCTCGGCCGCGCTCGGTGAGCCGGCAGACCAGCCAATCCGGCTTGATGGGGTTCTCAAACCAGGGTTCAGCCCAGCCGTGCTCGATGCAGTGGCGAATGGTGCGCGCGCTGATTTGCTGGCCGGCCGAATCGAACAACGGCAGCTTGCCGCCCGGTTGCGCGAGGCCGCGCTTGAGGTATCGCCGCTGCGCGGGGGTCGGGCGTGGTCGGGATGATCCCCGTTTCGTCGTCATAG
>JAYOEZ010000119.1:4148-5616 GCA_038116985.1 Alphaproteobacteria bacterium | reverse complement strand
AACTGAAGCACCCCTCGCGGTCGCGAAAGCTGCGCAGCTTCCTCGACAACTAGCGCAGCCAGCGCACACAGAAACAAGAAAAGGCCGCCCCAAGGGGGCGGCCTTTCTGATTCGAAGGGCCCTTGTCGAACTCAGCCGTTCGCATCGCGTGCGCCGGCCCCCTCAGTTTCCGCAGACTTCCGTGACACCCCCTTCAAAACCTGCGGCTGAAGTGCAACTGTCTGGGTGCAAACAGGCGGGTTCGCTGATGCGCGTATCTCCTTCGCTAGGCGCCGTGCGCCGGACGCTTGCCGTTGTTCTGGCCGCCATGCTGCTCAATACCGCGGCGCTGGCCCAGGATCGCGACGCCGATGAACCGGCCGGCGAGACGGTGGAGGGCGTCGTCGAATCGGTCGATCTCGATCGCCGCCTGTTGACGCTGGAGGACGGGACCATCTTCCTGCTGACCGAGGCGATCGACGCCGAGGTCATCAACGCGGGCGAGAGCGTCTTCATCGTCTTCCGCTACGACGACCGCGAGCAAAAGGTCGCGGTCGAGGTGCTGCTGGCCGACCAGCGTTAGGCGCCGCCGCCCGGCGGGGCGGACTTTGTCGAGAAGGATGCTGCAACAAGGACTGTGTGCACGCGCGCCGCCCTAAGGCTTTTCGAGTTCGCGTGCTAGAATGGAGCGCAATGGTTGCGGACGACCAGACGGACGTGGCATTCGCCAACGACGGCGGAGACGCCGCCCCGCGCATGTTCGACGAAATGCGCGACGAGAGCGGCGCCATCCGCGAGGCCTACAGCAAGCTCGAAGGCTGGCTGACGGCGACGCCCAAGGCCGAGTTCCGCCGCCGGCGCGAAGAGGCCGAACTTCTGTTCCGCCGCCTCGGCATCACCTTCGCGGTCTACTCGGAAGACTCGGGCAATCCCGAACGCCTGATCCCGTTCGACATCATCCCGCGCGTGCTGACCGCGCAGGAATGGGCCCGCCTCGAGGGCGGCCTGATCCAGCGCGTGCGCGCGCTCAACATGTTCCTGCACGACATCTACCACGACCAGGAGATCATCAGGGCCGGGCGCATCCCCGAACACTTCGTCCTCAACAACGATCAGTTCCGGCCCGAGATGCAGGGCCTCAACCCGCCGGGCGGGGTCTATGCGCACATCTCCGGTGTCGACGTCGTGCGCGTCAATGCCGACGACTTCTACGTCCTCGAAGACAACCTGCGCTCGCCCTCGGGCGTCTCCTACATGCTCGAGAACCGTGCGGTGATGATGCGCCTGTTCCCCGAGCTCTTCGCCAACAACCGCATCGCCCCGGTCGACCACTACGCCGACGCCTTGCTCGACACGCTGCGCTCGGTGGCGCCGTCCTGGGTGCAGGACCCGACCGTCGCGGTGCTGACGCCGGGCCAGTACAACTCGGCCTTCTTCGAGCACGCCTTCCTGGCCGAGCAGATGGGCGTCGAGGTCGTCGAGGGCCAGG
>JAYOEZ010000119.1:0-4048 GCA_038116985.1 Alphaproteobacteria bacterium | reverse complement strand
CCAGGGCAACGTCGCGCTCGCCAACGCCGTCGGCACCGGTGTGGCCGACGACAAGGCGATGTACGTCTACCTGCCCGACATGATCGAGTTCTATCTCGGCGAAAAGCCGATCCTGAAGAACGTCCCGACATGGCAGTGCCGCGAACCCGAAGCGCTGGCCTATGTCCTCGACAACCTCGCCGATCTGGTGGTCAAGGAAGTCGCGGGCTCCGGCGGCTACGGCATGCTTGTCGGCCCGCGCTCGACCAAGGCCCAGCGCGAGACCTTCCGGGCGCTCTTGAGGGCGCACCCCGACGCCTACGTCGCGCAGCCGACGCTGTCGCTGTCGACCTGTCCGACCTTCGTGCGCCAGGGCATCGCCCCGCGTCACGTCGACCTGCGGCCCTACGTGCTGTCGAGCCGCAACGGCGTCCGCGTCGTGCCCGGCGGCCTGACCCGCGTCGCCCTCAAGGAGGGCTCGCTCGTCGTCAATTCCAGCCAGGGCGGCGGCACCAAGGACACCTGGGTGTTGCAGGCCTGACATGCTGAGCCGCACAGCCGACAACCTGTTCTGGATGGGCCGCTACGTGGAGCGCGCCGAGAACACCGCACGCATGCTCGACGTCACCTACCGCAACGCGCTGCTGCCGACCGCCGCGACGGTGCCCGACGCCGAGTGGGGCGTCACGCTGCAGGTCGGCGGCACCTACGACGGCTTCCTCGCCAAGCACGACTTCACCTCGGCGCGCAGCGTCATCGAGTATCTCGCGCTCGATCCCGACAACTTCGCCTCGATCCACAACGGCCTGCGCACCGCGCGCGAGAACGCACGCGCCACGCGCGGCACCATCACCTCGGAGATGTGGGAGAACATCAACGACACCTGGCTCGAAATGCGCACCCTTACCTGGGGCAAGGTCGAGGCGCGCGGCCTGTCGCGTTTCTTCGACTGGGTGAAGGAACGCAGCCATCTGTTCCGTGGGGTCGCGGACGGCACCATGCTGCGCGACGATTCCTATTCCTTCCTGCGCATGGGCACGTTCCTCGAACGCGGCGACAACACCGCGCGCATGCTCGACGTGAAGTACCACCTGCTGCTGCCTGAGGGAGAGCAGGTCGGCGGCGCCGTCGACTATTATCAATGGGGCGCGCTGCTGCGTTCCTTGTCCTCGTTCCGCGCCTACAAGCGGCTGTTCCACGACACCATCACGCCGATCCGCGTCGCCGAGCTCCTGATCCTGCGGCCCGACAGCCCGCGCTCGCTCGCCAGCTGCTATCACGAGATCGACGAGGTGTTCGCCGACCTGCGCGATCTCTACCGCCAGGATCACGAGTGTTTCCGTATGGCCGGCGAGATTCACGCGCGCCTGCGCTACAGCCGCATCGAGGAAATCTTCCAGGCCGGCCTGCACGAATTCCTTGACGACTTCCTCGCGCGCAACGACGCGCTCGGCAACCAGATTTCCAACGATTTCATGCTGCAGGTCTGATCCCGTGCATTTGTTCATCGAACACGAGACCGTCTACCGCTACGAACCCGCGGCGCGTTTCACCACGCAGTACATCCGTATGACCCCGCGCCAGCACGGCAACCTCCAGGTCTGGTCGTGGTCGGTCGAAGGGCCGAAGAAGATGACCCAGTTCACCGACGGTTTTGGCAACGTCGTCCACGTACTGTCGGTCACCGAACTGCACAACGAGGTCAGGTTGACCGCGCGCGGCGAGGTATGGACGCAAGACACCCACGGGGTACTCCCGCCCGAGTACGAGGCGTTCAATCCGCGTTTCTATACCAACGAGACGCGGCTCACCGCGGCCGACGACGCCGTTCGCGAATTCGCCGAAGGGTTTCGCGTAGCAGTCGAGGGTGATCGTTTGCATACCCTGCACGACATCATGACTGCGCTGCATCAGCGCGTGCGCTACCGGGTCGGCGCCACCGACGCCACTTTCACCGCCGCCGAGGCGTTCGCGAAGGGTGAGGGGGTCTGCCAGGACCATGCTCACATCTTTCTCGCCGCGGCGCGGGTTCTCGGCATTCCGGCACGCTATGTGTCGGGCTATCTGTGGACCGAGCAGGAGGTCGATCCCTACGAGGCCAACCACGCCTGGGCCGAAGCCTTCGTCGACGATCTGGGCTGGGTCAGTTTCGACGTCGCCAACTGCCTCGCCGCGACCGATGCCTATGTCCGCGTCGCCCAGGGCCGCGATTACCTCGACGCCGCGCCCGTGCGCGGCCTGCGCCGCGGCGGCGGCGCCGAGGACCTCGCCGTCGCCGTCCGCGTCGTTCAGGGGCAGCAGCAGCAATAGCGTCACGGGATGCAGATCCTCCCCGGCGGGGCAGGGGAGGCGGCGCCAAATTGCGGCGCGGGAGGGGTTTCGGGCTCGTGGTTCTGATCGCCACGGCCAGGTGCCGGCCTGATATGATGCGTCAGACAAGGGACTCTTTTTCCGTGCACGCGCAGTCTTCGTTCTGGTCCGGCCGTCCATGATCGGCGGTGAACTCACCGGCATCGCCGTCGTCGCCTCCGCTGCGCTGATCTGCGGCGCGCTGTTCTCGCGCCTGCGCCAGCCGCCGCTCGTCGGTTACATCCTCGCCGGCATCCTGCTCGGCCCGACTGCGCTGGGCGTGGTCGAGGACCGTGAACAGATCGCGCTGCTGGCCGAACTCGGCGTCCTCGTCCTGCTCTTCATCATCGGCCTCGAACTTTCCTTGCGCGCCTTCAAGCTGGTGTGGCGCCAGTCGCTCGGCACCGTCGCGCTGCAGGTCGTCGCGACGCTGATCATCGCCCTGGTCGTCAAGCTGATCCTGGGTTGGACGATGTGGCAGGCGGTGCTGGTCGGGTTCGTGCTGGCGCTGTCATCGACGGCTGTCGCCATCAAGATCCTCGAAGACATCGGCGAGCTGCGCACCGAGGTCGGTCGCGTCGCCGTCGGCGTCCTCATCGCCCAGGATCTCGCCGTCGTACCGATGATGCTGGTCGTCGCCAGCATGGGCGAGACCGAGGTCAGCGTCACCGGCGCCGTCGTCGCCATCGCCGCCGCCGTCGGCATCCTGTCGGGCGTCATCGTCGTGCTTGGCCGCCGCCGCCGCTTCCGCCTGCCGTTTCTCGACACCATCGAAGGCGACGTCGATCTCACCACCATGGCCGCGCTCGGCCTGTGCTTCGCGGCCGCCTCCGCGTCGGGCCTGCTGGGTCTGTCGCCGGCTTACGGCGCCTTCCTTGCCGGGCTCATCGTCGGCAACACCGCCGACCGCGCCAAGATGATCCGCGCCACCCAACCGATCCAGGCCGTGCTCATCATGGTGTTCTTCGTTTCGATCGGCCTGCTGATCGACATCGGCTTCATCTGGAACAACCTGCTGCTGGTGCTGCTCCTGGTTCTGATCGTCACGCTGGTCAAGACGGCGCTGAACATCGCGATCATCCGCTTCTTCGGCGCCGAATGGCGTGTGGCTTTTCTGTCCGGCACCGTGATGGGGCAGATCGGCGAATTCTCCTTCGTCCTCGTCGCCGCCGGGCTCACCGTCGGCCTGCTGGGCGACGCCGAGAACCGCCTTCTGGTTTCGCTCATCGCGCTCAGCCTCGCCGTCAGCCCGCTCTGGCTGATCACCGCGCGCCGGCTCGAAGCGATCCGCTGGCGCCAGCGCATGAACCCGCGGTTCGTCCTGCGACGTCTCTACGGGCGCGAAATCGACACCCTGGGCCGCGTCGCCGCGCCCGCGGCCGCCCTGCGCAGCCGCCTGTCGTGGCGTCCCACAAACCCGTTCCGGCGCGCCGCGCGAAGGAGTACAACAGCCAACCCCGCGCCCGGTCCGACCGCTGACGAGGCGGGGCGCGGCGACGCGAAAGACGGCGGCAGTACAACGGAGCGTTCATGACCTACTGCGTCGGCCTCTTGCTCAACGAGGGCCTGGTCATGCTTTCGGACTCCCGCACCAACGCGGGCGTCGACTACATCTCGACCTATTCCAAGCTCACGCTCTGGGAAGAGCCGGGCGAGCGCGTGATCGCGCTGATGACGGCCGGCAACCTGTCGCTGTCGCAGAACGTCGTCACCATGCTCA
>JAYOEZ010000118.1:0-5757 GCA_038116985.1 Alphaproteobacteria bacterium | reverse complement strand
GGTGGCATTGGTCGAGATCATCTTACTGATCTTCACGCGGACGCGACCACACTATTACAGTGCTCTGTTCGAAGCCGCGACTTTGGCCAAGAGACTGGGAATCCCGAAGATCAGTGCGATGGAGTTCGGGGTCGCGGGCGGTGCCGGATTGATCGCATTGGAGCGGCACGCACGTAAGGTGGCGCGCGCGACCTCTGTGGCGATTGATGTTTACGGCTTCGACATGGTCTCCGGCCTGCCGAAGCCTAAGGACTATCGGGACATGCCATACGCCTGGCAGGAAGGGTACTTCAAATCGGACCGCGCCTGGCTGCAAGCGAGGCTCGACAGTGCGCGCCTGATCGAGGGCAACATCGCAGAGACATTACCGGCCTTTCTCAAGGAAGAGCAGCCGGCGCCAGTGGGGTTTATCGCCGTGGATGTTGACTACTACTCATCCACCCTTGCGACGCTGGGGCTGTTTGACGGAAACCACGAGCGCTATCTGCCCAGAGTCATCTGCTACTTCGACGATCTCGGGAACGGTAACATCTTCAACGGCGAACACGCCGGAATCGAGACGTTCAATCAAACAAATGCGACGAGAAAGATTGCGCGACACGAATCGTTCTACAGTGACTTCATCTATGGTCGAAGGGCGCCGCTGTTTTTCACCATGCACGACTTCGAGCACCCTCGGTACAGCGAGTACACCGGTTTTGCGGCGCACACGGTCGACCAGGACCGGATTCGCGGATGACCGTTTGGCCCGCGATGACCTTGAACGTCGCGACGGTTGAGGAGGCAAAGTCGCCGGAGTTCCAGGCTGAGTATGTTCGGAGTGGTCGGCCGGCGGTCGTTGAGTTTGGAAGAAGCGGATGCGACCGTACCTTGGATGAGTTCCTTTCCCTCATAGGTCCAGAAGAGAGGGCCGTTCGGGTCTATGGCGAGGAGCGCATTGGGACGAGGCGTGATCAGTGGGAAGGGTATTGCGACTTCGTCCGCCTCAATCCAGCCGACTACGCTTCCTGGATCCGCGACGGAACGGCGAGGAAACGTCACGCCTACATGGCGCAAGTGGATCTCACGGGGACCGCACTCGAAGCTCAAGTAGCCGCATGGACAGGAGGATTTCTCGACAAACTCTTTCCTTCCGCGATGTCCGGCTTCAACTTTTGGCTTGGTCCGGGCGGGCACGTAGAGCCGCTGCACTATGACCCGGCCGACGGCGTTCTCCTGCAGTTGTCGGGAACGAAAAGAGTTCGATTGGTGCCGCCGCAGTTCTCGCGGGCGCTCTATCCCTTTCCGGTCTGGTCGCGAATTCGCCCCTGGTTCAGCCGTGTCGAACTGTCCGAGCCTGATTTTGAGTCGTTTCCGCGGGCGCGCGAGGCTCTTGCCGCGATGACGGAAACCGAACTCAAAGCCGGGCAGGGTCTGTTCATTCCCGCGGGTTGGTGGCACGAGGTGTCATCCCTGGGCGAGGACTGGACATGCTCGGTAAACAGGTTCTTCGCTGTTAGACCGTTGAGGCGCCTCTTGGGGGTCTACAGAGGCGTGCCTCTCTATGCGGCCATGGCAAATCGGAAGATCGTGGTTGCAGTCGAGGATGTATTTCGCAAGCGAGACGCGGCAGGAGCCTGATGGATTGCCGCTACATCGAGCTCAAGTCGGTTGCCGACGAGAGGGGAACTCTGCACGTCGCCGAGGAGTTTGCTGACCTTCCATTCGAGCTGAAGCGGATTTTCTACGTAACCGACTTGGTTCCAGGGGTTGAGCGTGGGCACCATGCGCATCGTGAAACGCATCAGGCGTTCTTCTGTGTTGACGGCGCAGCGGAGTTGCGGACACAGCGCCCGCGATCCGAAGTGACCGTTTGGCGGCTCGACGATCCCGGTCGGGGCGTCTATCTGCCGCCCATGACCTGGGCGGTGTTTTCGGCGGCGTCGCCGCGCGCCCTTTGCCTGGTTCTTGCCTCCACGCTCTATTCGCCCGATGACTACATCTGGGACCGTCACGAATTTGAGCGGACACCGGCCGCACCCGGTCGATAAGATGGATGCCGGTTTGGTCACGCTGACGACATATCACTGCTGCGGCAGGTGCCGTTCATGAAGGTCATCGTCACCGGCGGCGCCGGGTTTATCGGTAGCCACGTTGTGGATCGTTTGCTCGTCGATGGGCACGAGGTCGTGGTTGTCGACAACTATTCGACGGGTCGTCCGCAAAACATCGAGCATGTCGCTCCCCGCATTACCGCGGTCGAAGCCGATATCGGCCAGCCCGGCGGCTGGGTCGGCGCGTTCGAGGGCGCCGATTGGGTCATCCATCTCGCGGCGCTGGCAGACATCGTGCCATCCATCCAGAATCCCGACGGATACTTTCGGGCCAATGTTGACGGAACGTTCAACGTCCTTCAGGCGGCGCGTGCCGCCGGTGTCGGGCGCTTCGTCTATGCCGCGTCCTCGTCCTGCTATGGCATTCCCGACGATTTTCCAACGCCGGAAACCGCCGAGATGAGGCCCCAGTACCCCTACGCGTTGACGAAGATGCTCGGCGAACAGCTTGCCATGCACTGGGCCCAGGTCTATGGGCTGCCGGTAGTTTCTCTCAGGTTCTTCAATGTCTACGGTCCACGTTCGAGAACGTCGGGCACCTATGGAGCCATGTTTGGCGTCTTCCTGGCACAGAAGCTTGCAAACAAACCGTTCACCGTCGTAGGCGACGGCGAACAGTCGCGAGACTTCACCTATGTCAGCGACGTCGCAGAGGCGGTTTGCGCGGCCGCGCGATCTGATATCAGCGGCGAGATCATGAACGTTGGCTCGGGTCGAACGGTATCCGTCAACCGGGTCGTCGATCTGCTGGGCGGTCAGGCGGTTCATATTCCCAAACGTCCCGGCGAGCCCGACCAGACCTTTGCCGATATCGAACGGATCACCCGCCTTCTCGGATGGTCGCCGAAGGTGCCGATCGAAGACGGAATCGCACGCCTGGTGGAGAACATCGACTATTGGCGCGAGGCCCCGGTCTGGGAGCCCGACTCCATAGCCGAAGCTACCAGTGATTGGTTCAAGTATCTTGGTCGAGACGATGGCGGACGCTAGGGCATACCTCGAGGCCGCGTTTTTTGAGCACCAGCAGGTAGTGGAGGCGACCTTGCCGGCCGTCGCTGAGGCATTCGTCGAGCTGGTTGCCGTCTGTACGCGATCGATTCAACAGGGCGGAAAGATCCTGTTCTTCGGGAACGGCGGCAGCGCGGCCGACGCTCAACACCTTGCCACGGAACTGGCAGTGCGCTTTGTCGCCGACCGCGCTCCTATCGCGGCGCTCGCCTTGACGACGGATACGTCGACGCTCACCGCAGCAGGAAACGACTTGGGCTTCAACCGGATATTCGCGCGGCAGGTCGAGGCGTTGGGACGGCCCGGTGATGTGGCGATTGGCATCACGACCTCCGGACGTTCTCCAAATGTTATCGAGGGCCTGCGTAGTGCGCGCGATTGCGGTCTCGTTCCCGCTGCTTTGGGCGGTGGAGATGGGGGAAACCTGGTGGGCCTCGCTGATCCCCTGATCCTGATTCCCTCCAGCACCACCGCGCGGATACAGGAGATGCATATCGCAGTTGGGCAGATGCTCTGTGGCCAACTGGAACGCGAACTCGGTCTGGCATGAGTTTGACTGCAGCGCTCGGACTGGCGTCCTACAGAGTCGCAGGGCGGCTTGCCGGCCCCTTTGCTCGGCGCAAGCTCAGGCAACGTGTAGAGCAAGGCAAGGAAGATCCGCTTCGGCTGGAAGAGCGGTTCGGCGTCGCATCCCGTCCCCGCCCGAACGCACCGCTGGTTTGGTTGCATGGTGCCTCGGTTGGCGAGTCACTTGCTGGGCTCCTGCTGATCGACGCAATTCGGCGCGAACATCCCTCTATCCGTTTCCTGGTCACAACCGGGACAATGACGTCCGCGCGTCTGTTATCGGATAGGCTCCCGCCGGGCGCGGTTCATCAATACGTGCCACTCGACTTGCCGGGAGCCGTCGCGCGGTTCCTTCAGCACTGGCAGCCCGACCTGGTCCTGTGGCTGGAGTCCGAGTTCTGGCCAAACATGCTCACCGCGCTGGACCGGCACGGGATTCCGCGCGTTCTCGTGAACGGTCGCGTGTCTTCGGCATCACATGCGCGTTGGTCATCGTTGCGTCCGGTGATCGCGCACCTGCTTGGCGGATTTCAGTACTGCCTGGCGCAGACCGAAAAAGACGCCGAGTACCTGCGGGACCTCGGTGCCCGGAACACGATGGTTGTCGGGAGCCTGAAGGAGTCGGCCCCGCCGCTTCCAGCCGACGGGCACACCGTGGAAGAACTCGCGGCGCTTCTTGAAGGCCGTGTCGTGTGGGTGGCAGCCAGCACGCATGCGGGCGAGGAGGAGATCGCATTTGCTGCCCACCGCGAGGTCGCCGCATCCGTGCCGGGATTGTTGACGATTGTCGCCCCGCGCCATCCTGAGCGCGGAGCAGAAATCGCTGAACTTGGCCGGTCCTTGGGCCTGAATGTCGCCCGCCGTTCGGGAGATGAAGTTCCCAACCGACAATGCGACGTTTACGTCGCGGACACGATGGGGGAGATGGGCATCTGGTATCGCCTCGCTTCGGTGGCCTTTGTGGGCAAGTCCATTTCTGGTGCCGGGGGACAGAATCCGTGGGAGCCGGCATCGCTCGACTGCGCAGTTCTGTTTGGCCCCCGAATGGCAAACTTCCAGGAGATCGCCGATGGACTGCTGGCTGCGGGTGCCGCGCGCTGCGTTCACGATGAGGCCGAGCTATCCCAAGCTCTCGTGGAGCTCCTGTCCGACGAACAGGCCGGGCGTACCATGCGGGAAGCAGCAAGCACCTTCACCGCGGAAAGGAGTGGATCGCTTGCGGCCTCAATGGCCGTCATCGAGGGCCTGCTGGCAGACACTGTCGGGCCGGGGAAGCAGGAAGGGTCCCCCGATGGCCGGGCGGCATGAGTTGACCCGACTTGCTCGGCGGGCGACATTGATGCCGTAGCTGGGCTGCTTGTTTGATCTGATCCGGAAAGCCTGAAGAGTGTTCGCGCTATACGCACTAACCGCCGTTGCAACGTTTCTCATTTGCGCGTTTGCCGGTCGGCTTGGTCCTGTGCTCGGCGTAGTGGATGCCCCTGACGGCAAGCGCAAACTGCACGCTCGTCCGACTCCCTTGATCGGCGGCTTGGCCGTACTGGTTCCCGTTGTTTGCGGGCTCCTGTTCATGGCGTTGAACTCACGGTTTGCTCCCATCTACCTGACGATCGCGGCGGCGACGGCTCTCGTCATGGTTCTGGGTTACATGGACGACCGCCGGCACATTCGAGCCGCGTTCAGGCTCGTGCTCTCTTCTGGGATCGTCGTTGCAGCCCTCGCCATCGTGCCCGGGCTTCTGATCCGCCACCTGACGTTTGGCTTCGTTGGCGATGTCCCAGTTCTGCTGTCGGCCGGCCTGGGCCTGCCGGAGTACTTTGCGCCGATCGTCTTGGGAACCGTCGGTGGCGCGGTGTTTACCGTCGTGTGCTTGGTAGGACTCCAGAATGCAGTCAACATGGCCGATGGAAAGAACGGTCTGGTGATCGGAATGTGCTTGGTCTGGACGCTCGTTCTTCTGGCGTTCGCGCCGAGTCACCTGGAGCCCCTTCTCATCGTGCTCGCGCTCGGCCTAGCGGTCGCGTTCGTATTCAACGTCGCGGCCTCCGCGGAGAACGCACTCCCTCCCAACCTGGCGGGAACGGCTCGA
>JAYOEZ010000117.1:0-5820 GCA_038116985.1 Alphaproteobacteria bacterium | reverse complement strand
TATCTGAACATGACTTATGGCTACCTCATGGGTGGACTGGTCTTCCGCATGACCGGAAAGCGAATCGGACAGTTCAATCGGGAGGAACTTTGCGGGCCACTAGGGCTCGACTACAACTTCGCATTGACCGACGAAGAGAAGAAGCGATGCGCCCGGATATTGCAGAAAGGAAGTCCCAGAGCCCTCTTTGATGAGGTCGCCGCAAATCCCGACACCCTGTTTGCCAGAACGATGCAGGGATTTCGGGCCGACGAGGACTTCAACTCCGACGGATGGCGCTCGAGCGAAGTCGGATCAGGTCAGGGGCATGGGAACGCGCGAGCAATAGCGGGTCTCTTCGAGACACTACGCGCCGGCGGTACTTTCAATGGCACGGCAGTCATGACCCCTTCGACGCGCGACCGAGCCATCGAGTTTCAATGTGAGAGCGACGGCGAAGACCCGGTCCTGGGAAAACCACTACGTTTCGCGCTCGGATACGAGATCAACAATGCAACGTTTCCAATGGGCCCCAATCCCAAGGCATTTGGACATTGGGGTGCCGGGGGTGCGTTCGGCTTCGGGGATATCGAGAACGGAATAGCATTCGGCTACACCCCGAACTATATGCATGACAGCCTTGAACTTGGGCCACGCGGAACCGCTCTCGTAGAGGCGGCCTTCAACTCCCTCTAGTACGCATCTCGGCCACGCTTGCAGAAACGCTGTACAGCGGGCCGTTCTGCGCCATAGTCAATCCGCCGCCGATCCTGGCGGTCGGTTCCAGTCCTTCTGATGCAGGTCGCTGACAAGACCCAGCCCTTCCCGGTGCAGGCAACGCTCCTCATGACGGCAAGTCTGTCGGTCATGGCCGGCGCTATCGTCTCGCCGTCGCTTCCCGCACTAGAAGCCCACTTCGCGGGCATCGCGCACATCGACTACTTGACGCGCTTTATTGTCACCGTCCCATCCCTCTTCATGGCGATCCTCGCCCCTTTCGCCGGCTGCATCATTGACCGCTTCGGTCGCAAGAAGCTTCTCGTGTTCGGAGTAACGCTATATGCCTTTGCCGGTGCGGCCGGGGCGCTCGTCGATTCCATCATTGCAATTCTCATCTCGCGCGCTTTCCTTGGTGTGTCCACGGCCGCCATCATGACAACGATTGGCACGCTGATCGGCGACTACTTCTCCGGCGCCTCCAGAAACCAATTCATGGGATTCCGCAACGCGGCCAACAACTTCGGCGGCGTGTTCTATCTGATCATAGGCGGTGCAGTTGCGACTCTCGACTGGCGCGCACCTTTCTTGATCTACCTAGTTGCCTTGGCGGTCTTGCCGTTCGTTTTGCGCTTTGTCCATGAACCCATTGTCGGCCCGCACGCGCGAGGCGAAGTTGCAGAAGGTGACTCCGCACCGATTCCTTGGCTCGCGATCGGGTGGCTCTATTTTTCAGGCTTCATTTTCGGCGCGACGTTCTACATGATCCCGACTCAAGTGCCTTTCTACCTGCTGGAGCTTGGTTTTGGGAACCCGGCACTAGCAGGTGTCGGAGTTGCGGTGTCCACACTAGCGACTGCCTGCACCGCGCTGTTCTACGGTCGCATTAGACGGCATCTTGCAGTCGAAACAATGTTCATCTACGGCTTTGCCCTGAGCGCTGTCGGTTTCGCAGTGATGGCGCTCGCAACCGACCTTACGACGCTCTTTGTCGGCCTGGCGCTCTTCGGATTCGGTCAAGGATCGACAACCGCCAACTTTTCGATTCGGCTCCTTGAGATAGCACCCCTCCGGGTCAGAGGCCGCGTCATGGGCATACAGGCAACCGCAATCATGACAGGCTTCTTTGTCTCGCCACTCCTGAGTCAAAGCATTGCAGCGACGGCGAGCATGTCCGCAGCCTTCGGTGCAGCCGCAGCACTCTTGATCAGTGTATCGTTGATATTTCTTGCGAAATCGGTTGTTGGGCGGGAGCCGGCGGCAACGTGAGCACGCCTGTCCCAGCGGACCGCGATCAGCGACTGGCCGTTCGCATCACACTCCTGATGACCGGCACGATGACAATCATGGCCGGCGCGACGATATCGCCGGCCCTGCCTGCTCTGGCCTCTCATTTCGCCGACTATCCCAACGTCGAGTACCTGAGCCGGCTTCTAATTACGCTACCGTCGATCGTGATCGCGGTATTCGCACCAATCGCCGGGCTCATCGTTGATCGATTTGGGCGGCGGCGCCTGCTGCTCTCGGCGATTGCCCTCTATGGCATCGCAGGATCGGCCGGCTATTTGCTTGATTCATTGCCGGGTATTCTCGCAACACGCGCGCTTCTCGGCCTATCGGTTGCCGGCGTGATGACCGTCTCCTCAACGCTAATGGGCGACTATTTTTCCGGTCGCGTCCGTGAGCGGTTCATGGGATTCAGGCAAGGCTTCATCCAGTTCGGCGGGGTCGTGTTTCTTGCCCTTGGCGGTGTACTGGCGTCGTTGGACTGGCGGGCGCCTTTTCTCGTGTACCTCCTGGCCTTCGCAATACTCCCCTTTGCGGTGACCTTTATCTTCGAGCCCAAACTCGATGAAACGGGTATGCGTACAGAGCAATCAGGAGCCACCGCAATTCCATTCCTGACGCTGGGAGTGCTCTATGGAGTGGCCATATCGCATAGCGTCGCGTTCTACATGGGCCCGACCCAGTTGGCCTTCTACCTGCGCGACCTCGGTGTCGAAAACCCGGCCGTCGTAGGTCTGGCCATGGGGCTGATCTCGCTCGCGTCAGCCAGTGCGTCAATTTTTGCTTTTGCCTGGTTCAGGCGACACTTCTCACGCGAAGCAATCTTTGTGCTCGCCTTTGTCGGTTTTGGGGTCAGCTACCTGCTAATGGCGCTGTTGTCTGAACTTGCGCCGATCCTACTCGTCCTCGCATTGACGGGGGCGTGTCTGGGACTGCTCATGCCAAATCTGTCGCTTTGGGTAGTGGATGTCGCGCCAGAGCGCGCACGAGGGCGAATTCTGGGCGGATTGGCGACAAGCATCTTTGTCGGCCACTTCTTGTCCCCCCTCGTCTCTCAACCAATTGCGGAAGTATGGAGTCTTAAGGCAGCCTACGTTGCGCTTGGACTCGCCATGGTAGCTATCGGGCTCGGTTTCCTGCCACGCGTAGTCCGTGGACCCGCGTCTACCTACTGAAGCGGCAGTAGCCAAGATCGGCCAGCAAAGAGGCCACGAACTCATGAACGTTCGGAAACCGACGCCACTACTCATATCTGCCGAACGATTTGTCGAGAAGTATGGGCCTCACGAGGCGTTCGATTACACGAAGCACGTTGGCGCCATATCGCAATGTCCAGTTCTCATCACCATAGGTAGCAAGGAGGGGATTGAGGTTCGGCCCGGACTGTCTCGCCTCGCTTTTTGGGAAGCGGCGACATACCTGCCCAATCTGGCGTCAACTCAAGACAACGTCAGCTTCGCCTCGATCGTTGATGGCGACCACGCGTACCGGGGTGTTTCGGAAGTCCTCGCGAGCGAAGTTATCGGCTTTCTGGAACGCAGCGGCGTGATCG
Organism: Alphaproteobacteria bacterium; assembly: GCA_038116985.1. GTDB lineage: Bacteria > Pseudomonadota > Alphaproteobacteria > SHVP01 > SHVP01 > CALJDF01. Next base: position 2,285 of record JAYOEZ010000117.1, on the reverse strand, counting down.
CCTGTGACAGCCAGACACGAAGGAATGGGGTGAGCGAGGGGACTTGAACCCCCGGCCTCCAGGGCCACAACCTGGCGCTCTAACCAACTGAGCTACGCCCACCATGCTCCTTAGCCGCGCGGGCAGTTTTGCCGCACTGGCAAGAAGCCGTCAAGGAAGCTCGCAGCCTTACCTAGCCAACACCTAGAGAGGCTACCGACTACACTTCTGGAGGGCCGGCTAGCAGTCTATGGCACTAGTGCCTCTTGAAGTGCTTGCGAAGTCGTTCGATGGCCTCATCGATGGTTCTATCTTCTTTGCAGAAGCAAAACCTCGCGAAATGGGCTGGCCGTGGATCATCGCCGGCATAGAAGGCGCTTACCGGGACCGCCGCAACGCCCGCAGCAGTTGTGATGTGGCGGCAAAAATCCTCATCGTTCCCAGGAAAGCCAAGCGGACGAAAGTCGGCGTTGATAAAGTAGGTGCCCTGGCACGGGGCCACGTCGAATCCGATCTCCATCAAGCCTTGGGCCAGTCGATCCCGGCTCGTCTGCATACCACTGGCGAGATCCCGAAAATAGTCGTCGCTCTTACGCAAGCCATAGGCCACCGCCCGCTGTAGGTTGGGCGGAGTTGTGAACGTCAAGAACTGGTGCGCCTTGGCAATCGGACCGAGAAGCTCCGGCACTGCTGTCGCGTATCCCACCTTCCAGCCAGTCAGCGAAAAGGTCTTGCCCGCCGATCCGATCCTCACGCTCCGCTCGCGCATGCCGGGAAGAGTCATAAGCGGGATATGCTCGACTCCGTCGAAGATGATGTGTTCGTAGACCTCGTCGCAGATCGCAAATGCATCATGAGCCAGTATCAAATCGGCGATCGCTTCGAGTTCAGTCCGGTCAAATACTTTTCCTGCCGGATTGAGAGGCGAATTAATGAGTACTGCTTTTGTCCGGCTCCCAAATGCCGCTTTGAGTTGATCGATGGGAATCTGCCAGTTGGGCGGCTCAAGCCTGACCAGCCGAATTTTTGCACCGGCACGCTGTGCTATGGGGATGTAGGAATCGTACAGCGGCTCGAACATAACAATCTCGTCGCCAGGCTCGAGGAGGCCGAAAAGTGTCGCGGCCAATACCTCCGTTGCGCCCGACGCGACCATCGTCTCAGCGGACCAATCCACCGGAAGGCCATAGAATCGATGGTCGTGTTCGGCGATGGCCTGCCTCAGGATAGGGAGCCCCATCATTGGCGGGTACTGGTTTGACTCATGCTCCAGTGCCTCATGGGCCGCGGCCCGTACGTCATCCGGGCCGTTCCCGTCCGGAAAGCCCTGACCGAGGTTGATAGCCTCGTGCTCGATCGCGAGCCGCGACATGACCTCGAAGATGGTCGTTCCAAACGACGAAAGAACGCTATTTGCAGGTTTCATGGTGCTTCAGTGATCTGTTGGCAGTCAGAATATGCCACGTAGTAGTCCTCGTCATGCGGCATTCCCCTGGCGTGTCAGGCCGCAGCGGCAATCTGGCGTTCGCACGTGTGACAACGGATACTGGATGATAGTCGAAGCGCAGCCACAGTATGGCCCCCTCGCACTGCCAAGCAGATCATGCAAACCCCACCTGTACCCCACCACGAAGACGACCGACTGGCCACCCTGCAGGGCCTCGCGATCCTCGACTCTGCACCTGAGCAGCAGTTCGACGACATCGTACGGCTGGCTGCAACCATATGCGACACGCCAATAGCACTTGTGAGCCTGGTGGATGAACAACGCCAGTGGTTCAAGGCGCGATACGGGCTGGAAGCTACCGAGACCCCTCGAAACGTCTCCTTCTGCGGCCACGCGATCAATGGTGTCGAATTATTCGAAGTACCAGACTCCACCGAAGACCCCCGATTCTCCGACAATCCGCTCGTTACCGGACCGCCGCACGTGCGTTTCTATGCGGGTTCGCCGTTGGTGATCGGCGGCTCACATGCAGTCGGCACACTATGCGTAATCGACCACAAGCCGAGGGAGCTGACGAAACCGCAAAGGGAAGCGCTCGAAGCACTGGCAAGGCAGGTGATTCTAAACCTCGAAAGTCGTCGGTACTTACCTCTGGTGCGCAAGTTCGAGGGGTTTCTCGACCATTCGCCTTCGGCAATTGTGTTCAAAGGGCGAGACGGACGGTTCACGCATGTGAATCGGACCTTCTGCCTCTGGATGAAGCGTTCTTCTGAAGAACTCGTTGGTAGGCGGACTGAAGAGGTACCTGATTGGGAAGCTCCGGACGCCTTTGCAGGCCTCGACGACAAGATTGTCGCCG
>JAYOEZ010000116.1:0-5968 GCA_038116985.1 Alphaproteobacteria bacterium | reverse complement strand
TCAAGCCCGCCCGATGGATGCCGTGCGGCTTCCTCGCTGCGGTTGATTTCGTCCATCGCGACAGTCGTCAGGCCGTCGAAATAAGACGCGCGCTGCTCGTCCATCAGGTAGCGATATGCGGCGGCAAGCGTCGCGTACAGATACGCATCCGGGTATCGCGTCAGCACGGTGTTGGTCGTGTTGCTGCCCGAAAGCGCGGCAAGACCCTCGGCGTACACGAGTTCAATCGTATAGGTCGTGTCAGGAATCGGGCGCACCGCGATTTCGCTACCCATGACTGTGTACGCGCGCGGCTTCGCCTGCCCGCTGTTCGGGTATGCGCTGTAGAGGTCGCCTGGCGTCATAAACTCCAGCACAACCCGCGGGTCGGTGTTGAGGCGCACGAGGCGGATGCTGCGCAGATCAGTCGGCAGCGTCACATACTCGTCGCCCGCGCTGGTGGTGGCGGTGGCGCGCTTGTGCGTCGAGCGAGGACTTAGCTCGCGAGACAAGCGAGCCTCTGCGAGGTCGATGAAGTCATCGATCGCGGACGTGAGGTCGTCGCGCGCGAGGTGGTTCGCCACCGCCGTCTTGAGGTCGCTGTAGGTTGCGAGTGCCATTGGCTACACACGCCCGCCTGTGGTGCGGAACGCCCTGTTGTCGGGGTCATTAAGCCAGCGCTTCCACGCCTTCATGTTGTCGCGGGGCTGACCGAATCTCTTGAGGAGGTCGTAGTAGATAACGCTCGGGATTTCGGCGATCTTCTGCTGGTGCTTCTGCGTGTTGCCGATCATGTCGCCGCGACGCCATTCTTTTTCTTGCGCCTTTGCGCCCTCGACGATGGGCGTCGTGTCCTGCTCAGTGAGAATTGACAGGCCATCTACATCGTCCGTCAGCCAGGTCTTTTTCCTGGTGATCGGATCGAGCGAAATCAGCTTCTTGTGCATGCGTTCTCCAAGCAAAAAGGGGCGACCGAAGTCGCCCCTTCCCGTCGTCAGGCTCTGCTAGCTGGACTAGCTGGTCGAGAGATCAAGCACGGCGCCGTGAGCCTTGGGCGCCTTGTTGATGAGCGTGTACTCGGACACGATCGCGAACTGCGTGTTGTCGCCGGTCGGCGCAACGTCGCTCACCGAGAACATGCGACCCGGCAGGTGACCGACAGAGTAGTAGTCACTGTCGAGCAGGAAGATGCGATCGTTCGCGATGAAGCGATCGATGACGACGTTCAACTGGCCGAAGTCGGTCAGGTAAAGCGACACGCCACCGATGATCGCAATCTCGCGCGGTGCGGTGTACTGCAACTGCGCAGTCGCCACCGACCCGGACGACAGGTCCGAGAACGCAACCTTGTTCGCGGGAGATACGACCATCATGTCGGGCAGCCCACCGACGGTGTAGCAATCCTCCATGACCGAGTCGATCTTCGCGAGCGTCAGCGCGGCGTTGGTGCCGGCACCGTCAGAGTAGTCGGTGCCATCGCCGGTCGCCGTAGTGGACGGAGCCACGATGGACACGTTGGTCATCCACGCCGGGAACGCCGCAATCTTGCGCGGGTCGCTCGACGCACGGGCCTGGTCAATAGTCAAAGACTTCTCTATATCGCGCCTTTGCTCGACGCCCTTGATGACCTTAACGTACGCAGTCTCACGATCGCGGCCCGCCTTATCAACCGAGTCGAGAGTGTTCGAGACGCTCGCAGCCTGCACGGCGATCTGGTGGTAGTTCCCGAGCCGCGTCGTCGCTGTCGGGTTGACGTACGAGTAGGACGCACCTTCCGCGGCGTAGTTAGTTGCGGATGCGGCAGCGAGTTCCTGTACCTGAAACTCGTGGAAAACGCCCTTCGTGACTTCCTTCTTGGCGTTGGAAAAGATCGGCGTTTCGTCGGGGTCGATGCGCGAAATGACGTCGGAAAGGTCTTCTTTCTCGCCCACCGCGTCTGAAGTTTTGAACACAGCCATTTAGTCTGCTCCTAGGTTTTGTTTAGTAAGTATTCGACAGCGCTATCGACGCTGCCTTTCTTTGCGAAACGCTCAAAGGCCTTTCGCTGATTGTCGGAGGCGACTTGCTTTCGTGTCTTCGGCTGCCCGCCCTTGACCATCTTTTTGGCCGCGGCGACTTTTTTCTTCACAGCAGGAACCTGTGTCTTAAGCAGCTCATCGTACAGATGAGCCTTGCGCAGTATCTCGATCGCTCGGCTGTCGCTGGCCTGCGACAACTCGGCATCCGAGAACCCCACACGCTTGGCGTAGGTAACGATGGCTTCTTGTTCCTTGCGCCGAACATCGGGGTCGCGCCACTCAGGAATGCGGTCAAGCAACCGCACGTTTTCCTCTTGCACCTTCTGCGCAAACAACTGCTGCTGCTCGGCGGCTATCCGCCGCATCGCTTCAGCACGTTCAAGCTGTGCAAGTTTCTCCTGCTGGTAGGCAAAAGGGTCTTCCTCTTGCATTTTGCGAAGATCAGCCTCAGACATTTGCTGCGCCTGCAAGGTGGCAGCAATCTGTTGCAAGCCCTGAGCGTAGCGTTCACGCTCTTGCGCAACCGCCGTCCGCTCGGCCTCGACCTGCTTTCGCTGGTCGGCGGCCTCGGATAGGCGCTTCTGCGCGGCAGATTCAAGCTGGTAGGATTTGACCAAATCGTCGAGAGTGACGTCCTGCTCACGCCCATCCACCTTGACGGTGTAAAGAGTTTCGGCCTCCTCGGCCTCGACTTCCTCTACCGCGTCGTCATCATCCGCAGCGTCGTCGGCTTGGGCGACATCGTCACCGGCCTCATCTTCCGCGGCGTCATCCGACGCAACTGCTTCGACCTCGTCGGTTTCAGCTTCCGGCTCCTCGGCTGCTTCGCTTGCCTGCTCGACAGGGGCTACCGCTTTTCCCAGGAGTGCCTCGACAGCGTCAGCCGTCGAGAACCTGCCAGTGCCCGAGGGCATCCCGGCTTCGTTCATGTGTCACCTTTACTTGTTGGATTGATGCAACTGGCGCTCGGCCAGCTTGCCTGTCTCCACGACAGTAGTGAGATGCTGCTTCACCGCGCGAAGCGACTTCAGCAACACAAACAGATGCTCGCGCCCGTCGACGTCACGCGCCGGGCTGTCAGCCCAGGCGGTAGTGTACTGGGCTTCGAGAGTGTCGAATGCCTCGATCAACAGATCGTTGCGCAGGAGTGCCGCAGCCTTTGCGCCGCGATCAGCCTCCTCCCGCAGTTTGCCAGGGTTCATGCGAGCGGCACGAACCCTTGCCGCCCCAGCAGGTCAACCGCCGGCGGCGTCTGGTAGATCGCGGGCCGCATCGCATATGAGCGGTTGAACGCATCGTTCAGCGCGGCGAAGTCTGCGAAACCCGCAGGCGCTGCGTCCAGCAGCGTGCGGCGATAGTAAGGCTGCGCGCCGCCATAGACCTGGCTGGCGGTCGGCGCGGCCACAACGACAGGCACAGGCTCTGGCTCCGGCATGACTGGCTGCATCCGCCGCTGCGCCACGGCAATATCTTCTGCGGACGGCGTGCTGATTGCGTCGCCGGGGAAGTCGCCGAAGTTGTTGTCTGGATACCCCGAGGTCATGGCACTCGAAAGCAAACCGCCGACGTATGGAAGGTTTGCCAACACCGTCTGCACCGGCATCGTTCTGCCGATCGCATTTTTGATGGTGCGCGGGCCAAGAAACGACAACACCGGGAGATCAATCAACGGGTCGGCGTAGAGCCTGCCGCCCTCTGCCGCCCGCAGCGTATCGAACTCGGCGCTGTTGTCCCGCAACGCCGCTTCTGCCATCGCGTTATCGGGAGAGAACGGCGCAGGCTGAGACACGCCAATCGTTGCCTGATCCGCCTGGTTTGCAAATTCGTTGTAGGCAAGCGGCGCAAGGCTGTCGTAGGTCTGCATGCCCTGCACGGTCGGATCGACAGATACGTCGGTGCCCGGCACCACAATCCCGCCGTAAGTATCAAAGCTCGCTGGGTCAACGCCCAGGCCGATGCCAAGCGACGCAACGTCGCCACCACCAAAACTCATCTCACTATGCCCTCGGCAAATTTGCGCTCACGGGATTGCCAAGCTGGACGCTCTGCGCCCGCAACGCCAACTCAGCTTCCAGTTCCTGCTTGCGCAATTCGAAATCGAGCCGCATTTCTTCTTGCTTGAGCGCAATCTCGGCCTGCATCTTCTCGCGCTTCAGCGCGATCTCGGCTTCGGCCTGCTGCCGCGCCGGGTCAGGCGCCTGCTGTTGCTGCTGCGCCTGCTGCGCCATCGCCATCTCCAACTGCGGCCCGCTGTTGAAGAATTGCGACGTGTCTCGGAACCCGGCCATCTCGGCGATACGCTTCAGCGTGTTGACGTACTGACCCACGCTGACAACCGGGTTGTTGACGCCAAGCTGCTGAAGCAACTGCTCCTGCTTGCCCGCGATCTGCACAAGCATCGCCAGACGCTCCTCGTCACGCCCGTTGCCGAGGCCAACCTCGACCTCGATGTCGTAGTCGGTCGCCCAGGTCGATGGGTCCATCTCGACGAACTGGTTGCGCAGGCGCACGATCTGGGCCTGCGGCATGTACTTCACGATGCACTTCAGGATCAGAGACGCGAGGTCTTTCATGCCGGTCTCTGCCATCACGCGCGCGATCATCTCGACCTTCGCCTGCGAGGCTTGCATCGTCGCGGACACCGCCGCAGCGGTGGTCGATTGCAGCACATCAGGGTCGAGCCCCATGCTGGCAGCGGACATGCCCGTGCGCTGGTCGCGCACCGCGTCCATGTATTCCAGCATCGCGAACGCCTGCTGCCCGACCTGCGGCACATTCAACGGCGCGACCATGCCCGGCGCGCGGGTGCGCACGATGCCGCCAGGCCGCGCCTGCAACAGGTCATCGAGATTGACTTGACCCTCGACCGCCACGACGCGGGAGTTGTTTTGCAGGTACAGATTGTCCAGGAGCTGCCGCATGATCGTGGACTTGATCAACTGCACGTCCATGACCTGCTCGGCTACGCTGCGGCCGACAAGGCGGTGCGGCATCAGGATCGGCGACAGGACCGCGAACGGCACCTTGTCCCACTCCTCGTTTTCCAGGATGTGCGTGCCTTCGCCGATCGACACGACGCGGCGCAGTTCCGCGATGCCGTCTCCGTCATAGTCGGAGTAAATGTAGCCCTCGACGACCATGACTTCGCGCAGCGCCGGATCTTTGCTCTCAAGGTTGGTGCCGCTCTCGATCTCCTCGAAGCGCTGCTGCCGCTCCTGCTCCTGGTCAAGCTCGTGATAGCCCGCGTAGCGCTCGACCTCGTCCTGGTCGTAGCCCATCGCCACAAGGTCGCTGACCGTCATCTGCGTGCGCTGGCCCACAAACGTCGCGCTCTCCATGTCGGTCGCGCGGCGATTAAACAGGAACTCCTCGGGCGGGATGTTGTTGATGCGGATCGAGCCGTCAGGCACGCGGCGCTTGATCTTGACGTTGTAGACGACGACGGGCTCGCCCTCGTCATCCACGCCGACCTCGATGCTCTCCTGCTCGGCAATCTCGATGTCGTCGTCGTCGGTCAAGACGGCAAGCTGCGCAGGCGTCACGCGCTCAAACTCATCCTCGACGATCTTCTCGTGTTCCTCGTAGTACACCTTGACGACGCCGATCTTGAAAAGAAGGGCATCTTTGATCCAGTTGTGCAGGATGCGGAACCCGGGGTTCTGCGTGGACAGCACAAAGTTCAGGTACTCCGTCGCCTGCTCGGCGCTCGCCACATCCTCGGGCTGCCGCGGCAGACAGCGGGCGAAGTCGCCGTTGCCGAACACGCGCATCAGCGACGGCATCATGTACTCAATCACGTCACTGACTTCGGTGGCGACGACCTGCGAGCGGCCATCGACCTCGTTGCCGAACGAATCGCCCAGGTAATACGACAGCGTGTCCACGCGATCTTGAGAGAACTCGGTGTCGTAATAGTTGACGGCGTTCTGCACCTCGTTTGTGAATAGCGAGGAAAAGTCGTCGTCGTGCAT
>JAYOEZ010000115.1:2959-5973 GCA_038116985.1 Alphaproteobacteria bacterium | reverse complement strand
TCACCCGGAATATCTACCTCAAATGCAAATTTTCAGGTTGACTTGGACGATCCGTCACGCTGCAGCGCGGCATCTCTCGCTGCCGCCAAAAGGCGCAGTTTTCCTGGGGTTTTTGGGTGGGGCGGCGCTGGCTGCTGCGGCCCCCGATGGGGCACCGGAGCACCATGATGGCCATGGTCGAATCGTCGTTTCCAAGCAGGACTGTCGCTTTCTCGTGGGCTATTCGGAACAAGGCGCGGCGGACTTCAAACCAGGCGTGGACGTCCATGGCCGCCCCGTCGTCGGCGCAAACCTGGGAGAGGCGGCCCCACAGGTGGTACCGGACAAGATTCACTTCACGTTGACGGTTCGGTTGGCCGATTTCGTGCCAGACATTGCCGATAGCCTCAGCGACAGCACGGCGCCAATCGGCGAAATCACAGTGCAAGGGCGCGAAGTTCTCTTTAACGGCGCGCCATTGACCGACGGTCAAACGAACGCCATTGCGGCCGCCTGCAGGAAACTTTTGGCAACCGAAGGCGCGGAATGAGCAGCCGTTTCGTTGCCACCAAACAGGCCTTTGCCTAAAGTCTGCCGCGCTACGTTGGTCCATTTTCCCGAGGCGCAGATGCGATTGTCGCAGTTCTTTCTTCCAACGTTGAAGGAAGTCCCGTCAGAAGCACAGATTGTTTCGCACCAGCTGATGCTGCGGGCGGGCATGATTCGGCAGTCGTCGGCGGGAATCTATTCATGGCTGCCGCTCGGGTTCCGCGTGCTGCAGAATATCGAGCGTGTCGTCCGCGAAGAACAGGATGCCGCGGGCTGCCAGGAACTGCTGATGCCGACCATTCAGCCAGCGGAGATCTGGCGCGAAAGCGGTCGATATGAGGATTACGGCAAGGAAATGCTGCGCATCACGGACCGGCATGAGCGCCAAATGCTCTACGGACCGACGAATGAGGAACTGATCACCGAAATCGTGCGCGCATCGGTAAGGAGCTACCGCGACTTGCCGAAGTTGCTCTACCACATCCAGTGGAAATTCAGGGATGAGGTTCGGCCCCGATTCGGCGTCATGCGCGGTCGGGAATTCCTGATGAAGGACAGCTACTCCTTCGACCTGGACTACGATGGAGCACGCCGGGCCTACAACAAGATGTTCGTCACCTACCTGCGCACGTTCGCCCGCATGGGCCTGAAGGCTATTCCGATGAAGGCTGATACCGGGCCGATCGGAGGCGACCTGAGCCACGAATTCATCATTCTCGCCCAAACCGGTGAAAGCGAGGTCTTCTGCGACAAGGCCTTGGTAGGGCGCGACATGCTCAGTCAGCAAGTCGACCTCGACGGCGATCTCCAACCGATCGTCGATGAATGGACCGCGCCATACGCCGCCACTGACGAAATGCACGATGCAACGAGATTCGAGGCCGAAGTGCCGGCAGATCGCCGTCTCAGCGCTCGCGGAATCGAGGTTGGGCATATCTTCTATTTTGGTACGAAGTACTCCGAAGCGATGGGCGCAACGGTGGCCAATCAGGCTGGCGATCAGGTTCCGCTCGAAATGGGGTCATACGGGATCGGGGTTTCGCGCCTCGTCGGCGCCATCATCGAGGCCTGCCATGATGAGAACGGAATCGTTTGGCCGACTCCTATTGCGCCCTTCGACGCCGGACTGGTGAACCTGAAGACGGGAGACCCTGCCTGCGACAAGGCGGCTGGCGACCTATATGAGAGTCTGCGCTTGGCTGGTCTCGAGCCGCTTTACGACGACACGGATGAGCGGGCGGGCGTGAAGTTCGCCAACATGGATTTGATCGGATTGCCGTACCAGATCGTGGTCGGACCGCGGGGCCTCAAACAGGGCGTAGTCGAGATCAAGAACCGCGCCAGCGGTCATCGCTATGAGCTTAGCCCGGAAGCTGCCGTTGCCCACCTTGCAGCGTAGCAATGTAGCAAAGCTGGTGAGGCTCTAGTGGTGTCGGCCTTCGAATGGCTCGTCGCCATGCGTTACCTTCGCGCGCGACGCGCCGAGGGCTTTATTTCCGTCATAGCGGGTTTCTCGTTGCTCGGCATCGCGCTCGGGGTCGCGACCTTGATTGTCGTCCTTTCGGTCATGAACGGTTTTCGCGCTGAACTCCTCGGGCGAATCCTGGGCCTCAATGGGCACATCATGGTGCAGGGCATTGCCGCGCCCTTGGAGGACTACGACGATCTTGCCGGTCGAATTGCAGCGTCCGCTGGTGTCGTTCGCGCCAGTCCTCTCGTGGAGGGGCAAGTCATGGCGACATCGCGTCGTCTCGCATCCGGCGCGCTTGTCCGGGGCATGCGAGTTGCAGACATGAAACTGCACGAGGTTCTCGCCGACGGCATTGTGGCAGGCTCACTCGACGATCTGGACTCGAAGAACGATGTCGTCGTTGGACGGCGCCTCGCCAATCGCCTTGGCATCGGCCTGGGAGATGCGATTACGCTGATCTCACCGCAGGGGACGGCAACCCCTGTCGGAACAGTCCCACGATCGCGCACCTACCGCGTGGCCGCACTCTTTGACGTGGGCATGTTCGAGTACGATTCAACCTTTGTTTTCATGCCCTTAGAGGCTTCCCAACTGTACTTCAGGCTGCCCCAGGCGGTGACGGCGATCGAGGTTCTCCTGGAAGACCCCGACGATGTAGCCGAGGCGCGCCGCCGTTTGCTGCCTCTCACCAGTTCGCGCGAGCGCTTCACAGACTGGCAGCAAGTCAACTCCTCATATTTCAACGCGCTCCAGGTCGAACGAAACGTGATGTTCTTGATCCTGACGCTCATCATCTTAGTCGCCGCGTTCAACATCGTTTCGAGCCTGATCATGCTGGTCAAGGACAAGGGCAGGGACATCGCCATTCTGCGCACCATGGGAGCGACCCGAGGAAGCGTCATGCGCGTGTTCTTCCTCGCCGGCGCCAGCATTGGAGTTGTCGGCACGCTCTCGGGCCTCCTGCTGGGCGTGGCTTTTGCCGACAACATCGCAACCATCCAGGGTTGGCTTGAAG
>JAYOEZ010000115.1:2203-2949 GCA_038116985.1 Alphaproteobacteria bacterium | reverse complement strand
CCTCTCGCAACTGCCTGCGGAGATCGATTGGGGTGAGGTCATCTCGGTGGTCGGGATGGGAATTGGTCTGTCGTTTCTTGCGACGATCTATCCGTCCTGGCGCGCAGCTCGGCTCGACCCTGTAGAAGCACTGCGCTACGAATGACGGGCCCAAGGTCAGGTTCAACGGCGCAGACAGCGCTCGAGCTGCGGCATCTGGTGAAGGCCTTCAGCCAGGGCGGGCAAACCATCAATGTCCTGCGCGGCTTGAACCTGTCGGTGGCGCCCGGCGAAACGGTCGCCCTTCTCGGGCCGTCTGGAGCGGGAAAATCAACCCTGTTGCAGATCGCTGGTCTTCTGGACACGCCCGACAGTGGCGAAGTCATCGTGGGTGGGACTTCCTCGAAGGGATTGCCGGAACGCGATCGTACTCTGCTGCGTCGGAATACCCTTGGCTTCGTGTACCAATTCCACCATCTCCTCCCAGAGTTTACCGCCCTGGAAAACGTCGTGCTGCCGCAGCTGATCGCCGGTCGCTCTCGCCACGATGCCCGCGAACGAGCGACGGCTCTCCTAAAGAGTCTCGGCGTCGACGGTCGCGCGAGCCATAGACCTGCGAGATTGTCCGGTGGCGAACAACAGCGTGTCGCCATGGCACGAGCGCTCGCCAACGGACCGGCCATCCTCCTGGCAGATGAGCCGACTGGAAATCTGGACGCACAAACTGCCGACCAGGTGTTCTCCCAGCTCAAAGGCCTGGTATCGGG
>JAYOEZ010000115.1:1708-2193 GCA_038116985.1 Alphaproteobacteria bacterium | reverse complement strand
TGCCGCGCTTATCGCAACCCACAACGAGGCCCTGGCAGCCCGAATGGACAGGGTTGTAGGTCTGAGGGATGGCATCCTCGTCGAAGAGTAATCCACAAGAAAATTCGTGCGCGCACGCGCCAGGCGGCTGACATCTTGCCACCCCTATGGGAACGTCGAGCGTAGATGTCCCATGCTCAATTCGTTCACCTACACGTCCATTCAGCCTACTCGCTGTCTGAGGGGGCGCTGCGCCTCAAGGAACTGGTCAAGCTGTGTCAGCGCCACAAGATGCCTGCGGTGGCGATCACCGACACCGGCAACATGTTTGGTGCGCTAGAGTTCTCGTTGGCATGCGCTAAGGACGGCATTCAGCCCATCATTGGTTCGACCTTGGCGATCACCGGGACGGGCCCCTCAGAAACGCGTCAGAGCGAGCCTCGCCGCATCGTTCTTCTCGTTCAAAACGAAGAGGGCTATGCCAACCTGCTGAAGCTATCGTCTCG
>JAYOEZ010000115.1:0-1698 GCA_038116985.1 Alphaproteobacteria bacterium | reverse complement strand
TGATTGCACTGACCGGCGGACCCAACGGACACATCGGGCATTTGATCGAGGCAGGCCAGACCGAGCATGCGGAACAGCTCCTGCAACGACTCTCCGCCATGTTCCCTGATCGGCTTTACGCCGAACTGCAGCGTCATGGTCTAGGCCGCGAGCAGCGGATCGAGGGAGTCCTCGTCGATCTTGCCCACAAGAACGGCATCCCGCTCGTCGCCACGAACGAAACATACTTCGCCGATGCGATGATGTTCGAGGCGCATGACGCATTGCTTTGCGTCGCCGGCGGCAACTACGTCACCGAAGGCGATCGCCGGCAACTCACGCCCGAACATCGGTTCAAGTCTGCGGACGAAATGGCGATGTTGTTCAAGGACCTCCCTGAGGCGATCAAGAACACCTTGGTGATCGCTCAGAGGTGCGCCTTCATGTCGCCGACGCGGGATCCGATCCTGCCTGCCTTCACCAGCGGCGCAGACGAAGCCGACGCGCTTCGCGTCCAATCACGCGATGGACTGGAAATACGTTTGGAGCGCTCGGTCTATTCAGAGGGCATGGACGAGGCACGGCGCGCAGAGGTGGCAGGGCCCTACGTCGAAAAGCTCGAATTCGAGTTGGGCGTGATCATCGAGATGGGTTTCGCCGGCTACTTCCTTATCGTCGCCGACTTCATCCGTTGGGCCAAGGAGCGTGGCATCCCGGTAGGGCCCGGCCGAGGGTCTGGCGCTGGTTCGGTCGTCGCTTGGGCGCTCACCATCACGGATCTCGACCCACTTCGGTTCGGCCTGATTTTTGAGCGCTTTCTCAATCCCGAACGCGTATCGATGCCTGACTTCGACATCGACTTCTGTCAGGACCGCCGTGACGAGGTGATCGAATACGTCCAGAACAAATACGGCCATGATAGGGTCGCCCAGATCATTACCTTTGGAACGTTGCAGGCACGCGCCGCCCTCCGGGACGTGGGGCGAGTGCTCCAGCTTCCCTATGGTCTCGTTGACCGCATCTGCAAGATGGTTCCCAACAATCCGGCGAATCCGGTAAAGCTCGCCGACGCAATCAACAACGAACCCAGGTTGCAGCACCTCCGCATCTCGGAGGATGGCGTAGACAAGCTGCTCGACATCTCGATGAAGCTTGAGGGGCTTTACAGGCACGCCTCGACGCATGCAGCCGGCGTCGTCATCGGAGACCGACCGCTCGAGGAGTTGATCCCGCTATACCGTGATCCGCGCTCGGACATGCCGGTCACCCAGTTCTCGATGAAGTACGCCGAAATGTCTGGTCTCGTGAAGTTCGACTTCCTCGGCCTCAAGACTCTGACGGTGATCGATCGCGCCCAGAAACTCATTGCGTTGAAGGGGGAAGAGATTGATGTATCGACCATCCCCTTGGACGATCCACTTTCCTACGAAATGCTGCAACGCGCCGAATCGATCGGCGTGTTTCAGTTTGAATCGAGCGGCATGCGCGACCTTCTGCGCGAGGCCATTCCCAACAACATCGAGGACTTGATCGCCCTTGTGGCTCTCTATCGCCCAGGCCCGATGGAGAACATCCCCAAGTACATCGCGTGCAAACACGGCCGCGAGGAACCGGAGCATCTTCACGAGACGATCGAACCCGTCGTACGCGACACCTATGGGGTCATCATCTACCAGGAGCAGGTGATGCAGATCGCACAGGTCTTCGCTGGCTACACAC
>JAYOEZ010000114.1:0-6240 GCA_038116985.1 Alphaproteobacteria bacterium | reverse complement strand
CAACCAGGTCTACGCGGGTCCGACGACGGGATCCGCCGCGGCCCCGGCGTTCCGCGTTCAGCTTGCCGCCTATCGCTCGCCCGAAGCGGCGCGCGCCGGCTGGGAGACGCTCAAGGCCCGTCACGAAGATCTGCTCGGCGCGCTCGAGCCGACCGTCGTGCGCGTCGACCTCGGCGAACGCGGCGTCTTCCACCGCCTGCAAGCCGGCCCCTACCTCAGCGCCGCCGCGGCCGATGCCGCGTGCACGGCGCTCGGCGCCCGTAACCAGGCCTGCCTCGTCGTCCGCCCCTAGGCGGACGCGAGGCGCCACGCCAGTCAGGCCGCCGCCCGCCCAACAGCCCCCTCATCCTGAGAAGGCCGTCCCGAAGTAAGTCTGCGGTGGCACGTCGAGCACGCGCCTTCGCGGGCTGGTTGTAGCGGCCAATCCGATCAGTACTATGCGCGATTGAATGATCGCTGGTGGGAGAGACAAGGGATGGCGCGTGGAGTGAACTTCCATTTGTCTCGGATTGGGTGGTTCCGGCCGGTGGCGATCTTGGCCTCGATGCTGGCGTTTTCGTCGCCGTCGGGCGCAGCAAATCTGCAAACCGACGACATCAGTTTGAGCTATTCCGGAATCAGTGACGCTCAGGCCCAATCCTTCATGCGCCGAGCGGAGGAAGCGCTAGGTTTCGTCGAGACTTTCTTCGACAGAAAGCCTGCGCGGCGCATCAACATCGTCGTCACGAACACTAGAGGAATCCCTCGCGCAGATAACCGTTCGTATTCTATCAAGATTCCTGCGTCTCGAATTCGAGGTGATGCGCCCGGCCCGCCTCGAATCGAAGGGCGTGGTCCTGCCATTGCGCACGAGATCACGCACCTGCTGGCGCCGAGTAGCGGCCACCCCAGCAGGTATCTTGACGAGGGATTGGCGGTCTACGTGCAGGAAAAGTTTGGCGAGGAGCATGGTGGGCGGCCCTATCCCACAATGGGGCACGACCTGCATGAGGAAACAAAACGCTATGCGCTGCGGAACGGCGGATACGTATCGATGCGGAACGTGGACAACCTGCGTCGAGGCGGCAATCGTCTAGTACGGTCGCTTGCCTACTTGCAGGAGGGTTCGTTCGTGCGGTTTCTGATCGAGAAGCACGGGTTGCAGCGATTCATGTCGCTTTATGAGGGCGGTTTGTACAGGACGGTCTACGGCAAGGAACTGCGCGAGATGGAAGAGGAGTGGCACACATTCGTGAGCGGTATTCGCGCGGATGCGCTCAGCACAGAGGAATGGCCCTAGTTGCGTCACACCAGCGCGCTGCCACAATGTGCCCCCTCATCCTGAGGAGGCCGCCCCAGGGCGGCCGTCCCGAAGGACATCAGCTCACGTCGAAGGACGCCAACTCATACAAGCTCGCGCCTGGATAGGCCGAGCGCACGCACACCCGCCAGTCGTCGTCCGACACCCAGATGTGATAGGCGAACGGCGCGCTCTCCAGCGTGTTCGGCGCCTCGACCCTGCCTGACGTGTAGTGCACCGTCTCGAACGTGCCCGCCGGCACCGTGATCGTCTCGCGCCCGACGCGCTCGATGCCGTAGGGGATGTAGGCCAGCGCCGGCCCGCTCGCGCCCGACTTGTTCAGCGTCGAGGTCCACAGGTCCCAATGGCCGCGGCTACCGTCGGTGCCTGGATCGCCCGCCGCGATCATCCACGCATCGCCGATCAGCGCGTGACAGCAGAACGAGAATCGCGCGGGCAGGGCCTGCCGGTAGCCGATCCGCCCTTCGCCCGAGGTCAGCGCCACGCACTCGGCCGCGTCGCGTGAGAACGCGTACCACGCACTGCCCGTGAACGCCCCGTCGGTCTCGATCCGCACGGTGGCGTCAAGGGGCCGCCAGTCCGCATCCACCGCCATCACCGAATCGCGCTCGACGTCGAGCCCGGGCCGTGCAATCCGGCACGACGCCCGCTGCACCCGCCGCCCGTCGCCGAACTGCGTCATCGAAAAATCTTCGTAGCCGAGATGCACGCCCTTCTGCTCGGGCGTGTCGTACATGTAGGCCACCCGTCCGGTGGCGTGCTGGCGCGCTTGGGTCATGGCCGCAGGCTAGCATGCTGCGCCGAAAAGAGGGCGGGGTGCACACGCGAGGCCGGAGGGGGTTATTGCGCCGCGCGGCGGAGGCGACACACCGCGAACCGTGCTAAACCCACGCCATGGTTCTCCCCGCCATTTTCGGCTGCGCCGGCACGACCCTGACGGCAGAAGAAAAAGCCTTCTTCGCCGACACCAAACCGTTCGGCTTCATCCTGTTCGCCCGCAACGTCGAGACCCCCGACCAGGTCCGCGCCCTCTGCGCCGCTCTGCGCGAAACGGTCGCCCGCCACGACGCCCCCATCCTGATCGACCAGGAAGGGGGCCGCGTCGCCCGGCTCAAACCGCCGCACTGGCGCGCCGCGCCGCCGGCGCGCGTCTTCGGCGACCTGTGGGACCGCGACCCCGAGGCCGCCGCACGCGCCACCACCCTCAACGCCCGCCTGATCGGCGCCGAGCTCGCCCGCCTCGGCATCAGCGTCGACTGCGCGCCGGTCCTCGACGTGCCGGTGCCCGGCAGCCACGACATCATCGGCGACCGCGCCTTCCACACCGACGCGCAAGTCATCGCCGCGCTGGGCCGCGTCTTCGCCGACGGGCTGCTGCAGGAAGGCGTCTTGCCGGTGATCAAGCACATCCCCGGCCATGGCCGCAGCAAGGCCGACAGCCACGCCGAACTCCCGGTGGTCGACGCCGCGCGCGACGACCTCGCCCAAGACTTCGCGCCCTTCAAGGCCCTCGCGGATCTCCCCCTGGCGATGACCGCACACATCCTCTACCCGGCGCTCGACGCCGAACGCCCGGCGACGACCTCGGCGGTGATCGTCGAACACGTCATCCGCCGGGAGATCGGCTTCGACGGCCTGCTGATGAGCGACGACATCTCGTCCAACATGAAGGCGCTGCCCGGCGACTACGGCAGGCGCACCAGGGATTGCCTGTCGGCCGGCTGCGACGTCGTCCTGCATTGCGACGGCGATCTCGCCGCCATGAAACAGGTCGCCGCCGCGGCCCCCGACCTCACCGGCGAAGCCGCCGTGCGCTGGGGCAAGGCGGCCTTCGAAATCGCCGCCCCCAATCCCCTCGACGACCGCGCCGCCGCCGAAGCCGACCTCGCCCGCCTGCTCGAAACATAGAGTTGTGATCTAGCGCGACGGCGGTGCCGTCGTGCACAGGGCGCCGCTGCCGGCCTGGCCGCTGCCGAGCGCGATGAGCGACGGCTGGACATAGGGGTTGGGCGTCGCGCTGACGCTGAAGTCGATCGCCAGCACCAGCGCCAGAAACGCCAGCGCCGCGGCGGCGATGGAACGCCGCGTCTTCATCGTGGCCTTGGCTCCAGGCCGAGCCGGGGCCGCAGCGACACGCCGAGGACGGAGCCGGCGAAGGCCGCCGCGAACCAGGCCCAGCCGTGCAGGCTGCCGGTCGATATGCCGCTGAAGAACGCGCCGACGTTGCAGCCGAAGGCCAACCGCGACGAATAGCCGAGCAACAACCCGGCGATCGCCGCGACGATCCAGCCGTTGACGGGCAGCCGCGTGCGCTCGGCCCGCAATCCGCCGCGCCACGAGGCGACGGCGAAGGCGCCAAGAATGATGCCGATATTGGTAAGCGAGGTGACGTCGGTCAGGATCGATTGCTCGAGCCGTTCGACGTTGGTCGCGGCCGCCCAGAACAGCGACCCCGACAGGTCGGCGCCGAAAAACTGAGTCGTTTTCGCAGCCCACAGCCCAAGCCCGTAGACCACGCCCCACGGCTGGCCGGCGACGATCAGGTTGAGGATGGCGAGGCCGGCGACGATCCCGGCGGCGATCCACAGCCGCCGGGGAATGCGCCGGTTCTCCGGCGACGCCATGCGAAACAGCAGCGCCGCGACGGCGGCGAGACCGACAAGCGTCGCCAGCAGGCCGCCGAACGGCCCGAACGCCGACTGCAGCGTCACCATCGGCGCGGTCCCCAGCGCGATCCACCAGTCGAGATGGTAGGCGCCGGCAAAACTGCCGAACGCGAAGAAGGGCAGGGCGACCAGCGCGACGGCGTTGCCGCTGCCTGCGTTGACCAGCGTGCCCGAACCGCAGCCGAGCACGAGTTGCATGCAGGTGCCGAACACGAAGGCGCCGCCCACCATGGCGACGCCGACCGGCGCGTGCGCGCCGATCAGTTCTTCCGGGCGGGCGGCCAGCAAAGGAAAGGCGACCAGCGCCACGCTGGCGATCGCCAGCAACTGGGCCGCGATCCCCGCCGGTTCGCGTCTGAGAATGAACGCCCGCCACGGCCCCGCAAAGCCGAAGCGCAGCCCTTCGAGCGTCAGCCCCAGTCCGAGGCCGACCAGCAGCAGCGCCCCATAGCGGGCGCCGACGAGAAGCGCGGTAGCGATGACGGCCGCGCCCAGCAGCGCGACCAGCACAACGCGGGTGGGCACCGGATTCGAGACGGCAGCGACGGACGTCGTGGCGTTCGACATCAAAGACCCACCCGCGGTTTGGCGTGCGCCCCTAGAGGGCCTGCTTGACCTTGTTCCAAAGCGTGCTGATCAGCCCCCGCGTGTTCGCCATCGGCAGGCCCGCATGGGACCAGCCGACCATCGACTCGGGATAGAGCTTCACGTTGTCGATGCCGGCCAGTTCACTGAGTGCGAACCAGTTCGTCGCTGCCCAGTGACCGGTATTGCAGAAGGAAACGAGCGCGTCGCCCTGCTTGAACCCGTTGTCGCTCGCCAGGCGCTGCGCGGCGTCGGCGTCGATGATCGCAGGGCCGCCGGTGAACCAGCCCGAATGTGTGAAGTATTCGGACTGGGGCAGGGTGCCGGGCCGCGCCGCGGCCGGATGCGCCTGCTCGCCCTTGTAGAACGACTCGGGCCGGGCATCGACAAGGCGCACCGGGCTGTCGCCCTCGACGACTTGGAGGACGTCCTCGCGCGTGGCGAGCCACGTCGCATCGAACGTCACCTCGATCGTGCTCGGCCTCGGCGTCGTCGCGGTTTCGACGACAGGGCGCGTACCGCCGTCGGTCCAGGCATTCATCCCGCCGTTGAGGATGGCGAGGTGGCTGACGCCCGCCGATTTCAGCGTCCAGTAGACCCGCGCCGCGGCGCCGAAGTCGGTCTCGTTCCGGCCCTGGTAGACGATGACGGTCGGACGGGTGGCCTCGATCCCCAGACCGCGCAGCAGCTTGGTGAGGGCTTCCTCGCTCAGCAGCTGACCCGGGTTTTCCTTGGGGCCGCGGAAATCTGCGTAGCGGGCGCTGATGGCGCCGGGGATCCGGCCGTCCTCGACGTTGTCACCGCGGATATCGAGGATCAGCGGCTGAACGGTCGCCTGTGCCGCGGCTAGGGCGTCCGCCGAAAGCAGGGGGCCGAAGCGCTCGCCGGCGGCACTGGCCGGAAGCGTGGTCAAGAGGAGTAAGGCCGCGCCGATGGCGGCTCGTCCCAGATGTCCCATGAGTCTCTCCTGGAAGTTTTCCGTGATGCGGAATTGCTGACCCATGGCTACGGCATAATTTCACGCGACAAAACAGCTAATAGATATAAAGAACACAGCAGTAGCGTATTATAATGCGTTTTCTATCATCAGACCGTGGAATGTGAGACCCCTCCACCTACCGGGGCTCCTTCGACGGGGACCGAGAATCGTGATGTCGGGGACAGAGATCGTGATTGGCCGTCTGCAACTTGCGTAGATTAGAATACGCAAAACACATCGGCGCAAGCCGTTGGCTCCCGCCGTGTCATTCCAGTTTTGGTTTAGGTATTCCTCGTAACCATCTGAAAGGTTTGATGAATGACATCGCAAGCGCAGATCGACGCCAACCGCCGCAACGCCCAGGCGTCAACCGGGCCGCGCACCCCCGAAGGCAAGGCGCGCAGCCGCCGCAATGCCGTCACCCACGGGCTTTGTGCCGAAACCACGCCCGAATCGGGCGAAGACGCCGCCACCTTCGCGGCCCTCTACCGCAGCCTGATGGCGACCTACCAGCCGCTCACCCTCGAGGAGCAGAACCAGGTCGCCCGCATCGCCTCGCTGAGTTGGCGGCTGTCGCGGCTGCCGGCGGCGGAAAACGCTCTGCACGAACGGGTCGAGAGCCGCCTCGCGGCGGACGGCGAGCCGGCTGGCGGTCCCCCGGCCGTGTGGGCCGCCGCCCTGTGCGACCCCGAGGCCCAGCGCGCCCACAC
>JAYOEZ010000113.1:0-6598 GCA_038116985.1 Alphaproteobacteria bacterium | reverse complement strand
CGCTAGTTGTCGAGGAAGCTGCGCAGCTTTCGCGACCGCGAGGGGTGCTTCAGTTTGCGCAGGGCCTTGGCCTCGATCTGGCGGATGCGTTCGCGGGTGACCGAGAACTGCTGGCCGACCTCTTCGAGGGTGTGGTCGGTGTTCATGCCGATGCCGAAGCGCATGCGCAGGACGCGTTCCTCGCGCGGCGTCAGCGAGGCCAGCACCCGGGTCGTGGTGTCGCGCAGGTTGGACTGGATCGCCGAGTCGATGGGGAGGATCGCGTTCTTGTCCTCGATGAAGTCGCCGAGGTGCGAATCCTCTTCATCACCAATGGGCGTTTCGAGCGAAATCGGCTCTTTGGCGATCTTGAGCACCTTGCGCACCTTGTCGAGCGACATGCCGAGCCTCTCGGCCAGCTCTTCTGGGGTCGGCTCGCGGCCGATCTCGTGCAGCATCTGGCGCGAGGTGCGGACCAGCTTGTTGATCGTCTCGATCATGTGCACCGGGATACGGATGGTGCGCGCCTGGTCGGCGATCGAGCGGGTGATGGCCTGGCGAATCCACCAGGTGGCGTAAGTCGAGAACTTGTAGCCACGGCGGTACTCGAACTTGTCGACCGCCTTCATCAGACCGATGTTGCCTTCCTGGATCAGATCGAGGAACTGCAGGCCGCGGTTCGTATACTTCTTGGCGATGGAGATGACGAGGCGCAGGTTGGCCTCGACCATTTCCTTCTTGGCGCGGGCAGCCGCGCGTTCGCCCTTTTGCACGCGGTGGACGATGCGCTTGAACTCGGTGATGTCGAGGCCCACGAGTTGGGAGACCTCGGCGATGTTCTTGCGCAGTTCCTTGATCTGGTCGCGGTATTCCTTGGTGAACTCGCTCCAGCCCGGCTGCTTGAGGCGGCCGACGCGGCGCAGCCAGTTGGGGTCGAGCTCATTGCCGCCGTGCTGCTCCATGAAGGATTCGCGCTCGACGCCGGCCGCTTCGGCCATCGCCCAGAGTTCCTTGTCCATGTTGGCGACGCGCCGGTTGAGACCGTAGAGCTGGTCGACCAGCGCTTCGATGCGGCCGTTGTTGAGGTGCACGCTCTCGAGCAGCTCGACCAGTTCCTTGGTCAGCTTGTCGTAGCGGCGGTTCTGCGCGCTGGTCAGTTCCTCGCGGCTCAGCGCGGCCTCGACGTTGGCGTCGTGCAGCTTGGCGAGTTTTTTGTAGGTGCGCGCAATCTGGTCGAAGGTCTTGAGGACGCCCGGCAGCAACTGCTCTTCCATCGCCGCGAGCGGAACGGAGGCCTCCTCGTCGTCGTCATCGTCGTCGCCCGAATCGTCGTTGGCAGCGGGCTTGGCCGCAGGCGCCGCGGCGCCATTGCCGCCCGACGCGGCGGGCGCCGCATTGTTGTTGTTCGACGAACCAGGCTTGCCGCCATAGGTCGCGTCGAGGTCGATGATGTCGCGCAGCAGCGCCCGGCCCTCTTTCAGGTCGTCGCGCCATTGCACGATGGCCTGCATGGTCAGCGGGCTTTCGCACAGGCCTGAGATCATCTCTTCGCGGCCCGCCTCGATGCGCATGGCGATCTCGATTTCGCCCTGACGCGACAGCAGCTCGATCGAGCCCATCTCGCGCAGATACATGCGCACCGGGTCGTCGGTGCGGTCGAGTTCTTCCTTGGGCTGGGTGGTCGTCAGCTCTTTGCTGGTCGAGGCCTTTTCGTCGCCGGCGTCCTCGCCCTCTTCGTCGTTTTCGACGACGTTGACGCCCATCTCCGACAACATGGCCATGGTGTCCTCGATCTGCTCGGAGGTCACCTGGTCCTGCGGCATCGCCTCGTTGATTTCGTCGTACGTGACATAGCCGCGCTCCTTGGCCTTCTGGAGCAGCTTCTTGACGTCCTTGTTGACCGAATCGATGAGCGGGCTGTCGCCCGATTCGTCGGTCTGCTTTTCGTTGTCGGCTGACTTCGCGGTCTTGGTTGCCATCTAGTTCTAAACCCTCGCAAAACGGCCCCGCCCGGACAGGGAAACTCCGGTCCCGAAAACCTCAGACCGGATTCAGAGAATTACCCCTCGTCCGAACCCCTTGAGTGCCACCCAGCTCTTCCTGCAGGGACGCCACACGGTCACGCTTCTCCTGGCTCGAGTCCTCGGCGAATTCGAGCCATGCCGATTCGATTTCTTTTTGTAACGATGCACGCCCATGCAAGGCCATCGCCTCACGCCAGGCATGCTCGGTGTCCTCCGGCGCCGTGTCGGTCCGCAGGTGTGGATTCACCCGCAATACCGCAGCTTCCAGGCGTTTTGCTATTTCACCGAACCCTTGCTTCGCCAGATGGTCGTGGAGGGTTTCGCTGTCAAGGCCGGCCACGGTAGCGGAGGCTTTTAGTATCGCACCCCGCAGGGTGTCAAGGTTTGTGTCCGCGAGGTGAAAACTGGCGAAGGCCTCTTCTCCAGCGTCGAGAACCCCGGGCACGATCAGCGGCACCACGACGATGTAGCGCTCGCGCGCGGCCACATCGTCACCTCGTGCCAGCGCGGTCTGCTTCAGAAAGGACGACGGCCCGCGGTGAAACCCGCCGGGACGCGGGATTTTCCGGCTCCAGTCCGGCCGGCCACGGCGCCGGAGATTGGCCGATCCGTGAGCGCCGAACTCGTCGTCGAGCCGCGCCTGGAACAACCTTTGGTAGGCATCGCGGACATCGGAATCGCGTATTTCCCGGCACAGCGTCTGCAGCCGGGCGCGCAGCCCCGCTTCACGCTCGGGCGAATCGACCGGCTGGCTGCGGCGCTCTTTCCACCACAGGAGTTCGTTGAGCGGCACCGCCGCATCGAGCACCTGCTGCATCGCTTCCGGCCCGCGCTCGCGGACCAGGCTATCGGGGTCTTCGCCCTCGGGCAGGGTGGCGAAGCGCAGCGACACGCCGGGCTTGAGCAGCGGCAGGGCGCGTTCAGCGGCGGCGACCGCGGCGCGGCGGCCGGCGGCATCGCCGTCGAGGCACACGACCGGTTCGGCCGCGAAACGCCACAGCAGCGCGATCTGCTCTTCGGTCAACGCGGTGCCGAGCGGGGCAACGGCATGGGCGAAACCACCGTCGGCCAGCGCGATCACGTCCATATAGCCCTCGGTGACGATGACCGTGCCGGCGTCGCGGATCTTCTGGCGCGCCTGGAACAGGCCGTAGAGCGTGCGCCCCTTGTGGAACAGAGCGGTCTCGGGCGAGTTGAGGTATTTGGCGCGCGCCTCACCGAGCGCCCGGCCGCCGAAGGCGATGACACGACCCCGCGAATCGAAGATCGGGAACATGACACGGTTGCGGAAGCGGTCGAAGGTCGCGCCGCCGTCGTCCGGTTTGACGACCAGTCCGGTCTCGACCAGCTGCGCCTCGGTGGCGCCGCGTGCAAGCATGGCGTCCTTGAGAAGCGTTCGGCCCGTCGGTGCAAACCCGAGGCGGAAGGTGCCGATGGAGTCGGTGCTTACCCCGCGGCGCTTGAGATAGCCCTGCGCCTCGCTGCCGGCGTTGCTGCGCAACTGGTCGGCAAACCAGGCCGTGGCCTTTTCCATGACCTCGTGCAGCGTGGCCGAACGGCGCGCGGCTTCGGCCGCCGCGGGCGACTGGCGCGGCACTTCCATGCCGGCTTCGGCGGCGAGCTGTTCGACGGCTTCCGGGAAGCCGAGGTTCTCGGTGTTCATCACGAAGTCGAACGCCGAACCGTGCGCGCCACAGCCGAAGCAGTGATAGAAGCCCTTGTCGTCGCTGACCGTGAACGACGGCGACTTTTCGTTATGGAACGGGCACAGGCCTGAAAATTCGCCGCGGCTCCCTTTACGCAGCTTGACCTTGCGGCCGACCACGTCGCTCAGCGCGATGCGCGATTTCAGTTCATCAAGAAAAGCGGGTGGGAACGCCATGCGCCCTAACGCTCCGAAACGAGCCCGGGCCTGCGCATCCGGGGGTCAGCTCAACCGCTGCTTGGCGATCTGGCTCGCCTTGCCGAAGTCCATCTGGCCGGCGTAGCGCTCGCGCAGCGCCGCCATGATGCGGCCCATGTCCTTGAGCGCCGAGGCGCCGATGTCATCCATCACCGTGCCCACCGCCGATTCGATCTCGGCCGCGTCCATCTGGCGGGGCATGTATTCCTGGATGATGTCGATTTCCTGCTGTTCCTGCTCGGCAAGTTCGAGGCGACCGCCCTGTTCGTACAGTTTGATCGAATCCTTGCGCTGGCGGATCATCGTCTGAAGCATGCCGAGGATTTCGTCATCGCCGAGGCCTTCGCCACGGCCCTCGCTGCGGGCGGCGATGTCACGATCCTTGAGGGCCGCAAGGATCAGGCGGAGGGTAGAGACCCGACGCGCGTCCTTGGCCTTCTGGGCCTGTTTCAAGGCCTGGCTTAGCTCTTCGCGAAGCATTTGCTCTTACCGGAATTCCCTTCGAAAGGCCGCTCATCCTACTGCCGCCCCAGGGGAGTGGCAAACCCGAGGACTGTGGATAACTCATTGATTTGTTTTGCATAATCCGCCTCACCTTCGCTTGACGGCGGCATGCCTTTTGCTTAGGTTGCGCCGCAATTTGAGCGACGCAGGCCCGGGTCCTCCTGAAAATTCAGCGGCTTAGCGCGCGCCCTGCACGACCGCTTGCGGAAAATCCGACTATGTCGATACAGCCTGACCTCCCCGCCCGGGCCGCGAAGAACCCCGCCCCGGCGGTGTTGGTTCTGGCCGACGGCACGGTACTGCGCGGCACCGGCATCGGCGCGACGGGCACGTGCCTGGGCGAGGTGTGCTTCAACACCTCGATGACGGGCTACCAGGAGATCATCACCGACCCCTCCTACGCCGGGCAGGTCATCACCTTCACCTTTCCCCATATCGGCAACGTCGGCGCCAACGACGAGGACAACGAGACGACGACGCCTGCGGCGCGCGGCGTCATCCTGCGCGCCGACATCACCGAGCCGTCGAACCAGCGTGCCCTGCGCCACCTCGACGACTGGCTGAAGACGCAGAACCTGGTCGGCATCTGCGGCGTCGACACGCGGCGGCTGACCCGGCTGATCCGCGACGGCGGCCCGCAGACCGGGGTGATCCATCACGACCCGGCCGGCGACTTCGATACCAAGGCGTTGCTTGAGCAGGGCCGCGCGTGGCCCGGCCTCGAGGGAATGGACCTCGCCAAGGAAGTCAGTTGCACGCAGACATATGCGTGGGAGCAGACGACGTGGACGCTCGACGCCGGCTACGGCACGCAACAGGCGCCGAAGCATCACGTCGTCGCCGTCGACTTCGGGGCGAAGCACAACATCCTGCGCTGCCTGGCTGCGGCGGGCTGCAAGGTGACGGTAGTGCCGGCGACAGCGACCGCAGACGACGTGCTGAAACACAAGCCGGACGGCGTGTTCCTGTCGAACGGACCGGGCGATCCGGCGGCGACCGGCGCGTACGCCGTGCCGATGATCCAGGGCGTGATGAAAGCCGAGGTGCCGCTGTTCGGTATTTGCCTCGGTCATCAGATGCTGGCGCTGGCACTGGGCTGCAAGACCTACAAGATGCACATGGGCCACCGGGGCGCGAACCATCCGGTCAAGGACCTGGCCACCGGCAAGGTCGAGATCACGAGCCAGAACCACGGCTTCGTCGTGGACGCCGACAATCTGCCCGCGGGCGTCACCGCGACGCACGTCTCGCTGTTCGACAACACGCTGGAAGGCCTCAAGGTCGAGGGCAAGCCGGTGTTCTCCGTGCAGTACCACCCGGAAGCCTCGCCCGGACCGCAGGACAGTCATTACCTGTTCGAACGGTTCGTGGATTTGATGAAGCGCTAGCGCATGCCCAAACGTACCGACATCAAGAGCATCATGATCATCGGCGCCGGGCCGATCGTCATCGGGCAGGCGTGCGAGTTCGACTATTCGGGCTCGCAAGCGTGCAAGGCGCTGAAGGAGGACGGCTATCGCGTCATCCTGGTGAACTCCAATCCGGCGACGATCATGACCGACCCGGAACTGGCGGACGCGACCTACGTCGAGCCGATCACACCGGAATACGTCGCCAAGATCATCGAGAAGGAAAAGCCCGACGCGCTGTTGCCGACAATGGGCGGTCAGACCGCGCTCAACACGGCGCTCGCTTTGTCGGCCAACGGCACCCTGAAGAAACATGGCGTGGAACTGATCGGCGCCAACGAGCATGCGATCGAAAAGGCCGAGAACCGCCAGATGTTCCGCGACGCGATGACCGAGATCGGTCTGGAGAGCCCGCGCAGCGAGATCGCGCACACCATGGCAGAAGCGCTGGCGGCGCTGGAAAAGGTCGGGCTGCCTGCGATCATCCGCCCCTCCTACACGCTGGGCGGCACCGGCGGCGGCGTCGCCTACAACCGCGAGGAGTTCGAGCAGATCGTCGCGCGCGGGCTGGAAGCCTCGCCCGCGACCGAGGTGCTGGTCGAGGAATCGGTGCTGGGCTGGAAGGAATACGAGATGGAGGTCGTTCGCGACAAGAACGACAACGCCATCATCATCTGCTCCATCGAGAACATCGACCCGATGGGCGTGCATACCGGCGACTCGGTCACGGTGGCGCCGGCGCTGACGCTGACCGACAAGGAATACCAGATCATGCGCAA
>JAYOEZ010000112.1:0-6655 GCA_038116985.1 Alphaproteobacteria bacterium | reverse complement strand
CGCGGATCCGCTCGAGGTCCTGGCGGAGCCAGTCGTAGCGGAAGCGGATGCGGGCGTCGGGGGACGCCTGGGATTCGGCCGTCGCGATGAGGGGCTCGAGGGCTTTGATCTCGTGGATCAGCCGCGCGAGAGCTTCGCGTTCGGCGTCGGGATCAGCGAGGGCTTGCGACGCGCCAAGCAGAAGGCCCGTTACGATGACCGCCGCTCGCCAGGATGCGTGCATGTACTTGTGGGATTGGCCGTGCATGACGCGCATGCTCCGGCACGGAGAGTGATGTGACTATGCGAAACCCAGTCACATCGGTGCTCGGTTTTCGGCTCAACATCATCGACCGCTACTTGAAACGCGGTGACTCGAGAGTGTTCCGTTCTTTCGTTCGTTAGTCGCTTTTTACGAATTTTCGGAACATAATGTTTTGCATGGCGCTAAATACACACAGCGAAGCTGTACTTCAACTTGCACGGGAGAAAGGTCTCCTTCGTCCGCTCGATCTGGTAGGCGCCGGGATTCCGCGCATCTACCTGACGCGCCTCACGAACAGCGGTGAGCTAGAGAGGGCGGCACGCGGGCTTTACCGGCTTCCCGAGCGACCACCTTCCGACCACGACGGCATGGCGCTCGTAGCCGCCCGCGTGCCTCAGGCCGTCTTCTGCCTCCTGACCGCTCTACATTTCCATGAGTTGACCACGCAAACGCCCGACGCGATTTGGATTGCCATGCCGCGAGGAAGCCATGCGCCCCGGCTAGAACATCCAACGGTGAAGATGGTCCAGTTCTCCGGCGCTGGCTACGAACGCGGAATAGAGGTGTTCGAACGGGCGCGAACTCCAATACGGGTCTACGGCATAGCGAAGACAATCGCCGACTGCTTCAAGCACCGCAGCAAGATCGGACTCGACGTGGCACTCGAGGCATTGAAGGACGCCTGGAGTCGTCGTCAGGTCACCGCGGATGAACTATGGGACTACGCGCGACAAATGCGCGTTGCGAGCGTCATGCGACCCTACCTGGAGGCCGTCGTATGACAGTCCCACGCAGCCCAAATCGGAGGGTCCGCTCATGATTGACCCCGCAACCCAAGCCCAGCTGAAGGAAGCTATTGCCGACTGCATCGGCACCGATCAAGGCATCCTAGACGAACTTCGTGAAGAAATCCGTCCATTGCGTGGCTCGACACGACGAATACAGCCTCGCGCAACCACGTCGATATCGATCGTCGGAACCGATGGCGGCAATAACCAGCTACAGTTCGATCCTTTCTTGATTCAGCTCGTGCGCGTCGTCGACAGCAGCAACAACGAATATTGCCTCGAGGCGGTCTCACCAACCACGCCAATCGCGAAACTAAACCACCGCCAGCTATCTAGCGACGGATCACCACAGACTGCGCTTGGCGAGATGATGCAGTTTCTCGGCGTAGAAACTCTCCCAGCGCTCTCCCACATGATCCGCCCCGCAGACACTGGCAAGCCTGTTTCTCCGAGCTGGGTTCAGGTTTATAGAGAACTCGTTGAGTGGGCCATACTGTTTGCGATCCTGAAGAAGGACTTCGGCACGGACACGCTAATCGTCTGTGACGGCTTGCTGCGTAGCAAGGTATTTGCAAAAGACCTCTTTCAGCGCCTTTTGCAAGGCATGCGCACGCGAATTGAGGAGCAATGGCAACGGAGTCGGCGTCATGTCTATCTGGCCGGCGTCGCGAAGCACAGCAAGGTGCTTTCCAGATACCGGCTAGCCATGGCCCTAGAGGGGGTCCTGCAATCCGACTATCCCGCTTACGTGGAAGTGCCGCGCGAAGTCGAAGAGCGGGCCTACGTCTGGTCTGAGTTTGCGCGAGGCGATGATCGTGCTGGCGAAGGCGGCGAAATCAATAAGTTTGTCGGTGGAAAGATGTTTCTCGTGAAGTTCGGTGCGCACAGACGCGACCCTATCTGGCCCGTCGACATCTTCGTGCCGCAGGTATCCGAGGCGCAAGCAATACTGGGCTCGTTGCTTGCAGACACTATCAACGGGTTTCCGGTTCCGCACTATCCACGCTGCCTACAAAAAGCGCACGAGAACGCAGCGCTAGTGGACTTCGACTTCGACATCCTGCAGGACTTCATCTACGAAGGCGTACGCGCGAGTCTCAAGGGCGACGCGTCGACACTCGATGTGTTCCAGCTTCAAGACGCCGATCCTGCTCAACGACGTTACGGATGAGGTCCGCCATGTCCGCAGAAATACAGCTGTTTCCGAGAGAGAAGGTCGTAGGAATATTTCGCGGCTTCCAGCAAGGAGGCATGGAATTCCATGCGGATCTCGTACTGCCTTATCGAAACGAGTTTCAAAACATCCCAATGCACGGCCAGCTTCTCCTCGTGCAGCTTGAGACGCCGGATGAGGCTGTACTCGGACGAATTGCCTCGTTCTCGTCGGAGGGAAAACTCTCCTTCGGTTCCGGTGAAGAGTTCAACATTCGAGCCGTCCGGGAAGATCGCCCTATCCCGGAGGACCTCAGGGAGCAGTATCTCAAGTATCGTGTGAACATCCGCGTGCTTGGCGTACTTCGTAAGAACGGCACAGGGCTTACATTCGTGCCGTCACACCGACGCCTGCCACACGTCGGAAGCCAGGTCGCCTTCCCCTCCAGCGCGGTACTTCGTGAGATTGCCGGACACAATATTGACGGCGCGCCCATTGGGCACCTTGCATTTGGTGAGTACATCTACACCTCTGGCAATTCCGATTTCGAGGCACAGGAATGGATGCAACTCGTACAGCCCGAGGTCCTCGTCAAGTTCCCGGTTGAGTCGCTGGTTTCACGCCGCAGTTTCGTATTTGCCCGCGCGGGCTTCGGTAAATCCAACCTGAATAAGCTCTTGTTCAGCAAGCTCTACGAGACAACCCCACACGTAGAGAAGCGTGGCGGTCGAAAGGTCCCTGTCGGCACTGTCATCTTTGATCCCGACGGTGAGTACTTCTGGCCTGATGACAAAGGACGTCCTGGACTTTGCGACGTGCCTGCGCTCGAGGACAAGCTCGTCGTATTTACGGAACGCCGCAATCCAAGCCCGTTCTATCAGTCTTTCGTGGCGGGCGGCATTCGCCTTGATATTCGACGCCTCCGCCCAGGCGACGTCATTGCCATCGCTCTTGGTCCTGAGCGTCAGGAACAACAGAACGTAAGAAAGCTACGGGGCCTGTCGCAAGACCGTTGGGAGTCTCTGGTCAACCTCATTGACGTAAACGGAAACGCCACTCCACTTGAAGACGTATGTCGGATCCTGGACCTCGATCCTCAACGTCAGGAGGCGGAGGCGCTTGCTGCTCGCGGCAACATGACCGCGATCGTCCGCATGCTGCACGACAAGAGTAGTCAGCTCATGGACATGCTCGTACATGCTCTGTCCGAGGGGAAATTGTGCGTGATTGACGTATCTCAGATGCGCGGCGGACAATCGTTGGTCCTTTCCGGGCTGATTCTCCGCCGAATCTTCGACCGAAACCAGCAAGAGTTTACGGCCGCTGAACCGAAGACCATTCCGACTATTGCCGTGGTCGAGGAAGCACAATCAGTTCTCAACGAAAGCGCGCCGGCTGCGGAACCATATATCGCATGGGTCAAGGAAGGTCGAAAGTACGATCTCGGCGCACTACTGATTACCCAACAGCCCGGCAGCATTCCGGTCGAGATCCTGAGCCAGGGCGATAACTGGTTCATTTTTCATCTGCTCTCCGCGGCCGACTTGACATCGCTGAAGCGCGCAAACGCGCACTTCAGCGACGATCTGCTGAGTTCCCTACTCAACGAACCGATTCCGGGACAGGGCGTCTTCTGGAGTTCGGTCGGGGGCAAACCCTATCCAGTAAGTATCCGTGCTCTCTCCTTTGAGCGTCTGTTTTCGATGCGTGACCCTGGCTACAACCTGCCCAGGGGCAACACTCATGCGAAGACGCTCCGCAGTACGTTTGGAAGAGACGCTCAATTGGACCTCGTGAGCACACCAGGTGGTACGACTACGCCAGCACCGTCCGAATCTCAGGAGGAAGAACCGGAACCGATCGACGTAATGGCGGGGATTGAAGCGCGCATGATTGAAGCCCTTCGAGCAGAAGCCAGATTGATGACCAAGCTTGAATCGGTTGAGGGTGCCGCGTGGGGTTCGGTAAAGGCATTCTTTCTTGAACAGCTCCCTGAACACCTCGATGACAGAGACCAGTTGTCTTATCGGCTAGTCAAGAAAGCGATGGATGAAATCTTCGGTGGCCAGGACCATGCGTGGGAAACTTTCAAGAATCCATCGAATGTCACATATATTCGGAAGAAGGCGTGACCCGAGATGACCACGCCCGCGGCAAACACGTCGTTAAACGGCATATGCCCGTACTTCACCATGTTCCCGCTCGAGTTTCCGCTACGCATTCTGCAAGGGCGCGCTAAGAAGCATCAAGCAGTTCTCGATCCCTTTTGTGGTCGCGGAACAACGAACTTCGCCGCTCGGTTGGTAGGCTTGCGCTCGCTAGGCGTGGATTCGAGCCCGGTCGCGACCGCAATCACGGCGGCTAAGCTCGTTCAAGTCAGCACCTCGGAGATATTGGCCGAGGCTCGCGACATCCTGTCAGGCACTGAACCCCGCGACGTCCCTTCAGAACCCTTCTGGCACTGGGCGTATCACGGCGAAATTCTTGTCGACCTTTGCCGCTTCAGAACCGCTTTTCTCCGAGACTGCTCAACACCGGCCCGCATTGCTCTGCGGGGAATTATCCTCGGCGCGCTGCATGGACCGAAACAGAAGACGTTCCAGAGTTACTTTTCCAATCAGAGCCCTAGAACATATGCCCCGAAACCTGCCTATGCGACCAAATACTGGCAGAGTCGTGATTTGCGGCCCTTCCGGGTGGATGTTCTTGAAATCATAGAGCGCAGAGCAAGGCGCTACTACGGTTCTCTCCCAGAAGGTGATGGCGAAGTCCGGCTTCGCGACAGTCGCGAGCTCGATTCACTAACGCCGAATTCGGAAGACACGAGGTTCTCATGGGTTATTACGTCACCACCCTATTACGGTATGCGCACGTATATCCCCGATCAGTGGCTTCGCTACTGGTTCCTGGGTGGCGCGGCCCACGTTGACTATACAAACGAGCATCAGGTCATGCACTCGAGCCCCGAAGACTTCGCTGCTGATCTTCGCAAAGTCTGGAATAACGTTGCTGAGGGATGCAAGTCGGACGCCAATATGGTCGTGCGTTTTGGTGGAATCTCGGATAGACGTACGAATCCTTTGGAACTCGTAAAGAACTCTTTCCGAAACAGTCCCTGGCGCCTATCGACCATACGCAGTGCAGGCTCCGCACTCGAAGGCAAGAGGCAGGCTGACGCTTTCCTACGAAGTCGCAGCAAGCCTGTCGTTGAATATGACCTTTGGGCCAAGCTGGCTTAGCCAAGCGGCCTTCTTTCAATCACAAGTACTTCTTGAACGTGCTTGCCGTCACCGCCACGCTCAACGCGAACAGCGTCGCGAAGGGCAGCACGACGAAGCTCGGGTGCAGACTGAATGGCAGCGCGAGATAGATCACCCACGTGAGAACGAGCAGTGGCAGCGCCGACCGCTTGGCCCAGTGGTAGACGAACGAACTCTCGCGTCCGCCGCCCCACCGGCGAAGATCCCGCTTCACCAGACCGTCGACGATGGCGACCAGCGTGAACATCACGAACACCGGCATGGCGAGCGCTAAAACTGCCAGCCGGACCGAGAAGACCTGAGTCACCTGCATCGCGGCGAGCACGTACTCTGCGACCGGCTGAAACGCGGCATACAACCGTGACCGCAGGCCCGGCTCACCGGCCGCCGGCGCATGCCCGATCCACTCGATGAAGTCGGTTATGCGGGTGAGCTCGAACAGGGCGTAGTAGGTCCGATCGGCGAAAGTCTTGGTGAACTGAGCAGGATCCGAGCTCACCAGGCTCCGACCGAAATCGGCCTGCAGAAATCCGATCTCGGCGGCCAGCATGTCGCGGCTGTGGTCGAGACCTTGCTCCGGCCACCAGAAGGCCATGCCCACCCACTCGGTGAGTATCGAGAAGACGAGCGAGAGCAGGAGCCACTTGACCCCCTGGGCGAGGGTCGTGAGGAACCGGGAGATGAGTCCTTCCCGAACCTCCCGCCGCCGCGGATCGGCGGTCGCTTCAGCCACCAGACTCGGTCTCCGGAGTCACCAGCGCATCGGTATCGGCGATGGTGTGCCACCAGGTCTCCCGCGTGCGATACCAGTGGTCGTTGGTGATATAGGTGCGATCCATCTCGTTCGCAATAGCGGCGATATCTGCCGGCATCGCCGGGTCGCCGCTGTCGTCTGGCAACGGCATGCGCACCTTCCAAAGCCGTCCACCCTCGAGCAGGGCGAAGGCCTGTCCCTTCGGTAACCGCACAAGCTCCGCCGGCGTCAGCATCGGTACCTCGGAGACGCTGACGCGGTCTTCGTTGCGGGACTGGAAATCGACGCCCGACATCGGATCCGACGAGTCGTTGACGCCCGAGACGTTCATGAGCGTGAACACCTCGACGCGCGGCAGCTGATCGGTGAGCATCTCGGCGGTCGCGAGCTCCTTCACGCGCAGCATGATCATGGTGTTGAAGTTTCCGGCGACCTGGCCGGCCTTGGCGCGGCTAC
>JAYOEZ010000111.1:0-6882 GCA_038116985.1 Alphaproteobacteria bacterium | reverse complement strand
ACCAAGGGCTAAAAGCCTCGGCGCGACATGGTAGAATAGTTTGAATCCAAGGGTTTAGAGCCTGAGGGTTGAATTGAAACGGGACCGGCATGAACGGCGTCAGTGATATCCGCAAGGCGTTTCTCGACTACTTCGGGAGCAACGACCATGAGGTCGTCGCGTCGAGTCCGCTTGTGCCCCACAACGATCCGACCTTGCTGTTCACCAATGCCGGCATGGTTCAGTTCAAGAACGTGTTCACCGGCAGCGAGCACCGTCCGTATAGCCGTGCGGTCACGAGCCAGAAGTGCGTAAGGGCCGGCGGCAAGCACAACGACCTCGACAACGTGGGCTATACCGCGCGTCACCACACCTTCTTCGAGATGCTGGGGAATTTTTCCTTCGGCGACTACTTCAAGGAACTGGCGATCGAACTTGCGTGGAACCTGCTCACCAAGGAATACGGTCTCGACGCCGGTCGCCTGTTGGTCACGGTCTATCATGAGGACGACGCTGCGGCGGCGCTGTGGAAAAAGATCGCGGGCCTGCCGGACGATAGGGTCGTTCGGATTCCGACCGACGACAACTATTGGCGTATGGGGGACGCCGGTCCCTGCGGTCCGTGCTCGGAGATTTTTTTCGACCATGGCGACGACATTCCGGGGGGGCCGCCCGGCTCGGCGGACGAGGACGGCGACCGGTTCATCGAGATCTGGAATCTCGTGTTTATGCAGTTCGAGGAGATGCCGAACGGCGACAAGATCGAATTGCCGAAGCCATCGATCGATACCGGCATGGGGCTCGAACGCATCGCGGCGGTGCTGCAGGGCAAGCACGACAATTACGACATCGATCTGATGCGCAACCTGATCGTCGCTTCGGCCGAGGCGAGCGGGGCGGACCCCGACGGACCACACGGTGTCTCTCATCGCGTCGTCGCCGATCACCTGCGCTCGGTCAGTTTCCTGATGGCTGACGGGGTCATGCCGTCGAACGAGGGACGGGGCTACGTTCTTCGGCGAATCATGAGGCGCGCCATGCGGCACGCACACCTGATGGGCGTCGATGAGCCGTTGATGTGGCGCCTGGTCCCCGCATTGGTCCGCGAGATGGGGGCGCACTACCCAGAACTTGTACGCGCAGAGGCACTCATCACCGAGACGCTAAAGCTCGAAGAAACCCGTTTTCGACGGACGCTCGAGCGCGGGTTGAGGCTGCTGGAGGAGGAGTTGGAAGGGTTGGGCGAGGGCACGCCGCTGCCTGGCGATGTCGCATTTCGCCTATATGACACCTACGGTTTTCCGTTGGATCTCACCCAGGATGCGCTACGCGCCCAAGGTCGAGGCGTCGATACGGCCGGGTTCGACTCCGCCATGGACAAACAGCGTGCCGACGCACGCGCAGCCTGGGCGGGTTCCGGCGAGCAGGCTACGGACAAGGTCTGGTTTGAAATCCGTGACCGCGCCGGTGCGACCGAGTTCCTCGGCTATGGCACCGAAGTGGCCGAAGGCAAAGTTGAAGCGTTACTTTCAGACGGTGCCGAAATTGACGAGGCGCATGCTGGCAACGACGTGTCGATCGTGTTGAACCAGACTCCGTTCTATGGCGAGTCCGGCGGCCAGGTCGGCGACACCGGCCTGATGATCGGTGCCAATGAAGTCGAGATTGCGGTTAGCGACACGCGGAAGGTCCTCGGGGACCTACATGTCCACATCGGAAGTGTGCAGCGTGGCACGGTGAAGGTCGGCGACGTGCTCGAGCTGCGGGTCAACGGCGACAGGCGCACTGCGCTCCGCGCCAATCATTCCGCGACGCATCTGTTACACGCCGCTCTACGCAAGGTGCTGGGCGACCACGTGACCCAGAAGGGTTCGTTGGTTGCCGCGGACCGTCTTAGATTCGACATCAGTCATCCCAAGGCGATGAGTGAAGAGGAGATGGTTGCCGTAGAGGAACTGGTCAACGGCCAGATTCGGGGCAACACCGCGGTCGATACCGTCCTGGCAAGTCCGGAAGAGGCGGTCGAGCAGGGCGCCCTGGCACTGTTCGGGGAGAAGTACGGCGACGAGGTTCGTGTCGTCTCTATGGGCGGGCCGCGGAACGATGGCCATCGCTATTCAGTAGAGTTATGCGGTGGGACGCACGTCTCGCGCACTGGCGATATCGGGTTCTTCAAGATTGTGTCCGAAGGTGCGGTCGCGGCTGGCGTGAGGCGGATCGAGGCCGTAACTGGTGAGGGCGCGCTCGCCCATGTCCAGGAGCAGGATCATGCGATGCGTGAGGCCGCCGCCCTCGTCAAGACGGCGCCTTCCGATCTCGGCAAACGACTTGCTGGTCTTCTTGAGGAACGAAAACGGTTGGAACGCGAGTTGTCGGATACGCGCAAAGCGTTGGCTTCCGGCAGTGCGACAGGCGGTCCTGAGGTACGAGATGTCGGCGGGGTCAGCTACTCGGCACGGGAACTCGATGGGGTGCCGGCGAAGGAACTTCGCAGCATGGCAGATGAGGCGAAGAAGAAACTCGGATCCGGCGTCGTGGCAATCGCGACGTCGTCGGACGGGAAGGGCGCCCTTGTCGTAGGCGTCACCGAAGACCTCGTCGAGCGATTCAATGCAGTGGACCTCGTGCGCGCCGGTGCAGCGGCGCTAGGTGGTAAAGGCGGCGGTGGGCGACCGGACATGGCCCAGGCCGGTGGCCCCGAAGGCGGCAACCTCGGTGAGGCGCTCAAGGCCGTCGAACAGGCGCTCGCCGCCGGTACCTGACGGATTGACTGATGAACGGACGCGAGGACAGGAGCTTCAAGGAGAACCTGTACCGCATCCTCGAGTCCGGCCACGCCGACGACATACCCAGCCGCGCTTTCGATTGGGCAATGGTCGTCCTGATCCTCGGGAACGTAGCTGCAATTACTCTCGAGACGGTGGACAGCGTTAGGGCCGAGTGGAGCGGTCTCCTTTGGTGGGTCGAGGTCGTCACGGTCGGCCTCTTCACCGTCGAGTACTTTGCGCGACTTTGGGTGTCCGATCATCACTTGCACCTGAGACGATTCGGCGCGATCCGTGCCCGGCTGCGCTACGCGTTTAGCCCCTTTGCCGTGATCGACATTCTCGCGATCGCGCCGTTCTATCTTGGGATGATTCTTGCGACCACGGACCTGAGGGTGTTGTTGGTTCTACGGTTACTTCGTCTCCTGAAGTTGGCGCGCTACTCGCCAGCGCTTGCATCGCTTGGCAGGGTCTTGAGCGAGGAGCGCCGTGCACTTGGCGCGGCAGTCTTCGTAATGCTTGTCTTGCTAACGGTTGCGGCGACCGCGATGTATCATGCAGAGCGCCACGCGCAACCAGAGGTGTTCGGGAGTATTCCCGACGCCATGTGGTGGGCAATGGCGACCCTCACGACGGTAGGCTATGGCGATGTCGTGCCCGTGACCACGATCGGTCGGCTGATCGGCGGGGTGGTCATGGTGATCGGGATAGGGATGTTCGCGATCCCGATCGGTATCATTGCATCCGGCTTTTCCAGCGAGATTCACCGACGTGAGTTCGTGGTGAGTTGGGGGATGGTCTCGCGGGTGCCCCTATTCTCTCAGTTGAGTCCGCCGATGGTCTCAAGGATCACCGGTCTGTTGCGCTCCCGTGTGGTGCCGGCCGGAACTGTCGTCGCCCGCAAGGGCGAAGAGGCCGACGACATGTTCTTCGTTACCTCTGGCGAAGTGGAAGTCGAGACGCCGCCCGATCCGATCGTCCTCGCGGAAGGCGACTTCTTTGGTGAAATCGCTCTGCTCAAGAAAACGACGCGAACGGCGACCGTGCGCGCCCTGACGAAAACCAGCCTACTAGTGCTGCACGTCGATGACTTCCACGTCCTCATGGAGGAGGACGAGGTACTGAGGGACCACATTACCCGGGTGGCAGAAGAACGCTTCGCCTGGCTGATGGAGCGCGAAGGCGGTTCTTTGAAGGACTGATTGAGTTCCTTCCCCTAGCTCATCGCTTTTTGCAGGCCCTCATCGAGCTTATCGAGGAACTGGTTGGTGGTCAGCCACTTCTGATCAGGTCCAACGAGGATCGCCAGATCCTTGGTCATGAAGCCGTTCTCGACCGAGCCCACACAAACCTTCTCGAGGGTTTCTGCAAAGGCATTGAGGTCGGCGTTACCGTCCAGTTTTGCTCGGTGCATCAGGCCGCGTGTCCAAGCAAAGATCGAGGCAATCGGGTTGGTCGAAGTTTCCTCGCCCTTCTGGTGCAGGCGGTAGTGACGAGTGACCGTGCCGTGAGCGGCTTCCGCCTCGACCGTCTTGCCGTCGGGGGTCATCAGTACGGACGTCATGAGCCCGAGTGAGCCGAAGCCTTGAGCTACCGTGTCAGACTGAACGTCGCCATCGTAGTTCTTGCACGCCCAGACGAACTTGCCGCTCCATTTGAGGGCGGCCGCGACCATGTCATCGATCAACCGGTGTTCGTACGTGATCCCGGCGGCTTCGAACTTATCCTTGAATTCGGCTTCGAAAACTTCCGCAAACAAGTCCTTGAAGCGGCCGTCATAGGCTTTGAGGATCGTGTTCTTGGTCGACAGGTAAACCGGCCACTTGCGGTTCAAGCCGTAGTTCATGCACGCACGGGCAAAACCGCGGATAGAATCATCGAGGTTGTACATTGCCATGGCGATGCCGCCGCCAGGGAAGTCGAAGACCTCGTGCTCGATCGGTGCACCGCCGTCTTCCGGTTCGAACTTGACCGTCAGTTTGCCTTTGCCCGGCACCACGAAGTCGGTGGCTCTGTATTGGTCGCCGAAAGCATGGCGTCCGATCACGATCGGATCGGTCCAGCCGGGCACCAACCGCGGAACGTTCTGGCAGATGATCGGTTCGCGAAATACCGTTCCGCCCAAGATGTTGCGGATGGTCCCGTTGGGCGAGCGCCACATCTTCTTGAGGCCGAACTCCTCGACGCGGGCCTCGTCGGGCGTGATCGTCGCGCACTTGACGCCGACGCCGTACTTCTTGATGGCCTCGGCCGCATCGACGGTGATCTGATCGTCGGTTTCGTCGCGGGCCTCGATGCCGAGATCGTAGTACTTCAGGTCGATATCGATGTACGGAAGGATCAGCTTGTCCTTGATGAAGTGCCAGATGATCCGTGTCATCTCGTCGCCGTCGAGTTCGACGACGGGGTTTTCGACCTTGATTTTCGCCATTGGGGCGGGCTCCTGCTTCGCGTGATTTGGTGATGTGTACGGTGAGCGGGCCGCACAATACCACCGGAAATCCGCCGTTCAAGGCCGCCCGACCGGACGGCCTGAACCGCTCGAGGCGGTCGATCGACGGCCGGAGGTGCGATTCCGGCATTTGCTCGATCGTCGGGAGTATTTCCTCCACCGACGCCACTCGCACGAATAGGTCCTTGGCGCGGTGCGAGGCAAAACCCGTCTCGACAACGTGATCCACCAGATCGAACAGAGGCTGCCAGAATCCGCCAATGTCGACGATGATGATTGGCTTGTCGTGCATTCCCAGCTGACGCCAGGTAATGATTTCAAAGGTCTCGTCCAGAGTGCCGAGTCCGCCCGGCAGCACGGCGATCGCGTCGGCGTGCCGGAACATCATCTCTTTCCGAACGTGCATGTTTTCGACGATGTGAAGCTTCGTGACACCGTGGTGCCCAACCTCAGCCTCTTCCAAGTGCTGCGGAATGACTCCGATTACTTCGCCGCCGGCTTCGAGCGCCGCGTCTGCAAGCAGACCCATCAATCCGACCCGGCCGCCGCCAAAAACAAGCCGAATCCCGCGCTCTCCGAGAATGCCGCCGAGGTGAATTGCAGCGTTCTTGTAGGCGTCATCGATCGCGATGCTTGACGCACAGTAGACACAGAGTGAGGTAACGCTAGCCATGAGTCTCCGCTGGATCCTTCTTGTCGCGGCTTTTCTCGGACCGGCCTCGCCGGTGCTGGCCGGGAGTGCCGACGTCGTTGCCGTCGAGGTGGTCGCGACCGCGCCGGGAATATACCGCTTCAATGTGACGGTTCGCCATCCTGACACCGGTTGGGAGCACTATGCCGATAGATGGGAGATCGTCGCCCCCGACGGGACCACTCTGGGTGTGCGCACGCTATTGCATCCCCACGTTCAGGAACAGCCGTTCACCCGATCGCTCAGTCGGGTCGCGATACCGGAGAATATCCGGCAGGTCGTCGTTCGCGCCCACGACAATGTTGACGGTTACGGCAACAAGACGATGACGGTGCGGATTCGCGCCGCCGTGACGGAATAATCGTGAAAGAGCGGTGTTTGCCGCGTGAGACAGGTCCTTTTTTGGAAGACGGGGAGACTACTACATGAGATTTCGTTTGGGATATGCGATAGCGGCCGTGGTCCTCGCCACGGGGCTCGCGGCCGGTGTCGGTCAGGCGCAGGAGCGCATGGTGGAAGGCGATATGGCCGCCGAGGCGGTGAAATACCGGGTCAACGTGATGCGGGCGATTGGCGCGCACATGGGGTCGATTGGAGCCATTCTGCAGGGTAAGGTCGAGAACAAGGATGACCTGGGCGCACATGCGGCAGCGCTGAATGGCCTGGCCATGATGCTGGATGATGTTTTCCCCAAGGGTTCCGAAGCGGGATCCAGACTCAAGCCTGAGTTCTTTGCACAATCGGCAGAGGCCAATGGGATTATCAAGGCATTGCAGGATGCTGGCCAGAAGATGGCCGATGCGGCTGCGGGTGGTGACATGGCTGGCGTTGGCCAGAATCTTGGCGCGATGGGGCAGCAGTGTGGCGCTTGCCACAAGGCGTATCGCCTGCCGCAATCCTAGCTTGGGGTTCTTTGTCCAACCGGTTTCGGGGGCCGCGGTAACGCGGCCCCTATTTTTGTTGATTGGCCTTGTCGCGTCGTCGTGGGTATGGGC
>JAYOEZ010000110.1:0-6925 GCA_038116985.1 Alphaproteobacteria bacterium | reverse complement strand
GAGCAGGCGGTGCCGCAGGCCGGGTGGACGGCGCCGGCGCTGCAGGACGCGCGGCGACGGCAGGGGAGGGGGGGCGCAGGGCAGGTATGCGCAAGTTCCCAGCCGACGGCGCGGCGCCGCCGCCGGGCGGCTTCAGAACGACCGATGCGCCGGGCTGCTCGCCGGGAAACCGGAGCACGCGCTGACCGCCGTCGGTGTCGAGCGTCCGCAGCACGTCAAGATTGACCTCGACGGCGTTTTGCCCGCTGCCGCCGATCACGACGGTCTCCTGGGCCAGTGCCGTTCCCGCGGCCAGGCACAGCAGTCCACCGCACAATGCGCGAGCGGCCATCCGCGCGGCGCCTCGCCCTTGATCGGTCATGGAAAACTCCACGGTTTTCTGAACCCGCGGCGTTCTCGGCGCCGCTTTTGCCGCGACACCTTAGCTTAGTGCCGCGCGCTTGGACAACCGCGCCGGTAAGGCGGCCTAGGGCCAGTCCGGCAGTTTTCGGGCGGCTTTCAGGTGGGTCAGCACGGCTCCGTGAACCTCCGGATTGCCTGCCAGGACATCCCCGCTCTCGAGCATGGCGCCGCCGCCGTCGTGATCGCTGACGAAGCCGCCGGCCTCGCGCACGATGATCACCCCGGCTGCGATATCCCAGATGCTCAGGTTGTTTTCCCAGAACGCCTCATAGCGACCGGCGGCAACATAGGCGAGGTCCAGCGCCGCCGATCCCAGTCGGCGGATCGCCGAGACCTTGTCGCTCAGGGTTGCCAGTTGCTTGAGAAACGGCGTGATCGAGTCCGACCCGCGGATCGTCGGCACGCCGGTCGCCAGCACCGATTGTTCGAGAGCACGGCGCGCCGACACGCGCAGCCGCTGGTCGTTGAGAAACGCTCCTGCGCCTTTCTCGGCGGCGAACTCTTCGTCGCGCAAGGGATCGTAGATGAGTCCCGCCACGATCTCGCCGTCGCGCTCGTGGGCGATCGAAATGCAGAAGTGCGGGATGCCGTGCAAAAAGTTGGTCGTGCCGTCGAGCGGATCGATGATCCAGCGATTAGACGAGTTGCTTCCCTTGGTCTCGCCGCTCTCCTCGGTCAGGAAGCTCCAGTCCGGTCGCGCCCTGCCGAGCACCTCGCGCAGCGTCTTGTCGGCCTTGCGGTCGGCGGCGCTGACGAAGTCGGCCGGGCCCTTCACCGAGACCTGCAGCTTGTCGACTTCGC
Organism: Alphaproteobacteria bacterium; assembly: GCA_038116985.1. GTDB lineage: Bacteria > Pseudomonadota > Alphaproteobacteria > SHVP01 > SHVP01 > CALJDF01. Next base: position 5,722 of record JAYOEZ010000110.1, on the reverse strand, counting down.
CATAGTCGCGCACGAGCTGGCGTCCCACGCGTCTGGCGGCGCCCGACATGACGTTGACGACCGGCGACCGCAGACCGCTCATCGGTCGTCAGTCGGCGCGTTTGAGGTAGGTTCCGTCGGCCGTGTTGACGACGATGCGGGTGCCGGTCTCGACGAACGGTGGCACCATGACGCGCATGCCGTTATTCATCTGCGCCGGCTTGTAGGACGAAGATGCGGTCTGACCCTTGACCACCGGCTCCGCTTCGACGACTTCGAGCACAACCGTCTGCGGCAGCTGCACGCCTATCGGCTTGCCTTCAACACTATTGACGATGACCATCATCCCCTCTTCGAGGTACGCGGCGTCGTCGCCCAGCAGATCGCCGGAGATCGTGATCTGTTCGTAGTTCTCGGGTTCCATGAAGGTGTAGTTGTCGCCGTCGGCGTAAAGGTACTGGTAGTCGGTCTCCTCGGTGTTGAGCTTCTCCACCGTGTCGGCCGTGCGCCAGCGCTGATTGGTCTTCGTTCCCGTGGCCAGGTCGCGCATGTCGACGGTGATGAACGCGCCGCCCTTGCCGGGCTGGATCAGCTGAATCTTGATGACGGCCATTTCCTTGCCGTCATGCTGGATCACCATGCCGGGGCGAATCTGGTTGGCGTTGATCTTCATCGTGGGCTCGATATTGGGGTCGCGGGCGCGCGGAAACTATCAGCTTGCCTGATCGGTAGCAAACGGCGGCGATGCGGTGTCGTCGGCATAGCAATGGCGGAGGCCCTTCGGGTCGCGCACCGAAAACCGCCCGTCTCCGCGTTCTTCGATCCAGCCCGATGACGCGGGTACCTTGCCGTGGCCGCCGGGGATATCCAGGACGTAGTCGGGTTGGCACAGGCCCGAGACGCGACCGCGCAGTCCGTCGACCAGGGCGCGACCCTCCGCCAGCGACACCCGGAAATGACCTGTGCCCGGCGCCCGGTCTGGATGGTGCAGGTAGTAGGGTTTGATGCGTGCGCGCACAAGTGCGCGAAACAGCGCTTCCAGTTCGGTCGCGTTGTCGTTGACGCCCTTTAACAGAACCGACTGCGACAGAACGGGAATACCGGCGTCGATCAGCCGCCGCGTCGCATCAATGGCCGAAGCCGAAAGTTCTTTTGCGTGGTTGCAGTGCACGACGACGTAGACCGCCTTCTCGGAGGCAAGCGCGTCGATCATCGCGGTATCGACGCGCGCAGGGTCGACGATCGGCACACGGGTATGCACGCGGATGACCCCAAGGTGATCGATCGCCGAAAGCGCGCCGACCAGTTGCGCGACGCGCCGGGCCGACAGCACCAACGGATCGCCACCGGTCAGGATCACTTCCCATATGTCAGGACGCGCCCGCACGTAGTCGAAAGCAGCCGCCAACTCGTGGGCCGACAACGGCGCCTCGCCCCGGCCGACTGTCTCGCGGCGGAAGCAATAGCGGCAATAGGTGGCGCAGGTGTGCACCGGCTTCAGCAGCACGCGGTCGGGATAGCGGTGGACGACGCCCTTCACCGGGCTATGGGTGTCGTCGCCGATCGGGTCGGCGTGGTCGCCGTCGGTCAACGCGCACTCCTCGGCCGCAGGCACGAACTGCCGGGTCAGCGGCCCGTCGCCGGCCTCGGCGCGTACCAGATCGGCGACGGCCGGCGTCAGCGCCACCGCGTAGCGCGCCGCGACCGTCGCGACCGTCTCTTTCTGCGCCTCGTTGATCAGGCCGGCGGCGCGCAGCGCCTCCGCGGACTTGAGCATCTGAACCTCCCGAATGTCGTGTCCTGCTACAGTGCGTGGCCAACAACAGGTTTGTCGACCGTGACGCAAAAAACGACCGTGCCGTCTTGGCGGCCCGACGTCTTCGCCCGCCGCCGCGCCTTTCTCGACGCCCGTGCCGCGATCCTCAAGGCCGTGCGCGGCTGGTTCGACGCCAACGGCTTCGTCGAGGTCGATACGCCGGCCCTGCAGCTATCGCCCGGCCTCGAGCCGCACCTCCGCGCCTTTGCCACTGAACTGGTCGAGCCCTTCGAGGGGAAGGCGCGGCGCTTGTATCTGCACACGTCGCCCGAATACGCCATGAAGAAGCTTCTTGCGGCCGGCGTGCCACGGCTTTTTCAGATCGCGCACGCCTGGCGCAACGAGGCGCGGTCGAGGGTCCACCATCCCGAGTTCACCATGATCGAATGGTATGCGGTCGATTCCCACCTCGACGATCTCGTCGCGCAGTGCGCCCACGTGGTCCGGGCTGCGCTGGCGGCCGTGCCGCTATCTCTGTCGGACGGAGCGCTTCGTTGGGACGGTAGGCGGGCCAAACCCGCAGATGGTTTCGAGCGCCTTTCCGTCGCCGACGCCTTCATGCGCTACGCACAGGTCGACGTAATGGCGACGCTGAACGACGACGGGACCGGCAATGCCGGAAAGCTCGCCGCAGTGGCGCGCGCAGCCGGCATCCCGGCTGACGACGCGGATCCATGGGATGATTCGTTCTTCCGCATTTTCGTCGACCGCGTCGAATCGAATCTGGGTATGGAACGACCGACATTCCTCGAGCGCTGGCCGGCGCCGCTCGCGGCCCTCGCGCGCCTCGATCCTGCGGACCCGCACATTGCCGAGCGCGTCGAGCTCTACGCGACCGGCCTCGAACTGGCCAACGGCTTCGTGGAACTGACGGATGCGGCAGAACAACGCCGCCGCTTTGCCGACGACGTCGCCGCCAAGGCGCGCCTCGGCGCGCCGGCATATCCCGTCGACGAGGACTTCCTCGCGGCGCTCGAACACGGTCTTCCGCCTGCGGCGGGCATGGCGATGGGATTCGACCGTCTGGTCATGGCGGCAACTGGCGCGACCACGATCGACGACGTTCTCTGGCTGCCGGTCGACCCGGGCTAGGAAAGCGCGGCGGCGATTGCGTCGTTGAGTGCACGCACGCCTGCTGCGGGTCCGTCCGCGTGATCCCACACGGCCGACACCACCGCCACAAAGTCGGCCCCGGCCTTCACCAGCGGGGCGCAGTTCTCGGCGGTGATGCCGCCGATCGCCACACAGGGCACCTCGATGAAGTCGCTCCACCATACGAGCAGGTCCGCTTCGGCGCGGAACTTGGGCGGCTTGGTCGGCGAGTCGAAGAACGCGCCGAAGGCGACATAGTCGGCCCCGGCGTCGGCTGCCTCCATGGCGAGGTGACGCGAATTGTGACAGGTCACGCCGACGATCGCGTCGGCGCCGACGACGGCGCGCGCCTCGGCATAGGTCGCATCGCCTTGGCCGATATGCACGCCGTCCGCGCCCGCCTTGGCCGCAAGATCCGGCCGGTCGTTGATCAGAAGGGCGATGTCGTGGGCCTGTGCAACCGGCAGGATCGCTTCGGCTGCGGCGAGGATGTCCTCATCGCGCGTGTCCTTGAGGCGCAGCTGCAGGCAGGCGACGTCGCCGCCCGACGCCGCCGCGGCGAGGCGGTCGGGAAAGTCCGCGCCGATCGCCGGGGGGCTGACCAGGTATAGGCGGCAGCGCGCCGCCTTGTTCACGTTGCTAGGCTGCAAGCTCGCCTTCGAGTTCGGCGCGGTAGGCGCCGGTGCGCGCCAGGCTATTCATGCGGGCCCGATGCTTGAACGCGGTCTGCGCCGCCGCGATGTTGCCGTCCGCGCCTTTCCATGCCTGCAGCGCCGACTGTTGCAGTGCGCGCCCGTAGGAGAAGGTGAGTTCCCAGGGGTGTGGACCCTTCGCATTCATCGCGTTGAGATGCGCCGTCGCTTCCTCCTCCGACTGACCGCCCGACAGGAAGGCGATGCCCGGGACAGCGCCCGGCACGTGCCGCCGCAACGCTTCCAGGGTGCGGTCTGTCACCTCGTCCAAGCCCGCCTGTTTGCCGCAGGTGTTGCCCGACACCACCATGTTCGGCTTGAGCACGGTGCCCTCGAGGCGGACGTTGAAGGCGAACAACTCGTCGTAGACCCGCGCTAGCGTGCGCTCGGTTACCTCCTGGCAGACCTCGATGGTGTGATCGCCGTCCATCAGCACCTCGGGTTCGACGATCGGCACCAGCCCGGCCTCCTGGGCGATGGCCGCGTAGCGCGCCAGCGCATGGGCGTTGGCGTCGATGGCGATGTCCGGCGTCTGGCCGTCGATGATCTTGATCACCGCGCGCCACTTCGTGAACTTCGCGCCCAGCGAGACATATTCCTCGCAGCGCCCGCGCAGGCCGTCGAGGCCTTCTGTGATCGGATAGTCCGGCGCGCCGGCCAGTGGGTGCACGCTCTTGTCGACCTTGATTCCGGGCAGCGATCCCTGGGCTTCCAAGAGCTTGGCGAAAGTTGTGCCGTCCGCCGCGCTTTGTCGCAGCGTCTCGTCGAACAGGATGACCCCGCTGATGTAGTCGCCGGCGCCTTCCGTCGTGAACAGGAGTTCGCGGTAGGCGCGCCGGTTTTCTTCGGTGTTCTCGACGTCGATGCTCGCCAGTCGTTTGGCGATCGTGCCGGTGCTTTCGTCCGCCGCAAGAATGCCCTTGCCGGGCGCCACCATTTGGCGGGCAATGGCGTCAAGGTTCGCGCTGGTCATCGGTGCCTCCGTCTCGATTTCGCTTCTTCAATGCCCGAGGGCAATAGCCTGCCGGCAGGCCCAGGCCGGGTCGCCGGCGTCGTTCAGGTCGGTCGTCTCGGGTCGTGCGTCGTGGACGACGCAATCCATCTGTTCGGCCATGTCGATGATCTTGCCGCGCACCGTGTCGTCGCCGGCGAAGATCATCTGGCGCCAGCCGCTGCGCAGCGCACGCATCGCAGTGCCGACGTCCGTTCCGCAATCGATCAGCACGTCGCCCTGCGCATCGGGAACGTCCGCTTTGGCGGTGCGATAGATTTCGAGCAGGAATTCAGGCCCGGCGTGCGCCGCCGCGCCCGGCGCCGTCACAAGCAGGATCGGTGCCCCGGCTTCGTGACCGGCGGCAAGAGCGGTCGCCGCCTGGCGTCGCGAGTGGAAAGTGAAGGCCGTCGTCAATCGCCCGCCTATCCGAGTTTGCCGATTGCCGACGCCGTGTCGGCCATCCGGTTCGAAAAGCCCCACTCGTTGTCGTACCACGACAGCACGCGGCACAGCTTGCCGCCCATCACCTGCGTCTGGGTCAGGTCGAAGGTCGAACTCGCCGTCGAATGGTTGAAGTCGATCGACACCAGCGGCTCGTCGTTGACCTCGAGAACGCCTTTCATCTTGCCTGCGGCGGCGCGCTTCACAGCCTTGTGCAGGGCTTCGACGGTCGTCTTTTTCTTTGCCGTGAAGTGGAAGTCGATCATCGACACGTTGGCCGTCGGCACGCGGATCGCCGTGCCGTCGAGGCGGCCGTCCAGTTCCGGCAGCACAAGGCCCACCGCCTTGGCGGCGCCGGTCGAGGTCGGGATCATCGACAGCGCGGCCGCCCTGGCGCGCCGCAGATCCTTGTGCAGCGTGTCGTGCACAGGCTGGTCGCCGGTATAGGCATGAACCGTCGTCATGAAGCCCTGATCGATGCCGACGGCGTCGTTCACCACCTTGGCGACCGGGGCAAGGCAGTTGGTCGTGCACGACGCGTTGGAGATGATCGTCATCCCTTTGCGCAGCTTGGTGTGGTTGACGCCGTAGACCACGGTCAGGTCGGCGCCTGTCGCGGGTGCCGAAATCAGCACGCGCCGCGCGCCCGCCTTGATGTGGGCCTCGGCCTGTTCGCGCTTCGTGAAGATGCCGGTGCACTCGAGCACC
>JAYOEZ010000109.1:0-6975 GCA_038116985.1 Alphaproteobacteria bacterium | reverse complement strand
GGGGTAGCTGGCGCGGGATTTCTCATGTATCTGTAGCCCCGGCTCGGGGAGGGGAGGCGTGCCAGTTTCGACACTGGACAAGTTTCGTGGCGCATTGCACGGCGGCGCAGTGGGGGACGCAATTGGCGAGCTTGCATCGGTACATGGCGATCAGGATTCGCTGAGCGACTGGCTCAGCGAAGGCGATGTGCTGCGCTATACCGACGACACGGCCATGTCCATCGGGTTGGCCGAGGCGCTCTCGATGTCGGGCGGCGTTAATGAAGACGAGATTGGCCGCATTTTCCAAAGAAACTACGGACGCGAGCCCTGGCGCGACTACAGCTCCTCGGTGCCGGCGATTTTCGCGATGGTCAAGCGCCACGATATGCCCTTCACCGAGGCCGCCGGACGCCTGCACGACGGCGCCGGTTCGTACGGCAACGGCGCCGCCATGCGGATCGCACCACTGGGCGTGTTCTTCCGGAATTCGGTCGATCTCAGAGACTACGCTGCCCGCTCGGCGATGATCACCCATACCCACCCTGTCGGGGTGGACGGTGCCGCGGTGATGGCGTGGGCCATCGCGCAACTCGCAAAAATGGACCCGAAGGGAAAATTTCCCTTCGCCGATTTCTGCACCGGGATCGTGCGTTTCGCCAAGACCAAGGAAATGCGCCTAAAGCTGGTTCAGGTCATCGAGTTAATCGCAGGCAAGGCAACGCCAGAGGAAGCTTCGGAAACCCTCGGATTGTCCCAGGCCGTGCAGGAGTCCCTGCCCTTCTCGCTCTTTTCCTTCCTGAAGCATCAGAACTCGTTCGAGGACTGTATCTATTGCGCGGTCCTTCAGGGCGGCGACGAAGATACGCTCGGATCGATGGCGGGCGCGCTTTGCGGGAGCTACCTGGGCGTCAAGGGCATTCCGAAGGACTGGATCGAGCGCATCGAGAATCGGGAACTTCTGGACGATCTCGCCAAGCGGCTCGACAAGATGGCCAACTAGAAAGTAGCGCCACGCCGCTGCTACCATCATCCTTCAAACGGGAGAGAAACGATGAAGAAGATCGCAGTCATCGGGACAGGGTTCCGGCGAACGGGCGACAACACCCCGCCGAAGGAGATCCTGGACATACGTAGCGACGGCTTCGAGCCGTTGCTGATCGAAACGCGCCTGCCCGCCTTCCCCGTCAACGAGATCAATCGGCACATGGCGGAAATCGCAAACATCGAAGCGGGCCTCCGGGCCGACGCAGAAGGCTTCGACGCCGTGTTCATCAACACGGTCGGCGACTACGGCTTGAGCGCGTTGCGCTCAGGCGTGCGAATCCCCGTCATCGGCGCCGGTCAAGCGACCATGCACGCCGCGAGCCAGCTCGGGAGCAAGTTCTCCATCGTCACGATTTGGCCGCCGCAGCTGATGTTCATCTATCACGGCCTGCTCCAGCTCTACCGAATGGAAGATCGCTGCGTCTCCATTCGGTGCGTGAGTGAGGACGAAGAACTGGACTCGCTGTCCGAGGAAGAAAACTTCGTCACCGACATGCGGGCAGGCGAGATGACCCAGCAGGACAGGATTGTCCGACATTGCGAGCGAGCAATCAGCGAGGACGGTGCGGACACCATCATGCTGGGATGCACCTGCATGTCGCCGATTGCCGACGAGATCGCAGAAAGAGTCAGTGCGCCGGTGCTGAATCCACTCGCCACGGGCTACGCCGCGACCGAGATGATGCTGACCCTGGGGGTCAGCCACAGCATCCACAAGTATCCGATGGTGGGCGGCGAGCGTCTGTCACACTATCAGGCGATGGCCGACGCAGCGGTTCGGCTGGATCCCGCGGATCCCCGCAACAAGCCCAAGGAAGCGGCCGAATAAGCTAGCGCGCGCGGTAAACCGACGCGCCGGTCTGGAGGCTCCACTCGACCGTGCGACGGATGACCTTCCCGAGGGCATCGTCGAAGGCGAGAATGATGTCCTCCATCCCGGTGCTCGCCGCCTCGACCTCGGCGTCGAAATTCTCCGAGGCAACGATCTCCCGGCGCGGTTGCTGGATCAGCCGGACACTGAGACGCACGTGCACGACCGGGGGCCGGTTGGGATTGGCATACTCCGCCTGAAATTCGCGCAACTCGGTCTTGAGATTGAAGTCCGAACGCAAGCCAATCGCCTGACGGCCAACGGCAACGATCTTGCCGGAATTCTCGAACGACTCGACAAGCAAAGTCTGCACCATGCGCGGCGCACGCTCGGTCCAGCGCGCGCCCGCAAAGTACTGAAGTTCAATGGCGCGAGTTCGCAAGGCGATGCTCTGGACCTGAAGGCCACCAGCTGCGCTAGGCTCCTCGACCACGAGTTGCCAGGGAACGCGCGGCAACTGATCGTCGAACGTGTTCTTCGGGGTAAGCGTATACAGGTTCGCGGGCGGACCACCGCCCGGCAGAACCCCCGAGCAGGCGCCAAGCACAAATAGCGCGAAGGCTACGGCGCCACATCTGGTCATCGTCCCAACACTCATTGCTCTGCCTCGAAACCTCTTTGCGCGTCTCCGAACAGGAACTGGGCCGGGTCGGACTCGATCTGGGTCGTCAGGCGCGACAGATCACCCATCAGCGCGCGCATGTCGGCGACCAGGCCCGAGAACTCGTACAACCCGTCTGCCGAGAAATCGGCGATCGGTTGACGCGTGTCTTCGACGATTGCGCTGAGTCCTTGTGAAACCTCGGTGATGGAAGTCGCCGTCGTACGAAGATCAGTGATCAATGTTCGCAGGTCGTTCTCGACGATGCCGTCCGCAGTGCTCACGGCCCCGCGGACGACGGCGAGCGTGGCGTCCGCACTTTCCGACAAGGTCGCGACCTGCGCATCGAGGCCTTGTACAAGTTCGTTGAGCGAAATCGCGGCCCGACGCATCTCCGCCGACGTGCTCTCCACATTGTCCAGGATGCTCGTGATGTCTCCAGTCCTATCGGCCAACTCGCCGGACAGAGTCTCCACATCCACGATGATCGACGTGAGCGATTGAATGTTTTCGTTGCTGACGAGCTTCTTCGTCTGTTCGAGGAGTTCGACACCCCGCGCGATGAGGTCCGGCGCACCCTGAAAGAGTCGCTGAAACTGCGACGGACGCGAGTCAATGACCGGATAGCGTTCACCCGGCGGCACATCAACAAGCGGCGGGCTCTCAGCGCTCCCGCCCGTCAGCGCGACGAGCGAAACGCCGGTAATGCCCTGGGCCTGGAGTTCGGCCACCGAATCCTGCTTGACCGGCGTGTCGGTGCCGACTTCGACCACGACTCTAACCTGCTGCGGATTGCGCGGATCAATGCCGATCGATTCAACCGTCCCGACGGGAATGCCGTTGTAGAGCACATTGCTGGCCGAACTCAGACCGGCTACCGAACCCTCGAAATAGATCGTGTAGCGGGTGAACTCGCGGTCGACTTCGAGCTTTGCCAGCCAGATGACGAACCCGAACAGGCCCAGCACCACCAGCAACACGAATGAGCCGACGAGTATGTAGTTGGCCCGGTTCTCCATGCGACCCGCCTAACCCAGCGCCGCCCGCGCGCGCGGGCCATGGAAGTATTCGCGGACCCAAGGATGTTCGCTTCTCAACATCACGTCCATCGGACCGATGACCGAGACCCTGTGGTCCGCGAGAACGGCGATACGGTCGCAAATTGCGTGAAGACTGTCCAGATCGTGGGTGACCATGAACACGGTCAGTCCCAGCGACTGCTGCAGCCGACGGATCAACTGATCGAAAGCCGCCGCCCCGATCGGATCGAGGCCGGCTGTCGGTTCGTCGAGAAACAGGACGTCCGGGTCGAGCGCGAGCGCACGCGCAAGCCCGGCACGCTTGCGCATGCCGCCGGAGAGTTGGGAGGGGTATTTGGCGCACGCCGTCATCGGCAGCCCCACCATGCGTACCTTCAGCGCCGCAATCTCCTTGCGGAACGCGTGAGACATCTGCGTGTGCTCCTTGAGCGGCACCTCGATATTCTCTTCGACGGTCAGCGAGCTGAAGAGCGCGCCGTCCTGGAAGAGCACCCCCCAGCGGCGCTCAAGTTCGAGCATTTGCTCTGCATTCGCGCCGGTGACGGGGTGACCGAGCACCTCGATCGACCCAGCAACCGGCCGGTTCAGGCCGACGATCGTCCGCAGGAGCACCGACTTGCCGGTGCCCGAACCGCCAACCACGCCGATGACTTCGCCACGGCGTACGTCGAGATCGAGATTCTCGTGAATGACCTGTCGCCCGAACTGCGTCTTCAGGCCGCGAATGCGGATCGCAACATCCTGTTCATGCGCCACGGTCAAATCCCCACGATCTGGAAGAAGATCGAGAACACGGCGTCGACCACGATAACGAGGAAGATCGCCTCGACCACGGATCGGGTCGTGCGCTGCCCCACACTGGTCGCGCTGCCGGTTACCTGGAACCCTTCATAACAACCGATCATCGCAATCAGAAACGCAAAGAACGGCGCCTTGAGGATGCCGACCCAGAACGACCACATGCTAACCGCGACACGAAGCCGCTCAATGAAAGTGGCCGGAGATATGTCGAGCGCGATCCACGCCATGAGGCCGCCGCCGATCAGGCCCATGATGTCGGCGAAGAACGCGAGCAGCGGCAATGTGATCGCCAATGCGAACAGGCGCGGCAGGACCAACACCTCTATGGGATCGAGCCCCAACGTCTGCATGGCGTCGACTTCCTCGTTGACCTTCATCGAACCGATCTGGGCCGTGAAGGCGCTGCCTGAGCGCCCGGCAACGATGATCGCGGTCATCAGCACGCCAATCTCTCGAAGCACCGAAATCGCCACGAGATTGACGACGAACACCTCCGCGCCAAAACGCTGCAACTGGCTTGCCCCCTGAAAGGCGAGCACGATGCCGATGAGAAACGACATCAGCCCGACAATCGGGATCGCGTTCAGGCCAACTTCTTCCATGTGGTAGAAAAGCGATGTGGCACGGATGCGCCTCGGACGCACCACCGTGCGAGCGGCGGTCACGAGGATGAGGCCGAAGAAGCCCAGCAGGTCCGCCGTTTCGCGGGCGATCTCGATCGCGCTCTGCCCGATGTGCGCGACCATGTTGACGAACGAATTTCCGGTATCGGGATCCGGCTCGGGCTCGGCTTCGGCAGCCCGCACGGCGTCGATGAGCGCCGTCTGTTCTTCGCTGGCACCGATCACATCGACCGAGATTCCAGCCGCATTGAGATTGCGCGCCGTGCGATAGATGGTCCATGCACCAGCCGTATCGAGAGTGCGGATTCGACTCAGGTCGATGACGATCGGGCCCCGGGCGGCATCCGCGTGACGGCGGATCTCACGCTCTACGATCGCTAACGAGCCGACAGCCCAGCGCCCGACAGGCGCCAGAACCTGCCGGCCCGACTCTTCCCAAGTCTCTAATTGCGCTTCGTCGAGGGACATCAAGGCCAGCTTTCACCAGACGGTGCGGAATACTAGCCCGCACTTCAGCGATCAAGAAATCGTCAAGGTGGTTGATTCTTGCCGATGCCGACCCGTTTTCTTATGTTTCCGGCCGGAATTTGGCAAAGGAGTACCCATGGTTCGGCAAGCGACGCTCACGATCGCAACAGTCCTGGCGATCGGCGGTTCGACAACCTTCGCATTGGCAGACGGAAATCCCGAGGACGGCGCCAAGGTGTTTCGCAAGTGCCTGGCATGTCACACGGTGGAAGCCGATGGGAAGCACAAGGTTGGGCCCAATCTCCACGGGGTAATAGGTCGCTCGGCCGGTGCCGCGGATGACTATCGCTACTCCAAGGCGATGCAGGAATCCGGTCTGACCTGGGACGAAGAAACGCTGGAACAATTCCTTCAGAACCCGCGCAAGTTCCTCAAAGGAACGAAGATGAGTTTTGCTGGGCTCAGAAAGGAACAAGAGGTCGACGACGTCATCGCCTACATCAAGGCCGAGAGCGGTCAGTAGCCCGGGCGTCCCCGCCCCAAGGCCTAGCTGCAGGGCCGGCAACAGAACCGACCCGCATCGCTAGTTGCCGACGCGGGCGCTGCGGCGCTCAAGAAGCAACGTGTCGCGCCAGTGTCTCGCAAACGGTCCGTGCGGCATCAAGCCGATGCGCTCGCGCCGACCGACGAGACGAAACCCATAGCGAGCATGCAGAGCGGCACTCGCCACGTTCTCCTCGAAAAGGGACGCTTGCAGGGTCCATATCCTGTTTTCTTCCGCCTGCGCGACGAGTTCCGCCATCAGCACGCTGCCAACGCCGCGACCGGTTGACCCGGTATCCACGTAGATACTTACTTCGGCCACGCCACTGTACACATTGCGCCGCGACACCGGCGCAAGTGCTGCCCAGCCAACCACCTCGCCGTCGACCGCCGCGACGAGGCGGCTGTGATCGAGATGGCCTGCCGTCCACACCTCCCAGCGCGGCGCGGAAGACTCGAACGTCGCATTGCCGGTATCGATGCCCGCCTGATAGATCCGGAGTACCGCCGCCGCGTCGTTGTCCTGCATCGGACGCACGCCGATATCGCTCATTAATGGCTGAGGATCTGGCTCAGGAAGAGCTTTGTGCGATCGGACTGAGGGTTGTTGAAGAACTCGTCCGGCGTGTTCTGCTCAACGATCTGGCCCGCATCCATGAAGATCACCCGATCGGCGACCTGCGACGCAAATCCCATCTCATGCGTCACGACAAGCATCGTCATGCCGGTTTGAGCCAGGTCGACCATCACGTCGAGGACTTCCTTGATCATCTCGGGGTCTAGCGCAGACGTCGGCTTGTCGAACAGCATGATGTTGGGCCGCATACAAAGACTACGAGCGATTGCAACGCGCTGCTGCTGGCCGCCGGACAGCCGCCCGGGATACTTGTCAGCCTGCTCCGGAATCTTGACCCGCTCGAGGTACTCCATCGCTACGGCCTCGGCTTCCTTCTTGGGCGTCTTGCGAACCCAGATCGGGCCGATCGTGCAGTTCTCCAACAC
>JAYOEZ010000108.1:0-7310 GCA_038116985.1 Alphaproteobacteria bacterium | reverse complement strand
GGGCTTCATCGACACGCCGATGATCCAGGGCTATTTCGACGACCAGGACGATCCGTCTGCAGCGCGCGAGTTCGCCACCGGCCTGCATCCCTTGGGACGCCTCGGCCTGCCGCGCGACATCGCCAACGGTTTCCTCTACCTCGCCAGCGACGACGCCGAGTGGGTCACCGGCGAAGCGTTGACCGTCGACGGCGGCCTGATGGCCGCCCTGCCCTGACGCAACCTTGCGAGCGCGGGGAGCGCTCCTTAAGTTCGACGTTCTCCCCGCGTTCGCAACAAAGGCCGTCATGGACATCCGCAAGGGCTTTCTCGACACCGTCGGCAACACGCCGCTGATCCGCCTCAACCGCCTGTCGGATGCGACGGGCTGCGAGATTCTCGGCAAGGCCGAGTTCCTCAATCCCGGCGGTTCGGTGAAGGACCGCGCGGCGCTGGCGATCATCGAGGACGCGGAGCAGTCCGGCGCGCTCAAGCCCGGCGGCACCATCGTCGAAGGCACCGCCGGCAACACCGGCATCGGCCTCGCGCTCGTCGGCAACGCCAAGGGCTACAAGACCGTCATCGTCATCCCCGAAACGCAGAGCCAGGAAAAGATGGACATGCTGCGGCTCTGCGGCGTCGACCTGCGGCCCGTCCCGGCCGTGCCCTACAAGGACCCGAACAACTACGTGAAGGTCTCGGGCCGCACCGCCGACGAGCTGAACGAGAAAGACCCGGGCAGCGCGATCTGGGCCAACCAGTTCGACAACGTCGCCAACCGCATGGGCCACTTCAAGACGACCGGCCCGGAGATCTGGCAACAGACCAGCGGCAAGGTCGACGGCTTCATCTGCGCCGTCGGTACCGGCGGCACGCTGGCCGGCGTCGGCATGTACCTCAAGGAGCGGAACGCCGACGTGAAAATCGGCCTCGCCGACCCGATGGGCGCCGCGCTCTACAACTTCTATGCCCACGGCGAACTGAAGTCCGAAGGCTCGTCTATCACCGAGGGCATCGGCCAGGGCCGCATCACCAAGAACCTCGAAGACGCGCCCGTCGACATGCCGTTCCAGATTCCCGACGCCGAGGCGCTGCCGCTGATCTTCGACCTCATTGAGCAAGAGGGTCTTGTCCTCGGCGGGTCCTCCGGCATCAACGTCGCCGGCGCGGTGCGCATGGCGAAGGAAATGGGACCTGGGCACACCATCGTCACGGTGCTGTGCGATTTCGGCACCCGCTACCAGAGCAAGCTGTTCAACCCGGCCTTCCTGAAAGAGAAGGGCCTGCCCGCGCCGCACTGGCTGGAGTGACGCGATGACCGAACACCTCTTCACGCAGGACGCCTACCTCAAGGACTGCGAGGCCACCGTCACCGCGGTGCACGACAACGGCGTCGAGCTCGATCGCACCGTTTTCTATGCGCAGGGCGGCGGCCAGCCCGGCGACACCGGCACCCTGACGCCCGACGGCGGCGCGGCGCTTGCGGTGACCAACGCCGTCAAGGGCGAGACGCCCGGCAGCATCGTTCATCTGCTGGCCGAGGGCGCGACGCCACCTGCGGTCGGCACCAAGGTCAAAGCCGCCATCGACTGGGAACGCCGCCACAAGCTGATGCGCATGCACACCTGCATGCATCTGCTGTCGGCCGTCCTCCCCTTCCCTGTCACCGGCGGCTCGGTCGGCGACGAAAAGGGGCGGCTCGACTTCGACATGCCCGAAGTGCCCTACGAGAAGGAAGAGATCGCCGCCAAGCTGAAGGACCTGATCGCCGCCGATTACCCGGTCGGCGAAGAGTGGATCACCGACGCCGAGCTCGACGCCCAGCCCGACCTGGTCAAGACCATGTCGGTGCAGCCGCCGCGCGGCGCCGGCAAGGTGCGCCTGCTGCGCATCGGCGAGGACGTCGACCTGCAGCCCTGCGGCGGCACCCACGTGAAGCGCACCGGCGAGATCGGCGCCATCGAGGTCGGCAAGATCGAAAAGAAGGGCCGCCAGAACCGGCGCGTGAACCTCAGGTTCGCCTAGTTCTGGGCGCGCCGCTTGTCCTCCTCCCCCTGAGGACAGGGGGAGGTCGCGCTGCGCGAGCAGCGCGGGAGGGGCGCGCCTCAGGCCGTTCTTGATTGCCGCGAACCCCCTCCCTACCCTCTCCCTACAAGTAGGGGGAGGAGGCCAGCGGTGCCGGTGCCGGCATTCGACCCGACCAACGCCAACGACAGGACAGACACATGCCCTACGCGAATCCCGATGCGATCGTCGAAACGGACTGGCTCGCCGACAATCTCGACAAGGTGAAGATCCTCGATGGCTCGTGGTATCTGCCCGCGCAGAACCGCGATCCGGTCGCGGAGTACAACGCCGGGCACATTCCGGGCGCCATGTTCTTCGACATCGACGCGATCGCCGATCCGAACAGCGACCTGCCGCACATGCTGCCTTCGGCTGCGGACTTCGGAAAAGCGGTCAGCGAGATGGGCATCACCAACGCCGACCGGATCGTCGTCTACGACGGCATGGGCATGCAGAGCGCTGCACGCGTTTGGTGGGAGTTCCGCGCCTTCCGTCACTACGACGTCGCCGTGCTCAACGGCGGTCTGCCGAAATGGAAGGCGGAGAATCGTCCGGTCGAAGCAACGACGCCGACCCCGGAGCGAGCCAGCTTCGGCGCCAAGCTCGACAACGGCGCGGTGCGCACCGTCGAGCAGCTGATCGCCAACGTGGATACCCGCGCAGAGCAGGTGCTCGACGTGCGCTCGGCCGGCCGCTACGACGGCAGCGAGGCCGATCCACGTCCCGGCCTGCGCGCCGGCCACATTCCTGGCGCGAAGAACCTCGTCTACACCGCGATCATGAACGAGGACCGCACCTTCAAGGACGCGGACGCGATCAAGGCGGCGCTCACCGGCGCCGGCATCGATCTCGGCGGCCCCGTGGTCACCAGCTGCGGCTCCGGGATCACCGCCTCGGTAATGGCGCTCGGCCTGCACCTCATCGGTCATGACGACTGGGCGGTCTACGACGGCTCGTGGACCGAATGGGGCGGACGCAAGGACACGCCGATCGAGACCTGAGATGGCCGTCGTTCGCGAGTCGCGTCTGACGTGCCCCGCGTGCGGGCACGAGAAGACCGAGACCATGCCGACCGACGCGTGCCAGTACTTCTACGACTGCGAAGGCTGCGGCGCCGTGCTGCGGCCGCTTGAGGGCGACTGCTGCGTGTTCTGCTCCTACGGCACGGTGCCCTGCCCGCCCAAGCAGGCTGACGCGTGAGCCGCGTTGATCTGTTCGGGCTCGCCGCCGTCAGTGGCATGCTGCTCTTCTATGCGTTGGAGAACCGCCACGCCGCATTCGTGCTGGCCTTCGCCGCCGCCTGCGCGGCGGCCTCGGTCTACGGTTTCGCCGTCGGGGCCTGGCCCTTCGGGTTGGTCGAAGCGGTCTGGGCGCTGGTCGCCGTGCATCGCTGGTGGCGCCGGGCGCGCGTCTAGGCCGCGTCGCTGGCGCGGTCCCTTCCGCAATGTTATGAGACCCGCACCATGAAAGAAGACACCAAGATCGTCACCGCGGGCCGCCACCCGCACGAACACAAGGGCGCGGTCAACACGCCGGTCTATCACGTCTCGACCGTGCTGGTGAAAACCCTCGACGAGCTCGAGAACCTGCGCGCCGGGGGCGAGCGCAAGATGCGCTACGGCCGCCGCGGCACGCCGACCTCGTGGGCGTTCGAGGAGGCCGTCGCCGAACTCGAGGGCGGCGCGGGCTGCGTCAGCTTTCCTTCCGGCCTCGCCGCGATCACCGGCGCGCTGATGACCTATGCCGAGACCGGCGCGCATTTTCTGGTTTCCGATTCGGCCTACGGCCCGACGCGGCGGCTGTGCGACACGCTGCTCAAGCGCCTCGGCGTCACCACCGAGTATTACGATCCGCTGATCGGCGGCGACATCGCCAACCTGATCCGCGACAACACCAAGCTCGTGTTCACCGAATCGCCGGGCTCGCTCACTTTCGAGGTACAGGACATTCCGGCCATCGCGGCCGCCGCGCACGAACGCGGCGTCAAGGTGCTGCTGGACAACACCTGGGCCTCGCCGGTGTTCTTCAAGCCGTTTGAACACGGCGTCGACCTGTCGATCCAGGCGGCGACGAAGTACATCGTCGGCCATTCCGACGCGATGCTCGGCACTGTCACCGCCAACGAAGAGTCGCTCAAGGAACTGCAGGACATCTCCTACGGCCTCGGCTACTGCGCCGGGCCCGACGACGCCTATCTCGGCACCCGCGGCATCCGCACCATCGGCGTCAGGCTGCGCCAGCACATGGAGTCCGGCCTCAAGGTCGCCAAGTGGCTGGAAACCCGGCCCGAGGTGATCCGCGTGATCCACCCCGCGCTGCCCAACGATCCGGGCCACGCCATCTGGAAGCGCGACTTCACCGGCGCCTGCGGCCTGTTCGCCTTCGTCACCAAGGAATGCCCGCGCGACGCGCTGGCCGCCATGGTCGACGGCTTCCGCCACTTCGGCATGGGCGCCTCGTGGGGCGGCTACGAGAGCCTGTGCATGCCGACCGACCCGGGTTCGATGCGCACGGCGACCACGTGGGAGCCGGGCGGACAGACCTTCCGCATCCACGTCGGCCTCGAAGACGTCGACGATCTGATCGAAGATCTCGGCGACGCGTTGGACCGGCTTACTGCGGCGATGTAGCCGGCGCTTGCGAGTTCACCTGGGTCAGCGCCCAGCGCCAGACCAATTCTCCGGCAACGATCCCCTCGAACGGATAGAGACGATTGACCGTTCCGCTCGCCGTCGCACCCGGCGCAACCTCGAACGGCAGCCAGAAATCGCGCGCACCGCGCGCCTCGCAGGTTTCATCGTCGGCGGGCGTGGGACAATCGAGCGCCGTCAGCAACAGATTCACCGACAACAACGGCGTCTCCTGCGAGAGGTTCGCGATGCTGAGCGCGATCGTCACCGTCCCGTCGCTCTCGCGCGCCACTTCGATGCTGCGAATCTCGATCTCGGGCGGCAGCACCACTTGCGCGTCGCGGCGCGCATAGTAGTTCGCCGTAATCCACACGCCGACGCCGAGAAACAGCGCCGCGAAGCCGAAGGCCACGAGCCCCCAGCTACCGGCGCCCTCGACCTCGTGGCGCTGACGGAACGTGCGCCATGCGCCCAATGCCGAGAAGGCGCCAATCAGTAGGAACGCAGGACCGACCAGATTGCCGATATCGCCCATGGCGCGAGAATAGCAGACCGATTGCGCCGCCCACGGAACCGTGATGGGAGGATTTGGCGCGCGTGCCAACCCGGCGTATGGTCCGCGCCGAACAGCATCGAACCCAACCGAAGCCATGACCGACACCGCCCTTGACCAACTCCTTGCCGCAACGACGTTCGACGCCGACGGCCTCGTGCCCGCGATCGCACAGCAGCACGACACCGGCGAGGTGCTGATGATGGCGTGGATGAACGCCGACGCGATCCGCGAGACGCTCGCCTCGGGCCGCGTCTGCTACTGGTCGCGCTCGCGCCAGGCGCTGTGGAAGAAGGGCGAGACCTCGGGCCAGGTTCAGGACCTCAAGGAACTGCGCATCGATTGCGACGGCGACACGATCCTGCTGCTCGTCGACCAGACCGGCGTCGCCTGCCACACCGGGCGGCGCAACTGCTTCTTCCGCGCGGTGCGCGGCAGCGCGCTCGTCACCATCGCCGAGGTCGAAACCGACCCGAAGGCGCTCTATGGCGAGAAGGCCTGACGCCACCCCAAGCACATTCCGCTTCGGAAGGCCGCAGAGGCAAGCACCGCCACATCAAGCGGCGGGCGCCCTGACGCAGGCGTCGGTGCGTGCCGGCTACGCCGCCTTCTTCCCGCCGTGGGCCATGAACATGCCGCCGACGTGATGGGTGAAGTTGCCGTTGCCGTCGTCGGACTTCACGTAGACCGGGACCATGTCCATGATGATCTCGTTGTGGCCGAAGCCCGCATCGCTCATCAGCTTGCGCAGGTCGAAGTCGTGCAGCGTGCCGATGAAGGGCTCGGCGTTGTAGTGCGTGTCCCAGTCGGTCAGGTACTGGTCGAACGGGTCCTTGTCCTCGAACGGCGGCACTTCGAGGTGCATCGCCATGCCACCCTCGCTGAGCAGGCGGCGGCTCTCCTTCATCATGTTGCGCATCGCCTTCGACGAGGTCTCGTGCAATGCGATATGCGACACGATCAGATCGAAGTACTGATCGGGAAAGTCGGTGTGTTCCGCGTTCTGCTGCGAAAAGTGGACCGGCTTGCCCATGGCTTCGGCGCGGGCATGGGCATAGCGCACCATCGGTGCGCCGACGTCGATGCCGTAGACCTCAGCGCCCGGATAGGCGTCGACGTAGGGCACCGTCGAGTGCCCCACCGCGCAGCCCATGTCGAGAATGCGCTTCGGCTTGAAGTCGGGATAGTTGGCCTTGAGGTGGTCGATCAGGGTCGTGCCGCACAGCTCGTTGTGCTTGCCCATGCCGCCCATCATGTAGAGGTAGACGCCACGGTCGTAGAGCGCGCCGGCCGTCACGTCGTCCTCGGCCACGTCTGTGGTGTAGTTGCCCGGCATGCAGTGGATGTCCACCGCCGTGACGTAGCGCGGCAGCGCCAGGTCGGGATCGAGGCGCAGCGTGCCCTTGCCCTTCTCGCTCTTTTTCGCGCGGCCCTGCAGGTCGTCGAACTCGCGGTCGATGGTGTCGCCGATCGAGTCCCACATCATCTCCTGCGTGGTGCGCATGAAAGCGCTCCAGTACTGGTGATACGGCACCGTGGTCATCAGCTTGCGCACTTCCTGGCGCGTCTTCGGCGCGCGGCCGTGCTCGCGGGCGAAGGCCTGCTTCGCGGCGCCTTCATAGACCACCTTGTTGCCGGCGGTGACCGTGCCGGTGACGTGTTCGCGCATGCTCTTCATGAAGATCTGGCGCGATTCTTCGTCGTGGGTCGTACGCGGCAACATGGCGTGACGGGCTTGCAGCGACATGGCGGGCCTCCGTTGTGCGAATGTTTCGCAAGTATGGCACAAACCGCCGCGCGCCCCTAAACTGCCCGCAAAACAACAGGAGGCGCGGGCATGATCCCCAAGGAACACAAGGAATTCTACGAGGTCGACATGGAGTCGGGCTGGGAAACGCCCGTCGGCTACCCCGAGGGAATCAAGCAGAAGATCATCTCCGGCGTCCTCGACGAAAAGAACAAGAGCGGCAGCCGCACGCGCGTGCTGACCATCGCGCCGGGCTGCTTCACGACCGAACCCTTCGTCCACGACTACTGGGAAGAGGTCTTCATCTACAAGGGCGACCTGCGCGTCGGCAACG
>JAYOEZ010000107.1:0-7362 GCA_038116985.1 Alphaproteobacteria bacterium | reverse complement strand
GCCCAGGCCGCCATCGCGGCGAGCGGCGCGGCGGCGGCCGAATTTCATCGCCGCCGCGGCGGCGGCGCGCAGACCGTCAGTGTCGACATGCGCCACGCCGCGGCCGAGTTCCGCTCGGAACGCCACACCCTGCTCGACGGCGCGCCGGTGCCGTTCGAGCCGGCCGATATCGCGGGCCTTTACCCGACCGGCGACGGCGGCTTCGTGAGCCTGTTCACCAGCTTTGCCCACCAGCACGCCGCGGTGCTCAAGGTGCTGGGCTGCGCGGGAACGCGCGAAGCAGTGGCGAAAGCGCTGCAGGACTGGTCGGCCATCGACTTCGAAACCCGCGCGACCATGGCCGGCGCCACTGTCGCCGCCGCGCGCACCTATGCCGAATGGGACGCCGAGCCCCAGGGCGTCGCGGCCGCCTCACTGCCGCCCGTCGTTCTTGAGAAGATCGGCGACGCGCCGCCGACCCCGTTGCCGCCCGCCGCGATGCGGCCGCTGTCGGGCCTGCGCGTCCTCGACCTGACGCGGATCATCGCCGGTCCGGTCGCCGGTCGCGTGCTCGCCGGTCACGGCGCCGACGTACTCAATGTCACCGGACCGCACCTGCCGTCGCTGACCTCGATCGTGATCGACACCGGCCGTGGCAAGCGCAGCGCTCACCTCGACCTGCGCCGGCCCGGCGATACCGACCAACTGCGCAGTCTGGTTGCCGACGCCGACGTCTTCATCGACGGCTACCGCCCAGCGTCGATCGCCGGACGCGGCTTCGGCCCCGACGCGCTCGCCGCGCTACGCCCCGGCATCGTCTGCCTGTCGCTGTCGGCCTACGGCCATCGCGGTCCATGGGCCAAACGCCGCGGCTACGACGGCCTGGTGCAGACGGCCAACGGCATGACCTGGGCCGAAGCGACCGCGGCCGGTGAGTCCGCACCGCGCGCCCTGCCGTGCTTCGCCCTCGACCATACCTCGGGCCAGTTGCTTGCGCTCGGCGCCATGGCGGCATTGATGCGCCGCGCCGAAGAAGGCGGCTCATGGCTGGTGCGCGTCTCGCTCGCGGCAACGGGACAATGGATTCGCGGCCTCGGAACCATCGCGGGTGGTCTCGCCGCGCCCGACCCCGACCGCGATGCCGTGCGCGCCTATCTGCAGGAAGCCGACAGCGGCTTCGGCCGCCTCACCTTCGTGACCCCCGCCGCACGGCTCGACCGCACCCCGGCTCACTGGACGCAACCGTCGATGCCGCTCGGCAGCCACGAACCCGTGTGGACGACGCCCTGAGCACAGGCATCGGCAACAAAAAAGCCCGCAAGGCGACTTGCGGGCTTCGTCGTGCCGGTTCCGGCGAAACTGGAGCGGGCGATGAGATTCGAACTCACGACTTCAACCTTGGCAAGGTTGCGCTCTACCCCTGAGCTACGCCCGCGTGAGGAGGGGACACATAGCGCGGCCCCCCGCGTTTGGCAAGAACCCGCGAAATCCGGGGTTCCGGGCGGCCACGCCGCCCCTTGCACCGACGTGCCGGGCCGCTAAGGTCGCGCGCCATGGCCCACGCCACCGAAGACGACCTGTTCGCCCGCCTGCAGGAACTGGCGATCGAGACCACCACCCACCGCCATCCGGCGGTGTTCACCGTGGAGGACGTCGACCGCCTGCGCGGCCAGCTGCCGGGCGCGCACTGCAAATCGCTGTTCCTCAAGGACAAGAAGGGCCAGATCTGGCTGCTGGTGACGCTCGCCGCGCGCGAGGTCGATCTCAAGGTCGTGGCCAAAAACATCGGCGCGGCGCGGCTGTCTTTCGGCAAGCCCGAACTCCTCGCCGAGGTCCTCGGCGTCATTCCGGGGTCGGTCACACCCTTCGCGCTGATCAACGATCCTGAAGGCCGGGTCCGCGCCGTCCTCGACAAGGAAATGCTCGACCAGGAACTCCTCAACTACCACCCGCTGACCAACACGGCGACCACCGCCATCGCCGCACAGGACCTCATGCGGTTCGTCCGCTCCTGCGGCCACGACCCCCTGATTCTCGACTTTTCCGACCTCGTCTAGGACGCCCGCCTGGCGCGGCCCCGTGTGGCAATCGCCGCACCCAGTGACTATGTTGACGGCCAAAGGGCGCGATGCGCGCCCGCCAACGCATTCAGACACCGGAAACCGCCAATGGTTGAACCAATGATCGGCGGCGGCGCGCCCGCCCAGGACGTTATAAAAGACAGCGACACACAGAACTTCATGGCGGACGTCATCGACGCCTCCCAGGAGGTGCCGGTCATCGTCGACTTCTGGGCGCCGTGGTGCGGCCCCTGCAAACAGCTCGGCCCGACCATCGAGAAAGTCGTCAAGGCCGCCCAGGGCAAGGTCAAGCTGGTCAAGATCAACGTCGACGAGAACCAGGAGATCGCGGCGCAGCTTCGCGTGCAGTCGATCCCCGCGGTCTACGCCTTCAAACAGGGCCAGCCCGTCGACGCCTTCGTCGGCGCCCAGTCCGAAAGCCAGGTCAAGGCGTTCGTCGAACGGCTCGTCGGCGGCATCGGGCCGTCGCCGGTGGATGAGGCGCTCGAGGCGGCGCAGGCCGCCTTCGACGACGGCGAGATCGCCGCCGCCGCCAACATCTACGGCCAGGTGCTGCGCGCCGAAGCCGGCAACCCCGACGCTATCGGCGGCCTCGCCCGCTGCTACGTGCAGAACAAGGACCTCGAACACGCCCGCCAGACCCTCGACATGGCGCCGGCCGAACACGCCGAGCATGCCGCCATCGCCGCCGCGCGCTCCGCGCTGACATTGGCCGAGCAGGCCAAGGACGCGGGCGACCCGGGCGAGCTGCGCGCCAAGGTGGAGGCCAACCCCGACGATCCGGCGGCGCGCTACGACCTCGCCGTCGCGCTGATGGGCAACGGCGACAACGAAGGCGCCATGGATCACCTGCTCGAGGTGATCAGGAAGAAGCGCGACTGGGAAGAGGGCAAGGCCAAGCACCAGTTGCTCAAGCTGTTCGAGGCGCTGGGGCCGACCCACGAGCTCACCAAGAGCGGCCGCAGGCGGTTGTCCGCCCTGCTGTTTTCATGACGCAGTTCGTCAACACGCCGCCATTCGACGCGCTGCCGCGCACCGTTCCCGTCTTCCCGCTGCCGGGCATCCTGCTTCTGCCCGGCGGACAACTTCCCTTGCATCTGTTCGAGGAGCGCTATCGCGACCTGATCCGCGACGCCATCTCGGGGGATCGCATGATCGGCATCATGCAGCCGCGAAATCCCGATCACAGCGAATGGGCGCCCGAGCTCTACCGCATCGGCTGTCTTGGTCGAATCGTGTCGTTCCGCGAGTCCGAAGACGGCCGCTACTACGTGACGCTGGCCGGCGTGTGCCGCTTCGTGACCACAGGCGAAGCCGAAAGCGACTCGCTCTATCGCCGCATGAATGTCGACTACGCCGACTACGAGGCCGACATGGCCGAGGCCGACGACGACACCGCGCTGGTCGAGCGCGCGACCTTCATGCCCGCGCTCAAGTCCTTCCTCACCCAGTTCCAGGTCGACGTCGACTGGGAGGCGCTGGAAAAGGTCGACGACGCGCCGCTGATCCGTTCGCTCGCCATGACATGCCCGTTTGAGCCGAGCGAGAAGCAGGCGATCCTCGAAGCGAAGACGCCGGCCGAGCGCGCCGGGCTGGTCGCCATGCTGGTGCAGATGGCCGTCGCCGCAGGCGACGACGGCGACGAAGACCGCAAGATTCAGTAAGGACCCACGCATGAACGGCAGCCCCGACGTCGATCCGCGCCTGCTCGAAATCCTGGTCTGCCCCCTGACCAAGCAGCCCCTGCGCTACGACCGCGAGGCGCAGGAACTGGTCAGCGACGCCGCTCAGCTCGCCTATCCGGTGCGCGACGGCATTCCCATCATGCTCGTCGAAGAGGCCCGCCGGCTGGATGACGACAACGGCTGAACCACCGCGCCCGACCGAGATCAAGCTCAAGCGGGCCGACAACACCCTCACCGTCGCCTTCGACAACGGCGAGAGCTACACGCTCACCGCCGAGTACCTGCGCGTCGAAAGCCCGTCCGCCGAGGTGCAGGGCCACGGCCCCGATCAGAGACAGACCGTGCCCGGCAAGCGCTACGTCGGCATCACCGACGTCGAATCGGTCGGTCACTACGCCGTGCGCCTGACCTTCAACGACGGCCACGACACCGGCATCTATTCCTGGACCTACCTGCGCGAGCTCGGCCGCGAACACGAAACGCGTTGGGAGCGCTACCTGCAGGCGCTGGAAGACCGGGGCCTGTCGCGCGAGCTGGGCTAGAGCGCCTGCCCTTCGAGGAGCCGCGGCTTCGCGCCCACCGTGCCGCGGGCGTGGCTCATGAAGAACTTCTTCAATGGCGGGATGTGGTCGACGGCCTCCAGGCCGAGGTTGCGCACCAGCTTCACCGGCTTGATGTCGTTCGAGAACAGACGGTTCAGCGTGTCGGTCACCGCGAGCAGCGTCAGGTTGTCGAATCGCCGCCACGATTCGTAGCGCCGCAGCACGTCCATCTGGCCGATGTCGAGGCCGAGCCGCGCGGTGTCGATGATCGTTTCGGCCAGCGCGGCGACGTCGCGGTAGCCGAGATTGAGGTTCTGTCCTGCCAGCGGATGCATGCCGTGTGCCGAATCGCCCACGAGCGCGAGACGCGGCGCGACGTACCGATGCGCGATCGACACGCGCAGCGGATAGCTCCAGCGCCGGCCCGCGGCGCTGAGTTCGCCCATGAAATCGCCGTAGCGCCGCCGTAGTTCGGCTTCGAAGGCGCCGCGTTCGAGCCGCATGATCCGTTCGGCATCGGCCGTCTTCTCGGTCCATACCAATGACGACCTGTTGCCCTTCAACGGCAGGATGGCGAACGGCCCGGGCGGCAGGAAATGTTCGTGGGCGATGCCGCGGTGTGGCCGTTCGTGATCGACCGTGGCGATGATCGCGGTCTGGCCGTAGTCCCAACGCGTTACCTCGATGCCGGCCTCGTCGCGCAGGCGCGAGCGCGTGCCGTCGGCGGCAATCACCAGGTTTGCCACCACCGTTTCGCCGCTCGACAGCGCCGCACGCGCTAGCGGCCCTTCGCGGTCGAGCGTCTCCACCGCGGTAAGCGGCAGCAGGGTGAGGTTCGGCGTGCGCGCCACCGCGCCGTAAAGCGCCTGCAGGGTGTGCCGGTTCTCCAGCATCCAGCCCAGCGGTGCGTCGCCGAGGTCGGCATGGTCGTAGTGCAGGAAGAACGGCGAGGCGCCCTCTGACACGCGGATCTCAAGGATCGGCTGGGCGTGGTCCGCCATCCCGGCCCACAGCCCGCTGGTCTCCAGCATGCGCTGGGAGGCATAGGCGATGGCCGAGGCCCGGCCGTCGAAGGGCGCGCTTGTCAGCACCGCCGGGTCCTCGCGGTCGACCAGCACCACGTCGAGACCGGCCGCCGCCAGGATCGGCGCCACCGCCGCCCCGACCATGCCGCCGCCGACCACGAGAACGTCGCAACGCCGCGTTTGGCTCTTGTTCACCGTCATGGGGCGATCCTAGCCCCTGCGGCGGGGCCGCGAAATCGCCTTCGACGGCCTCAAAACGACAGCATTCCGACAGCGATTTGTCTTTTTATTTGTATAAGTTATGCCCGATTCTTAAGATGGCGCTCCGATGATCAACCCGCGCTTCGATGACCTGGGCGACAGTCCGTTCGAGCGCCTCAACCGGCTCATCGCCGGTGTCGAGCCCGGCCGCGACCCCATCATGATGTCGCTCGGCGAGCCGCAACATCCCTACCCCGACTGGGTGGGCGAGGTGCTCTACGAACACCGCGGCGCCTACGGCGCTTATCCGCCGCTGCGCGGCAGCGAGGATTTCCTGCGCGCCGTCGCCGATTGGCTGGCGAAACGCTACGCCCTGCCCGAGGGCTTCGTGACCTGGGACGCCCACGTTGTGCCGCTGTCGGGCACGCGCGAAGGGCTGTTCATGGCGCCGCAGGTGATCGTGCCGCGGCGCAAGAACGGCCGGCAGCCCGCCGTCCTGATCCCCAATCCGTTCTATCACGCCTATGCCGGGGCCGCGGTCGCGGTCGGCGCCGAACCGGTCTACCTCGCGGCGACGCGCGACAACGGTTTCATGCCGGACCTCGACGCGCTCGACGGCGACCTGCTCGCACGCACGGCCGTCTTCTATATCTGCTCGCCGGCCAACCCGCAGGGCACCGTCGCCGACAAGGCCTACCTCGCGCGCCTGCTCGACCTCGCGCGCACCCACGACTTCGTCGTCCTGTCCGACGAATGCTATTCGGAGATCTACGGCGACGCACCGCCGACCGGCGCGCTGGAGGTCGCGGCCGACAGCGGCAGCCTCGCCAACCTGCTGGTCTTCAACTCGCTGTCGAAACGCTCCAGCGTGCCCGGCCTGCGCGCCGGCTTCATCGCCGGCGACGGCGATCTCGTCGCGCGCCTGCGTCGCCTGCGCAGCTACGGCGGCGCCCTGCCGACGATCCCGACCATGGCCGCAGCCGCGGCGCTGTGGCGCGACGAGGCGCACGTCGCCGAGAACCGCGCACGCTATGCCCGCAAGTTCGACATCGCCGAGCGCATCATCGGCAATCGCTACGGCTATTACCGCCCCGAGGGCGGGTTCTTTCTCTGGCTCGAGGTCGGCGACAGCGAAGCCGCCACCGCGACCCTGTGGCGCGAGGCCGGCCTCAAGGTCTTGCCCGGCGGCTACGTCGCCCGCGACGTTCCCGGCGAAGCCAACCCCGGCGCGCCCTACATCCGTCTTGCCCTGGTGCACGACGAAGCGACGACCGAAGAAGCCCTGACCCGATT
Source organism: Alphaproteobacteria bacterium (assembly GCA_038116985.1). GTDB lineage: Bacteria > Pseudomonadota > Alphaproteobacteria > SHVP01 > SHVP01 > CALJDF01. The sequence continues at coordinate 556 of JAYOEZ010000107.1, read as the reverse complement.
GAGCAGCGTGTTGCCATCATGAGCATGACCCACAAGGACACCTCGTTTCTTCCCGCCGGCGCGACCGCGTTCTTCCGCCGCCGCCTGATCGAACTCGGCGGACTGACGCTGTTCGCGCTGGCCGGCCTGTTCGCCGCGGCGCTGATGACCTACGCGCCGAGCGACCCGAGCCTGAACAACGTCTCGGACGCGACCGTAAAGAACATCCTCGGGCTGCCGGGCGCCTACCTCGCCGACGCCACGTTGCAGGCCATCGGCGTTGCCGGCGCCGTCGTCATTCTCACCTTCGCCGCCTGGGCGTGGCGGCTGACCAGTCACCGCGGCCTGCCCTTCCGCTGGGTGCATCCCGCGCTGCTGCCGGTCGCTACCGTGCTGGCCGCGGGCGCCTTCGCCGGCCTGACCCAGACCGTGCACTGGGCCGCGACGACAAGTTTCGGCGGCATCGTCGGCATGCTGTTGCAGGGCTGGCTCGCGACTGGCGCGGCGGCGATCGGCGTGCCGCTCGGCGCCGGACTTGCCTCGGTTGCGCTCGGCCTGCTGGCGCTGCCCGTCACCC
>JAYOEZ010000106.1:0-7395 GCA_038116985.1 Alphaproteobacteria bacterium | reverse complement strand
TCGCGGATGACCTTGCCGCCGGTGCCGATGACTTCGCGGATCTTGTCCTTCGGAATCTGCAGGGTGGTGATACGCGGCGCATAGTCGTTGACCGCGTCGCGCGGGGCGCTGATCGCCTTGCCCATCTCGCCGAGGATGTGCATGCGGCCGTCGCGCGCCTGTTCGAGCGCGACCTGCATGATCTCCTTGGTGATCGAGGTGATCTTGATGTCCATCTGCAGCGCGGTGACGCCGTTCTCGGTGCCGGCGACCTTGAAGTCCATGTCGCCCAGATGGTCCTCGTCGCCGAGGATGTCGGAGAGAACGGCGAAGCCGTTGTCTTCCTTGATCAAGCCCATGGCGATGCCCGCACACGGTGCCCGAAGCGGGACGCCCGCACCCATCATCGAGAGCGACGATCCGCAGACCGTGGCCATCGAGGACGAGCCGTTCGACTCGGTAACCTCGGACACGACGCGGATGGTGTAGGGGAAGGAGTCATGCTCCGGCAGCAGCGGGCGCAGCGCACGCCACGCCAGCTTGCCGTGGCCGATTTCGCGGCGGCCAGGCGAAGCCATGAACTTGGTCTCGCCCGTCGAGTAAGGCGGGAAGTTGTAGTGCAGCATGAAACGCTCGCGGTACTCGCCTTCGAGCGCATCGATGATCTGCTCGTCCTGCCCGGTACCGAGGGTGGTCACGGCAAGCGCCTGGGTTTCGCCACGCGTGAACAGTGCCGAACCATGGGTCCGCGGCAGGATGTCGGTCTCGACCGCGATGGGACGCACCGTCTTGGTGTCGCGACCGTCGATACGCACGCCCGTGTCCAGAATCTGGCCACGGACAATGTTCTTTTCCATCTTCTTGAAGACGGCCGACGCAGCCGAGGAATCGAACCCCTCGTCCTGTGCGGCGAGCGCGTCGATCTTGGCGCGCGCTTCGGCGAGCTTGTCGGTGCGCGCCTGCTTCTCGCGGATGGTGTAGGCCTGCTTGACGTCCTCGCCGACGAGGTCCTCGAGCTGCTTCTTGAGGGCGCTGTGATCGACTTCCTCGGGCAGAGGCCATGGGTCCTTGGCCGCGCTTTCGGCCAGCGAGATGATCGCGTCGATGACCGGCTGAAAACCGTCATGACCGAAATTGACCGCACCGAGCATGACTTCTTCGCTGAGTTCGGAGGCCTCGGATTCGACCATCAGCACGCCATCCTGGGTGCCTGCCACGATGAGGTCGAGCTGCGATTCCGCAAGCTGTTCGGGCAACGGGTTGAGCACGTACTCACCGTTGACGTAGCCGACGCGCGCGCCGCCGATCGGACCAAGGAACGGAATGCCGGAAATCGTGAGCGCCGCCGACGCGCCGATCATGGCCGGGATATCCGGGTTGTTTTCCAAGTCGTGCGACAGGACGGTGCAGATGACCTGGGTTTCGTTGCGGAAGCTGTCGTGGAACAGCGGGCGGATCGGACGGTCGATAAGGCGCGAGGTCAGCGTTTCCTTTTCCGCCGGGCGCCCTTCGCGCTTGAAAAAGCCGCCCGGAATCTTGCCGGCGGCAAACGTCTTTTCCTGGTAGTTGACGGTCAGCGGAAAGAAGTCGACACCCGCGCGCGGAGACTTCTGCGCGACGGCGGTGCACAGCACGGTCGTTTCGCCGTAGGTCACGAGGACGGCCCCGTCGGCCTGGCGTGCGATCTTGCCGGTTTCGAGAACGAGCGTGCGCCCGGCCCAGTCCAGTTCTTTCCGAACAACGTTAAACATATCTATCTCTCTTCCTTGCTTTCTGGCGGAACGCACCCTGTGTGCGCTCTCGTGTGGTCAGCGACCTATCGGATCGGCATGGCATGCGCGCGCGAATGTTCGGCCCGCGTCTGCGGGACCGCAGGAAACATGCGCTAGACGCACCCAGCTACTTTCTGATTCCGAGTCGCTGAATGAGCTGCTCGTAGCGCTGAGCATCAGTGCTCCGCAGATAGTCGAGCATGCGACGGCGGCGATTGACGAGCATCAGAAGCCCACGCCGCGAATGGGCATCCTTCTTGTGATCCTTGAAGTGCTCGGTGAGGTTGGTGATCCGTTCGGTGAGAATGGCCACCTGAACCTCGGGCGACCCGGTGTCGTCGTCCTTGGTCGCATATTCCTTGATGAGCGCAGCCTTGCGCTCCGGCGTGATCGACATCGATATCTCCTGTCCTATGGGTTGAAAACACGTACCGGTTTCAGCGTGCCGTCACGCACCTGCGCCATGGCGACCGGGCGATTGCCCGATGTGGCGAGGACGATGCCGTCACTGAAACCCGCAGCAACCCCGATGGTCTGTCCGTGGCGAAGTTTCGCCGCGGCTTCGCCGTCCAAGGCCAGCGCCGGGATGTCGGCCAGCGCGGTCTCGAGCGGCAACGGGGCGTCCGCGAGGCGCGCACTATGGCGCAAGTCCTCCAGCGAAACCAGTGAAATCACCTGGGATTCGACGAACGGGCCGGCACGGGTCCGCCGCAGCGCACTGAGATGGCCCAAAGTGCCCAATTGGACCGCCAAGTCCCGCGCCAGCGCCCTGATATAGGTGCCTTTGCCGCAGGAAACGTCCAAGACGGCATGGTTGGGGCCGGTTTCGACGAGTTCGAGGGCGAAAATCTCCACCTCGCGCGGTTTCATTTCCGGCGCCTCGCCGGCGCGGGCCAGTTTGTAGGCGCGTTTGCCGCCGACCTTGAGGGCTGAGAACGCAGGCGGGCGCTGGACGATGCGGCCGCGAAATGTCGCCAGAGCGGCGTCGATGGCGCCCGCGTCAGGCCGAACCTCGCAGGTCCCCGTGACCGCGCCCTCGGCGTCGTCGCTGTCGCGACTCTCGCCCCAGGATACCGTGGCGCGATAGGCCTTGGTGGCGTCGAGGATATAGCCGATCACCTTGGTCGCCTCGCCGAGGGCGATTGGCAGCACGCCGCTCGCAAGGGGGTCCAGCGTGCCGCCGTGACCGGCTTTCATGCCGCCGAACAACCGGCGGACCTTGCCGACGGCGGCAGCGGACGACAGGCCGACGGGTTTGTCGAGGACGATCCAGCCGCTCATTCGCCGCGCGAGGGCGGATTGCGCGAAAGAATGGCGCCGATCTTGTCGGCTTCGTCGAAGGACTGGTCGAGAACGAACGTGAGCTTCGGCGTGAAGCGCAGCCCGACGCTGCGGGCTAGCCGCCCCTGGATCTGCGGCGCAACACGATTCAACTCGTCGATCAGATCTTCTGCGTTACCGCCACCTAGCGGAAAGACGTAGGCCCGCGCCTGCTTCAGATCGGGCGAGACCCTCACCTCGGAGACGGTCACGGCCGCACCGCGCACGGTGCCGTTCGCAAACTCCATCGGCGAGAGCTGTTCGACCAGACCGTGGCGCAAGTTCTCGCCAACGCGGCGCTGCCGTTGCGATGCTTCTTTGGCAGGTTGTCGTTTCATGTTCCGAACCGCCCCGGTGATCCGCGGTGCGGGCCGCGGGCACTACAGCGTGCGGGCGATCTCTTCGACTTCGTAGACTTCGATGATGTCGCCTTCGTGGTAGTCCTGGTAGTTCTCAAGGGCCATACCGCAGTCCGAGCCGGCGCGTACTTCGCGCGCGTCATCTTTGAAATGCTTGAGGGTGCCGAGGTTGCCTTCGTGGATGACGACGTCGTCGCGCAGCAGCCGCGCCTTGGCGCCACGGCGGACGGTACCCTCGACAACTTCGCAACCGGCAACCTTGCCGACCTTGGACACGCTGAATACCTGCTTGATACGCGCCTGGCCGAGCGAGGTTTCCTTGATCGTCGGTTCAAGCATGCCGGACAGGATATCCTTCATGTCGTCGACGAGGTTGTAGATCACCGAATAGTAGCGAATCTCAAGCTTGTCGCGCTTGGCGCGCTCGCGCGCCTGGGCATTGGCCCGCACGTTGAAGCCCACGATCATTGCGCCGGACGCATTGGCGAGTGTCACGTCGGATTCGTTGATGCCGCCGACGGCGCCATGCACGACACTGACGGCGACCTCGTCGGTCGACAGTTTTTCCATGGCGCCGCGAATCGCTTCCAGCGAGCCCTGCACGTCGGTCTTGACGATGATCGGGAACGCGCTGGCCTCGCCTTCCTGGATCTTGGAGAACATCTGCTCCAGCGAGCCGCGCGCCGTCGCCGCGAGCGCCGCGTCCTTTTCGCGTGCCTGACCGGTGCGGAAACCCGTGATTTCGCGCGCGCGACCTTCGCTGTCGATGACGCCGAATTCGTCACCCGCTTCGGGCGCACCGTTGAGACCTAGAATCTCGGCGGGTTCGCCCGGACGTGTTTCGTCGATCTGGTTGCCGCGATCGTCGACAAGCGCGCGTACCTTGCCCCATTCGGTACCCGCGACGATGATGTCGCCGACGCGAAGGGTGCCACGCTGTACCAGGACCGTTGCCACGGCACCGCGGCCGCGGTCAAGCTGGGCCTCGACGACGACACCTTCGGCGGGCCGGTCCGGATTGGCCTTGAGTTCGAGAACTTCGGCCTGCAACAGGATTGCTTCTTCAAGCTTGTCGAGCCCGGTGCCTTCCTTGGCAGAAACCTCGACGGCGAGAACATCGCCGCCCATTTCCTCGACCACGAGTTCGTGCTGCAGCAGGTCGCGGCGCACGCGATCGGCATCCGCCTCGGGCCTGTCCATCTTGTTGATGGCCACGATGATGGGCGTTTCGGCCGCCTTGGCGTGATTAATCGCCTCAACCGTCTGCGGCATGATGCCGTCGTCTGCGGCCACGACCAGGACGACGATGTCGGTGACCGTGGCGCCGCGGGCGCGCATCGCCGTAAAAGCCTCATGGCCCGGCGTGTCGAGGAAGGTGATCCGCGCACCCGATTCCAGTTTGATCTGGTACGCGCCGATGTGCTGCGTGATGCCACCGGCTTCGCCCGCTGCCACGTCGGTCGCGCGCAGCGCGTCGAGCAACGACGTCTTGCCGTGATCGACATGGCCCATGACGGTGACAACCGGCGCGCGGGGTTCGAGCGTCTCAGCGTCGTCTGCCTCGCCGGACAGGAACCCGATTTCGACGTCCGCTTCGGAGACGCGCTTTGCGCGATGGCCGAATTCCGCAACCACGAGTTCGGCGGTGTCGGCGTCGATCGACTGATTGATGGTCACCATCATGCCCATCTTCATCAGTTCCTTGATGACGTCGACGCCCCGCTCGGTCATGCGGTTGGCCAGTTCCTGCACCGTGATGGTGTCGGGAATGGTCACTTCGCGGAAAACCTTCTTGGGCGCGTCGCCCGAGGTGTCGCGGGCCTGTCGCTTTTCGCGTTCACGCTGGCGACGCACCGAAGCGAGACTTCGGGTGCGTTCGCGATCGTCCAGCGCCTGGCTGAGCGTCAGCTTGCCGGTCCGTCGACGTTCGCCGCCACGCCGGGCCGGCGTGGGCCGTTTCGGCTCGGGACGGACGCCAGGCCGTGCCGGCCGCCGCGCCTCCGCGGTCCCCGATTCCTCGGTTTCGGAATCGCCCAGACGCTCGGCAGCGGCTTCCGCCGCTTTCTTGCGCGCCTCTTCTTCGACACGCTTGCGTTCTTCTTCGGCAGCTTCGCGGCGTTCGGCCTCTTCGCGCTCACGGGCAAGACGCGCCTCTTCTTCGGCGAGGCGGGAGGCTTCGACCTTGGCGCGTTCTCGCGCCTCGACAGACGCCTTCTTGGCGCCTTCGAGCGCTTTCGCGCGGGCTGCCTTTTCGTCGTCAGTCAGCGCCTTGAGAACGACGCGTCCCTTCGATGCCGATTCCTTGGCTTCTTCAGCCGGCTCCGGCGCGGGTGCCGGCGCGGCAGGCGCCGCGGCCTCTGCCTCGAGCGCGCGTTCGGCGGTAGCCGTGCGGCTTCGCGTGCCGCGCTTCTTCTTGACCTCGACGGTGACCGTCTTGGAGCGGCCATGCGAGAAGCTCTGGCGCACCTGGCCCGACGACGCGCCAGGGCGCTTCATCTCGAGCTTGCTACGTCCGGACAGCGAAAGGGGCTTTTTGTCTTTGTCGCTCATCAACCAATCGGGCCTAGATTGCGCCTTCTGCGGGACGGAAGCCTTCCAGACGGCGGGCTTCGCGTAGAAATCTATCCGTTAGGGCCCCGGGACGCAGGGCAGCATGTATCACATTTTCTTTGCCGAATGCCAAACCGATTTCCCCGCTGGCGAGAACGCGGACCCACGGCAAGCCCCTCGCGGGGCCGGCGATCTTGCGCACCCCGTCTTCGGCTGCGTCGCAGGCGGTGATCACGGCACCGACAATTCCGTCCCGCAAAGCCCCGCGAACCGCCTCGAATCCGGCAATCGCGAGCCCGGCGCGGCGCGCCATCGACAACAGATCGGTCGCCCGCGACAGCAGTTGGCGCTCGACGAGATCGACCAGCGACATGTCGGCCACCACGTCGCCGCGCGCGGCACGCACGAAGGCTTTGCGGCTCACAGCGCCGGTGAGGGCGTCACGCGTCGACGCGACCCAGAGACCGCGCCCCGGCAAGCGTTCCGCCAAATCCGGGACGACCGCGCGATCAGGCGAGACGACGAAACGCACCATCGCGTCCTTCGGCCGGTCTTCCCCGGTCGACAGGCACCGCCGGTTGGGCGATGCGTCGGTTTTCTTGTGCGGCGCAGCGGACAAATCTATTCCTCGGCAGCCTCTTCGGTGGCCTCGCCCGCCTCGGCGGCTTCCGGTTCGGGCTCGTCGTCGAACCAGTGGGCGCGTGCGGCCATGATGATCTCGTTGGCTTCGTCCTCGGTGAAGTCCGCGTCCGGCAGCATCTCGATCAGCTCATCGCTGGCGAGATCGCCCAGATCGTCGAGCGTCTTGACGCCGTTCTCGCCCAGCGTGACGAGCATCTCGACGGTGAGCCCCTCGATGGCCGCGATATCGTCGGTGACGCCGAGTTCCTTCCGCTTCTCGTCGAGTTGCCGCGTGCGCTCCTCGACGAAGGCCTGGGCGCGCGCTTGGAGTTCGCCGGCGATATCGTCGTCAAAACCCTCGATCGACGCGATTTCATCGGTCTCGACCGTCGCTACTTCGTCGACTGTGGAGAAGCCCTCGGTGACAAGTAGTTGCGCGATAACCTCGTCGACGTCGAGCGTGTCAATGAACATCTGGCTGCGCTGGCGGAACTCTTCCTGGCGGCGCTCCGATTCCTCGGCTTCGGTGAGAACGTCGATGTCCCAGCCGGAGAGCTGCGAAGCCAGACGCACGTTCTGACCGCGCCGCCCGATGGCCAACGACAGCTGATCGTCCGGCACGACGACTTCGATGCGGCGGGTGTCTTCGTCGAGAACGACCTTGGTGACCTCGGCGGGCGCGAGCGCGTTGACAATGAACGTCGCGTCGTCGGGCGACCACTGGATGATGTCGATCTTCTCGCCCTGCAGTTCGTTGACGACGGCCTGGACGCGGCTGCCGCGCATGCCGACGC
>JAYOEZ010000105.1:0-7654 GCA_038116985.1 Alphaproteobacteria bacterium | reverse complement strand
TGCCGACAAGGACGCGGCCATGGGCCGGATCGCGACGGCGGTGGACTACAGCATCCTAAAGGATGCGGATCTCGTCATTGAGGCGGCCACCGAAGCCGAAGAGGTCAAGCGGAAGATATTCGAGTCGCTCTGCCCCGCGCTCAAACCCGAGGCGCTGATCGCAACCAACACGTCGTCGATCTCCATCACGCGGCTTGCCGCGACGACGGACCGGCCGCAGAAGTTCATCGGCCTGCACTTCATGAACCCGGTACCGGTCATGGAGCTGGTCGAGCTGATCCGCGGCATCGCCACCGACGCCGACACCTTCGAATCGGTGAAAGCGCTCGCCGTCGCCATGGGCAAGACTCCCGCGGTCTCGGAGGACTTCCCGGCGTTCATCGTGAACCGGATCCTCCTGCCGATGATCAACGAGGCGATCTACACGCTCTACGAAGGCGTGGGTTCCGTCGAGGCGATCGACACCAGCATGAAACTCGGCGCCAACCATCCGATGGGGCCGCTCGAACTCGCTGATTTCATTGGGCTTGATACCTGCCTGTCGATCATGCAGGTGCTCTACGAGGGCCTCGCCGATTCGAAGTACCGACCTTGCCCGTTGCTGGTCAAATACGTCGAAGCCGGCTGGCTGGGCCGAAAAACCGGCCGCGGCTTCTACGACTACGCGGGCGACGTCCCCGTCCCCACCCGCTAGCGTTACCAACCGGCCAGTTTGTCCGGCGGGCGCCCGCGGCGCCCTAGCCGCGGTGAGTCGCGCGCCTGTATGATGGCCGCCAACCGAAGAGCCGACGATGAACGCCAGAAACAACAACAAGGACAAGGCCGCGAACGCCCTGTGGGGCGGGCGTTTTGCCGCGGGCCCGTCCGCGATCATGGAGAAGATCAACGCCTCCATCGACGTGGACCGGCGCCTCTACCGGCAGGACATCGCGGGCTCGCGCGCCCACTGCCAGATGCTGGTCGAAACGGGGATCGTCTCGGCCGAGGACGGCAAGGCGATTCTGGACGGCCTCGACGCCGTCGAGCGTGAAATCGAGGCCGGTGAGTTCACCTTCAGCGCGGCGCTGGAGGACATCCACATGAACGTCGAAGCCCGACTCAAGGAATTGATCGGCCCCCCGGCAGGCCGGCTCCATACGGCGCGGTCGCGCAACGACCAGGTGGCCACCGACTTCCGCCTATGGGTCCGGGACGCGCTCGACAACATCGACGCCGGCCTGGCTGATCTTCAGACCGCCATGCTCGGCCGCGCCGAAGAACATGCCGAGACCATCATGCCGGGCTTTACCCATCTGCAAACCGCACAGCCGGTGACCTTCGGCCACCATCTGCTGGCATACGTCGAAATGCTGGGCCGCGACCGCGGCCGGTTGCAGGACGCGCGCAAGCGGATGAACATCCTGCCGCTGGGGGCCGGCGCACTCGCCGGCACCTCGTTCCCGATCGACCGCGACGCCACGGCGGCGGCGCTGGGCTTCGACGCGCCGGCCGCCAACTCGCTCGATGCGGTTTCGGATAGGGACTTCGCCATCGAGTTCCTTGCCGCCGCGGCGTTGTGTGCGACGCACCTTTCGCGGCTGGCCGAAGAGATCGTCATCTGGATGAGCGCGCCCTTCCGGTTCGTTGCGCTGTCCGACGCCTTCTCGACCGGCTCGTCGATGATGCCGCAAAAGCGCAACCCCGATGCCGCAGAACTCGTGCGCGGCAAGACCGGCCGCGTGATCGGCGATCTCAACGCGCTCCTGATCACCCTCAAGGGCCTGCCGCTGACCTACTTCAAGGACATGCAGGAAGATAAGGAGCCGGTCTTCGACGCCTACGATTCGCTCGCACTCTGTGTTGCTGCGATGGCCGGCATGGTGCGCGACATAACGATCAATCCGGATGCGATGCGGGCCGCGGCCGCCGGCGGCTTCTCGACGGCAACCGATCTCGCGGACTGGGTCGTGCGCGAACTCGGTGTGCCATTTCGCGATGCGCACGACATCGCGGGGCGCGCAGTGCGGATGGCGGAAGACAAGGGCTGCGCCGATCTTGCCGGTCTGACGACCGCCGACCTGCAGGAGATCGACGCGCGCATTCACGATGGCGTTCATGCGATTCTTTCCGTGGAGGCTTCCGTCGACAGCCGGACGAGCTACGGCGGCACCGCGCCGGCGCGCGTCCGCGAGCAGATCGCCGCCTGGCGCAAGAGGTTGTCATGATCCGATTCCTTGTCACGGCGATGGTCGTTCTGTCATTGGCCGCGGGCACCGCCGCGTGCGGCAAGAAAGGCGATCTGGAGCCACCGCCGGACCGCGAGGAGGAGCGGCGGTCCTGACCGCCGCGCGCCTGCAATGGACCATTTCATCTATAAGGACGGCATCCTGCACGCCGAGGACGTGCCCCTGAGTGACATCGCGGCCAGCGTCGGCACGCCCTTCTATTGCTACTCGACGGCGACATTGCAGCGGCACTATCGCGTGTTTGCGCAGGCGCTCGAGAAGGTCAACGCGGAGATATTCTACGCGGTCAAGGCCAACGACAATCTGGCCGTGATCCGTACTCTTGCCGACGAAGGCGCGGGCGCGGACGTCGTCTCGGGCGGCGAGATCCGCAAGGCGCTGGCTGCCGGCGTGCGTCCGGAAAGGATTGTCTTCTCCGGCGTCGGCAAGACGCGAGAGGAAATGGCCTACGGCATCGACGCCGGCATCCTTCAGTTCAACGTCGAATCGGAGCCCGAACTCGACGCGTTGAGCGCGGTTGCCGCGGAACGTGGCGCCACCGTCGACGTCGCGATCCGAATCAACCCTGACGTCGACGCCGGTACGCACCACAAGATCTCTACCGGCAAGAAGGAGAACAAGTTCGGTATTCCCTGGCCCGAGGCGCGATCGACCTTCGCACGCGCGGCAACGCTGCGGGGCCTTCGTGTTCAGGGCGTGACCGTCCATATCGGCTCGCAGCTCACGCAGCTCGAACCGTTCGAACGCGCCTTCGAGATCGCGGCAAGCGCCGTGCGCGATCTGCGCAGTGACGGCCATGCGATCACCCATCTCGATCTCGGCGGCGGCCTCGGCGTTCCCTACGACGCCGGTAAGCCACCGAGCCCCGCGGCCTATGGCGAGATGGTCACGAAGGTGACCAAGGGGCTGGACTGCACACTGATGTTCGAGCCGGGTCGGCTTATCGTCGCCAATGCCGGGATCCTCGTGACCCGGGTGATTTACGTAAAAAGCTCGCCCCACAAGATCTTCGTCATCACCGACGCTGCGATGAACGACCTGATCCGGCCAACGCTCTACAGCGCCCACCACGACGTGGTTCCTGCCGTCAGGCAGGACACCGACGGCCCGCCGCGCCCGGTCGATATCGTCGGGCCGGTGTGCGAAACCGGCGATATCCTTGCGGAAGCGCAGGAAATGGCGGTGCCCCTCGCGGACGATTTACTCGTTCTGCGCTCCGCCGGTGCCTATAGTGCGGTCATGGCCTCGACCTATAATTCAAGGTTGTTGGTACCCGAGGTTTTGGTTCGGGGCGGCGAATACGCTGTGGTCCGCAAGCGTCAGACCTATGAAGAGATGCTCGCGACCAACGTATTGCCCGAGTGGCTCGCGCCGCCGCAGACCAAACGCGCGCAGGGGGTTGCATGACCGTGAACTCCGATCGGCAAGACCCGCGCAGAGGCGCGCCGGCCGCGGTCGGTTGGCGGCTGCCGCTGGCGCTCGGCGCGCTGCTGTGGGAACGCGTGTGGCCGAATCTGTGGCCAGCAGTCGCCATCGCCCTTGTCTACGTTTCCTTGTCGCTTGTCGATCTGTGGGCCTACACGCCCGGATGGCTGCACCTTGCCGCGATGATCGTTTTCGCGGTCGCCGTGCTGGCCGCGGCAGCCTACGGCTTGTGGCGCGTCGCGCTGCCCCACCGGGAACAGGCCAGGCGCCGCCTCGAGGATGAGAGCGGCCTGCAGCATCGACCGCTGACAGCGGTCGAGGACACCCTTATGTCCGGCGCAAGCGACGCCGCGAGCCGCGCGCTCTGGGCCGAGCACAACCGACGCGCCCGCCAGAGCCTAAACCATCTCCACATCGGCTGGCCCAGGGCCGGCCTCGCGCGCCGGGCCGATCCGTGGGGCCTGCGCGTGATCATCGCGCTGATCGTGGTCGTCGCCTTCGCAGCGGCACGCGACGACGCGCCACGCCGTTTGGCGCTGGCCCTACAGCCCGATTTCAGCGGCCTCGGCAGCGCCGCATCGGTCACGATCGACGCCTGGATCGCACCGCCCGACTACACCGGTCTGCCGCCGATCTTCCTTCAGACCGTGGCGGGCGACGAACCGACGACGATCGAGGTACCGACCGGCAGCGTTCTATTCGCGCGCGTCCACGGCGGGCGCGGACTGCCCAAGCTGCAGGTCGACGATGCCGAACAGGAATTCACCGTCGTCGACGCGACCAACTTCGAAATCGAGCACCCGTTGACGGCGGGCGAACGCATCACCTTCACCCAGCGCGAACAGCCCATTGCCGGCTGGCCCATTGTCATCGTACCGGACAACAAGCCGGTCATCCGGTTCAACGAGGATCCGGTGGCGACGGTGCGTCAGGCGTTGCGCCTCGACGTCGCGGCAAGCGACGATTACGGAGTCGCCACGGCCAAGGTTCACATCCGCCGCGCTGATACCGACGAATCGATGTCGCTCGATCTGCCGCTGCCGTCGCGCGACCGGACCGACATCCACGAAACAAGCTTCCACGACCTGACGCCGCATCCCTGGGCCGGCCTGCCCGTCATCCTGCAACTGGAAGCGGAAGACCAGGCGCAGCAAATCGGATTGAGCGCCGAATTCGAGATGATCTTGCCTGAGCGGGAATTCAAGCATCCCGTGGCACGTGAAATCGTCGAGCAACGCCGTGTGCTCGCGCTCGCCCCCGATCGCCGCGACAGGGTCGCCGAGAGCCTCAGCAAATTGTCGGCACGGCCCGGCGCGTTCTACGACGACGCCACCGCGTTCTTGTCGCTGCGCAGTTCGGTCTGGCGCCTGCGTTATGTCGAGCGGTCGACGGAAGGCGACCAGGAGATCATCGGCATGCTGTGGCAGACGGCGCTGCACATCGAGGACGGCAACCTGTCGCTTGCCGAGCAGGAGCTTCGCGCCGCGCAGGATCGGCTGATGGAAGCCCTAGCCGATCCGAACGCGACCGACGAAGAGATCAACCAGCGCATGCAGGAAGTCCGCGACGCGCTGGAGAAGTTTCTCCAGGCTCTCGCGCAGCGCGCCCTGCAGAACCAGCAGACCGGCGAGAACCAGGAAATCCCCTCCGGCGAGTTCCTCGAACAGGATCAGCTGCAGCAGTTGCTCGACCAGGCTCAACGGCTCAGCGAGACCGGCGCGCGCGACGCGGCGCGCGATCTTCTGTCCCAGCTTCGCGAACTGCTCGAATCGCTCCGCGAAGGACGGGTCGCAGCGATGCCCGAAGGCGGCACGCCCGGCGAGGAATTGCTGCGCGACCTCAACGAGTTGCTGCGCCGCCAGCAGGAACTCCTCGACCAGACCTACCAGGAATCGCAGCGCAACCAGCAGGGTCAGCGCGGCCAGCAGCAACCCGGACAGGAAGGCCAGCAGGACCGCGGCAACGACCCGGACGCGCTCGCCCGCCGTCAGGAAGAACTCCGACGCCGCCTCGGGGAGTTGATGCGCCGCCTCGGCGAGCAGGGCCAGGAGATCCCGGAGGGACTGGGACGCGCCGAGCGCTCAATGGATTCGGCCCGCGGCCAACTCGAGGCGCGGCGGCCCGGTGGTGCGATCGACCCGATGACCGAGGCCCTCGACCAGCTGCGTCAGGGCGCCAACTCGGTGATCCGCGACATGCTCGAAGCGCTCGGGCAGGACCCGGGTCTCGACGCCGGCCCCAACCCGTTCGCGCGGATGGGTCGTGACCCGTTCGGCCGGCCCCAGAGCGGCTTCGGCCTCCTCGACGACAACCGCGTCGAGATTCCCGACGAACTTGACGTGCAGCGCGCCCGCGACATCCTGCGCGAACTCTACAAGCGCTCCGGCGATCGCCTCCGGCCGCAGATCGAACTGGACTACCTGGAACGCCTGCTGCGCCGCTTCTAGAGGGTCGGCGGCACCAGTTCGTCGACAACCGACAAAACGACTTCCGGCATCAGCGGCTTGCTGAGCACGCGGGCGACGATGGCCTCGAGTCCCCGCGCCCGGTCGCGCTCTTCGGCATGCCCGGTGATCAGCACGACCTTCGTCTCCGGATGCGCGTCGGCGACTTGCAGCGCCAGCGTGATGCCGTCAAGCACCGGCATGCGGATATCGGCGAGGAGCAGGTCGTAGCTCGCCAGGTCAAGCGCCCGGGCCGCCTCCGCGCCGTCCGACGCCATCGTGACGGCGTGACCGCGCCCGGCGACGACACGGCGCAGGAATTCGGCAAAGGCCGGCTCGTCGTCGGCGACCAGCACCCGGCCCACGGCTCAATCCTGTCGGATGACCCCGACGAACGGCAGTTCGCGGTAGTAGTGCGCATAGTCTAGGCCGTAGCCCACGACGAACTTGTCGGGGCAATCGAACCCGACGTGATCCGCGTCGATCTCGACCTTGCGCTTGCCCGGTTTATCGAGGAAGACGCAAAGGCTCACCGTTTTTGCGCCGCGCTCGAGCAGCAACTTCTTTGCGAAGGCCATGGTGCGCCCCGACTCGAGAATATCGTCGACGAGGAGCACGTCGATGCCCGCGACGTCGTCGGTGATGTCGCGCGTGATGTCGACCTGTCCGCTGCTCTCGGTCCCGGTGCCGTAGCTCGACAGCGTGAGAAAGTCGATCCGCGGGTGCATCCCGGCCCGGTGCAGCGAGCGGATCAGATCCGCCGAGAACACGAAGCTGCCCTTGAGGATGGCGATGACCATGCAGTTGCGGTCGATCCGCGCCGCGATTTCATGACCCAGTTCGTCGACTCGGCTTGCAATCCTGTCGGCGGAGAACAGGACGTCGATGTCGGCGCGGGCGTCGTCCGCGGCTTCGGCCGAAATGCTCACCCTTGGTCCTGTGGAACGAAGGTGACCTTGACCTTGCTGGCCTCAACCGGCGCGTCGATCACGCTGGTGCTGTAGGTGAACTTCTCGAGCGGGCCGAGCACGGTAGCGGGCGAACGGAATTTCCATTCCGCAACCACTTCGTCGTTGTTGTCGAGCAGAATGATCTGCATGACCGACGGCACTGGCTTGGTCGAACGCGTGACGTTCTGCACCTCGCCTTCGACATTGATGATGCGCGAATCGTCCTCGTCGCGCACGGCGAGCTTGATGTCGCCCAGGACCTTGAGGCCTTCGCCCGGGACCGTGGCTTTTGGTTCGGTGCTGATGCGGGCGAGATCGTAGGCACGCTGCGCCGGTGGGAAGTAGGAGACGACTTCGGCCCGCAGGAAGAAGAGCGCCGCGACGACGGCAACGACGACGCCGGCAAGCACCACCCAACCGATACTGCCGCCGCTGGCCGCCTGGCGCGAGCGCTGCGCCCGGCCGCGATGACGACGACGGGCCGCGGCCGGCGTCCTGCCACGCCGCGCACGACGCGGCGTCTCGATTCCGAAGTCCGGAACCTCGATCTCTTCCGCGTCGCCGCCCACGGCGGATCGGTGCACACGATCAGCGCGTCGAGATGCGCCTG
>JAYOEZ010000104.1:0-7755 GCA_038116985.1 Alphaproteobacteria bacterium | reverse complement strand
TCCGCGTCCATCGCTTCGGCTTCGCAGGTCGCATCCGCGGCGGCGCGGGCTTCGGTGTAGCGCACGTCACGACCGTCGACATAGTTAACGCCGGCGCCGGTGCGTGCGACGACGATCACGGTGTCGACCGTGGGGCAGCTTTCCAGCGCCTTGTCGGTGTTGGTCTTGAGCGGGATCGGCTTGCCGCCGCGCACGCCCTCGTCGGCCGTGATCACGCAGGTCGAATCGCAGTCGTGGATGCGGCCGGCCAGCGAGTCGGGCGAGAAGCCGCCGAACACAACAGAATGAATGGCGCCGATTCGGGCGCAGGCCAGCATTGCGTAGGCAGCCTCGGGGATCATCGGCATGTAGATCGTGACGCGGTCGCCCTTCTTGACGCCGCGCGACTTCAGCACGTTGGCGAAGCGGCAGACTTCCTCATGCAGCTCGCGATAGGTGATGGACTTCGAGACGTTGGGGTCGTCGCCTTCCCAGATGATGGCGACCTGGTCGCCACGCGTCTCCAGATGACGGTCGATGCAATTGGCCGACACGTTGAGCTGGGCGCCCTCGTACCACTTGATGCTGACCGGGCGATCGAAGCTGGTGTTCTTCACCTTCGTCCACGGCTTGATCCAGTCGAGACGTTTCGCCTCGTCGCCCCAGAAGCCCTCGGGGTCGTCGATGGAGCGGGCGTACATATCCTCGTATTGCGCGGCGTCGCACCAGGCGCGCTTTTTCCATTCTTCGGGAACCGGGTGAATCTGAACGTCGCTCATGCCGCTCTCCCTTGCTGGTCATTCGTGTTTTGCGGGCGATTATCGGGATCCGGCGGCTGCAGGACAAGGCAAGCGCCACCGGACGACTCGTTCCGCGTGGACCGGTTATAGTGCGGCGATGTTGCTCGAACATTGCACCTGGGCCGAAGTCGAGGCCTATCTCGCGCACAGCCGTGGCGTTCTCATTCCAATCGGCTCTGTCGAACAACACGGACCAACCGGCCTGATCGGCACCGACGCGCTATGCGCAGCGGTGATTGCCGAGTCCGCGGGCGAGGCGATGGGCGTCATGGTGGCGCCAACCATTTCCGTCGGGCTTGCCGAGCACCACATGGCGTTCACCGGCTCGATGACCCTGCAAAAGGACACGATGGTCGCGGTCATCAGGGATTGGGTCGGCTCGCTGCGGCGCCATGGGTTCCGTCACTTCTATTTTGTCAACGGCCACGGCGGCAACATCGGCGTACTGAACGAGACCACCAAGAGCCTCAACGCCGGGGAGAACGGCAACGACGCGGCGAGGCACACCTTCGTCAACTGGTGGGCGGGCCCACGCACCAAGGCGTTGCGCGACGCCTGGTACGGCAAGTCGGAGGGGCTGCACGCGACGCCGAGCGAGATCGCGGTTACCCAATACGTCCGCCCGGCGGTCACCAAACCGACGCACGTCCTGGCAGCGCCCGGTCAGGCGCATCGCTTCACGACGGCCGAGGACTACCGCGCCAAGTTTCCCGACGGGCGCGCCGGGTCCGATCCCGCGCTGGCAACGCCCGAGGCCGGCCGGCGGCTGATCGAGTCGGCGGTCGCAGACATCGCCGTGCACTACGAAACATTCGTTTCCTGACGCCTAGTCGGCGACGAAGACGCGTCCCTGGCGCACGACGATCGGCACGGCGGTCAGCGGCTGGCCGAGGCATGGGCCGTCGACGCACATGCCGTCCTTGATGCGGAACTTGGCACCGTGCGTCGTGCAGTGGATGTAGCGTTTGTCGTAGTCGAGAAATTCGCCCGGCTTCCAGTCGAGGGGCGTGCGTGCATGTGGGCAGTCGTTGACGAAGGCGACCAGGCCGCCGCTCGTATCGGGACCACCCGCAACGCCTTGGGGCGGGCGCAGCACGAACATCTCGAACAACTGGGCGCCCGACCCGAACGTGACGACTTCGGCAGCCCCGGGCGCGATGTCGGCGCTGCAAAGATCGGTGCCGGGCGCGGGCGCGCCGGGCAGTCGCGTGTAGTCGGCGGGTAGGGTCAGGGTTTGACGCCGCCCATCTTGCAGATGAGCTTCCACTCCGCCGGTGCCACCTTCTGCACCGACAGGCGAGACAGGCGGACGAGTTCCATCTCGGCAAGGCGCGGCTCGCCCTTCACATCCTGCAGCGAGACCGGCGTCTCGAGCGGCCTGTCGGTCTTGACGTCGACCATGATGAAGCGGCCAGACTCGTCGGTGTGGTCGGGATAGGCTTCCTTGGCGATGGTGACGATGCCGACGATCCGGCGTTCCTTGCCGGAGTGATAGAAGAAGGCGCGGTCGCCCTTCTTCATGGCCTTCATGTTGGCCCGTGCGGTGAAATTGCGCACGCCGTCCCAGTGTTCGACCTTCTTCTTCACCTGGTCGTCCCACGACCAGGTTTCCGGTTCGCTCTTCATCAGCCAGTAGGCCACTCAGTCCTCCGGTTTGCCGGCGCCGGACAGCCATGCCCACATGTTGGCCCGTGCGGTGAAATTGCGCACGCCGTCCCAGTGTTCGACCTTCTTCTTCACCTGGTCGTCCCACGACCAGGTTTCCGGTTCGCTCTTCATCAGCCAGTAGGCCACTCAGTCCTCCGGTTTGCCGGCGCCGAACAGCCATGCCCATTGCCTGACGCTGATCTGATCGAACACCCCGTTGCGGGCGTAGGGATCGCCCTCAATGAAGGCACGTGCCGAGGCCGCGTCGGGCGCGTCATAGACGATCAGGCTGCCGCATTGCGTGCTGCCGTCGTCGGCAAACAGCGGGCCTGCGGCACGCACCGCATCGCCCGCCGCCCGGAAGTGGGCGCGGTGCTCGTCGAGCAACTCCTGACGCAGGGAACTGCGTTCGGGCCGGTCGAGACAGTGGATCGCGAACAGCACTTACTTCGGTGCCCAGGCGCCCACGACCGGATTGAACTCGCGCACGATCACGTTGTCCCACACGCCGGCCGCATAGAACGGGTCCTCTTCGAGCACAGCGCGCGCCTCGGCGGCATCTGCCGCTTCGATCAGCAGGAAGCTTGCCTCGCGGTCGCCGTCGGCCATCGACGGGCACGGGCCGGCGAGCATCAGCTTGCCCATGTGCTTGCCGATATGCTGCATATGCGCGTCGTGGTTCTCCTTGCGCAGGCGGGTGCCGTCGGCGCTGTCGGATGCGTAGATTGCGTAGAAAGCCATGGTGTCGTTCCTCCCTGTTGTTGGTGGCACTTTAGCGGAAGCCGCGCGGCGGCGGCCAGCGGGCTAGCCCGCTTCGTCGCGGAACGGGCGATTGAGCAGCGCCTCGATCGCGGCGTCCACCGGCATCCCCTTGTTGAGCACCGCGTCGACCGCGCTGCAGATCGGCAGATCGAGCGATTTCTCTTGGGCGATCTCGACGACGGCCGCGGCCGTGTAGGCGCCCTCGGCGACGCTCTTGCGCGCGCCGAGATAGTCGCCGGCGTTCTCGCCGTGGGCCAGGGCCAGGCCGAGCGAATGGTTGCGCGACTTGGCCGAGCCGCAGGTCAGCACGAGGTCACCGAGGCCGCTCAGGCCCATCAGGGTCATGGCCTCGCCGCCGAGCGCCTGGCCGAAGCGCAGCATCTCGGCCATGCCGCGGGTGATTACCGCGGCCTTGGCGTTCTCGCCCAGATCTCGCCCGGCGACGATCCCTGCGGCGATCGCAAATACGTTCTTCATCGCCCCGCCGATCTGCGCACCGATCACGTCGTCGGCGAGATAGGGCCGGAACGTGGGGCTGCCGAGACGCTCGACCAGTGTCTCGCCGACTGCGCGATCGGGGCAGGCCAGCGTAACGGCGGTCGGCAGCCCGCGCGCGACCTCGTCGGCAAAGGTCGGCCCCGACAGCACGGCGGCGAGCGCCTGTGGCACGGTCGCGGCCAGCACCTCGCTCAGCAAGGCATGGCTCTTCAGCTCGATACCCTTGGCGCACAGTACCACCGGCGTGTCTTTATCTATGTGCGCACAGGCGTCCGCCGCGACCGCGCGCACGAACTGCGTCGGTACGACGAACAGCAGCGCGTCGGCAGCGCACACCTCCGCGAGATCGCCGGTGGCGCGCAGGCTCTCGTGCAGGGGCACATCGGGCAGGAAGACCGCATTGCGATGCTGGGTGTTGACCGCCTCGACGACCTCGGGCTCGCGCGCCCACAGCACCGTCGCCGCGCCCTTCGTCGCCGCGACGTTGGCGAGCGCCGTGCCCCAGGCGCCGCCGCCGACGATTCCGAGCGAGGTCATACCTAGGCCGGCACTGCGAGGTTGAACGCGATCGAGATGCGTTCGGCGTCGCCGTGATAGAGCCGCACGCCATGCGACAGCCACGACGGGAACATGATCATGATGCCCGCGCGCGGGCTGAGCAGCTCTGTCGCGCCGACCGAGTGACCGCCCGGTCCCTGGAAACACAATGTCGGCGCGTACATCGACGGGCCGGGTCCGCGCGGGTCCATGATGACGAACTCGCCGCCCAGCGACTTGTCCTCGGCGCAGCCGCCGTCGTCGACGTAGTACACGCCGGACCAGTAGCAGCCGGGATGAACGTGGAATTCGTTGCTGTGGCCCTCGCGATTGATATTGGCCCAGGCGTTGACCAGCCATTCAATCTCGACTGGCCGGCCGCTGCGGCTTGCGGTCATGCGATCTGCGAGGAGCTTGCCGGTCTCGATGATTTGCTCGCCGGGCTTGCCGCCCCACTTCGGAAAATCGCGCTCGGAGTGCCAGCCGCCGATGTTCGAATCGTAGGTGTCGCGCGGCGCCTCCTTCTTCTCGCGCGCGAGGATCGTCTTCTTGAGCTTGGCGTTGAGCTTGTCCGCGTCGGGCAGCATCGCCATGGCGATCGGCGTCGGGAACGCGTTGCGCACTTCGACGCGTTCGGGCAACTGGTCTTCCTGAAGCATCTTGAACTCCTCCGGCTGCTGCCAGCCTAAGCCTTCGCGCCCGGCGCCGCAGCCCCGGCGTCCAGGGGCCAGCGCGCCCGTGGCGGCACGCCCAGATCGTCAACCTCGCCGCGCCGCAGCCGTTCGACGCCGGCCCAGGCGATCATCACCGCGTTGTCGGTACACAGTCGCGGCGGCGGCACGATGAGGCGAAAGCCGTGTGCATCGGCAACGTCGTTCAGACGCGTGCGCAGGGTCGCGTTGGCGGCGACGCCGCCGGCAACGACGAAGTTCCGCGCGTTTTCGGGATGCGCGTCCCCAAACCGCTCCATTGCCCGCGCCGCGCGGTCGGCCAGCACGTCCGCGACCGCCGCCTGAAAGGACGCCGCCATGTCGGCGCGCAGGTTCTCGTTCAGCGGACCCGCGTCGCGCACCGCATGCAACACCGCCGTCTTGAGGCCCGAAAAGGAGAAGTCGCAAGTGTCGCTGCCCGCCAAAGGCCGCGGCAGCGCAAAGGCAGCGGGATCGCCGTCGCGCGCCGCCGCCTCGACGGCTGGCCCGCCCGGAAATCCGAGACCGAGCAGCTTCGCGGTCTTGTCAAACGCCTCACCGACGGCGTCGTCGATTGTGGTGCCGAGCCGGGCGAAGCTGCCGACGTCGGCGACGTCGAGCAACTGGCAATGACCGCCGGAGATCAACAACAGCAGATACGGGAACGGTACGTCGTCGGTGAGTCGCGCGGTCAGCGCATGACCTTCGAGATGATTGATCGCGACGAAAGGTTTACCGGTGGCGAGCGCCAGCGCCTTGCCGGTCATCAGTCCGACCATGACGCCGCCGATCAGTCCGGGTCCGGCGGTTGCGGCGATGCCGTCGAGATCCTCGTAATCGATCCCCGCCTCATCCATGACGCGGGAGATCAGCGCGTCAAGGTGTTCGACGTGGGCGCGCGCGGCGATTTCCGGCACCACGCCGCCGTAGGGCCGGTGGTCGTCAAGTTGTGAGAGGACGATGTCGGCATGTACCCGGCGCGAGTCATCGACCACGGCGGCCGCGGTTTCGTCGCAACTTGTTTCGATTCCCAGAACAAGCACGGTTTCGGTGCGATTTCCCTACACAGTCAGGTTGAAGTGCTCTACACCCGTGGTCGTGGCGCGGCAAGCTGACCTCCCCATTCGTATCGGAACGCGTGGTTCTCCTCTGGCCCTGGCGCAGGCGAACGAGGTCCGCGCGCGCCTGCTGGCCGAGGTTCCCGGGTGCGTGTCACGTGGGGTCGAGATCGAGGTCATCACGACCACCGGCGACGCCGTGCAGGATCGCAACCTGAGCGAAATCGGCGGCAAGGGTCTCTTCACCAAGGAAATCGAGGACGCGTTGCTCGACGGGCGCATCGATCTAGCGGTGCACTCGATGAAGGACATGCCTACCGTTCTGCCCGACGGTCTGGTGCTGGCGGCATGCTTGCCGCGCGAGGACCCGCGCGACGTGCTGCTGACCAAGGACGCGACGCCGTTCGATGCGCTGCCCCACGGTGCAGTCGTGGGAACGTCGTCGTTGCGCCGCCGCGCGCAGGTGCTGCACCGCCGCCCCGATCTGCAGGTCGTCAACTTCCGCGGCAACGTCGATACGCGCATCGGCAAACTCGAAGACGGCGCCGTGGACGCCACGCTGCTTGCCCGTGCCGGGCTCAACCGGTTGGCGCGGACCGACGTCCGCGGAGTCGATCTCTCGACCGAAGATTTTCTCCCTGCCGTGTGTCAGGGAATCGTCACCATCGAATGCCGCGACGACGATGCCCAGGCGCGCAACCTGGCCGGCGCGCTGGGTAGTGCCGACGCCCAGGCTGCGGCGGACGCCGAGCGCGGGTTGCTGGGCGTGCTCGACGGCTCGTGCCGGACGCCGATCGCCGGTCACGCGGTGCGCGAGGGTGATACCATCTGGCTGCGCGGGCTGGTGCTGGCGCCGGACGGCGACGCGGCCTTTGCCGGCGAACGTCGCGGTCCGGTGAGCGAGGCCGGCGCATTGGGAGAGGATCTGGGGCGCGAGTTGCTGGCCGCGGCGGGGCATATTCTGGCGGAGTTGCGATGAGGTTGCTGGTCACGCGGCCGCAGGCCGATGCGGAAGACGTAGTGCACGAACTCGACGCGCGCGGTCACGCCTGTCTCGTCGCGCCGATGATCCGAATCGTCGCGACGCCCACACCGGTTTCCCTCGAGGGTGTTCAGGCGATTCTGGTAACGAGCCGCAATGGCGTGCGTGCGCTGGCCGAATCGACCGACGCGCGCGACATCCCGGTGCTGGCCGTCGGCGAGGCGACCGCCGCGGAAGCGCGGGCGGCGGGTTTCGAGGCCGACTCGGCGGATGGCGACGTGCGTTCGCTCGATAGCCTCGTGCGCGCCACGCTGCGCCCGGATGCCGGCAAGCTCCTGTGGATAACTGGCCGGCACGTTCGCGGCGACCTGCGCGCCGACCTGCGCGCTGCGGGGTTTGAGGTCGAACGCGTGGCGCTCTACGAAGCGCAAGCCGCGGAAACCCTGCCTGACGAAACTGCGGACGCGTTGCGCGCCGGCGCCGTCGACGGCGTCCTGTTTTTCTCTCCCCGCACCGCGCAAACGTTTGTTAGGATTCTTGCCATGGCCGGCTTGGAGCGCACGGCGCAATCGGTGACGGCATTTTGCCTGAGTCCTGCAATTGCGGCTGCAATCGCCGGGATGCAGTGGCGTGACGTTGTCGTAGCGACACGCACCGACCGGGATACGCTTCTGAAACTCGTCGACGACACCGCAAAGGGCGGCGCATGACGCAGACACCGCGTCAGATGCGCGCCCGCGAGCAGCCGCCGGAAACGCCGCCGCGTCGGCCGGCCCGCCGCGCGAAGCAGCCGCCGCCGCGCG
>JAYOEZ010000103.1:0-7783 GCA_038116985.1 Alphaproteobacteria bacterium | reverse complement strand
GTCGTTTGGTGATGCTGTTGGATTGGATGAATGTCGCAACCTGGGGTGAGCGCATACAGGTTCGGCCTTTTCCGATACTGACGAGCGATCTAGCTCGCTTGAATCCTAGGCAGCTGCGGCTCGCGGGCGTCGGTGCCCATGCTATGACGACCTTGGACGAATACCACCTGTATAAGAGCTTTTCGCAGCGTCGGCCATTCGCTCACAGTCTCGCTGCAGCGATTGTTGAGAACGCCTACCGCGTTGATCACTTGAAGGCGACGGCGCGCGCGACCCTTCGGCGCATCTTTCGGTGATCAGGCCTTGTTAGTCGCGCGGCTGCTGCCTCAAGCCATTCGGAGGAGGCTGCGACCACGGTGGGAGCGGCTGCGCGTGGCAGTGGCGTTCCGTCGTGCGCCCGGACAGTCGCTGAAATACAGCCGCGAACTCGGATCGTTCATCGCGACCAAAATGATCGACGGGCGTCCGGCGCCCTTGGCGGTCCGTTCCTATCGCGAGTTGCGCCGTTGGCACTTGCTTGGACGCGCGGACGGCAAAGATCTTGTCATGACCTGTCTACGTGCAGGAGCGCCCATCAAGGTATTCTACGATGTCGGCGCATCGAACGGCATATATGGGTTTGCCGCTCATGCGCTACATGGATGTGATGTCGTGCTCGTCGAGCCCTACACGCCGAGTATCGAGACGATTCTCAAGACGGTCTATGCGCACGTACGAGCCGGCGCGAGTCGCGAAGCATTTGAGGTTGTTCCAGCCGCAGTAGATTCAGAAGAGGGCATGTCGCGGCTGGAAATGCATGGCCCACCCGTCGCGGGTGAAACTCGGAACACTTTTGCCGACGCCAGCCTCTATACCGGTGAGGATAGAGCAGCGTTTCCGGTGTCGATTTGCCAGTGGACCAAGGGGGTCAGTCTGGACGCTCTGATCTTCAAGTATGGTCTGCCGAAACCAACGGTCCTGAAGATCGATGTCGACGGGTATGAAGCTCTCGCGATTCGCGGGGCGCGGGAGCTGCTGAGCAGCGGCTCGGTTGAGTTGATTATTGTCGAGATAAACAATGAACAGGCGCAGATCGAGATAGAACAGGCCATGCGGGACAATGGCTATCGCTTGGTCTGTAGCAAGCGCCACCACGAAGACGACCCGGACGAATACGTGAGCGACTGGGTGTTCGCCCACGCAAGTGCTTTTGAGCGCTGGTCGATGATTGCGGACCGCGTCTAGAAACAGTGTCGTTACGATCACAGGTCAAGCGAAGCAAGGCGCTCACTTGTCTATATTACGTTGTCGATGATGCGCGCGCCCGGCGTCGGCTCAAGGCTGGGGACATCGAGACAGACTCAGGTCGCCGTCATGCGACCCGCGACATCGACAGCAGCCTGGCCTACATCAAGCGAATCTACGAGGACTACTTGTCTTACGCCGGCATCGAAGCATTTGATGGCCGCGTATGTGAGATCGGACCAGGAGATAGCTTCGGATTGGCGCTGATGGCGCTGGGCAGTGGGGCCCAGAGCGTTGTTGCCATCGACCGTTTCTATTCGCGCCGAGATCTGGGGTACCAAAAAGCTCTGTACCAGCGGATCGCGGATGAACATGACTGGCACCAGTTGTTCGACGGTGATGTCTCGGAAGGCGCGATTCGTGGACTTGACTATCGGCCCGGCTGTGCAGCTGAAGTCTTTTTCCGGGACGCCCAGGATTGTTTCGACTTCATTATCTCGAGGGCGGTGCTTGAGCACCTCTATGATCCGCTGGCGGCTCTAGACGACATGAGCAAGCGGCTGGAAGAAGGCGGCATGTTGGTTCATCGGGTCGATCTCCGCGATCACGGAATGTTCGAGAACCATCACCCGTTGACGTTCCTCACGGTGAGCGACGGATTGTACAAACTCATGACACGGAGTTCCGGGCGACCAAACAGAGTGCTGGTCCACGAGTACCGTCAATGGCTCGACCGGTCGTCGCTCGACGGAGAGATCCTCGTCACGCGTTTGGCGGGAGTGCCGGAGGAGATTGAGCCCGTGCGCTGGGCGCATCTGAGCGACGACTTGCGCGCTAGGGCGATTGATCGGGTGCGCGAAGTACGCCCACGCCTTGCGCGCAGGTTTGCGGCCCTTCCGGATGAGGTTCTCGCAGTTTCCGGATTTGTCCTTGTCGCGCGTAATGGGCAATCGCGGCGTCCGGCAGACCGGAGCGCCGTAAATAGCAACCGACTGGAGGCCTGAAGCCGGTGACTTTTACTCTCGATGACAAGACCATCCTCGTAACCGGTGGGACAGGGTCCTTTGGCCGACGTTTTGTTGCGACGGTCCTTGAACGCTACAGGCCACGCAAAGTTATCGTCTTCTCGCGTGACGAATCCAAGCAGTGGGAGATGGAGCACGAGGAGCGGTTCCAAGACGAGGCGATGCGCTACTTCATCGGCGACGTTCGTGACTTCAGCCGTCTCGAACTGGCGTTTCGCGGCGTCGACTACGTGGTTCACGCTGCTGCTCTGAAACACATCACGGTTGCCGAGTACAACCCGTTCGAGTGCATACAGACGAACGTGCATGGCGCAGAAAACGTCGTCAGGGCCGCGATGAATTCGGGTGTAGAGAAGGTCGTCGCGCTCTCCACCGACAAGGCCGCCAACCCCGTCAACCTCTACGGCGCGAGCAAGCTCGCATCGGACAAGATATTCGTCGCGGCAAAGCACATCGTGGGAGCCGGTTCGCCCCTGTTCTCGGTGGTTCGTTATGGCAATGTGGCTGATTCCAGGGGCAGCGTTGTGCCCCTTTTTCGAGCGATGATTGAACGTGGTGCCAAGAGCCTGCCGATCACTGACCGCCGAATGACCCGTTTCTGGATCACTCTGCAGCAGGGAGTTGACTTTGTCCTGTCGTGCTTCGACCAGATGGTTGGCGGCGAGCTCTTCGTTCCGAAGATTCCCAGTCTCAGAGTTGTCGATTTGGCGGAAGCGATGGGGCCGGGCTTGCCCCATGACATCGTGGGCATTCGCCCTGGGGAGAAACTCCACGAGTCGATGATCACTGAGGATGATGCGCGGAACACAATTGAGCTGCCCGATCGGTACGTGATCAAGCCCGCGATCTTTGGCCAAGAGCACACCTATCACCCCGATCAGCTTCAGGTCGAGGAGGGGTTTGAGTACATAAGCCATACGAACGAGCACTGGCTCGATCCGAAATCGATCCGGAATATTCTCGAGTCCTCCTGAGTACCGGTTCAGTGACCGCCCCCGAGTTCCTCCCATATGGAGGCCAGGTTATCGGAGAAGACGACATCGCCGCCGTCGAGGCCGTGTTGCGCAGTCCTCTCCTAACGACGGGCCCTGTTGTTGCCGATTTTGAAGCGGCACTCGCGCGCTACGTGGGCGTGCCGCACGCCATTGCTTGTTCCAGCGGAACCGCCGGCCTTCACCTCGCGGCCATGGCCGCCGGCGTTTCGAAGGGGGATCTTGTCGTCGTGCCGTCGATAACTTTCGCGGCGACGGCGAATGCCGCCCTCTACGCCGGGGCCGATGTGGTCTTCGCTGACGTTGATGCGGACACAGGCCTGATGACCCCGGATACCCTTCTGCGAGCTGTCGCGGGCGCGGGCGGGCCTCTACGCGCCGTCGTTCCGGTGCATCTGGCGGGGCAGGTTTGCGCCATGCCCGAAATCTTCGAGATTGCGTCGGCCAATGAAATGACCGTAATCGAAGATGGCTGCCATGCCCTAGGGTCGACCCACCAGAACGAAGCAGGCCTGCATTCCGTAGGGAGTTGTGCAAATTCCGACTTCTGCGTTTTCTCGTTTCATCCGGTGAAGGCGATTGCCATGGGGGAGGGTGGCGCCGTCACCTGCCGAGATTCGGATCGCGCGGCGTCGTTGATGCGCTTGCGAAACCACGGGATCGTGCGTGACGCCGAGTCGTTCACGAATGGCAGGGCTGCCGGCATTGACTCCGGGGAGGCAAACCCCTGGTACTATGAAGTTCAGGCTCTTGGGTACAACTATCGTGCCAGCGACATTCATTGCGCGTTGGGGCTCAGCCAGTTGGCCAAGCTTGATGGTTTCCTGGAGAGCAGGCGGAAGCTCGTGGCGCACTACGATGAAGAGCTGCGGAATCTTGCGCCGAGCGTCGCTCCTCTGACGCGCGTTCCAAATACGTCAGTGGGCTGGCACCTCTACGTCGTGCTGATCGACTTCGCGGGACTGGGAGTGTCCCGCCGCGAGGTCATGTCGGCTCTACGCGACCGCGGCATCGGAACGCAGGTCCACTACATCCCACTCCACCGCCAGCCGATGTACGTTGATCGCTATGGACGGCCCGATTTACCCGGCGCCGACCGCTACTATGAGCGCTGCCTTTCGCTGCCGCTGTCAGCATCGATGACGGAAGACGACGTCTGGCGCGTAGTGCGAGCACTGACAGACGTTCTGGGTCTGTAGTTGGGAGCAAGCGATTGGCTGTTCAGGGTTGCGTCGGACCCGAAGTGGGGCGGCGGCCACGCAAGTCGATGTCGGGTCCTCGCCACAGCGATCCGGGAACGCGGGATGCACGCTAGTTTCTGGTTCGACGAGAATGACGGCGGATGGGCCGCGACGATGGCTTCGGAGGGCTTCGCGATCGTAGACGGTCGGGCGCCTGCTAGCGGCGGCGACTGGGGGGGTGGTGTCGTCGATGGATACGAACTACTCGACCGAGATACTCTCGGAATGATGCGGCGGCTGGTGCGGTCACTCGTCTGCGTGGTGGACGACGTTGCGCCTGCCAGTGAGGTCGACCTGATTGTGAACGCGGGCGCTGAGATGGCAGCTGGTGCTGACGACGGGGTTCTGGCCGGCCTCAAGTACGCCTTGGTCGATCCGTCGTTCGCACGTATCCCTGATGTCGTCCAGGAGACCGTTTCTCAGGTGTTGGTCGCCATGGGCCGAACCGATGCAGCGGGTGCAACGCTGAGGGTTGTGCAGGCATTGTCGAAAGCCCGTTTCCAGGGGCCGGTGCCCACGCTGACCGTCATCTTGGGTAGCACGTCACCGTTCCTGCGAGACGTTGAGCGGGCGCTCCAACGCTTTCCAGGCTCCAGCCAGCTGCTGGTGGACGTCGCCGGTATGGCAGATCTATATGCAGAAGCAGACCTCGTCATTGTCGCCGGTGGAGTGAGCGTTCTTGAGTGCCTCGCCGGAGGCCGTCCCAACATCGTGATCAAGACAGCCGAAAACCAGGCAGGCAATATCGCCCAGGCGCTGATGTCCGGTGGTTCAATGAATGGCGGCAACATTGCCGCGTGGGATGAAGGCGCGTTCATCGAAACGCTAACCTCCCTTTGCGAATCCCATGCAGAACGAGTCGTTCTTGCGGCACAGGCACGCAGGGCTGTTGACGGGGCTGGCGCCGAGCGCGTCGCGTCCGCGCTGGCGGCTCTTTAGGCGCCGGCAGGTGTCTGGTTCGCAGCAAACAGCATCTGGCCGCCAGGCGCTCGGATGCGGCCCCGTGCCAACCCGTATCGAGGTTCCAAGCCGCCGATGACTAAGAAAGGTGAATTGCAGTGAAAGCACGCGAAGTCACCATTGATGGTCGACCGATAGGTCCTGCACATCCCCCCTACGTGATTGCCGAGTTGTCGGGGAACCACAACGGCGACATCGGTCGTGCGTTGGACATGGTTGCGATCGCCAAGGAAGCCGGTGCCGACGCCGTGAAGCTCCAAACCTATACCCCCGACACGATGACCATCGACTGCGATGATGATCTGTTTCGGATCAAGGAAGGGCTTTGGGCCGGCCGGAAGCTGTATGAGCTCTATGGCGAAGCTCAGACTCCATGGGAGTGGCATCAGGAGTTGTTCGAGAAGGGACGCGAGGTTGGGATCACGGTGTTCAGCACCCCCTTCGACCCTTCGGCTGTCGAATTTCTGGCGAGCCTCGACGCGCCGGCCTTCAAGATTGCGTCATTCGAGGCAACTGACCTGCCTCTGATTCGGTGCGCGGCCCGAGAGGGCAGGCCGTTGGTTGTCTCGACCGGGATCGCCAATCTTGGCGAGATCAGTGAAGCCGTTGCGGCCGTTCGCTCGGAAGGAAACGATTCGATCGTTCTTCTTCATTGCGTAAGTGCTTATCCCGCGCCGGTCGCGGACTCAAACCTGAAGACCATCGCCCACCTTGGCGAGACCTTTGCTGCAGTTCCCGGCCTTTCGGATCATACGTTGGGGACTTCGGTAGCCATTGCAGCTATCGCGCTAGGAGCGTGCGTGATCGAAAAACACGTGACGTTGAGACGTTCCGACGGTGGTCCCGACGCTGCGTTCTCACTTGAGCCGCATGAGCTTTCCGAGCTGACGAAACAGGTGCGTGAGGCGTGGCAAGCTGTTGGCGAAATCAACTATGAACGAAAGGCCAGCGAAGGCCAGATGGAAGTTCTGCGGCGCTCGATCTTCGTTGTCGAAGATCTGGCTGAGGGGGAGACCTTCACAAATCAGAATGTTCGCTGCATCCGACCCGGACAAGGGTTGCCGCCGAAGCACATCGAAGACGTTCTCGGTCGACGTGCGTCGCGGGCGATCAGTCGGGGAACACCCCTAGACTGGACGCTTGTCGGCGGCTGAGTAGTGGCCGGCATCGGATTAGGTTCAGCGCAGTTCGGTCTGCCGTATGGCGCGACCAACAGGGTCGGCCGCGTAAGCGAAGACGAGGTGGCGAAGATCTTGCAAATCGCCTCGGATCGTGGTGTTGGGCTGGTCGACACTGCCTGCCTGTACGGCGAGGCCGAGGAGGTCCTCGGCCGCGCTTTCCCGCGGCCCAACCCGTTTCGTGTGGTGACAAAGACCCCCGCCTTCGATGGGGGACCGATCACGCCGCACCATGTAGGCCTCGCCAGGAGATCGCTCGAGCGTTCGCTTTCCCGTATGCGGCTGGATGCGGTTTATGGGCTCCTGGTGCACCATGCGGAGGACGTTTTCTGCGAGGGTGGTGATGCGCTCGTTGCTGCGATGCAGGGTTGGCGTGAAGAAGGGCTTGTGTCGAAGATCGGCGTCTCAGTGTACTCCGGTGCAGAGGCGGTCAGGATCGCCGAACGTTCCGACATCGATCTCGTTCAGCTGCCGTTGAACATCCTCGATCAGCGATCGATCCTCGATGAGAGTCTCGCGCAGCTTTCAGAGCTTGGTGTCGAGGTGCACGTCCGATCAGTATTTCTCCAGGGCATCATCGTGGAGTCGAGTGAGCGTTTGCCGCAGTACTTCATGCGGTTCGCACGAGAATTGAACAAGCTCGATGAGGCGGTAGACGCTTCCGGGATTGGCCGACTGGCTTTTGCCTTGGCGTTCGCCAGACAAGCGCCGTTTGTCGATACCGCGATTGTTGGCGTTTGCAGCAGCGCCGAGCTTTCCGAAGTTCTCGACGCATGGGATCTTGCGGACACGGTTGCCGAGGACTTCTCCATGCTTTGCAGCGACAACGAGGATCTCTTGTCCCCGGTGCGCTGGCCGAACTCCGTGCAGTAGCCATGGCGGTGGCGATCATTCAGGCCCGCATGACATCGAGCCGCCTTCCCGGAAAGGTGCTCGCCGAAGTCGATGGTGTGCCGCTTCTGAAGTACCTGCTCCAGCGGATATCATCGGCCAGAACCCTTGAGCGTGTCGTGGTCGCAACGACCATCAATCCGACGGATGATCCCGTTGTGGGGCTGTGCGATTCGATGGGCATCGACTGGTTTCGCGGGACTGAGGAAGACGTGCTTCTGCGATATTACGAGGCTGCCGCACGGACTCCCGGCGGGCCGATTGTGCGGCTG
>JAYOEZ010000102.1:0-7827 GCA_038116985.1 Alphaproteobacteria bacterium | reverse complement strand
GTGGGGCACCATCCGAAAGCGGTCGCGACGTGCAGCCGGGAGCCGAGGACGACGGAACGCAGCGCGAGAGGACAGCGCCACCGCCGCCACCAAGCGCGCGGCCCGAACCACGCATCCCGGAAGATCCCCCCGATATGGCACGCATCGGATCGGTGGTGATGTGGAGCGTCTTGATCGTTGTGCTTGCACTGGTGCTGTTCACCCTGCTGCTACGGCTGAATGCAAATCGCGACGCTCTGCGCGCGCTGCTCGATCGTCTCCGCGGCACGCGCAAGACGACCGGGGCAAGATCGTCGTCCGATCACGCGCGACGGAAGCCCGCACCAAGCGCCGCACCCGGGCCGGCGCAGTCGATACCGGAAGCCGGGCGCCCGCTGACGGAATGGGAAAAGTTCGCTCAGGCCGGAGACTATGCTGGCGCGGTGCACGCAATCCTGCGTCACGCGGTAGGCGTCGTCCGGCACCAACACGGCGTGGCAACCAGCTCGGAAATGACGTCGCGCGAGATTCTTCGCGCGATGCGGTCCACGCCCGCACCGGCGCAGCCGATGGCGACAATCGTGGGCGCGGTCGAGTTCATTCACTTCGGCGGCCGGGATGCGACGCGCGATATCTACGACCGCTGCGCCGACAGTCTGCGGAACATCGAAGGCCACGGCACCGGTCCCTCGGAGGCGACTTCGTGAGCGAAAGCAGCAGCGCGTTCTCGCGACGGACGGTATTCCTGCTGATCGCCGCCGGCGGTCTGGCAGCCTTGGCGAGTGCCATTCTGAGCGTATTCGGCGACGGCCTGGGGCGGCGCACGGTGCAAGCAAGCACATTCTCACAATCTGCGATCGGTTACGGATCTCTGGCCGAACTCCTCCAGGCTCACGAATTCCTGTGGTCGTCAGCACCAACGAGACGCGGCGCAAAGTCGGCCGCGACACGCTTCTGGTTCTCGCCGAACCCATCGAAGGCGCGCAAACCGAAGCGCTCCTCGACGATCTAATGGGCGCGCCGAATGTGCTCCTGATCCTGCCCAAGTGGCGCGCGCGACCATGGCCGGGAAACCGCCGCTGGGCCAGAGACGTGGAGCGCGTCGATCTGCGCCGGCCGACGGAGGTGCTGCGCCGCGTCGACTCCACCGCGGCACTCACTTTCGATAGCGGCAAGCCGGCCGTCGCCTCCCGGTTCGGCAACCCCGAACTGGGCGATCCGCAACTGGCGCGCGCGCCGCGAGCGACGGCGCTGGCGAGCGTCGACGGCCGCTGGCTCGTCGGATCGTATCAGCGCGGCGGACAGCGCATTTGGGTGCTGACCGATCCCGACATCCTCAACAATCACGGGATCGACAACGGCGGCGACCCGTCCAACGGTATGGCCGACAATGCGCGCTTCGCCCTGGCGCTTTTCCGTAACGCCATGCCGGAGGGCGGCAGCGTCGTATTCGACGAGACCATCCACGGCTTCATCGACGGCAACGCCTTGTGGCGCGCCGCACTGCGGCCGCCGTTCCTGATTGCGACGCTGATCGCCGGCCTGGCGTTCGTATTGCTGCTGTGGGCGGCAGTCGGTCGGATCGGCAAACCCGTTGCAGATTCGCCAGCTATTCCCATGGGACACAGCGCACTGATCGACAACACGACGGAGCTCTTGATCGTCGGCGGCCAGAAGAAGCAACTCCTCGACCGCTATTTCAAGCAATCCGCCGTCGAAGTGGCCAAGGCTCTGCATATCAAGACAACGTTCCGGCCGGCGTGGCCGCAACGCTTCGACGAGATCGCCGAGCAGCGCGGCCTGAAGGTGCGCTATCACGACATCGAGACGCGCATGACGGCATTCATGCGCGGCGACCAGCGAAGCGGCGCGCGGGCGCTGGCCGTCGACATCTATCAATGGAAGAAGGCAATGACCGATGGATCTTGAAACGATCAAACAGACCGCCGACGGCATCCGCGAACAGGTGGCCAAGGCGGTCATCGGACAGACCCAGGCCGTCGACCTGTTGCTGGTCAGCCTGATGTGCAACGGGCACGTCCTGATGGAAGGGGTGCCGGGCACGGCCAAGACATTGCTGACCCAGACATTCGCCGCCAGCACCTCGTTGAGGTTCGGCCGTATCCAGTTCACGCCCGATTTGATGCCTGGCGACGTCCTGGGCACCAACCTGTTCAACTTCCAGAGCAACGAGTTCAAGCTGACCAAGGGCCCGATCTTCACCGAACTGCTGCTGGCCGACGAGATCAACCGCACCCCGCCCAAGACCCAGGCCGCTTTGCTACAGGCGATGCAGGAACGCAGCGTCACGATCGACGGGACGACACATGCGCTTGGCGAGGGCTTCATGGTCATCGCGACGCAAAACCCGATCGAGCAACAGGGCACCTATCCGCTGCCGGAGGCCCAGCTCGACAGGTTTCTGTTCAAGCACATTTTCGACTATCCGACCGAAGACGAAGAGGTCAAGATCGTGACGCGGCACGGCAACAGCACGTCGATGCCGAAGCCCAACGACTTCGGGCTCGCGGCGGTGACCGACCTGCGCTCGTTGAGCGCCATCCGCGCGTTCATTCGCGACATCCGACTGGCAGACGACGTGATCCGCTACGTCGTCGCCCTTATCCGCGCCACCCGCGAGCATCCGGCGATCGAATTCGGCGCATCGCCCCGCGCGGCGACCATGCTGACAGCAGCCGCGCGCGCCTTCGCCGCGCTCGACGGGCGCGACTATGTCATCCCGGACGATATCAAGACGCTGGCCCTGCCCGCGCTGCGGCATCGCATCGTCCTGGCGCCCGGCGCAGAAATCGACGGCCAGACGTCGGACGGCGTGGTCGCCCAGATTCTTGAACAGACACCGGCGCCGCGGTGAGACCGACCGGCCGCACCGTTCTTCTGATCGGCGCCGGCGCGCCGTTCTCGCTGCTGCTTGTGCTGATGGACGAGACGCTGTGGCCGGCCGGCTTGATTTACGCCGCGGCTGTGCTGGGCCTGATGGCCGCCGACTACGCCGTTTCGCCGCGGGGGCGCGCGGTCGCCGCGACAGTGAGCGCGCTGCCCTCGGTCCCCATCGGCGAGCCCCTTGTTTTCGACGTCGCCATCGATGCCGGCGGAAACGGCGCGGGCAACGGCGAGGTAATTCTCGATCTGGGCGGACCGGTCGCGGCACCGGGGGCCACACCCTTTACCTTCGCGCCTGCCGCGACCGCCTCGGTCACCGCACGGCCGTCACGGCGTGGCGTCGTCGCGCTGGAAGCGTTGTGGCTGAGCTGGCAGGGACCGCTCGGGCTTGCCCGCCAGGTCAGGCGTTTCACGCCTTCCGTCAGCGTGCCCGTCATTCCCAACACGCGGCGCATTCGCGGCGAAGCCGTTCGACTACGCCAGCGCCATTCGTTCTACGGAATCAAAACCCAGCCGGAGCGCGGCGAAGGCACCGCCTTCGACTCGATGCGGGAGTTCGTCCACGGCATGGATCCGCGCACGATCGACTGGAAGCACTCGGCGCGCCACCTGAAACTTGTGAGCAAGGAATTCGAGGCCGAGCGCAACCACCAGATCATTCTGGCGCTGGATACCGGGCACCTGATGTCCGAACCGCTGCGCGGGATGGCGCGGCTGGATCATGCGACCAGCGCGGCGCTCATGCTGGCCTATGTCTCGCTACGGCATGGCGACCGTATCGGGCTCTACAGTTTCGACGCACAGCCCGGCCTGTTCCTTGATCCGCTGACACGGATGCACGACTTCCCCAAACTGCAGGAGCGAACCGCGCGCCTCGCCTACTCTTCCAGCGAGACCAACTACACGCTCGGGCTGACGCGGCTGGGCGCGCGACTGCGGCGGCGGTCGCTGATCGTGCTGTTCACCGAGTTCGTCGATACGGTGACCGCCGAGTTGATGATCGAGAACGTCGCGCAGTTGGCGCGGCGGCACCTCGTACTGTTCGTGTCGATGGGCGACCCCGAACTTAAGGAACGGGCCGACGCGCCGCCGTTCGAGATCGGAGATGTCGCGGGCGCCGTGGTCGCACACAGCCTCTCGCAGGAACGCGACACCGTTTACGAGCGGTTGCGCCGCATGGGCGTTCAATGCGTCGAAGCGCGGGAGGGCGAACTCGCCAACGACGTGGTCAACCGCTACCTCGACGTCAAGCGCCGCGAGATGATCTGACGATGAGCGACACCGGCGATCTCAAGAGCACACGGTTCCGCCGCGAACGCGAAGGCACGTGGCGCGATTTCGAGAAACTCGTTGCCCGCTTCGAACGGGGCGGCTTTCGCCAACTCAATGCCGACGAACTGGCGCGGTTACCGGTTCTTTACCGCGCGGTGCTGTCTTCGCTGTCGGTGGCGCGCGCGATCTCGCTGGACCGCAACCTGCCGACCTATCTGGAGAACCTCGCGGGGCGCGGCTACTTCGCGGTCTACAGCCCCCATACGCCGGTGCGCGCCGCGATCGCCCGCTTCGCGACGCGCGGGCTGCGCGAGGCTGTCCACGCCATGCGCTGGCACATGCTGGCGGCCGCGCTTCTCTTGATCTTCGGCGGGCTGGCAGGGTTCGTCATCACGGCGCAGTCGCCCGACATGTTCTATACGTTCGTTCCAGCCGAACTGGCCGGCGACCGGGGGCCCGCGAGCAGCACGGCGGATCTCTACGACGTCCTTGTGATCGGCCCCGAGATCGAGAAGGCGCGGATGTCGGTCTTCGCGTCCTACCTTTTTACCCATAACGCACGCCTCGGTTTCGTTGCGCTCGCGCTGGGCTTCGTCCTCGGCATCCCGACGGCGTTCCTGTTGTTCCAGAACGGTCTGGTCCTGGGCGCGATGTACGCCATCTATACGAGCCGCGGCCTGTTCGTCGACTTCACGGGATGGCTGTGGATCCACGGCATCACCGAGTTCACGGCGATCGTGCTGTGCGGCGGCGCCGGTCTCTATATCGGGCACCACCTCGTCTTCCCCGGAAGACGCAGCCGGCTGAGCGAACTGGCGCGTGCCGGTCGACTGGCGGCGCGCATCGCTGTCGGCGCATTCGTGCTGTTCTTCTGCGCCGGACTGCTGGAGGGCTTCGGGCGGCAGTCGATCATCGA
Organism: Alphaproteobacteria bacterium; assembly: GCA_038116985.1. Classification (GTDB taxonomy): domain Bacteria; phylum Pseudomonadota; class Alphaproteobacteria; order SHVP01; family SHVP01; genus CALJDF01. The sequence continues at coordinate 2,756 of JAYOEZ010000102.1, read as the reverse complement.
CACCGACCTGCGCCTGACGATCGCGTTGGCGACGCTCGCCGTTCTGGCGCTGTACTTCGGCTGGCCTCGGCGGGCACGGACATGAGCATGGCGCGTGGCAATGCCGACCCGGCCCTTCGCACGCTGACGACGCCGGAAGGCGTGCCGATTTCGGTGCATCTGGCGGATCGCAGCACGCGGGCGGGCGCGTTTCTGCTCGACGTGCTGATCGTCAGCCTGACGGTGATCGTGCTGTTCCTGGCGTTCGGCCTGACGCTGCGGCCCACTGGCCCCGGACTTTGGATGGCGTCCGGCGTCATGATCATCGTGTTCCTGGTCCGCAGTTGCTACTTCGTCTTCTTCGAGGCGCGCTGGCGCGGCGCCACTCCCGGCAAACGGATGATGGGCATCCGCATGGTCGACCGGAGCGGCCAACACCTCTCGACCGAAGCCGTCATCGCACGCAACCTGATGCGCGAAGTAGAGTTCTTCATGCCGATGACGCTACTGCTCGTCGTCAGCTTCGGCGGCGAGAACCAGTGGACGACGCTTGCCACGCTGGCGTGGACCCTGATCTTTCTTTTCATGCCGATGTTCAACCGTGACCGGCTGAGGGCCGGCGACATCATCGGCGGCACCTGGGTGGTGGTGACGCCAAGAGCCGCGCTGCTCCGCGACATAGCGGATGCGAACCGCGACCGCATTCGCAAAGCACCCGACGTCGCCTTCACTACCGAACAGCTCGACGTCTATGGCGAGTACGAATTACAGACGCTGGAGGAGGTCCTGCGCATGAACGGTGCCGGCTCTGCGCGGTGGGAATCGGAGGTTGCGCGGCGCATCCAGCGGCGCATCAAGTGGCGGGCGCAGGTCGGCCGCAAACCTACCGACCGGGTGTTCCTGGAGGCGTTCTACGCCGCCTTGCGCGGACACCTCGAACAGAAGATGTTGTTCGGCGAACGGCGTGCGGACAAGTATCACCGGACGCACGGCAACAACGACAAGACGAACGCCTGAGAGGACAGCCCATGCCAGAAGCTTTCATCTGCGACGCGATCAGGACGCCGATCGGCCGCTACGGCGGAGGGCTGTCGCCGGTGCGGACGGACGATCTGGCGTCCCTGCCCCTGACGGAACTGATGTCGCGCAACCCCGGCGTTGACTGGGAGGCGGTCGACGACGTGATTTTCGGTTGCGCCAACCAGTCGGGCGAGGACAACCGCAACGTCGCCCGCATGGCGCTGCTGCTTGCGGGTCTGCCGAGCAGCATCCCGGGCGCGACAATCAATCGTTTGTGCGGTTCCGGGCTCGACGCGACGGGCACGCTTGCGCGCGCGATCCGCAGCGGCGACGCCGAGATGGGAATTGTCGGCGGCGTCGAGAGCATGTCGCGCGCACCCTTCGTGATGGGCAAGGCCGATGCACCGTTTTCGCGCAAGGCCGAGATCTACGACACCACGCTGGGCTGGCGCTTCGTCAATCCGAAGATGAAGGAGTCGCACGGCATCGATTCGATGGGCGAGACGGCTGAGAACGTTGCCGAGGAATTCCAGATCAGCCGCGAGGACCAGGATGCATTCGCCCTGCGCAGCCAGCAGCGCGCCGCGATCGCCGCCGAAGCGGGTTTTCACGCCGGCGAAATCATGCCCGTGTCGATCCCGCAACGGCGCGGCGAGCCGGTGGTCGTCGCCCATGACGAACATCCGCGCGCCGACGTGACGCCGGAAGGGCTGGCCAAGCTGAAGCCGGCGTTTCGCAAGGACGGATCGGTGACGGCCGGCAATGCATCCGGCATCAACGACGGCGCCGCCGCCATCATCGTCGCCAGCGAGGCGGCCGCGAAGGCCAACGGTTTGGAGCCCAAGGCGCGCATCGTCGCCATGTCGACCGCCGGCGTGCCGCCCCGCATCATGGGCTTCGGGCCGGCGCCGGCGACCCGCAAGGTCATGGAGAAGACCGGCCTCAAGGTCGGGGACATGGACGTCATCGAGTTGAACGAGGCGTTCGCCAGCCAGGCACTCGCCGTGCTGCGCGACCTCGGCGTCGCCGACGACGCCGAACACGTCAATCCGAACGGCGGCGCGATCGCACTCGGGCACCCCCTCGGCATGAGCGGCGCGCGCATGGCCCTGACGGCGACGCGCGAACTCGAGCGCCGGGGCGGCCGATATGCTCTGTGTACGATGTGCATCGGCGTGGGCCAGGGCATTGCGCTGGTGCTGGAACGGGTGTGATTTGACCTGTCTTCTGGCCGCCCGGAGAAGCAAAGCCTATTCTCGCCCGCAGGGGAAACTCGCCAAGAGGCCGGCATGAACGACGAGCTTGAATTCAGTGTTTTCTCGGAAGGTACGGTCGTCTTCCGCCAGAACGACGCGCCCGACGCGGCCTACCTGATCAAGTCTGGCCGCGTCGAGATCGTCGTCGACCGCGACGGCAGGGAGCACGTCATCGACGCCGTCGGGCCGGGCGACGTGTTCGGCGAAATGGCGTTGGTCGACGACAGTCCGCGCTCGGCGACCGCACGCACGGTCGAGGACACGATCTGCGCCGTCTTTTCCAAGGACGACATCAACCTCAAGCTGGCGAGCGCCGACCTGTTCACGGTCGGGCTCATCCGCTTGCTGATCAAGCGCCTGCGCGAGACGACCGTGCGGATCAGCGATTAAGACTAATAGTCGGCCAGATCGTCGACGCCGTGCCCACGCTTGGGCACGAGGAAAGAGCGCTCGTAGGTCATGAAGACCGTGCCGTCGTCCTTCTTGCCGGTCGTCTTGATC
>JAYOEZ010000101.1:0-7991 GCA_038116985.1 Alphaproteobacteria bacterium | reverse complement strand
CGCCGCACATCGACAAGAAGTCGCGCGAGCAGTTCGAGATCCGGACCCACCGGCGACTGCTCGACATCGTGGATCCGACGCCGCAAACCGTGGACGCGCTGATGAAGCTCGACCTCGCTGCCGGCGTCGACGTGGAGATCAAGCTTTAGGCCCGCCATGCGTACCGGTCTCATCGCACAGAAAGTCGGCATGACCCGCGTCTTCACGGACGACGGTCGTCATCTGCCCGTCACGGTGCTCAAGGTCGACAACCTTCAGGTCGTCGCCCACCGCACCCAGGAAAAGAACGGCTACACCGCGCTGCAGCTCGGCACGGGCGCAGCCAAGGTCAAGAACGTCTCCGGCGCGCAGCGCGGGCACTTTGCCAAGGCGAAGGTCGAGCCCAAGCGCAAGCTGGCGGAGTTCCGTGTCGCCGAGGACGCGCTGGTCGACGTCGGCGCGGAACTGTCGGCGAACCACTTCGTTGCCGGCCAGAAGGTCGATGTCTCGGCGAGATCGATCGGCAAGGGCTTCGCGGGCGCCATGAAGCGGCACAACTTCGGCGGTATGCGGGCCAGCCACGGTGTTTCGATTTCGCATCGCGCGCACGGCTCCACCGGCCAGTGCCAGGATCCGGGCAGGGTCTTCAAGGGCAAGAAGATGGCCGGCCACATGGGTGCCGAACGCGTCACCCTGCAGAATCTCGAGGTCGTCAGCACCGACGAGGCCGAGGGCCTGATCATGCTGCGCGGCGGTGTGCCGGGCGCGGCGGGCGGCTGGGTCTATGTCCGCGACGCCGCCAAGAAGGATCGTCCCGAGGACGTGCCCTATCCGGCGGCCCTGCGTGGCAGCGGCGAAGCGGCGGCTGAGGCCGAAGCGGCGCCTGCGGAAGAGGCAGCGCCTGAGGAAACCCCGGCGGACGAAGCACCTGCGGCCGAGCCCGCAGCCGGCGCCGATGACAGCGAAAAGAAGGACTAGGCTCGCATGAAGGCCAAGGTCACAACCCTCGAAAACAAGGCGGCCGGCGAAGTCGATCTCGACGACGGCGTCTTCGGCATGGGCCCGCGTCCCGACCTGATCCAGCGCGCCGTGCGTTGGCAGTTGGCCAAGCGGCGCGCCGGAACGCACAAGGTCAAGCTGATCGGCGAGATCCGCGGCACCACGGCCAAGCCATACAAGCAGAAGGGAACCGGTCGCGCCCGTCAGGGTTCGGTGCGTTCGACCCAGTTCCGCGGCGGCGCCACAACGCATGGTCCGATTCCGCGCGATCATGGCCATGGCCTGCCCAAGAAGGTGCGCAAGCTCGCGCTGAAGGCGGCGCTGTCGGCCAAGCAGGCGGCCGGCAAGCTCGTTATTCTGGACGAGGCCAAGACCGCCGACATGCGCACCGCCAAGCTCGCCGCGCAGCTCAAGGCGCTGGGCTGGAATTCGGCCCTCATTATCGACGGCGCCGAGGTCGACGCGAACATGAGCTGGGCGCTGCGCAACGTGCCGCAGATCGACCTGCTGCCGCAGCAGGGCGCCAACGTCTACGACATCATGCGCCGCGACACGCTGGTCCTGACCAAGGCCGCGGTCGAAAGCCTGCAGGGGAGGCTCGCATGAGGGGCGCCCAGATGAGCAAGGAACGCATGTACGAGATCATCCGCGGCCCGGTCATCACCGAAAAAGCGACCATGGCTTCGGAGCACAATCAGGTCGTCTTCCGCGTCGCGACGGACGCCAGCAAGCCCGAGATCAAGAGCGCCATCGAGGAGCTCTTCAAGGTCAAGGTGAAAGCGGTCAACACGTTGCGCACCAACGGCAAGGTCAAGCGCTTCCGCGGCACCATCGGGCGCCGCGCCGAAGTCAAGAAAGCGGTCGTGACCCTCGAAGAGGGCCAATCGATCGACGTTACCACGGGGGTCTAGGAAATGGCGCTCAAGTCCTTCAATCCGACCACCCCGTCGCGCCGCGAGCTGGTTCTCGTCGACCGCAACGATTTGTGGAAGGGCGGCCCGGTCAAGAAGCTCACCGAGGGCAAGACGCGCAAGGGCGGCCGCAACAACACGGGGCGCATTACCGCGCGGCGTATCGGTGGCGGCCACAAGCAGCGCTATCGCGTCGTCGACTTCAAGCGGACCAAGACGGGCACGGCGACGGTAGAGCGCCTCGAATACGATCCCAACCGCACCGCCTTCATTGCGCTGATCAAGTACGAAGACGGCGAGCAGTCCTACATCCTGGCGCCGCAGCGTCTGAAGGTCGGCGACACCGTCGAAGCCGGTGACAACGCGGATATCAAGCCGGGCAACGCCTTGCCGATGCGCGCCATTCCGGTCGGCACCATCGTCCACAACGTCGAGATGAAGCCCGGCAAGGGCGGCCAGATCGCACGCTCCGCCGGCACCTACGTGCAGCTTGTCGGCAAGGACGCGGGCTACGCGCTTCTCCGTCTCGCTTCTGGCGAGCAGCGCATGGTGCGTGCAGAATGCATGGCGACCGTCGGTGCGGTCAGCAACCCGGATCAGCAGAACATCAAGCTCGGTCATGCGGGCCGCAAGCGTTGGATGGGCAAGCGCCCGTCGGTGCGCGGCGTCGCGATGAACCCGATTGATCATCCGCATGGCGGCGGTGAAGGACGGACCTCCGGTGGCCGTCATCCCGTGACCCCGTGGGGCAAGCCCACCAAGGGCGCCAAGACGCGTAACAACAAGTCGACGGACCGCTTCATCGTGCGGCGCCGGGGCAAAAAGAAGAAGTAGGAGGCCAGCGTGGCTCGCTCGGTTTGGAAAGGCCCGTTCGTCGACGGCTATCTGCTCAAGAAGGCGGAGGCAGCGCGTACGTCTGGCCGCAAGGAAGTGATCAAGATCTGGTCGCGCCGGTCGACGATCCTGCCGCAGTTCGTCGGGCTCACCTTCGGCGTCTACAACGGCCGCAAGTTCATCCCGGTGCTCGTCACCGAGAGCATGGTCGGTCATAAGTTCGGCGAGTTCTCGCCGACACGTACGTTCTCCGGCCACAGCGCCGACAAGAAAGCGGCCAGAGGATAGGGCGTTTCGATGGGTAAGTCGTCAGCATCACGCCGTTTGGCGGACAACGAGGCAAGCGCGATGGCGCGTGCCCTGCGGATCAGCCCGCAGAAGCTGAACCTCGTTGCAGCCTCGATTCGCGGCAAGTCGGCCGAGTCCGCGCTTGCTTCTCTGAATTTTTCTCGCCGCCGTATCGCCGGCGACGTGAAGAAGGTTCTGCAGGCCGCCATTGCCAATGCGGAAAACAATCACCAGTTGGATGTCGACCGCCTCGTCGTAGCCGAGGCCAGTGTTGGCAAGGCCTTCCTGATGCGTCGTTGGCGTCCGCGTGCGCGCGGTCGCGTGGGCCGGATCGTCAAGCCGTTCTCCAACATCACCATCGTAGTGCGCGAGCGCGAGGGAGACTGATGGGCCAGAAAGTAAATCCGATAGGCTTGCGCCTGGGCATCAATCGGACCTGGGATTCGCGTTGGTACGCGAGCGACAGCGAATACGGCGACCTGCTGCACGAAGACCTGCGCATCCGAGACTACATCAACGACCGCCTTTCGCAGGCCGGCATCAGCAAGGTGATCATCGAGCGTCCCGCCAAGAAGGCGCGGATCACGATCCATACCGCGCGTCCCGGCGTCGTCATCGGCAAGAAGGGTGTCGATATCGAGCGTTTGCGCACCGAGATCGCCAAGATGACGAATTCCGAACTCCACCTGAACATCGTGGAGATTCGCAAACCCGAGATCGACGCCAAGTTGGTGGCCGATAACATCTCGCAGCAGCTTGAGCGCCGCGTGGCGTTCCGCCGTGCGATGAAGCGCGCCGTGCAGTCGGCGATGCGGCTCGGCGCGCTCGGCATCCGGATCAACTGCGGCGGCCGTCTCGGCGGTGCCGAGATCGCGCGCACCGAATGGTACCGCGAGGGTCGCGTGCCGCTCCACACGCTGCGCGCAGACATCGACTACGGCGAATCGACGGCCAAAACGGCGTACGGCACGTGCGGCGTGAAGGTCTGGGTCTTCACCGGCGAGATCATGGCGCACGATCCGATGGCCAAGGATCGCCGGATTTCCGAACAGCAGCAGCAAGGCGGCGGTGCGCCGTCCCGCAACTAAGGTCGCGACATGCTTAGTCCGAAACGCACAAAATTCCGCAAGGCCCACAAGGGCCGCGTGCACGGCCTGGCCAAGGGCGGCACGGCGCTCAACTTTGGCTCGTTCGGCCTCAAGGCCGTGACGCCGGGCCGCGTCACCGCGCGCGAGATCGAGGCGGCGCGCCGCGCGATCACCCGCGAGATGAAGCGTGCCGGCCGCGTCTGGATCCGGATCTTCCCTGATGTGCCGGTGTCCTCGAAGCCGACCGAAGTCCGCATGGGCAAGGGCAAGGGCTCGCCCGAGTACTGGATGGCGCGGGTCAAGCCGGGTCGCATCATGTTCGAGGTCGACGGCGTGCCGGCCAATGTCGCTTACAGCGCCTTCGCGCTTGGCGCCGCCAAGCTCCGGGTGCGCACCAAGGTGGTGACCCGTATCGGTGAGGGAGGCCACTGATGAAGGCCGAAGAACTCAAGGGCAAGAGTGTCGATGAGCTGCGCGACGAGTTGCTGGGCCTCCGCAAGGAGTCCTTCAACCTGCGTTTCCAGCGCGCCAGCGGCCAGTTGGAGAACACCGCCCGCATCCGTCAGGTCCGCAAGGACATCGCCCGTATCAAGACCGTCCTCCAGCAGCGCCAGCAGCCGGCGTCATAAGAGCGGAAGCAGAAAATGCCAAAGAGAACAATGACCGGCACCGTTGTGAGCAGATCTGGCGACAAGACTGTCGTCGTTCGCATCGAGCGCCGCATCCAGCACCCGCTCTACAAGAAGATCATCAAGCGTTCGAAGCGCTATCACGCGCACGACGCGGACAACAAGTATCAGGTCGGCGATTTCGTCCGCATCCAGGAATGTGCGCCGTTTTCGAAGATGAAGACCTGGGAAGTAGTGGAACAGGTCGCCCGCGGCTAGCCGCGCGACCGGTATTGGGTTGAACGATGATTCAGGTCGAAACAAACCTCGATGTTGCGGATAACTCCGGCGCCCGCCGTGTCCAGTGCATCAAGGTGCTGGGCGGCAGCAAGCGCAAGACGGCCTCCGTCGGCGACGTCGTGGTCGTGACGGTGAAGGAAGCGATCCCGCGCGGCCGCGTGAAGAAGGGCGAGATTCATCGCGCCGTCATCGTGCGTACCGCCAAGGAAATCCGCCGTCCCGACGGCAGTGCCATCCGCTTCGACAAGAACGCGGCGGTGTTGATCTCGAAGGAGAACGAGCCCATCGGGACCCGCATCTTTGGTCCCGTGACCCGCGAACTGCGCGACCGGGCCTACATGAAGATCATCTCGCTCGCGCCGGAGGTGTTGTGATGGCCGCCAAGATCAAGAAGGGCGACAACGTCGTCGTCATGACGGGCCGCGAGAAGGGCAAGAAGGGCAGCGTGATCCGCGTCGATCCCGAGTTGGAGCGCGCGCTGGTGCAGGGCGTCAACATGGTCAAGCGCCACCAGGCGCCGGGCGGTGGCAATCCGGGCGGCATCCGCGAGTTCGAGGCGCCGATCGCGATCTCGAATCTGGCGATCGAAGACCCCAAGGACGGCAAGCCGACTCGCGTCGGGTTCAAGATTCTCGAAGACGGTCGCAAGGTCCGCTACGCCAAGCGGTCCGGCGAAGTGATTGACAGGTAACGGTCATGACTCGTTTGAAGGAAACCTACGACAAGGAAATCAAGTCGGCGCTGCAGGAGCGCTTCGGCTATCGCAACGTCATGGCTGTGCCGCGGATCGAAAAGATCGTGCTCAACATGGGCGTCGGCGAAGCTGCGGGCGACAGCAAGGCCGTGAACGCCGCTGCGGAGGATCTAACCAGGATCGCCGGCCAGAAAGCGGTGGTGACCCGGTCGCGCAAGTCGATCGCCAACTTCAAGCTGCGCGAAGGCATGGGGATCGGTTGCAAGGTCACCCTGCGGCGCGATCGCATGTACGAGTTTCTCGACCGCCTGATCACCATCGCGCTGCCGCGCGTGCGTGACTTCCGGGGCGTGTCGAACAAGAGCTTTGACGGTCGGGGCAACTATGCCCTGGGCATCAAGGAGCACATTGTTTTCCCCGAGATCGACTACGACAAGGCCGAGACGATGCGGGGGTTGGACGTAGTGATTGTCACGACTGCTGAGAGCGATGACGAGGCGCGCGAGTTGCTGCGCGGTTTCGGCATGCCCTTCGCCGCCTGATCTGGAAGGACTGAACAGGGGTCCCATGGCAAAGAAAAGCGCCATCGAAAAGAACAACCGCCGCCGCAAGTTGGCGGCCCGTTACGCTGCCAAGCGCGCGCGTCTCAAGGCGATCGCCAAAGACGAGGCGCTGCCGCAGGAGGAGCGCTTTGCCGCGCGCCTCAAGCTGGCCGAGATGCCGCGCAATTCGTCGGCCACTCGGATCCGCAATCGTTGCGAACTGAGCGGCCGCCCGCGCGGCGTCTATCGCAAGCTGCGTTTGTCGCGCGTCGCGCTTCGGGACCTGGCCTCGATCGGCCAAATTCCCGGCATGGTCAAGTCGAGCTGGTAGGAACACGCCCATGACGATGACGGATCCCTTGGGCGATATGCTCACCCGCATCCGCAACGGCCAGCGAGCGCGGTTGTCGGAGATTTCGAGCCCGGCTTCGCGGCTGCGCTCCAACGTTCTCGAGGTGCTCAAAAGCGAGGGCTACATTCGCGACTACGAGCGTTCGGAGATCGAGGTCGGCAAGCCCGAACTCAAGATCCACCTCAAATACTACGAGGGCGAGCCGGTGATAAAGACGATCGAGCGCATCTCGACGCCGGGCCGCCGTGTCTATTCGTCGATCCGTGACCTGCCGCGCGTCTGCAACGGTCTCGGTATCGCCATCCTGTCGACGCCGCGTGGCGTCATGTCAGATTCGCAAGCCCGCGAAGCCAATGTGGGCGGCGAAGTCCTCTGTAACGTGATCTAGAGATAGGCCATGTCTCGCATCGGAAAAAAGCCGATCCCCGTGCCCAAGGGCGTCGATGTTTCCCTGTCTGGCCAGGATGTCTCGGTGAAGGGCCCGAACGGCACCCTCGCCATGACCTTGGTCGACGAGGTGCTGGCGCGTATGGAAAACGACGAGATCGTCGTCGAGCCGCGCGACGAGTCCAAGACCGCGCGCACGATGTGGGGCATGCAGCGCACGCTCGTGTCGAACCTCGTCGAGGGCGTCTCCACGGGTTTCTCCAAGGAACTGGAGATCGTCGGCGTCGGCTATCGCGCTCAGGTCCAAGGCAAAGACCTGGTGCTGGCGCTCGGCTTCAGCCACGAGGTGCGCTACCCGATGCCCGACGGCATCAAGATCGAATGCCCGAGCCAGACCCAGATCAAGGTGTCGGGCGCTGATCGGCAGCAGGTCGGACAGGTTGCGGCGGAGATCCGCGCCTATCGCAAGCCCGAGCCGTTCAAGGGCAAGGGCGTCAAATACGTTGGCGAGTACATCTTCCGTAAGGAAGGCAAGAAGAAGTAGATCGCAGATATGGCCAGCACGACGACAAAACGGCGCACGCGGGTGCGCTCACGGCTCCAGCGGAAGTCCACCGGGCGTCCGCGCCTCTCGGTATTCCGTTCGCACCAGCATATCTATGCGCAGGTGATCGACGATACCAAGGGCGCGACGATCGCGTCGGCATCGAGTATGGACAAGGACCTGGGCGTCGCTAAGGGCGGCAACAAGGAAGCCGCGGCGGCGGTCGGCAAGGCGATTGCCGAGCGGGCCAAGGCGGCCGGCGTCGAGGCCGTGGTGTTCGACCGCGGCAGCTATATGTTCCACGGCCGCGTGAAGGCGCTGGCCGACGCCGCGCGTGAAGCCGGCCTGTCGTTCTGAAAGGAAGTCCTGCTATGGCGCGTCAAAACTTCGGAGATCGCCAGGATAGCGACCTGGTCGACAAGCTCGTCGGCATCAACCGCGTGGCCAAGGTGGTCAAGGGCGGCC
>JAYOEZ010000100.1:0-8046 GCA_038116985.1 Alphaproteobacteria bacterium | reverse complement strand
TTGCAGGCTGAAGCGCGAGACGACGGTTTCGCGGTCTTCATCGTACTCAAGGATCACCATTTCAGTTGCTCTAAAGCTCTGAAAGAAGTCTATGCCATCAAGGCACTTGAGCATCCCGGACAGGTCATCAACAGACGTGTCTGTCCCAGCCAGAGTGGTTTTTGGCGTCCAGTATTCAGGCCGTGTTGATATCGCCGGGGAGCCACAGATCGGACTGTAGGACTTCATTGCCTCTGCATAGATTTCCGAAAGGGCCTCTGTGCGCGGCCAACGAACATACAAAATTGGAGAACCAAAGAGAAAGACCCCCAGGCCATCGGACATTAGTTCTATTGTTCTCGACGCCACGCCCTCACGCCAGACCGAGAAGACTATCTCGGCGGAACGTCCCGTACTTCCAGCATAGAGAGGCAAGTACGGAAACGGGCAGCGCGAGGAAACATATTTGGCGCCGTACTCAGCATCAAGACGCTCCCACGCCTCTTGGCAGGCGACGTTGATTGAGCCTGTCAGCGGGATGACAAGTGCATATTTTTTCATCGCGGGGCTCTGGTGCCCAACCATGCGGGTTCGAAAAATCCTAGCCGGAATCAAGCTATAGAAGTCGATCTGGCGGAAGCAGGGTGCCCGGTTTTGTCCCTATCGGTCCAGAAGCCTTAAGTCCTTGTGAAAACTTGGCGGAGGGGGTGGGATTCGAACCCACGTTACGGGAATACCGTAAACACGCTTTCCAAGCGTGCGCCTTAAGCCACTCGGCCACCCCTCCAAGCCCTACAAGGGGCGCATCTTAGTCGTCGACGCCGAACGATCAACGCCCGTCGCGAGGACCGTTGATCCGGCGCTCGCGTCAGGTCTCGCCGAGCTTGAGGGCAGCGATGAAGGCTTCCTGCGGGATGTCGACCTTGCCAATGGTCCTCATCCGCTTCTTGCCCTTCTTCTGCTTGTCCAGAAGCTTCCGCTTGCGCGAGACGTCGCCGCCGTAACACTTCGCTAGAACGTCCTTGCGTAGCGCGCTGATCGTTTCGCGCGCGACGACCTTGCCGCCGATGGCCGCCTGGATCGGTATCTTGAACATGTGTCGCGGAATAAGGTCTTTGAGCCGCTCGCAGATGGCCCGGCCACGCGCTTCGGCATTGGCCCGGTTGACGATCATGGCGAGCGCGTCGACGGGCTCACCATTGACCAGGATCGACATCTTGGCGAGATCGCCGCTTTCGTAGCCGTCTAGTTGATAATCAAAGCTGGCATAGCCTCGACTGATCGACTTCAAGCGATCGTAGAAGTCGAACACCACCTCGTTGAGCGGCAGGCGATAGGCCGCAACGGCCCTGCTTCCGACGTAGGTCAGGTTCTGCTGAACACCGCGTCGCTCTTCGCAGAGCTTGAGCACTGCCCCGAGGAACTCGTCCGGCACCATGATTGTCGCCTTGATCCAAGGCTCCTCGACCTCAGCGATGCGGGTCGGATCAGGCCAGTCGACGGGATTGTGAAGCTCTTCGACGGCGCCGTCGGTCAGGTGTGCGCGGTAGACCACGCTCGGCGCGGTGGTGATGAGATCGAGGTCGAATTCCCGCTCAAGGCGCTCCTGGACGATCTCGAGATGGAGCAACCCCAGGAACCCGCAGCGGAAGCCGAAGCCGAGCGCCGGCGAGGATTCCTGCTCGAAGTGAAACGAGGAGTCGTTGAGCCTCAGGCGCGCCAGGCTTTCCCTTAGTTCCGGGAAGTCGTTGGCATCGACGGGGAACAATCCGCAGAAAACGACGGGGACGCTCGGCTTGAAGCCGGGCAACGGTTTCGCCACTGGGCGCCGCGCATCCGTCAGCGTATCGCCGACATTGGTGTCGGCGACTTCTTTAATACCGGCAGTGATGAACCCGATCTCGCCTGGGCCCAGTTGATCGACCATGACGCCCTTGGGCGCGAAAAAACCAACCCGCTCGACAATGTACTCGGCATCAGTAGCCATCATCCGCAGGCGCATGCCCTTCTTGAGGATGCCGTCGCGCACGCGGGTCAAGATGACTACGCCGAGATAGGGGTCATACCAGGAATCGACCAGCAACGCCGACAAGGGCGCCGTGGCGTCGCCGCTGGGCGGCGGCAGGCGGGTGACGAGAGCTTCAAGCAGCTCATCGATTCCCACGCCGGTCTTGGCCGACACTTCGACCGATTCGGACGCGTCGAGGCCGATCACGTCTTCGATCTGCTGACGCACCCGGTCCGGCTCAGCCGCCGGAAGATCGACCTTATTGAGGGCGATCACGATTTCATGGTCAACATCGATTGCCTGATAGACGTTCGCGAGGGTCTGCGCCTCGACACCCTGGCTGGCATCGACCAACAGAACCGAACCTTCGCACGCGGAAAGGCTGCGGCTGACTTCGTAGGCGAAATCGACGTGGCCCGGCGTATCCATCAGGTTGAGTTCGTATTCCTGACCATCCTGGGCTGTGTAGCGCAGACGGACCGTTTGCGCCTTGATCGTGATGCCGCGCTCGCGCTCGATATCCATCGAATCGAGAATCTGCGCCTTCATCTCGCGCGCCTCCAATCCACCGCAGCGCTCGATCAAGCGGTCCGCCAGTGTCGACTTCCCATGGTCGATGTGGGCGATGATCGCGAAGTTTCGAATGTGCGCGAGATCAGGCATCGCGGAACGTCGCCATTGACGACATCAGCTACCCTCTCAAGACCGCGCCGGTCGCCTTGGACACGGACGCCACGATTTTTTCAGCTATTGCGTCGATCTCGGATTCGGTAAACGTCTTTTCGAGCGGCTGCAACGTCACGCGTATCGCAACGGATTTCTTGCCTTCACCCAGGGAACCCCCAGAGAAGACGTCGAACACAGTTGCGCCGACAATAAGCTTCTTCTCGGCAGCACCTGCGGCTGCGACAAGATTCGATGCCGGCACATCCGCATCGACCAGGAAGGCGAAATCTCGGTCGACCGGCTGCAAAGCGTTGAGGTCCAGTGCTCCCCGGTTGGCGTTGCCTGCGCTGCGGCGCTCGGGCAACGCATCGAGGTAAATCTCAAAGCCGACGCACGGCCCTTCGCAGTCCAGCGCTCTGAGCGTTGCCGGATGGAGTTCGCCGAATGCCGCGAGCGTCTTTTTCGGGCCGAGTCTTAGAACCCCGGACCGGCCGGGGTGGTACCAGGAAGGCGCATCCGTAGAGACCTGCAGCTTGGCAACTGGCGCGCCAAGTTCCTCAAGCACTGCGAGGACATCCGATTTGGCGTCAAAGACGTCGACGTCGCGACCACGATCCTGCCAGTGCCGAGGCACAGCGGCGCCACGCCTGACACCAGCCGTCACCATGCTCTGGTCGTCCGGCGCCCTGCCAGCATACTGCGGTCCGGTTTCGAAGAGCGCGACATCGGCAAACCCGCGATCCACGTTGCGGGCAGTGGCCGCAACCAGGTTCGGCAGAATGCTTGGACGCATGACATCCAGCTCGGCGCTGATAGGGTTCTTGAGCCGCATGTCGTCGGAACCGCCGCCAAAGGCCATCGCTTGCTCACCTGGCATGAAGGACCAGGTGACGCACTCGTTCAGCCCGCGGCTGGCGAGAACGCGCCGCGCGGCAACGCGGCGGCGCTGTTCGGCAGTTAATGCCGGACGGGTGACGGCGCGCGACTTCTCCAGAGGCGTAATAGGGATTGCATCGTAACCCTTGATCCTGGCCACTTCCTCGACCAGGTCGGCTTCGCCGTCGATATCGCGGCGCCAGGACGGTACGTCGATCAGCAACTGCGCCCCGTCGCGCCGCGCCGCGAAGCCGAGCGAGGCAAGAATCGAGAGCGACTCATCCTCAGGCACGTCGAGACCGATCAGGGCGTGAACGCGTGCGGGCCTGAACTCGACTGTCTTGCGCCAATCGGGCACTTCTCCGGCAACCACGAGTTCGCTCGCCTCGCCGCCGCACAGGTCAAGCACCATCCGGGTTGCGATCTCCATGCCCGAGACGACTGCATCAGGATCGACGCCGCGCTCAAACCTGTAGCGGGCGTCGCTCAGGATGCCGAGCTTTCGCCCGCTCATGGCGGTACGCACTGTGTCGAAAAGCGCAGCCTCGATGAAGACGTTCGTCGTCTCGGCGCTGCAGCCCGACGATTCGCCGCCGATAATGCCGCCCAGGGCCAGCGGTCCGTCGTCATCGGCTATTACGGTGACGGCGTCGTCGAGCGTGTACTCCTTGCCGTCCAGAGCGAGGAGTTTCTCGCCGGGTCTTGAGAGCCGGATGTGAATCCCGCCGGCAATCGTATCGGCATCGAAGACATGAAGCGGACGACCACGATCAAAGGTCAGGAAGTTCGTCATGTCGACGAGCGCCGAAATCGGCCGCAGGCCGATGGCGCGCAGCCGGTCCTGGAGCCACCGTGGGCTGGGACCGTTCTTCACGCCCTTCACATAGCGGCCGACGAACATTGGGCAGGCATCGCCGTTGTCGCCCAAGCGACGTTCCACGCTAATCGAGCTCCTGAACGACCCGGATACGGCGCTCACTGGCGGCATCTTGACCGCGCCCAAACCGGCAGCGGCGAGATCGCGCGCGATGCCGTGGACGCCCAGACAGTCCTGGCGGTTCGGCGTGATGCCGATCTCAATTACAGGGTCGTCCATCCCCGCGTAGGCGGCGTAGGGCGCGCCCACTGGCGCATCGTCCGGCAGTTCGATAATGCCCTCATGTTCGTCGGAAACACCCAGTTCGCGTTCCGAGCACAACATGCCGTTGCTTTCGACACCTCTGATCTTGGCCTTTTTGAGATGAAGCCCCGTGCCCGGCACCGTCGTGCCCGGCGGCGCAAACACACCTTTCATGCCGGCACGCACATTCGGGGCGCCGCACACCACCTGCAGAGGGGCACCGTCGCCAGTATCGACGCTGCAGACCTGGAGCTTGTCGGCATCCGGGTGTGGACTACAGTCGATCACGTGGCCCACGACGAAGGGCGCCAGCGTCTCGCTCGAGTCCATGATCGCCTCGACCTCAAGGCCGACCGCCATGAGCTTCTGGGCGATCTCGTCGAGGGTCGCGTCGGTTTCCAGGTGTTCCTTGAGCCAGCCGACGGTGAACTTCATCGCGCCAGGCCTCCTGCGAGCGTGGGCACGTCAAGCGCACTGAAGCCGTAGTGGCGCAGCCATCGCAAATCGGATTCGAAGAAAGAGCGCAGGTCCGGAATTCCGTACTTGAGCATGGCAATCCGGTCGATCCCGAGGCCGAAGGCAAAACCCTGATACTCGGTGGGATCGACGCCGCAGTTCTCCAGTACGCGTGGATTGACCATGCCGCATCCGAGAATCTCGAGCCAGTCGTCACCGCCGCCGATTCGAAGTTCGCCACCGTCGCGCGAGCAACCGATGTCCATCTCGGCGCTGGGCTCGGTAAACGGGAAGTAGCTGGGCCGGAAGCGGTACGGCAGGTCGTCGATATCGAAGAACGCGCGGGCGAACTCGATCAGGCAGCCCTTGAGATGTCCCATGTGTGTGGTCTTGTCGATCACCAGACCTTCGACCTGATGGAACATCGGCGTATGGGTCATGTCGGAGTCGGAGCGATAGGTTCGGCCCGGCACAATCAGACGATGCGGCGGCCGCCGCGACGTCATGGCGCGGATCTGCACCGTTGAGGTATGCGTGCGCAGAAGCTGTTGCGTGTCGCCGTCGCTGGCCAGGTAGAACGTGTCATGCATTTGCCTGGCCGGATGCTCCGGTGGCATGTTGAGCGCCGTGAAATTATGGAAGTCGTCTTCGATGTCGGGCCCTTCGGCCAGTTCGAAGCCCATGTCGGCGAAGATCGCGATGAGTTCTTCCGTCACCTGGCTGACGGGATGGATGGTTCCCCGCGTCTCGGGCCGAACAGGCAAGGTGATGTCGACGCGCTCCTGCACGAGGCGTTCGTCGATTGCGGCGGCCTCAAGGGCCGCTCGGCGCGCTTCGATGGCTTCGGCGACCGAGTCCTTCAGGCGGTTAAACGCAGGACCTGCGGTCTTGCGCTCATCCGGCGCCATCGCGCCGAGCGTCTTCATGAGCTCGGTTACGCGGCCTTTGCGGCCCAGCGCCGAAACGCGCAGCGTTTCCAGTTGATCGAGCGAATTGGCGCTGTTCGCTGCGGCGATCAACTCGTCTTCGAGTGTCTTTGGGTCCTGCATCGTCGTCACTTGAGGGCTCCGCGTTGGGCCCTCCATGAATGACTTCCGTGAGGGCCGGTATTAGGCCTTCGCTTCAGCCTTGTCCGGTGCGTTCTCGAGAGCGGTCCGGGCGGCATCGGCGAGTTTTCCGAAGGCCCCTGGCTCACGAACGGCGAGATCGGCAAGAACCTTTCGGTCGACCTCGACCCCGGCAAGCCGGAGGCCGTTGATAAATCGCCCGTAGGTCAGCCCGTTCTCGCGTGCCGCCGCGTTGATGCGCTGAATCCACAGGGCGCGGAAGTTCCGCTTGCGAACCCGGCGATCGCGATAGGCGTATTGCAAGCTCTTTTCGACCCGCTCGATGGCGACCCGAAAACTTCTGTTGCCACGGCCCCGGAAGCCTTTGGCGGCCTTCAGAACCTTCTTGTGCCTGGCGTGCGTCGTGACGCCACGTTTGGTGCGTGCCATGAGCCTAGCCTAACCGTAGGGCAGAAACTTTTTGACGATCTTGGTGTCCGCGGCGCTGAGTATGTCCGTGCCGCGTTGCTGACGAATCTGCTTATTCGTCCGCTTGATCATGCCGTGCTGCTTGCCGGCTTGATTCATCCTGATCTTGCCGGTTCCGGTCAGGCGGAAACGCTTCTTGGCGCCGCTCTTTGTCTTGAGCTTGGGCATTTGCTTCCTTTCTTCGCATTGAAGCTTCGAGGCGGATAGGCATGCCCTTCAGGCCCTGCCGCCAGTCGAGGGCGGGGTTATAGCCCTAGGGTCCAGGCAAGACAAGGCTCGCCGGGGCCGGGAAGGGATGGGGTGTGTTGACAATTAATATATGAATAGATATTCATATATTAATGCTTGAGCATGTACACGAACTTGCGGAAGTCTTCCGGCTGCTGGGCGATTCGAGCCGGTTACGGGTCCTCGACCAGTGCCGCGACGGTCCCATTTCGGTGGGCCGGATCGCCACAAACGTCGGCCTGTCGCCGTCGCTGGTCAGCCACCACCTGCGCTTGCTGAGAGCAGCCCGCATCGTCCGGCGTGAGCGGCACGGGCGCGAGATCCACTACTCGCTGGCCGATCACCACATTGATCGCGTCCTCGCCGACCTGACCGAGCATCTCGCCGAGCCCGACGACGAGACGGAGTCCTGACTTGGGCGGACACCATCATCACCATGCCGACCCGGGCCCAGGCGACAGGCACTACCGCCGCGCCCTCTGGGCGGTGTTGGTCATCAACCTCACGATGTTCTTCGTGGAAGCGAGTGCCGGCCTGTTGGGCAGTTCGGTCGCATTGCAAGCCGATGCGCTCGACTTTCTCGGCGACGCCGCGACCTATGCTCTGAGCCTGGCAGTCCTGGGCATGTCGCTGCGCATGCGCGCCTCCGCGGCGCTCCTCAAGGGCGCCACGATGGGCCTCTTCGGAATCTGGGTGATCGCCAACGCTACCGCCGAAGCAATCGCTGGCCACACGCCTTCGGCGCCGCTGATGGGCGGGATAGGCACGGCGGCGCTGATTGCGAACGTCGTCAGCGCGGTGATCCTGTTCGGATTTCGCAACGGCGATTCGAACCGCCGGTCGGTGTGGCTATGCACCCGCAACGATGCGATCGGCAACGTCGCCGTCGTTGCCGCCGGAGGTCTCGTCTATTTGATGAACAGGGGGTGGCCCGACCTGGTGGTCGGCGGCGCGATGGGCCTACTTGCGCTCCATAGCGCCGTCCTTGTCATATCGCATGCTCGTCAGGAACTGCGCGAGACGACGGCCTAGCGAGGCGCAATCACCATCGTCATCAGGCGGCCTTCCATCTTTGGAAACTGCTCGACCTTGGCGACCTCATCGACGTCGTCACGCACGCGCTCGAGCACTTTCATGCCGAGTTCCTGGTGCGCCATTTCGCGTCCGCGGAAGCGCAG
>JAYOEZ010000099.1:0-8284 GCA_038116985.1 Alphaproteobacteria bacterium | reverse complement strand
GCATGCTTCTCATTCCGCCAACTGGGTTCGTGCGCGTTGATGTATTTCTCGGCGCATGCGTCAAAAGTGACCGCTTTGGCCGCCTCCAAAATATCTTTTGCGACTTTCTCCCGCCGATTCTCAATAGGGTCGATCCCGGCGCGAGTCAGTAGGCGGCAATCGCGAGCGGTTTCTCGAGCCAGCGCAAGGGGGACGGTGTTCAAGCTACCAAGGCCCATCTCTCTGGACCGTCCGTTCATCGTGAACCGAAACACCCAGGACTGCGTGCCGCCGGAAGACACCTGGAGCCAAAGGCCGCCCCCATCGCCGTAGTAACCCGGCTTCTTGGTTCTACTTACTTTGAGGGCATTAAGCTTGCCGCCCATCCTGTACCCATGTCCTTACCCATGATTGGCTCCCGGATTGTGGTGGACGTTGGTGGATGTGTCGAGACGGAAAGCATTGAAAATAATACGTTTATAGCCGACAATGCGGACACACAGGGATAAGGGCGCACGTCAATTAGGCGGACACCCCATCCGCCAATTTCTGCCCCAAAATGACGTGATTTTGGCCTCTTGGCGCAATCCGCTACCCTTGCGGGAGGCCAAGACGGAGGGCGGCAATGGCTTGTCGCATACTTGCGCGCGCGTGGCTGGTTGCAGCCGCGTTCTTCATCGGCATCAGTGGCGCGGCCGCGCAATCGCAATCCAAAGAAGTGGACCTGGCGTCGACGCCGTTTGCGCTTGTTGGCCCGCTCTTCAATGACGCGCAGGTCACCGCGCGCGAGTATGAGATTCGCGCGCAACTCGGACGACGGGTCGACGTGTTCGTCAACGGAACACCGTTCAGCGGCATGCTGCAATACAGCGAGGCCGCGCTGGACCGGCATTACACGGAGCGCTTTCCGCTGAAACGGTTCGTCGAAGTCGCCCAGAAGACGGCGATCTCCAACGGAGCAAACGTCTCTTGGGGCAAGAGTGGCCGCATGGTCGCCGGTCTGGGGCGCTACGACTACCTCTACTACGGCATCGACGTGCGTAGTTGCGTGGCGTTCCGGAACTACTTCGCCCGTTCGGGTGGCGTGGGATGGCGCAGCTTCATCATCGGCACGATGTGCGCGAGCTAACCGCAAACCGAGGAACAGCTTCGCAACCTGTTCACCAGCATCGGGGTCGACCGGCACTACCAGCCGCTGGTCGCCTCGGCGGGTCCGCGCGACACGCCCTCGTCCGATAACCCGGCGGTGGCCAAACCACAGGCACCGCAAGAAAACGCCGAGCGCCGCAGTTCGCAAACCGCGCGCCTCAGCGACGGCGACGAGGGCGTCTACTCGGTCAGATTGATCTACGCCGGCAGAGCCAAGCCGGGCTGTCTCGGCGGCGAGCTCGAAGCCGAAATGACCCTGGTGGACGACAGCGTGCGCGGCTACTTCAACCACCCGCAAGTCGGGTTCTTCCTGCTACGCGGCAAGATCGATGCGAGCGGCCAGCTCAGCGATACTGTCGCCGAGGGGGCGGAGAAGGTCTTCTTCGAAGGAAGTTTCGGCGAAGGTACCGGTACCGGCACGTGGCGCAGCGAGCAGACCGACTGCCGTGGCGCTTGGGCGGCAACGCGAAACTAGATACCCGCGTCCATCGTCGTGCTGCTTCGCGACCCGCCGCATGCGGGTTCACGCGACTTCATATGGCCGCGATCAACGCTGATATGCGGCCTGCGCGCGGGTCGAACTGGTAACGGCACCTACCGCAGGCGCATCTAAGACTCCAGAGGCTTTTGTGCATGTGCGACGGGGCACCGCCCTGTCGGTATGCCGAAGGAGCATATGATGAAGACGTCACTGCGCCTGAGTGCCATCGGGCTGTTCGGGCTTGCTAGCGCAATGGTGGTCGCTCCCCTTCTGGCCCAAGAAGATCCCATGAAGGTCGACCGGCACATCACGATCGACGGCGCCGCCAATCTCACGGCAAGCGACGCGACAGCGGTCTACGAGGATATCCTCGCCGACATGGTGGCGGGATACAGCCTGTCGGACGACCCATCCGCTGCAGCCTATCCGGATTGGGCACGATTAAATGTGGCGCCCTACCGATCTGCAACGCACGGCAACCGGTTCGTCAACAACTACGCCAACCCGGTAGCCGCAAGAGTTTACGCCCGGTCGCTGAATGGCGAAGCGATGCCAACCGGGTCGGTCCTCGTCAAGGACAGCTTCACCGTCACCAACGAAGGCGAGGTGTTCGTCGGCGCGCTGTTCATCATGGAAAAGCTTGCCGCGGGCAAACGGCCCGCCTACGGCGATTGGCGCTACATCATGATCCTGCCCGACGGCAGCCTGTTCGGAGATAGCGAGGGTAGCGACGCGCCGCGCATGGGGTTCTGCGACGGCTGCCACGCGGCTGTTGCGCGAAATGATCGCTTGTTCTTCCTGCCGCGGGCGTTCGAGAGTTCGCAGTAGCCCCGGCAAGAACCGCCCAGTTTCCGGACGTAGCTACTCGGCCGGGTCCGGTTGCGGCTTGGCGCGCGCGGCGCCCAGTTCCAGTGCCAGCGCCTTCTCCACCGCGCCGCGCGGCTTCGTTAGGCGCGCCATCAGGTCGTAGAGCACCGGCGTCAGGAACAACGTCAGCACCGAGGCAAGCAGCAGGCCACCGATAATGACCGCGCCGATGGAGAAGCGGCTTTCGGCGCCAGCGCCTGTCGCGAGCACCAACGGCACGGCGCCGAGGACCGTCGATAATACCGTCATGACGATGGGCCGGAAGCGCACGGATGCCGCCTCGATCACGGCGCTGCGTACGTCATGGCCTTCGTCGCGCAGTTGGTTGGCGAACTCGACGATCAGAATCCCGTTCTTGGCCATCAGGCCGACTAGAAGGATAATTCCGATCTGGCTGTAGATGTTGATGGTCAGACCCGTCGCCGCCATCGTGTAGATCGCGCCGGCTACTGCGAGCGGTACGCTCATCATGATGATGAGCGGATGGACGAAGCTCTCGAACTGCGCCGCCAGGACCAGAAACACGATCACGATGGCGAGCGCGAAGGTCAGCGCGACACCACTAGAGGTTTCGAGGAACTCCTGCGACTGACCGGAGAACTGCAACGTCGCCTCGACCGGCAGGATTTCCGCTCCTTGCTGGCGGATGAAGTCGATGGCGGTGCCGAGGTTGTAGCCTTCGGTCAGCGCCGCCGACAACGTGATCGAGGGCAGCCGGTTGTAGCGGTTGAGTTCCGGCGCAGCCGCCTCCTCGGTGATCTCCACGAGCGCCGTCAGAGGCACCAGCGTGCGGCCGTCGCCGGCACGAATGAACAGGTTCTCGATGTCGGACGGCGTGCGGCGATCCTCGGGATCGGCCTGCATGATGACAGGGTACTCGCGGCCGCGCTCGACATAGCGCGACACCTCGCGCGAGGCGAACATCGTCTGAAGCGTCGACGCAACGGTTTCGACGCTGATCCCGAGGTCATCCGCGAGCGCACGGTTGATCTTGACGCTGACCTGCGGCTGGTTTTCCTCGAAATCGATACTGACATTGCGCAACCCAGGATTGGCGTCGGCGCGGGCTTCAAGTTCCTGCGCCCATTCCTTCACGCTGTCGAAGTCGGGACCGCCGACCACCGCGCGCAGCGGGCTGCTCGATCCCCGCAGGCCCAGCCCGGACGGCGTGATGGCAAAGCCTCGCGCGCCGGTAATCTGCGACATCTGGCGATTCATCTGGCCGGCGATCGCCGCCGACGACACATCACGTTCCTCCCATGGCGCCATGCGCAGGACGATGAACGAGCGGTACGCGCGGCCGAAACCGCCGGCGAAGGTGAACACCGCATTGACGTCGCCGCTTTCGACGAACGGATCGACGATGCGCTCGGCGCGGCGCGTCACCTCGTCTGTGTATGCAAGGGTGCTGCCCTGGGGCGCCGACAGCGGAATGAACGCGATACCGCGGTCCTCATAGGGCGACAGCTCCTGGGGCAGCGAGACGAAGAAGTAGTAGCTTCCCGCAGCGATGGCGGCGGATACCGCGATGACCACCAGCGCATTGTGGACCGCGAGCGTGACCAGCCAGCGATAGCCGCGGGCGATCCGGCCGAGGTCGCCCTCCGGCCGCGGTGGGCGCGAGGACGGTTTGATGATTTTCGAGGCCAAGGCCGGACACGCGGACAGCGCCACGAACGTCGAGATAAGCACGGCACTCGCCATGACGAAGCCGAACTCCACGAAGAGACGGCCGACCTGCCCGCCCAGGAAGGAGATCGGCACGAACACCGCAATCAGCGTCAGCGACGTCGCGAGGATCGCGAACGTGACCTGTCGCGCCCCGAGCACGCTGGCAACCAGCGGCGATTCTCCCTGGTCGATCCGGCGCTTGATGTTCTCCAGCATGACGATCGCGTCATCGACGACGAGTCCGATGGCGAGCAGCAGCGCAAGCAGTGTCAGAACGTTGATCGAGTAGCCCAGAACGTTGATGAGAATGAAGCAGCCGATCAGCGCGACGGGAATCGTGATCGCAGGAATCAGCGTGGTCCGCCACGAGCGCAGGAAGGCGAAGATCACCGCCATCACGAGAATAAGCGACAGGCCGAGTGCGATCAGCACTTCCCGCAGGGACGCGGCCACGAACGTGGCATCGTCGGAACTGACCTCCAGGCTCATTCCAGGCGGCAAGGTCGGCAGCAGAGCCGCAATCTCCTCGCGCACTGCCGCCGAGATCGCCATCGTGTTGGCCTTCGACTGGCGCAGGACCGCCATACCGATGGCGTCCCGCCCGTTGCTGCGAACGATGGTGGAGTCGTTCTCCACGCCCGGTTCGATCCGCGCGACGTCGCGCAGGCGGATCGGATAACCGGTGATACGGTCGAGAACGATGTTGGAGAACTCCTCGATGGTAGACAGGCGGCTGTCGAAGTTCACCGTGAGCTGTCGCGCGCTCGATTCGAGCTCGCCCGCGGGCAGGTTGACGTTCGCCCGGCGCAAAGCCGTCTCGATATCGCCGATCGTCAGGTTGCGCGCTGCCATCGCCGAACGATCGAGCCAGATCCGTATCGCGAAGCGGCGCTCGCCGTAGATGTTGATGCTGGCCACGCCGTCGATCGTGGACAGACGATCGACCACAAACCGGTCCGCATAGTCGGTCAATTCGGCGGGATTCATCCGGTCGCTGGTCATAGACAGGCGCATGACGGGATCGGCGTCGCTGTCGTTCTTGACGATGCGCGGCTCGTTGGAGTCACCGGGCAACTGTCCACGCACGCGGCCGACCGCGTCGCGCACGTCGTTTGCGGCTTCGTCGATGTTGCGGCTGAGTTCGAACTCGATGATCGTCCGGCTGCGTCCGCGCCGGCTCTCCGAGCGGACGTATTTCACGCCGGCGATGCCGGCGATCGCTGCCTCGATGACTTCCGTGATGTCGGTATCGACGACCTCAGGCGAGGCGCCGGTATAGGTCGTCGTCACCGTGATGATCGCCGAATCCGTATTGGGCAGCTCGCGCACCGCCAATCCCTGGATCGAAGCGACCCCGAACACGAC
Source organism: Alphaproteobacteria bacterium (assembly GCA_038116985.1). GTDB lineage: Bacteria > Pseudomonadota > Alphaproteobacteria > SHVP01 > SHVP01 > CALJDF01. The sequence goes on along the minus strand of JAYOEZ010000099.1, from coordinate 2,772 downwards.
GATCAGGATGCTCATCACCGCCGCGAGGACGGGGCGCTTGATGGACAGATCGGAAAGGTTCATTCGGTTGCTGCCGCAGCTGCTTGTGGGCCTGAGGATACGATTCGCACCTGGGCGCCGTCACGGAGGCGCTGACCCCCGCGCACGACGACTTGTTCGCCCGGCTCCACGCCCTCAACCACCTCGATGGTCCCGACCTGGCGGCGGCCCAGCGATACCGGGCGGCGCGCCGCGCGTTCCCCCGCGACCACGAAGACAAAGGTTTCCGACCCCTGCACGACGATCGCTTCCTCGGGCACCGTGAGCGCCTCCCGCGCGCTCAGGACGACCACAAGGTGCATGAACATGCCGGCGGGCAGCGTCCGATTCGGATTGGGCAGCCGGGCGCGTACCTTGAAAGCCCGCGACACCGGATCGACACGGCTGTCGATGGAAACGATCTTGCCGTCGAAGCGGCGGTCGGGAAACGCCGTCCCATCGGCGGCGACGTTCTGACCGGTCGCGATCCGTCCGTAGTGAATCTCGGGAACAGAGAATTCGATCTCGACCTCGCGAAGGTCGTCGAGCGTCGTGAGCATCGTCGAGTCGTTGACGCGCGCGCCAAGATCGGCTCGACGCAGGCCAACGACACCAGAGAACGGGGCCCTGATGGTGCGATCGGACAACCGGCGCTCGGCGCGCTCGACTTCCGCGAGCGCGATCTGTTCCTGGGCGAGCAAGTTCTCCAGGGTGACTTCGGAAATAGCCCGCGTCCGGCGCAGCGACTGACCGCGTTCGACCGCGCGGCGCGCCTCCTGGGCCTTGGCCTGCGCTTCGGCCAGATTGGCGCGCTCAATGTCGTTGTCGAGACGGGCAAGGACTGCGCCCTGCTCCACCGTGTCGCCGGGTTCGAAATTGATCTCCTCGAGGCGTCCCGAAGCCGCCGGCACCACAGCGACGGACCGGCGCGCGATCGTGGTGCCGACCGCCTCGATCTGTTCCTCGATGATCGAAACCGCTGCCGGCACGACCTCGACGTTGATGACGATATTGGGCCGGCCGCCGCCCCGGCTCTGCCGTGGCTGGGCTTCCTCGGCGAAATAGACCTGGTAGGCCTCGTAGCCGCCCCAAGCGAGACCGCCCAATACCGCCAAGATGACCAACTGCCGTACGATACGCATGGCCGACGCTGCTGCCCCCGACCCTAACCTGTTCAGTTCCCGGTGGATGGGGTCAGATTACACGGAAAACAGGATCTCGTTCTGCTGAAACTAATTCGTGATCTTGTTTTTTGACCGCCTTGCGGGAGGTCATTGGGCCAATTGTACGATCGATCAGAATAGGCCAATGCACGGACGCTGGCTGGCCACCGCGGCCATCACGATCTTCGCCACAAGCCTTGTTCTATCCGCGGCGGCCAGAGCGCAAGGAGGCGACAAGAGCAATCCCACGGTGTCCTCCCGGATCGCCAAGCTGAAGAGCGCCGCAACAGCCGGCCAGCCGGAGGCGGCCTACGCTCTAGCTCAGGCTTACGCCTTTGGGCGCGGCGTTCCCAGATCCATGGAACTGGCGCGGGACTGGTTCGAAACCGCCGCGCGGCACGGGCATGTCGCCGCCATGATCAATCTGGCCGCCATCCACTATCACGGCATCGGCGTACAGGTAGACCTCGCCCTGGCCTACGCCTGGTTCGAACTTGCGGCAGCCTTTGGAAGCACCATCGCCTTATACAATCTCATTGAGGTAGAGCGCCGCATTGGTTCGGACGATCGCACCCGCGGCGTGGAAATCAGCAGGACGGTTCTGCCCCAGATTCTCGCAGTCATGCCCGCCGAGCAGGTCGCGCATGCCAGAGACGCTGCCCGCAAGATGCTCACCGACCCGACCGCACGGCGCCTGATCGCCGTGCTGAATTCCGTACGTCTGCAGCGCAACAGGATCGACGCCGAACGGCTGGCCCGGGGACCGCTCCCGACCCTAACCCCCATCCGGCCTGACAGCGGTCGGTCTGCCGATTGACGCCGCTCAAGCCGTGCCACGGCTATACAGCCTATAATTGAAAAATGAACGTTCCTGACAGCACTGCAACCGCAGAACCGCAAAGTGCTGCGGAGCACTTCGCCGAGAAGCTCAGCCAGCTCATTCGTGCCCGACACCCGCTAATCCAGATCGCGACCTTTGAGGAGGACCGTGCGCTGCGCGAAGTCGGCAAGGTGGCGCGCAGTCTCGGAAAGTCGGTTCTGTTGTGGAGCGCCAGCCGCGGTCTCTTCGATGCAGCAAAAAAGACCGACAAGGAGCATTTCGTTCCGACGGACATGGTCGCCGCACTGGAACAGTTCGAAAAGAAGGCGCAATCGCGGCAACAGTATGTGTTCGTTCTGCTCGATCCGGCTCCCTACCTGACAGGGAGGTCGACCGACCCGATCTACAGGCGGCGTCTACGCGACTTCGCGATCAACATCAGAACCAAGGGATATCATTCCAACTGCATTCTTCTGTCGCCCAGCGTCGAATTGCCGCTGGAGCTTGAGAAGGAAACGACGGTCCTCGACTTTCCTCTCCCTGACCGGAAGGAGATCGAAGACTTCATCACCAAGTTTATCGCCAAGCTGAGACACGCACCGGGCCTCAAGATCGGCAATCACGACCTAAAGGACGCGCTCGTCAACGCGGCGCTCGGCCTGACGATGATAGAAATCGAGGGCGCTCTGGCGAGCGCGGTCGTCGACGACCTTGCCCTCGACCACAACGATATCGGACGGGTGTTCGGCCAGAAGCAGCAGATCATCCGCA
>JAYOEZ010000098.1:0-8341 GCA_038116985.1 Alphaproteobacteria bacterium | reverse complement strand
ACTGTACATTCGACGTGGAGACCGAGAGTCTTCGTGATGCGATCGATCGCATTCGTGCAGCGTCGGAAGAAGCCGTGCGGCGCGGTCCAGTTCATCTGTTCCTGACGGACGAGAACGTCTCCGCAGCCCGGGCGCCGGTGCCGATGATTCTCGCGGCCGGACGCGTGCATACACATCTCGTCGAGCAGGGATTGCGGACGTTCTCCTCAATCAACGTTCGCTCGTCGGAGTGTCTCGACGTCCACTATTTTGCCGTTCTCGTCGGTGTCGGCGCGACGACCGTGAACGCCTACCTCGCAGAGGCCGCGATCGCGCAACGTCAAGAACGCGGCCTGTTTGGCGATATCGACCTCGCGACCTGCATTGAGCGCTACAAGGAAAGCGTCGATGCCGGGCTGCTCAAGATCATGGCGAAGATGGGCATCGCCGTAATTTCGTCCTATCGCGGCGGCTACAACTTCGAAGCCGTCGGCCTTTCACGCACCGTCGTCGCCGAAATGTTTCCGGGCATGGTGTCTCGCATTTCCGGCATCGGCCTGCCAGGGATCGAAAAGAAGATTCGCGGCCAACACAGCAAGGCCTTCGACAACGCTGTCGTGACGCTCCCGGTCGGCGGCCTGTACCGCTACCGCAACAAGGGCGAGATTCACGCGTTCGACGGTCGGCTTATCCACCTGTTGCAGACCTCCCTCGAGAAGGACTCTTACGAGACCTACGAGAAGTATGCCGAGGCCGTCCATAAGATGCCGCCTGTTCAGCTACGTGATCTGCTCGATTTTCACTCGGATCGGGAGACGATCTCCGAGGACAACGTCGAATCGATCACCAAGATCCGCCAGCGGTTCGTGACCGGTGCCATGTCGCTGGGCGCGCTGAGCCCCGAGGCGCACGAGACATTGGCGATTGCCATGAACCGGATTGGCGCCAAATCCGATTCCGGCGAAGGCGGCGAAGCGCGCGAGCGGTTCTCGCCGCGATCGAACGGCGACAACGCCAATTCGGAGATCAAGCAAATCGCCTCGGGCCGATTCGGCGTTACGGCTGAATACCTGAATCAGTGCAGCGAGATCGAAATCAAGATCGCCCAAGGCGCCAAGCCCGGCGAAGGCGGACAGCTGCCCGGTTTCAAGGTGTCGGAGCTCATCGCCAAGCTGCGTCATTCGACACCGGGCGTCACGCTGATCTCGCCGCCGCCTCATCACGACATCTATTCGATCGAAGATCTTGCGCAGTTGATCTACGACCTCAAGCAGATCAACCCGACTGCATTGGTGAACGTGAAGCTGGTCGCCGAAGCGGGGATCGGGACCATCGCCGCCGGCGTCGCCAAGGCAAAGGCCGATGTCATCATGATTTCGGGTTACTCCGGCGGCACCGGCGCGAGCCCTCAGTCCTCGATCAAGTACGCCGGTGTGCCCTGGGAGATGGGGCTGAGCGAAGTGAATCAGGTGCTTACGCTCAACCGGCTGCGTCACCGCGTGAAGCTGCGCGTCGACGGCGGTATCAAGACCGGCCGCGATGTCGTCATTGCCGCCATGATGGGCGCAGAGGAGTTCGGCATCGGGACCGCCGGTCTTGTGGCGATGGGCTGCATCATGGTGCGCCAGTGCCATTCGAATACCTGTCCGGTCGGCGTGTGCACCCAGCGCGACGACCTGCGCGCAAAATTCGAAGGCACCCCAGAGAAAGTCGTCAATCTGATGAGCTTCATCGCACAGGAAGTGCGGGAGATTCTCGCGCGGTTGGGGTACAGCCGGCTCGATGAGATCGTCGGGCGCAGCGATCTGCTGGCGCAGGTCAGCCGCGGCGCGGATCACCTGGATGATCTCGATCTCAACCCGTTGCTGGTCCAGGCGGATTCGGGAGACTTGCCGGCGGTCTTCTCGATCGACGGCCGCAACGAGGTTCCGGACACGCTCGACGCACAGATGATCATGGATGCGCAGGAAGTCTTCGACCGTGGCGAGAAGATGCAGCTTGCGTACAGCATCCGGAATACGCACCGTGCCATCGGCACACGATTCTCATCGCGACTCGTCCGGCGCTTTGGTCCGGACGGACTGAAGCCGAATCATATCACGGTCCAACTGCGCGGGTCGGCCGGACAGTCGCTCGGCGCGTTCGCCGTAAAGGGGCTCAAGCTCGTCGTCTTCGGCGACGCGAATGACTACGTCGGCAAGGGATTGTCCGGCGGCACCATTGTCGTCCGCCCGGTACCCACTGCACCGATCACAAGCAACGAGAACACCATCATCGGTAACACGGTCCTCTACGGCGCAACATCCGGGCAGCTTTTTGCGGCCGGTCAGGCAGGCGAACGCTTCGCGGTGCGCAACTCCGGTGCGCAGGTCGTCGTCGAAGGATGTGGCGCGAACGGCTGCGAGTACATGACGGGAGGAACGGCCGTCATTCTCGGCGAAGTGGGGGACAATTTCGCGGCCGGGATGACCGGAGGTATGGCTTTCGTCTACGACACCGCGGGAACGTTCGAGCATCACCTCAACCGGGAGCACGTGGCATACCAGCGTATCCAGTCCGAATACTGGGACAACGTCTGCCGCCAGTTGGTTGAGGAGCACGCGGCGGAAACGGGTTCGGCCTTTGCCGAAGATCTTCTGATCCACTGGGATCTGGAGATCGGCAAGTTCTGGCAGGTCGTGCCCCAGGAGGTGATCGCCAAACTGGAACATCCGCTGGTTGACGGCGACTCAGAGGTGGCCGCGTCCGGAGACTAGACGTCCTCCGGCCGTGATATGTTGCATCGATGCGGGTGCTGTATCACTTCTGGCTTTGTCCCTTCAGTCGCAAGACGCGAGTTGCGCTGGGCGAAAAGGACGTTCGCGTCGAGCTCGTATTCGAGAAGTACTGGGAGCGTTCTGACGCTTTCTTGACGCTCAATCCTGCGGGCCAGGTTCCGGTCCTGGTCGAGGAGGACGGATCAGCCCTAGCGGACAGCACAGCCATCTGCGAGTACCTCGACGAAGCCTACCCGGATCGACCGTTGATCGGATTTGATGCCCTGACCCGCGCCGAGACCCGCCGTCTCGTGGCATGGTTCGACGGCAAGTTCCACGAAGAGGTCACCCGCAACCTTGTGGACGAGAAGGTGCTCAAACGATTCATGCGTATGGGTTACCCCGATTCGGACGCTATCCGCGCAGGTCGCCAAAACCTGCATTACCACCTTGATTACATCGCCTGGCTCACCGAGCGGCGCAACTGGCTGGCTGGTGACGATTTCAGCCTTGCCGACATCGCCGCCGCGGCGCACCTGTCGTGCCTGGACTACCTCGACGATGTCCCCTGGTCCGACCACGAACCGGCAAAGGACTGGTATGCGCGGGCGAAGTCGCGCCCGAGTTTTCGCGGCCTGCTCGCCGACAATATTCCGGGGCTGACGCCGCCCAAGCACTATGCAGATCTCGACTTCTGAGGCGTCGGCAGACGATCAGCGGAAGCGCGATATTCGGGACCGTGCGCTGGCGATGGGTTTCGACGCGGTCGGCTTTGCGCCGGTGGACCTCCCTGAACGTATCAGCGAGGGACTGGATCGATTTGTCGCGCGTGGCGCGCACGGTGATATGGATTGGATGGCGCGTCGGCACGCGGAGCGGCGTCAACCTCGCGCACTGTGGCCGGACGCACGAAGTGTCATCTCGCTCGCCGTCAACTATGCGCCGAACGGTGATCCGCTGGACGTGCTCGGAGCACGGGACAGTGGCGCCATTTCGGTCTACGCGCGCGGCGACGATTACCACGATGTTCTCAAGAAACGGCTGAAGGCACTGGGCCGCTGGATATCGAGTTACCTCGCGTGCGAGGTCAAGATCTTCGTCGATACAGCCCCCGTTCTCGAAAAGCCGGTGGCGGCCCGGGCTGGACTGGGTTGGCAGGGCAAGCACACGAACCTAGTGTCGCGCGACTTCGGTTCCTGGCTGTTTCTTGGTGAAGTGTTTGTCGCGGCAGATCTCCCTGCGGATGCGGTCCACGAGGATCGATGCGGCACATGCCACGCGTGTCTCGATGCTTGTCCGACCGAGGCGTTTCCGTCGCCCTACCAACTCGATGCGCGGCGCTGCATCTCCTATCTGACGATCGAGCACAAGGGCCACATTCCGTCGGAGTTTCGCGAGGCGATGGGCAACCGGATATATGGATGCGACGACTGTTTGGCCGCATGCCCGTGGAACCGGTTCGCACGCGCGTCGCGTGAACTTGCGCTGTCAGCACGTGAAGCGCTGCGCGCACCGAAGCTTGCCGAGCTGGTCGAACTGGACGACGCCACGTTCCGATCCCTGTTCCGCAAATCGCCCATCAAACGCGTCGGGCGCGATCGGTTCGTTCGCAATGTTCTGATCGCGATCGGGAACAGCGGGGATCGGTCGTTGAGGAACCTTGCGGTAGACCGTATGACGGACAACGCGCCGCTTGTGAGGGCTATGGCCGTGTGGGCTGTTGGTCGGCTGGCGACCTCCAGTGAATTCGAGGCGTTGCGGCAGCGCTTCGCTTCGGCAGAAGCCGACGAGGCCGTGTTGTCCGAGTGGCGAAGGGGAGAACGATGACCAAGCGCCTGTTCTGTTTTGGCATGGGGTACTCGGCCAGTGCTTTGGCCGAGGCCCTCTCATCCAGGGGATGGACCGTTGCCGGGACTGTCACCAGCGACGAGAAGCGCGATGCTCTGAAGGCCAAGGGCTACGATGTCTCGGTCTTCTCACGGGAACACCCACTGGAAGACGGCGCCTTGAACGGTGTCACACACATCGTCAACTCGATCCCGCCGGACGAACAAGGCGACATCGTCGCCACACTGGTCGGCGAGTGGCTAGCAGCGACCCCAAGTTTGGAGTGGGCGGCGCTGCTGTCGACGACCGGCGTTTATGGCAACCGCGACGGCGAGTGGGTCGATGAGGATTCCGATCTGACGCCGACCAGTGATCGAAGCGCGCGACGGGTGCTGGCGGAATCGCAGTGGCTGGACCTGTATCGAGAGAAAGGCGTGCCTGCCGAGGTCTTCCGCCTCGCGGGCATCTACGGTCCCGGCAGAAACCCGCTCGATGCGATTCGTGGTGGCAAATCACGGCGAATCGTGAAGCCGGGACTCGTCCTGGGACGAATCCACCGCGACGACATCGTTGGCGTGCTGCTGGCTGCCGTCGAAAAGCCGAACCCTGGCGCGATCTACAATGTGACCGATGACGAACCGGTTCCGCCGCAGGATGTGGTGGCATTCGGTTGCGAACTGCTGGGCGTCGATCCGCCTGCCGAGGAGCCTTTTGAGACCGCCGAGATGTCGCCCCTGGGGCGCAGCTTCTACGTCGACAACAAGCGGGTCCGCAATGAGAGAATCAAGGCGGATCTGGGTTATGTCTTGCGCTACCCGTCCTACCGGGAGGGCCTCACGGCCCTTCTCGCCGAGCCGGCTCGGCCTCCGCGGACGCACTAGAGAAGACTGGCGCAGACCTCCTCGAGCGTCCGCGCTAGCAGTGCAATATCAGGCGGCGTGGACAGACGATGATCACCGTGCTTGATCAGGGTCAGCGTGATGTCGTCGCCGCGCAGCGCTTCCATCAGGCGGACGGCGTGCTGCCAGGGAACGTCCGGGTCCTCCATGCCCTGCAGGAGTCTCACCGGACCGTCGAATTCGACCCCGTCGTCCAGGACCAGGTGCGCGCGTCCTTCCTGGATGAGCTGCATTGTGATCGGTGTCGGTTCCGGATCGTACTGGGAGTGCTCCAGATAGACTCCGTCGGTTTCGAGCTTGCGCCGGATATCGTCATCGAACGATGGCCACATGAGTTCTTCGGTGAAGTCCGGTGCCGCCGCGAGGCCTATCAGGCCCGCGACCCGGTCGGGCCGTGTCGTGGCGACACGCAGCATTAGCCAGCCGCCCATGCTTGATCCGACCAGGATTTGCGGGCCGCGCGTCAACTCGTCGAGGACCGCGACGCTGTCTTCGAGCCACCGACCTATGGTGCCCTCCCGGAAGTCGCCGCTCGACTTGCCGTGTCCGAAGTAGTCAAAGCGGACAAACGGGCGACCCGCGCTCTGGCATACAGCCTCGAGCGCGGTAGCCTTGGTTCCTGTCATGTCGGAGCGAAAGCCGCCGAGAAAGATGATGCCGGGCCCGTCGCCTGACGTAGAATGGTAGGCGATGTGCGCACCGTCACGCCGCTGCAACCGTTGTGGCGCTGGGTTCGTATTCTGGGGATCGATACTCATCGCAACTTGATCGCATGAACCGCTCGCAGCCGACAAGTCCGCCAAATCGCGGCGCGTCCTCGTCGCGCGCGCCGGTCGTCCTGCAGATTGTTCCCGCGCTGGTCACAGGCGGTGTCGAGCGCGGCACGATCGACATAGCCGGCGCCGTTGCGGCTGAGGGGTGGACCAGTCTCGTTGCCTCCGCCGGCGGGCCGATGGTCGCCGACCTCGATCGTGTCGGGGCCGAACACATCACCATGCCGCTGGACAGCAAGAATCCGTGGATCATGCATCGCAATGCCGGTGCCCTGACCGAACTGATCTACGACCGAAAGGTCGACATCGTACATGCCCGCAGCCGGGCGCCGGCGTGGAGCGCCCACTCAGCCGCCCGCCGCATCGGCTGCCATTTCGTCACCACATATCACGGCACCTACAACGCATCGAACCCGATCAAGAACTTCTACAACTCGATCATGGCGCGGGGTGAGCGGGTCATCGCGATTTCCGACTTCATCGCCCGCCACATCGAGCGCAAGCACGGGACCGATAGTGCACGGATCGTCACAATTCATCGCGGTGTCGATCTCAGTCTGTTCGATCCTCAGCGGGTGTCCGCCGAACGCATGATCCAGCTCGCGACGGCCTGGCGGCTGCAGGACGGGATGCCGGTCGTCATGCTTCCGGGCCGACTGACCCGCTGGAAGGGTCAGGCCGTCTTGATCGATGCCCTCAAGGAACTCGGCCGGGACGACATCCGGTGTCTCTTCGTGGGCGCAGACCAAGGCCGCACTGCCTACCGGCAGGAGCTGGAGCGAATGGTTGCGGACCGTGGGCTCGAATCCGTCGTCCATATCGTCGATAACTGCCGCGACATGCCCGCCGCCTATATGCTGGCGGATGTCGTCGTTTCGGCGTCGACGGACCCGGAAGCCTTTGGCCGCGTCGCCGTGGAAGCCCAGGCGATGGGACGGCCGGTGATCGCAAGCGATCACGGAGGCGCGCGGGAGACCGTGATCCATGGCAAGACCGGCTGGCTCGTCACGCCGGGAAGTCCATCGGCCTTGGCGGAAGCCATTGCTCGGGCAGCTGATCTCGGGACCAGCGCGCGGGAGGAAATGGCCGCTGCCGCGCGGCGCAACGCCGAAGAGCGCTTCTCCGTCGATCAGATGCGCGCGGCGACCCTCGATGTCTATCGCTCGGTGCTGTCGTCGGACCGGCGCATTCCTTGACTTGCCGCAGGTTCACCTCAAGTATCCGGCTCAACTTCGCACTATGTGAGCCGAGCTTTTCCTGAGACATGCCAGAGATTTCACTGCCCGACGGTAGTACCCGATCATTTGACGGTCCTGTAACCGGCGAACAAGTCGCCGCCGACATCGGTCCCGGCCTTGCGAAGGCCGCGCTTTGCATCCGCGTGAACGGCGAGATGTGGGATTTGACCCGTGAGATCGAGGCGGATGCGGCGGTTGAGATCATCACCTCCAAGAACGAGGCCGAGGCGCTCGACATCCTGCGGCACGACGCGGCGCATGTGCTCGCCGAGGCCGTGAAGGAACTGTATCCGGAAACCCAGGTCACGATCGGCCCGAACGTCGAGAACGGCTTTTACTACGATTTTGCCCGCGATGAGCCGTTTACCCCAGAGGATCTCGAGAGGATCGAGACGCGCATGCACGAGATCGTCGATCGTGGCGAGGACCTGACGCGCGAAGTCTGGGGCCGCGACGATGCGGTCCGCTTCTTCGAGGACCAAGGCGAAAAGTACAAGGCGGAGATCATCCGCGATTTGCCCGAAGACGAAGAGATCAGGGTCTACCGTCAGGGTGCGTTCCTCGACCTGTGCCGCGGGCCACACCTGCCGACGACCGCCAAACTCGGTCATGCGTTCAAACTCATGTCGCTGGCCGGTGCCTACTGGCGCGGCGATTCGCGCAACGCGATGCTGCAGCGGATCTACGGCACTGCCTGGCGCGACGAGAAGGAACTCAAGGCCTATTTGCACCGGCTTGAAGAGGCCGAGAAGCGCGATCATCGTCGCCTCGGACGCGAGTTGTCCCTGTTTCATCTACAGGAAGAGGCGGTCGGCAGCGTCTTTTGGCATCCGAACGGCTGGACGGTTTACCGCGAAGTCGAGCAGTAC
>JAYOEZ010000097.1:0-8469 GCA_038116985.1 Alphaproteobacteria bacterium | reverse complement strand
GACCTGGGTTGAGGGTTCTCGACATTGGCTCGGGTTGGGGCGGCATGGCGCTCTACCTCGCACAGACTACGGGGTGCGCCGTCGACGGGCTGACGCTTAGCAAGGAGCAGTTCACCTACAGCCAGGACCGAGCCAAAAAGGCGGGGCCTGCGCAGCGTGTTGTCTTTCACCTGAGGGATTACCGCGAGGAAGGTGGTCTCTACGACCGCATCGTCTCGGTCGGCATGTTCGAGCACGTCGGCAAGCGCAACTACGCCGAATTCTTCAAGAAGATCGGAGAACTACTGAACGATGATGGCATCTGCCTGCTGCACACGATCGGGCGCTTGGACGCACCCGCACCGGTGAATCCGTTCATCCGCAAGTACATCTTTCCCGGTACCGACGTGCCGACCTTGTCCGAAATCATGTCTGTCGTAGAGACCTCCGGCCTTTTCACGACGGACGTAGAAATCCTGCGCCTGCACTATGCCGAGACACTAAAGCACTGGCGAGAACGCTTCGTCGCAAACAGAGAACGCATCGCTGAACTCTACGACGAGCGATTCTGCCGAATGTGGGATCTTTATCTAACCTCTTGCGAGATGGGTTTTCGCTACGACGGACTAGCGGTCTTTCAGATACAGCTCTCAAAGCGTTTCGATACCGTGCCAACAACGCGTGATTACATGGTGGATTGCGAGCGCGCCGAGCACGGTGCGCATTCCCAAATATCCGGCGGTTCCCTGAGGGAAACGTAGGAACCACCCTTGTTGCTCTTCGCACGAGAAACATCCAGTTGCGGCTCACCTCGGCACCACGACAGGTCGCACATGTGCGAACTGCAGGCCCATTCGCGTTGCCAAGCAGACAAGCGCCAATCAGCTGGCGATGATCACGCATTTCGCCAAGGACGGGAACGATCAGCGCGCCACCCTTCGATGAAACAAAGGGCAAACTGCCCACTACGGTTTATGAGCAACGGCGCGAGTCGGTCAGCTAGCCGGCCAACGATAACGACCCGCGAACACGGCTCGCTCGCGTACCACCAAGACTTGGCTTAGAGGCTTTTTGCGGCAAGCGAGCCTGCGTTGCGCGCTCCGAGCGCAGAGCACGAGTCGCGGCCGCCTCCTAAAAAACCCTTCAATATCAATACGTATGGGTGGCGGTGCTCGCAGTCTAGATCGAACCCGTCTCTCCACTCCATTCCCTGCTTAACAGGGAAAATACAGGGAACTTCGACAGTTTCGGACTGATTCCCGCGGCCAGAAACCCAAATCTAGGAGCAATCTCCGCCGATTGGCAGCGAATTCCCTGCTCGGGGGAACAGCGAATCTGCCCGCCAAGATCAGGGAATCAGTATGCGGAAACAGGGAGACGAAGCTCTCTGGTTGGCTGGTTGGAGTCCTTGCGTTTCTGCTCGAGCGCCACTCGGTCCGGCGGCAGCTCGAGATGAGGATTGTTACGGCAATATCGCGCTAGGCGTTCGCTGCCTGACCACACACCCGTGACTCTCGATAGTCGACACCATCTCGCCACATGGCATACAGGATGGTGGCCATCTTCCGGGCTACTGCGATGCAGCCTCTTCGAAAGCCTCTCCTTTCCGCAACTCGTAGCCCCCAAGACTTGAGATCATCATCGCCATGATAGTGGATCAGCAAACTCCGGGCCGACATGTACAACTGGCTGCTTAGAAACGAATCACCGTGACGGGTGATTCGCCCCATAACGGAGGTTTCGCCGGATTGTCGCAACCGGGGGACAAGGCCAAGGTGAGCGACTACCTGAGGTCCGACACCGGGCAACGTCATTAGGCGGCGCGCCACCGCATCCTCGCGTACGACCTTCTTGGCATGCTTGGTGAGCCGCGCGACTTCCTCGCGAAGATGTTTCCTAGCGGACAACACTGGCTCTATGGTCTCGTTAAGTTCTGGAATCTCTCCTGCAAGTTAGCGCACTCGGTCAGCAAATCGAGCTGTACTAATCACCCCTACTTTGAGGCCAAAGACCTTCAGTGTGCCACGGAGCATGATCTCCAGTTCGGCGCACTGGGCGGCAAGGTTGTTCCGGAGCACGAGAAGGGTCTTCGCGCGGGCAGACGAGGCAGACTTTACGTGTACTGCCTGGTAAAGGTTGACCCTCATTGCCTGTGCAATGGCCATGGCATCTGAACGATCGGTCTTGTTCGGCGTTGCTTTCGCGAAGCGGCTCATGCGCAAAGTCTCGATACAAATCGCAGGATAGCCAGCCTCGTTCAGATGAAGGTGGAGCCAGCCCGACAATGCTCCCGCCTCTAGTCCTATCGCACCAATGTATCGCTTTCGGGAACGCAGAACCTTGATGATTTCAGCTGGTTCCGTTGCAACTGTTATCTCCTTCTGAGGCTCCCCTTTTGCATTGATGATTGCGACGGCAGTAGTCTTCAGAGAAACATCCAGCCCTACGTAGCTAGCCATCTTCTTCCTCCCATGTGGATCTATCACTGAATGCGTGATCAACCCCAATCGATGAGATTGGTGCCGAGCGGTGTCACCCGTACGGTCAGACTTCAAGCATCTAGAAAACCAAACGACATCTCACTCGACCGAGCGGGCATAGCTTGAAGCTTCGGTCATCCCGGGGCACGGCGTTGGCGCGCCATGGGTCAGGGTCGACCTCTCGCTGAGCCCAGCCCGCTCCCAAATTCTACAGAACGCCACCCCAAGTTGTGTAACGGATGCACCCGATGGCCGGTCTAACCAAACATGAACGAGTTGCCCAACGACCCTGCGAAATGGAACCACCGCTTAAAGGCGACCCTTGACCTGGCACTGGGCGACGGGACGGCGAAGCACGCCCTAGCGGGCTCTCTGCTCGTCGGGTCGGTTCTGGTGGCGATCAATCATGGCGACATGATTCTCGATGGGCTGGCGCCGTCGGTGTGGAAGGTCCTGCTGACCTATGCAGTGCCGTATTGCGTGATGACCTACGGCGCGGTGACCCAGCAGCGGATCGCGGCGCGTCGGGCCGCGGCGCGCGATGGTTAGCCGGCGCCGTCTTCGGCGTTCGCGGTCAGTTCTTGCAGGATGGTGCGTACGAGGGGCATGGCCTCATCGCGGGTCATGCCGTTGATCAGGCGCGGGTCGTAGAGGATCCGGATCAGCACACGGTCGCCGGCGCTGAAGCCGTCGATGAGATCAAGGTTGCATAGCGCGGAGGGCCGGTAGCGGCAGGCATGGCCCGGGAAACCGATGGCGTGCATGAATTCGTGCGGCAGACAGTTCTCGTTGAGTTCGCGCGGGTTCTCCTGGGCAAGGGCGACCTCGCCGTCCGAACTGGCGCTGCAGGCGGTGCGGATCATCGGCCCGGCGGCGAGGCCGTAGTCGAGATTGTGCGACACGCGGTTGAGCGTGCGGACCGGGTAGAAGCCGACCCGCAGCGAGGCGGGTCCGTCGACACGGTCGAAGGACAGTGCGGTGAGCTGGCCAAGTTCGGTCAGGACGCGGTCGAGCGTGCGTTCATGTCTGCGGACGAGTTCAGGCGGGCCCTCGACGGAGATCGTCGAAGACGTCGTCAGCTTGCCAATGCGGCCGTTGCGGTCGGGGCCGAACATCAGAAGGTCGAACTGCTGCGCCATGGTCACGGGCGTTGCCGCGGTGCCGGGCAGTGCGGCGTCGCGGATGCCGGTGTCGAGATCGGTGCCCATCCAGCGCAGCATCACCAGGCCGATATTGGCGAGCAGCACGAGGCGGAACGCGAACGCGCCGACCGCCGCGACGGGCCGGCCCTGATAGCGGGCGAGCCCACGCAAGACCACACCGCGCTGGTCGAGGCCGCGCAGGATGGCGACGGTTGCGGCCACCAAGGCGATCCATAACGGAACGGCGAACGCGGTGTAGAGAAAGATGCCGCTCGAGGGATAGCCGAGATAGGCGCGCAGGAGGAACCCTGTGGTCCAGAAGGTACCGAGCGATTCGAAGGCGCCGAGTTCGTAGGCCTCGCGCCCGGTCAGCATGTTTTCGATGGCGACGGTGATCGCCTCGGTGGCAACGACGGCGACGAGGATACCGGCCACAAGCTCAATGGCGGCCAGCGCCATGTCGCGCGGCAAACCGGAGGCGAGTTCCGGCAGCGCGCGCTTGGTGAGTGCGAGCGCAGCGAGGAACGCCGGCAGGAACGCAGCGGCGAAGATCAACCAAAGACCAAGCGCACGACCGGGCTGCGGCAGAGCATCGCGCGGAAACGGCGTCGTGCCGTCCAGACCGAAGTAGAAGCGCGCGGCGTCGGCCGGTTGCACCAGCACCCAGATGGCCGTGATGGCGACTGTGGTCGCGGCATAGAGCAACAGCGTCGTCGGCCATGACGGTAGCGGCCGGTCGTGCGGTCCCATCAGACGACCAGCAAGCGCGGTCGCCAGGGCGGCCGCGCCAAACGGCGTGCCGAGGCCCGCGAGATAGCTCTGCAGCGCGGCGGGGAAGCCCGGCAGGCTGCGCGCGACGATACGGCTGAGCGCACCCAGCGCGTGCCCGGCGATCAGCGGGGGCGCCAGGAGGATCGCGAACAGCCAGGCGGCGTAGAGCCCGGAGTAGAGCGTGCCCCACAGCACGAGCGCCGCGCCGAACACGATGGCGGACAGGGTCAGGAGACCTAGAAAGAAGCCCATTCCTTATGGAGTACTGGAGCCGTTCAACTGTGTTTCGTTCCAAATAATTGGCAGGCCGGCAGCTGACGCGGCGACCTCCAACGGTCATATGTCAAAACGCCGTTTACCTGCGATCCGTGAGTCCGGGGACTAATCGTTCGTCAAGGTCACCTGTCCAAACCAGGGCCGAAGCCCTATCACAATACACGACCTCCCGGATTGTTCCGCCGGTCCCATCGGATCAACTGGAAGTCAGGCGAAACTCCTCACCTGACAGCCACATGCGATGCATGATGATTGCCAGCTTTCGGGCGCAAGCAATGATTGCGCGTTTGCGTCCTCGGCGCTCCGCGACCCGTAGAGTCCATCGCTGCAGGTCCGTTGGAGCGCGCGCTCTCAGGTGCGTCATTGCGGCCCTAAACAAGCAAGTTCGGAGAAACTTGTCTCCTAGCTTTGAGATACGTCCCCTGCGCGTCATCTCCCCAGACTGGTGAATCCTAGGAACCAATCCGATATAGCTCGCCACCTTGTCGGAAGATTCGAACCTGCGTGGGTCATCGATCGCGCAAACGAACGCCAAAGCCGTAATTGGCCCTACGCCTGGAATCGTCATCAACTGACTGGCAACCCGAGATTGTGTTGCCATTGCCTGGGCCTTCCGATCGAGTATTTCGTGCTGCGCCAACACGGCGTCTCTTGCATCGAGACCAGGCAAAAGCAGTTCCATCAACACCGGGTCGCGAGCCAGAAGGGCAAGGACCCGTGGACGAAACTTCTTTCCACCGGCGCCGTACAGACGGATACCGTTCGACCTCAGGGTACCTCGAATGCTCAGTTCGATAGCGCGCGCTTGTCTGAGCAACCCTTCTCGATGAGTGAGCAGAGTCCGCAATGCACGCGCCCGCGATGAGCGATCATGGACCTCCTGATACATGCCCACGCGCAACGCCTGTGCGATCACCAGCGCATCGGAGCGGTCCGTTTTCGCCGCAGAGGCCGAGGCGTAGCGTTGGAGCCGGCGTGCGTCGATTTGAATAGTAAGTAGGCCCCTATGGCTCAGCTCTCTTGCCAACCATGAGCCGAGGCTCCCAGCCTCTGTTGCGGCCAGTTCCATGGTGGGCCGAAAAGGGCCGAGGAGATCAAGCAACTCGTCTGGCTCTGTTGCCACTTCTTTCTCGAGAACCTTGACCTCATTCGCATCGAGGACACACACGGCCGTCCGGTCCTTGCCAACATCCAACCCAACAAAAAGGCCCATCTTTCGCTCCCTAATCTGCAATCCCATACGACTACAGTCTCGGAATACGCTGGACTCTTGTCATCCTTGTCTTGGTGGTGAACATTGAGGCGATCGTTGCCTGTGGCCTGCCTGAGGACACAAACAGCGTGCGTAGCCCAAACGCGGATAAAGCCTCGGCAGAGGAAGCCGCGCCGCTCGTGAGCCCGCGCAGGAACTAGGGTGATTCGCTCGACCGAACTGCTACCGCACGGTCAGAAAAATGCTGATCTTCGAGTGACCTAGACCACTCTCCCCAATTCATCTTATGCGACAGCCGGTTGGACTCGCCTGCGGCCTTCTAATCCGCCGACTGTGGCGCCTAATCCGCCGACCGTGGCGCCACTGCGCTTGCCGCATCATCGACCGGCGTTGCTTGCGCCTCGGGATCAGCCCGATGTGAGGTGTCTTCAGGTAGACCACGGGCCACGATCACCGCAACGGCGATCGCCAAGAGAACGAGTACAACAGGTGTCCAGCGCATGCCGTGACGGTAGTGAGGCGCGCGGCCTAGTCAAGGGACTCCGCGCCGTCACAAGGCACTTCTCCAGCATCTTGCGGGCTCAAAACCAAGTCCCCACAAAGCGACGGAGCGCCTAGACCGCGAGTTTACCCTAGAAAAAAAATGCGACGACGCGTCACCGACACAGGCTTGGCGCGCGTTTGCGCCACTGAAACAACGAGCCGCCGACCACTTGCTCGGCCGACTCGTCCGCTGCGTCTCAGCGCGGCCTCCTCGCTTCATTTCGCCCCCGATCGACCTCCCAGCCGAACTCAACCGGCCACGCCGGGTCATATCGATATGACGAACGAAGCATCCCTCATGGCCAGGAGGCAGAAACGATAGATAAAATCTGTCACCAAAGCGGTTCCGCACGGCGTCCAATTTTTCCAGATCGCCGCGTAGTCGCTTGTGTTGGGCAGCGCTTCAACTAAGAGAGGAAACGCTTGTTTCCTGTCTCCCCCGTGACGACGCTAGCGGAGGTCGTGGCAGTCCCATCAACTCACCAGCACGGCCCGGTCTAGCCCGCACCTGAAATCGGCAAAGAACTAGTCCAGTTCCAGTGTTCTCAACTCTTTTGAGCACTCGTGGTGAGGCTCGCGGCTAGGGGATCAAGAACTCTTGACTAAGCGCCCTTCCGCGAGCGCATCTGAATCAACGGCTCTACAATCCGGCCCAAAGGGCTGAGCAGTCGCAAAGGAGCATTAGTTACCGCCAAGCAATAGCAATCAGCATCCCCAATGGCGGTCGGACTATGTCGCACCGTCTCATCAGCCGCGGTGAAGTCCCCAGCCAAGAAAGTATTTTCCAAATCACGGAAACTACCCTTCAGCACGACGGTGTACTCATCGCCTCGGTGGGTATGGAATGGAACCTTCGCGCCAGGCCTGATGCGCAAGAGCACCGCGCTGTATCCGTCCTCACTACAGCCTACAACGTGCTCCGCAACCCCCCGCGCTACCGCGCGCCACAACAGCTCTTCCAGCTCACCTGGCAATCTGGCAGCCAAAGCCGAGGGCAACTCTCCGCTTGGGCTCACCGCGAGTTCTCCGTCATCGTTGTCACAATACTCCATGATATTCTCGAGTGCGACATCGATATCTAGGTGAGCCGGCTCCATTCCTCCAAAACTCACGCCGCCCAAGGCTTCAAGGCGGGAAACTGCCTGATAGCAGGCGGAGCAACTCGATAAGTGAACAGCGAGGGCCAACGCAACTGGCTCGGACGTCGCGCCAGACGCATACTCCTCCAGCATCTCGAGTGAAGGGTGGTTGTTACCTGTCATGCTACTGCTCCATACGCTGCCGTAGAGAGGCGAGGGCGAGCCGAATGCGCGACTTGACCGTCCCCAATGGGTAGCCTGTTTCAGCGGCGATTTCGCCGTGGGATTTGTCTTCCAGGAACGACATTCGCAGAACTTCCGCTTGCTCCGCGGGCAGCTCCTTCATGTATTGTTGAGTACGCCGAAACGCCGACGTGATCTCCACTTGGCCATCCTGCGCTGGTGCAACAGACAGCTCATCGTCCCCTGGCGGATCAGCTTCGGGGCGCGAGCGCGCGCGATAAAGATCGATTCGCTTGTTTCGGCATATGGTGAAAATCCATGTCGTTGCGGATGCCTTCGCGGGATCATAGGTATGTGCGGCCCGCCATACCGCAAGCATCGTTTCCTGTACCAGTTCCTCAGCTAGTGCCGCGTCTCGGCCCATTTTGAGTCCAAAGCCTTTTATGCGCGGTGCGTAGGTGCGGAACAGTGCCGCGAACGACGCCTTGTCACGGGTCTGCGCGATGTTGACGATCAGTTCAGACAGCTGCTCTTCGTCGGAGCGTTCACCACTCACACCCGAAACTACTGACAGAGGGGCCCGCTTTTCCGACAACCTGCCCTGACTCCCATGGATTGCAATGTACAACATGGGTCTATACGACTTCGGGAATGCGCTCAATGGATCGTGAGTGATCGATCGCCGCAAAGTCCCCCTCCCAGGCGCGAGACCAGGAAGGTCAGTGCCTCCAGCCGTTCCACGTCGGATTTGGTCATGGGCCTTTAAGAAGCTATGTCATGGGTTATGAAAGGTGTCAAAATCA
>JAYOEZ010000096.1:0-8599 GCA_038116985.1 Alphaproteobacteria bacterium | reverse complement strand
CCCTATATCAACGTCGATCCGGGCACGATGAGCCCGTATCAGCACGGCGAGGTCTTCGTCACCGACGACGGCGCTGAGACGGATCTCGACCTCGGCCACTACGAGCGGTTCACCGGCGTCGCCTCGTCGAAGGCCGACAACGTCACTACAGGCCGCATCTACCAGACGGTGATCGCCAAGGAGCGGCGCGGCGACTATCTCGGCGCGACGGTCCAGGTCATTCCCCACATCACCGACGCCATCAAGGAATTCGTGATGGACGGCGTCGACGGCCACGACTTCGTCCTGGTCGAGATCGGCGGCACGGTGGGCGACATCGAGAGCCTGCCGTTCCTCGAGGCAATCCGCCAATTGGGCAACGAACTGGGGCGCGACCGCGCCATGTTCGTGCACCTGACGCTGATGCCCTATGTCGCGGCGTCGGGCGAACTCAAGACCAAGCCGACCCAGCATTCCGTCAAGGAACTGCGCTCCATCGGCATCCAACCCGAGGTGCTGCTGGTGCGCTCGGACCGGGAAATCCCGACGTCGGAACGCAAGAAGATCGCGCTGTTCTGCAATGTCCGCGAAGAGGCGGTGATTCCTGCGCTGGACGTCTCGTCCATCTATGAGGTGCCGCTGCGCTACCACGAGCAGGGGCTGGATACGCAAATCCTCAAATCGTTCGGCATGCTTAATGGCCGCGACCCCGACCTGTCGCGCTGGACCGCGATTTCGGAACGGGTGCACGGACCGGAGGGCGCGGTGAAGATCGCGGTCGTCGGCAAGTACACCGGACTGCTCGACGCCTACAAGTCGCTGAGCGAGGCGCTGACCCACGGCGGTTTCGCCAACAACGTGCGGGTCGATCTGGAATGGATCGATTCGCGCATCTTCGAGACCGAAGACACGGTGCAGTACCTCGAAGCGGTCAACGGCATCCTGGTGCCGGGCGGCTTCGGCGAGCGCGGCGCGGAGGGCAAGATCGCCGCCGCCCAGTTCTCGCGCGAACACCGGATTCCCTATTTCGGCATCTGCTTCGGGATGCAGATGGCGGTGATCGAGGCGGCCCGCAACCTCGCCGGCATCAAGGCCGCCAACTCGACCGAGTTCGGCGCGAGCAAGGAACCGATCGTCGGCCTGCTGACCGAGTGGATGCAGGGCAACGTGCGCGAAACGCGCGGCGAAGACGACGACAAGGGCGGCACGATGCGGCTCGGCGCGTTCCCGTGCGACCTGGCCGAGGGCTCGAAGGTGCGCGAGATCTACGGCGTGGCGCACATTTCCGAGCGCCACCGGCACCGCTATGAAGTGAACATCACCTACCGCGACGCCTTGGAGAAGGTCGGCATGAAGTTTTCCGGCATGTCGCCCGACCGCACGCTGCCCGAGATCGTCGAATTGCCGGACCATCCGTGGTTCATCGGCGTTCAGTTCCATCCCGAACTGAAGTCCAAGCCGTTCGAGCCGCACCCGCTGTTCGCCTCGTTCATCGAAGCAGCGGTGACGCAATCGCGTCTGGTCTGACGATGAGCCAAGCCCGCCATGTCACGGTCGGGAATGTCACGCTTGGCAACGACCTGCCGCTGACCCTGATCGCCGGGCCGTGCCAGATGGAAAGCCCGGAGCATGCGATGGACATGGCCGGGGCGCTCGTCGAACTGACGAAGGCCCTCGGCGTCGGGCTGATTTTCAAGACCTCGTTCGACAAGGCCAACCGCACGAGCATCAACGCCCAGCGCGGCGTCGGCCTCGACGCCGCCATTCCGGTGTTCCAGGCGGTCCGCGATGCGTTCGACTGTCCGGTGCTGACCGACGTGCACGAACGCGAACACTGCGCTGCGTTGAAGGATGCGGTCGACGTGCTGCAGATCCCGGCATTCCTGTGCCGCCAGACCGACCTGCTGGTGGCCGCGGCCGAGACCGGGCTCGCAGTCAACGTGAAGAAGGGCCAGTTCCTGGCGCCGTGGGACATGAAGAACGTCGTCGCCAAGGTGACGGAATCGGGCAATGACAAGGTGCTCGTCACCGAGCGCGGCGCGTCGTTCGGCTACAACACGCTGGTGTCGGACATGCGCGCGCTGCCTGTGCTGAAAGAGACCGGCTTTCCCGTGGTGTTCGACGCGACCCATTCGGTGCAGCAGCCGGGTGGGCAGGGCGGTTCGACCGGCGGCCAGCGCGAATACGTCGAGGTGCTGGCGCGCGCCGCGGTTGCGGTGGGCGTCGCGGCGGTGTTCATGGAGACCCACCGGGATCCCGACAACGCGCCGTCGGACGGGCCCAACATGGTGCCGCTGCACGAGATGAAGGGCTTGCTTGGCCGCCTGATGGAATTCGACGCGTTGGCGAAGCGGCTCTAGCGGCGGGCGCCCTTCGACTCGGGCGGCACGCGCCCTTGGCGCGATCCGCCCGGCTCAGGATGAGGGTGCGAGGGGTGCGCAGGGGCACGGCGCCTGCTAAAAACCCGCCAACCCCAGACCAGCCGGAGCGCCGCACGACATGACCGCCATCATCGACATCCAGGGCCGCGAGATTCTCGACAGCCGGGGCAACCCGACGGTGGAGGTGGACGTTCTGCTGGACGACGGGTCCAGGGGGCGCGCGGCGGTGCCCTCGGGCGCCTCGACCGGCGCCTACGAGGCGCATGAAAAGCGCGACGGCGGCGAACGCTACGGCGGCAAGGGCGTGCAGGGCGCGGTCGACGCGGTCAACGGCGAACTCTACGACGCTCTGTCGG
Organism: Alphaproteobacteria bacterium; assembly: GCA_038116985.1. Taxonomy (GTDB): domain Bacteria; phylum Pseudomonadota; class Alphaproteobacteria; order SHVP01; family SHVP01; genus CALJDF01. The sequence goes on along the minus strand of JAYOEZ010000096.1, from coordinate 5,883 downwards.
GGATGGACGCGACCGAGCAGGTGCTGATCGACACGACGATGATCGAACTGGACGGCACCGAGACCAAGGAGCGCTTCGGCGCCAACGCCATCCTCGGGGTGTCTCTCGCCGTCGCCAAGGCCGCAGCCGACGCGCTCGACATGCCGCTCTACCGCTATGTCGGCGGCACGCTGGCGCGCGACCTGCCGGTGCCCATGATGAACATCGTCAACGGCGGCGCGCACGCCGACAACCCGATCGACTTCCAGGAATTCATGATCATGCCGGTCGGCGCCGGCAGCATCGCCGACGCCGTGCGCGTCGGCGCCGAGGTCTTCCAGCACCTCAAGGCGCACCTCAAGCGCGCCGGACACGGCACCAACGTCGGCGACGAGGGCGGTTTCGCGCCGCACTTGAAAAGCACCAACGAAGCGCTCGACTACGTCATGGAGGCGATCAGCGAAGCCGGCTACACACCGGGCGAGGACGTCGTGCTGGCGCTCGACTCGGCGTCGACCGAGTTCTTCAAGGACGGCAAGTACGTGCTGGAAGGCACCGGCGAGACGTTCGATTCGGACGGCATGGTGAAGGTCTACGAGAAACTGGTGCGCGACTACCCGATCCGCTCGATCGAGGACGGCATGGCCGAGGACGACTGGGACGGCTGGGCCGCGCTGACGCAAGCCATCGGCGACAAGGTGCAGCTCGTCGGCGACGACCTGTTCGTCACCAACCCGAAGAGACTGGCCATCGGCATAGAGAAGGGCACGGCCAACGCGATCCTGGTCAAGGTCAACCAGATCGGCACGCTGACCGAAACGCTCACGGCGGTCGAGATGGCGCACAAGGCGGGCTACCGCGCCGTGATGTCGCACCGCTCGGGCGAGACCGAGGACGCGACCATCGCCGACCTCGCGGTGGCGACCAACTGCGGCCAGATCAAGACCGGCTCGCTGTCGCGCGCCGACCGCACCGCGAAGTACAACCAACTCATCCGCATCGAGGAAGAACTGGGGCGGGCGGCCGTCTATCCGGGGATTGCCGCGCTGCGCTGAGCCACTGGCTGACCGGACGGCCCGGCGCCGCTAGACTGCGGCGATGCGGGAGTGTTGGGGATCACGTAGATGACTGATCTGAGCGGGGCCGCGCCGTCGCGGCTGCGGCTGATGGTGACGCGCGGGCTGACGGTGGCGACATCGGTGCTGTTCGGGCTCGCGGGCGCGTTCAAGCTGACGGCGGCCGAGCAGATGGTGCAGGCTTTCGAGGGATTCGGTTTTCCGGGCTGGTTCATGTTTCTCGTCGGGGCCGGCGAACTGGGCGGGGCGATCGTGCTGTTGCTGCCGCCGATCGCGTTTCTCGGCGGGCTCGGGCTGATGGCGATCGCCGGCGGCGCGTTCGTCACCCACGTGGCGAGCGGCGATGCTTTCGGCGCCATGGTGCCGTCGATCGTGTTCTTCGTGCTGGCGGCGCTGGTGACCTGGCTGCGCGGGCGGGACTTCGCACGCCCGGCGCAGCAGGTGTTCGGATGAAGTGTCCTTCGTCCTTCGGGACGGCGCGCGTTGCGCGCCTCCTCAGGATGAGGGGAAATCTTTGGAGGAGATGAGGCAATGACGAATCTGGCAGAAGCGAAACCGATTGGCTGGCGGCGGCGCATCGGCGTCATCGTGCCGCCGTCGAATACGGTCAACGAGGCGGAGTTCGGGCGGCTGGCGCCGGAGGGGGTGACGTTCCACTTCACCCGCACGCCGATGCACGAGGACCCGGCGGCCGACGACTTCAAGGAGATGCTGGGCGCGGTGGCCCATGCAGTGGGCGACCTGTCGCGCGCCAATGTCGATGCGGTGGCGTTCGGCTGCACGGCGGACTCGATGGCCTGCCCGGCGGACCGGCTGATCGGCACGATGACCGAGGCGAGCGACGGCAAGCCGTCGGTCTCGACCGCGGGCGCGATCCTGGCGGCGCTGAAGGCGCTGGGGGTGACGAAGATCTCGATGGCGACGCCCTACATCGAGGCGACCAACGAGCACGAGAAGCACTTTCTCGAAGAACACGGCCTCGAGGTCGTGGCGATGGCGGGGCTCGGTCTCAACACCGGGATGGCGGGCATCCGCAAGATGTCGCGGGTGCCGCCGGCCGAGGTGTTCGAACACGCCAAATCGGTCGACCGGCCCGAGACGGAAGCGATCCTGATCTGCTGCACCGACTTCAACACGCTCGACGTGATCGAGCCGCTGGAACAGGCGCTCGGCAAGCCGGTGGTGTCGTCGAACACCGCGTCGTTCTGGGCCAGCCTGCGCGCGGCGGGGATCGACGACCGGGTCGAGGGCTACGGGCGGTTGCTGCGGGAGTTCTAGGCGTGCAGCGCGGCGTTCGAGTCGCCGTAGCACTGGCTCTCTTCTTCCTGTTTCGGCCAGGGGCTCAGGCTCAGCCTTCGTTTTCCGAAGAGTATCTCGAATGGCATGAGACATTCACTACCCTCGTGTCGCTTGCCCTGACTGTCCCCATTGGTGCCAGCCTTGCGTCCTATGGGCAACGACGCCTTCTTGAGGTGTCCAACGCGCCGGAGGAACGCGCCAACGTGCGCGCCCTCGCGGAAAGAGCTGCATCGACAATCGACGGGGTGGTAGCTGCTGCGTCCGCAACAACTCGTCATCTCGATACGATTCGTCCGTGGCTCGAACGCGATAGCGCCATGATGCAGTCCGCCGCACTGTCATCATTCATCGAACGTGTTGGTGCAGAACGAGAAGTCCTCCAACGGATCGGCGACCAAACGCCCTTCAAGATGACGCCAGTGGCAGAGGTCGAGCGGACTGCTAATGAGATCCAATCAGCCGCAGCCGACTTCATTCGGAACGTCGCCGTGGCGCGCCTGTCAATAGCCGGCGACGAAACCCCGGAGAGCGTCCTTCAAGCGTTGCGGCGAGACGAAGCCAATACGGCTGGGGCCCTCTTTCGGTTCGTTCTCAGAGCGGACGACGCTGCCGTTCGCGGTTTTCGAACGCCAAAAGCGGTATTCGACAGTCACATGGCAAAGGCTTCGCTCATCTTCAACGTGGCGGGCGCGAACCTCCAAACCTACATGGATACCGTATCGAACGAACCCGAGGCGGCCCAACACCTGTCTCGGCTTGTGGAGGCTCGCCAAGCTATCGCGAATGCGCCAGGCGACCCGCTCGAACTGCAAGCAGCGTGGACTTCAGCGGTGAAGGACTGGTTCGAGTTCGTCATCGCGCGATCCAGCCTTCGGAAAGGGCGTCTGAGTGCGATCAGCCAATAAGGGCACGGGCGTCGCCGCGAGCGCCCAGACGGCATCCACCCGCGCCTTTCAGGGTCCATCCTCAAGCATGCGAGGATCGTTGAGAGGTAGATGCGCTACGCGGTTGTGATCGAACGGGCCGAAGGGAACTATTCGGCCTACGTGCCCGACCTGTCGGGCTGCGTCGCGACGGCTGCGACGGTCGATGCCGTCGAAGCGGAACGATCGGCAGCCAAGCGAATTGGATGGGCATGTCTCGCGTTGATGTTGCGGTGCTGATCTGGCCCGCCGATGGCCGGTCCGAAGCGCTCCATTCAGCGGCCTACCGGCAGTGAGCGTCTAGGCCGCAGAGTCGGTACGCGGCGCGAGGAACATCGGCAGATAGGCGAGGGCGAAGCCGGCAAAGGCCATGATCCACAGCGTTGCCGAGAGGTGCAGGGCGGCAGTCTCCATCGCGCCGAGCGCCGGCGACAGCACCCGCAGGAGCGCGGCGGCGCTGACACAGAGATAGAGCAGGGTGGTGACGCGGCTTGCGGTCAGGGCGCGGCCGGTGTGACCGAGCGTCGCGCGACTCATCACGGCGAGCGGCATGGTGCCCATCGCGCCGGCGGTCAGGGCGTGCAGCGCAGCGGACGGCGGCCACGCGTCGAGCGCGAGCGCGGCGCCCAGCAGCAGCAGGCCGACGGCGAGCCAGGCGTAGCCGAGGTGCAGGACCCAGACCAGCGGCTCGGCGAGCGTGCGGTCGGCGCGCCATCGTGCCAATCGAACGAGCGTCACGAGACCTGCCGCGAGTAGCAGCCAACCCGTCGCGCGCGCCTCGGGCCAGATCACCCAGGCCAACACGGCGACAGCGAGGAGCGCGAGGCCGCCCTTGTCGAGGCGCGTCACCGCGACCGCGGGCGGCGTTTCGCCCTGGCGGCGCAGCCATGACGAGGTGAAGCTGGGCGTGACGCGGCCGCCGATCAAGGCGATGAGGACGAGCACCAGCGCGATGCCGAGGCGCAGACCGAGCGCGGCCGTGTCGGCGAGGCCGAGCTGTTCGAGGTGGGTCAGGACGTTGGCGCCGGCGAGCGTCGCGACGATGGCGACGACGGGCAGGTTGCGGCGGTTGCCGCCGGCGACGATCTCGCGGCCGATGACAAGCGCCAGCGCGACCGGGAACGCCACGTCGACGACCGCCGCCGGCCACGCCCCGAGCGTGTCGCCGAACATCACGACGGCGCGGCCCGCCAGCCACAACACGGCAAAGGCGGCGAGGGGCGCGCCGTGCACCGGCAGACGCCCGGTCCAGTTGGGCACGGCGGTGAACAGGAAGCCGGCGACGGCCGCGGCGGCGTAGCCGAAGATCATTTCGTGGACGTGCCAGGTGAGCGGGTCGAAGGCGCTCGGCAGGCGCATGGCGCCGGCGAAGACCAGCACCCACAGCAGCACCGCGAGCGCGGCCCACGCGCCGGCGAAAAGGAAAAACGGACGGAACCCGTGGGCGAAGAACGCGGGCCCCCGATAGCGCCGGCGCGGGCGCTGTGCGGCGCGGGCTTCGGCAGCGGCGTGTGCGTCGGGGGATGGTTCGGACATGCGCCGACGATAACCGGAATGCGGCCCGCACGGCTGTTCCAAATCGCCGCACCCGGCGCCCCTTTCAAAAACCGGCCCCTGTACCAATCTGAATCAGAAGTGAGTCCGGCGAGTCACACCCGCCGGGAAAACGCACGCAGGCGCAACGGCGCCCGTTGACGCGGATGAATCCGGTGTGATTCGGTCAGGTTATGGGACTCGCCCACAAAGTCAGGAAACGCACCCGCGCCGCCATCGCGCCGTTCTTGCTGTTGCTGATGGTGGTCTATTTCGGGGTCAGCTTCGTCAACGGCGACCGCGGGCTCTTGGCCTGGATCCGGCTCAACGACGAGATCGCCGTGGCCCAGGCCGACCTGGCCGAACTGCAGGCCGAGCGCGAACTGATGGAACACCGCACCGGGCTGCTGCGGCCCGACAATCTCGATCTCGACATGCTCGACGAGCGCGCCCGCGTGCTGCTCGGCTATGCGCATCCGGACGAGGTCGTGATCTACGTGCCCAACGGCGATTAGGGTGCCATTCGCCGCGTTTCGCGATTAACGCGATCGCAGTTAATTTCGAAATCACGTTTTAATCATAACAACTTAGCTACGTCAGAATTCGCTCGCCCAGGCGCGTTCCCCTGCGTATATTGCGCACCCCGGAACCCACCCCGGCCGAAGGAGCGTCAATGGCGCGCGCATCCACCGCGAAGTCCGCCGGCAAATCTGCCGGCAAATCCCCGGCCCGGCGCAAGCCGGCCGCCAAGAAACCCAACGTCAACGCGACCGCGGACGAACTACTCAAGTTCTATCGCGACATGCTTCTGATCCGCCGCTTCGAGGAGAAGGCGGGACAGATGTACGGCATGGGCCTGATCGGCGGGTTCTGCCATCTCTACATCGGCCAGGAAGCGGTCGTGGTCGGCGCCCAGGCCGCCATCACCGGCGACGACGCCGTCATCACCACCTACCGCGACCACGGCCACATGCTGGCCTGCGGGATGGACCCGAAGGGGGTGATGGCCGAACTGACCGGGCGCATCGGCGGCTATTCCAAGGGCAAGGGCGGCTCGATGCACATGTTCGCCC
>JAYOEZ010000095.1:0-8643 GCA_038116985.1 Alphaproteobacteria bacterium | reverse complement strand
CTACGAGGACGACCTTGCGCCGCTCGCCAAGGCGCTTGCCAAGGGCTAGCGGTACGCTGCGCGCACCTGTTTCACGGCGCCTTGCCATCCCGCAAAAAGCGTCTTCCGCGTGTCCTCGGCCATGCTCGTTTCGAACGTACGGTCGGCATGCCATGTGGCAGCTGTGTCCCGGAGACTCCCATACAGTCCGCAGCCGAGCCCGGCCAGCAGCGCGGCGCCACGCGCGGTGGTCTCGGTGACCGTCGGTCGTGCCACAGGGATCGCGGCGATATCGGACAGGAACTGCGCGAACCAATCGTTTGCCGCCATCCCGCCGTCGATGCGCAACGATGTGGGCGGTGTGCCGGCCAACTCAAGTAGATCGACAGTCTGGTAGGCGGCGGCTTCGAGTGCGGCGCGCGCCAGATGCGCCTTGGTCGTGTCGCGCCCGAGCCCGCTGATCAGGCCGCGCGCCTCCGGCTCCCAGTAGGGAGCACCGAGACCGGTGAACGCCGGCACGAAGTAGACGCCGCCGTTGTCGGGAAGCGACGCGGCGAGCGCCTCGGTCTCGGCGCTGTGTGCGATGACTCCAAGTTCGTCGCGAAGCCACGCGACCGCGGTGCCCGCGTTGAACGCGCTTCCTTCGGTCGCGTAGGTGGTCGTGCCGGCGAGCCGATAGGCCACGGTGGTGAGCAGAGCGTTCTCATGCGCTCTTGCTTCGGGCCCGTCATTGGTCAGGACGAAGCACCCCGTCCCAAAGGTCGCCTTGGCGTCCCCGGCGCCGACGCAGCCCTGGCCGACGAGGGCGGCCTGCTGGTCGCCGGCGACCCCGCGGATCGGAAGTTCCACACCGAGACGTGCCGCTGTTGCGGTGCCGAAGTCGGCGGCGCAGTCGCGCACCTCCGGGAGGAGGCTCAGCGGTACGTCGAACAGCGAGCAGAGTTCGGGGTCCCACACCTGCGCGTGGATGTCGAACAGCATCGTTCGCGATGCATTGGTTGCGTCGGTCGCATGCACGGCGCCCTCGGTCAGGCGCCAGATCAGGAAGGTATCGATGGTTCCAAAGGCAAGGGCGCCCGCGTCCGCCCTGGCTCGCGCGCCCGGCACGTTTTCGAGAAGCCAGGCGAGCTTGGTAGCCGAGAAGTAGGAGTCGATCACCAGGCCGGTCTTTCGCCTGATGCGGTCCGCATGGCCGCCGCGCACAAGGGCATCGCACATCCCGGCGCCGCGCCGGTCTTGCCACACGATGGCGCGATGTAAAGGGGCGCCGGTCTCGCGGTCCCACAACAAGCAGGTCTCGCGCTGATTGGTAATCCCCGCCGCTACGACGTTTTGTGGGCCGACCGACGACAACGCCTCTCGGCATACCCCCAGAGTCGCTTGCCAGATCTCCTCGGCGTCATGCTCGACCCAGCCCTCGGCCGGGTAATGTTGCGTCAACTCGCGTTGCGCTGTGGCAACCGCCGTTCCTTCGCGATCGAACACGATGGCACGGGTGCTGCTCGTCCCCTGGTCGATTGCAAGGAGGAGGTTGCGCCTGGTCATGGTGGTGCTGCGTGCCTAGGGCTTGTCCCCGGTTGGCGGCCAGGTTGGAAAGGGCTTGGTGTGGACCTCCGTCACCCGCGTGTAGTTGAGGTACCCCAGACGTGCCATGGGCTCGAGCTTTCGTTCGTCGACCAGTCCGTCGACGATGACCGAATCGTCGATATGGATGCCGACCACCTTGCCGATGACGAGGTGGTTGGCGGTGCTGGAGTCTTCATGATCCAGCCGAACGGTCTGCACGTGCCTGCATTCCAGATGTACCGGGCTCTCCTTGACCCGTGGCGGGGACACGATGGTACTCGCCGTTGGCGTCAGTCCGGCGAGTTCGAACTCGTCGACGTCCGCCGGTGCCGGGATCGAGGTGTGCCAAACGGCATCGCGCAGCGCCCAGGTCGCCATGTTGGCGACGAACTCGCCGGTCGCCTCGACATTGTTGAGTGTGTCCTTGAAGGGGCCGCCTGGTTGTCCGGTGGGCGCGAACATCACGTGCGGCGGCCGATAGGCCACAATGTTGAAGAGCGCGAAGGGTGCCAGGTTGCGCTGTCCTTGCTTGTTGATCGATGAAATCCAGCCGATCGGGCGCGGCATGACCAGTGCGCTCAGCGGGTCGTGCGCGAGGCCGTGGCCGTCTTCCGGGCGATAGAACATGCGGACCGTCTCCATTGAAACAATCCGTCTAGTGTCTCAGTGCAGGGAGATCAGGCCAAGCGCCGCGATGGCGGACATCGATGTAGCCCTGCCGCTAAGTTCGAGAAGAACGCCGCCGGACAGAATGGCGAGTCCCAGGTCGGATGCGGCATCGAGGGCGGCGCCCACGCCTTCCGTGGCCACGATCAGGTTCACCAGGCTACCGGCCATCGCCAGATGCCCGCCTTGGCAGGCAGCGATGATGGCGAGCAGCAGCACTTCGTCGGGGGTTGCATGGGGACAGCAGGGTGGATGGTAGCGAAGGGTGCGCGCTGGATGCCGCGCGACGGTGCGAACGAGGATGTCATAGTAGCCGAGTATGACCTGCGATTGGGCGTCACCGACCAACGACGCGAGTGTGGCACGCGCCTGTTCATTCGCCGCAACATCCCGCTCGCTCTCCGCGGTGAGCCACCAGCGAAATGCCGAGAGCAGGGTGCGCTCCGGCAGCGCAAGCTTCGCCACAGGATCGGCGGGCGATGAGATTTCAACAGGCAGGGACGGCATGCCCGAGACATTAATGATATTGAGAATGAGTCGCAATACTGAAGATATTTCGCAGGATTCGGGGGATCCGATGCAGTAGACCTGCCCGCCGCGTGGCGTCGGCAGTGTCCCGATAGTGGACAAGTCATGGCGCCGCGCTGTAAGGACCGAGGGCTCACTCGAGGAGCAAGACAGGGAGCAATGAGGCATATGAATTTCAAGGCAATGATCACGGGAGGTATCGCAGCGCTGGCGCTTGCCGGCGGCGTTTCGACCGCCCAGGCGGCGGATACGCTCCGCATCGCCCACTACGACAATCCGGCGCAGTTCGGCATGCCCTATGGCACGTTCGGTGCTAACGGCGCGTATCAGCTTTACGCCATCTTTGATGCGCTGACCTTCGTCGACGACGACAAGAAGGTGTACCCGGTTCTCGCGACGGAATGGGAACTGAAGGACAACACGACCTGGGTCGTGAAGCTGCGCCAGGGCGTCACGTTCCACAACGGCAAGCCGTGGAATGCCGATGCCATGATCGCGAACATCGATGCGATGCAGAACGATCCGGTCGTCAGCAAGCAGCAGGCGACGCGCCAGCTCAACACCATTGCGGGCGCCACCAAGATCGATGACCACACGGTCGAGGTTACGACCAAGAACCCCGATCCACTTCTTGCCAAGCGTCTGCACATCATGCGCGTGCATGAGCCGAGCGCATGGGCTGATCTCGGCGCGGAGAACTTCGGCCGCAATCCGGTTGGCGCCGGTTCCTACAAGATCGTCAAGTGGGATCCCGATCGCATCCAGATGACCGCCTACGAAAACGCCTGGCGTAAGCCCAAGATCCAGAACCTCGACATCGTCGTCGTTCCCGAGATCGCGGGACGCATCCAGGCGCTCAACTCGGGTCAGGTGGAAATCGCATGGGCGCTCGACACCGGCGCGATCGACATCGTCAAGGCCGCGGGCAACGAGATCGTTCTTTCTCGCCGTCACGATACGCTGAACCTGATCCTTCTCCACCAGAAGGAGAACAGCCCGGTTCACGATGTGCGGGTCCGTCAGGCGCTGAACTACGCTTACAACAAGGAACTGTTCGTCAAGGAAGTCATGGGCGGGATCACCAAGACCAGTGGTCAGCCCTCCGACTCCAGTGCGACCGGCTACTTTGAGGACATCAAGCCCTACCCGTATGACCCGGACAAGGCGCGCGCGTTGCTCGCCGAGGCCGGCTACGGCAATGGCTTCGACATGAAGATCGAGTTCGTCAACTCGAGCGGCGAATTCGGCGACACCTTCCAGGCGATGGCCAACGACTTCAAGCAGGTCGGTGTCAACGTCGAACTCTCGCTTCTGTCGATCCCGACCTTCGTGCAGAAGGTTCTGGCCCAGAAGGAATGGGAAGGCGACGCCTTCACCATGATGTACGAGTCGCATCCCATGGCCGACCTTTCGCGCGTGATGGCGACGCATTCGTGCAACTTCTTCGCTAAGCACACCTGCTTCGAGGAAATCATGCCGACCATCAAGGCGATGGATGCGGAAATGGATGCGGCGAAGCGTGAGCCGCTGATGAGGAAGGTCGCGCAGTTCTATCACGACAATGCTGCGGTGGTGTTCAGCCACGAGCGGCCCGCGATCGACGGCATCTCGCCGAAGCTCAAGGGCTACCGTCTGGTGAACCGCGTTCCCACCTACTGGGAGTTCGAGATCGAAGGATAAGTTCGAGCGAATCGGACAAACGGAAGGGCCGCCTCTGGCGGCCTTTTCTTTTTGTGTTGGTGTTTCCGCGCCACCGGGCCCCATCGGGCCAATGTCGCGAAAATGTGTCCTGCCCTTTCCATAGTCCCGATTGCGCCGCCCCAACCGGTGCAATCTAGCCTCCCTGACCCAGCCTACGGCGGTCTCTTGTCGGACGAACCCAAAGTCTCAACCGGTGTGGTCTCCTCGCTCGCGGGTGTCTACAACGACGTCACGACGTTTCAACACACAGCGCCAACTAATCCGGGCAATAGTGGGGGGCCGCTATTCGATGAAACGGGCCGCGTTATCGGCGTGACCAATGCGGTTCTCGCGGTCGACGCGCAGCAGAACTAGAACTTCGCCATCCATGCGGAGGTCGTGATGACGCTGCTCGATTCGCTGCGCATCCCGTACCAATCGGGGCGGCCTGGGCCAACGCTTCGGGCGCGCGACATCGCCGGCCGGGCGTCGGCGTACACGGTAAAGATTCTCTGCCACCGCTAGTCGTTTCGCCGCCGCGACCTACTGCATCTAGATTCGCACCCGCTTTGGGTCCCCCAACCGGATTGCGAATGGTTGTCAGGTCAGGTTTGCCCTCGAAGCCTGCGAAAGGCAGGAAAATCAAGGCTTTTCTTTGCACTTAAGGCCTTGTCTTTGCGCGGCGGCAAAAATACGGTTGGACGCTGGTTGATCTCTGGGGCGGTCGCTTTTGCGGGCGACTGAAGGGCTACCCTTCTGATGGCTGAACACTTCCAGGTAGCGATCGTCGGATCTGGACCTTGCGGCATGAGCGCCGGGGGGCGTGCCGCCGAACAGGGTGTCTCGCATATCGTATTCGAGCGCACCGACCACCTGTCCGACACCATCTTCAAGTACCAGAAGGGCAAGCATGTCATGGCGACGCCGGACATCCTGCCCCTGCGCAGTTCGATGGCCTTCGACGCCGGAACCAGGGAAGCCATCCTCGGCAAGTGGGATGAGCAGACCAATTCGCTGGGCGTCAACGTGCGCTACAACGCCGAGGTCACCGGTATCGAGGGTCAGAAGGGCGGGTTCACGCTTACCCTCAAGAACGGCGAAACGGTTACCGCGGACAACGTCGTGCTCGGAATCGGCCTGCAAGGCAACCTGCGCAAGCTGGCTTGTCCCGGCGGAGACTGGGAGGGGGTTCAGTACCAGCTGGACGATCCCGACGAATATGATGGCGAGAACATCGTGGTCATCGGCGCCGGCGACGCGGCCATCGAAAACGCGGTGGCGCTCGCCAAGCAGAACAACGTCTACATCATCAACCGCCGCGACGAGTTCGCGCGCGCCAAAGACGGCAACCGCAACCTGATCGAAGCGGCGATCGAGAGCGGCGACATCACCTGCTACTACGGTGCAGATCCCAAGGAAGTCTCGCCGGGCAAGCTCACCCTGACCATCGCCGACGGCGAAGCCGAGATCGAATGCGATCGCATCATTGCCCGGCTTGGCGCGATCGCGCCGCGCAAGTTCGTCGAGGCCTGCGGCATCGAGTTCCCGAGCAAGGACCCTGCGGCCCTTCCAGAATTGAGCCCGCAGTACGAATCGAACGTCCCCGGTCTCTACATCGTCGGCGCACTGGCCGGTTTCCCGCTCATCAAGCAGGCGATGAACCAGGGCTACGAGGTCATCGAGTTCATCCTCGGCAACCAGATCAAGCCGGCTGACGAACCGCTCCTGGAGGACAAGTTCAAGGCGCTGCCGGGCAACGAGCCTGTCGACGACGTGATTACGCGGATTCGCGAAAACGTCCCGCTGCTCCGCGGATTGACGCCGTTGCAGCTTCGCGAGTTCCTGCTCGATGCGACGATTCACGTGCCCCAGAAGGGCGAGGTGATCTTCGAGCGCAATGACTACACCAACTCATTCTACATGATCGTCGAGGGCGGTGCCGACATCCAGATCGACGAGAAGGATCCGACTGTGACCGTGACGGTCGGCGTCGGTGACTTCTTCGGCGAGATCGGCCTGATTGCCGGCCGGCGGCGCAGCGCGACCGTCGTCGCGGCAGAACCGTCGTTCATGCTCGAATCGCCACGGCGTTCGATGATCAAGCTGATCAACTCGGTCGAAGCGGTCGAGCGCGCCATGAACGAGGTGGCGCTCGTGCGTCAGTTGCGCACGTACCTGTCGCCACACCTGACCGACGAAGCGATTCAGCCCGTGCTCGAGACAGCCGAGGTCCGTAGCTTCAAGTCCGGCCAGGTGCTGTTCAAGGAGGGCGATGCGGACGAGGGCGTCTACCTGATCCGCAAGGGTTCCGTTACCGTCTCGCGCCGTATCGGCGGCAAGGACATTGTCATCGCCTATGTCCCCGCCGGGCACTACGTCGGCGAGATGGCGTTCCTCACCCGCTCGCGCCGCAACGCAACCGTGCGCGCGGCGATCAACACGGAAACGATCTGGATGGATTCCGCTCGGTTCCGTCAGATGATTGACGCCTCGCCGGAACTGCGAAGCGAGGTTGAGCGTCGACTGCTGACCCGCTTCATCGAAAGCGAGAGCATGCATACGCGGCCCGAGGCCGGGAACATCATTCAGTTTCTGGTCGAGCAGGGCGTGGGTGAGGCCACCGACATTCTCTTGATTGACGAGACGTTGTGCGTCGCCTGTGACAACTGCGAGAAGGCCTGCGCCGAGACACATGGTGGCGTGTCGCGCCTCAATCGTGAGGCCGGCCCCACCTTTAATCGTATTCACGTGCCGACGTCCTGTCGGCATTGCGAGCACCCGCACTGTATGGCCGACTGTCCGCCCGACGCGATCCACCGCGCCGTCGACGGAGAGGTCTATATCGATTCGAGCTGCATCGGCTGCGGCAACTGCGAACGCAATTGCCCCTACGGTGTGATTCACCTTTCGGCCGGGGCGCCGAAGAAGCCGGGCCTCTTCTCCTGGATGATGTTCGGCATCGGTCCGGGGCCGGGCGAGAACAAGGCCTGGAACAAGCAACGCAAGAAGGATGACGGCTCTCCGAAGGTCGCGGTGAAGTGCGACATGTGCCTGAATATTCCGGGCGGCGCGTCTTGCGTGCGGGCCTGTCCGACGGGCGCCGCGATCCGCGTCAGCCCGGAGGAATTCTTCTCGCTCTCCGAACTTGCGGGCCGTGGCTAGGCATCGCCCATGCATACATCGATCCTCGTCTTCCGCAATTTCCGCTACCTCAAGCTGGCGCTCGCGCTGCTGATTGCATCGCTGATCGCCTACGCGATCCATGACCCGCTTGGCGGGCCGAATGGCGGCAGTTGGCTCGGTTATACGCTGGGCACGATCGGTGCGTTGCTGATTGTCTGGTTGGCGTGGTTCGGCATTCGCAAGCGGCGCTATGGCACCGGGAAGTTGCTCCTCGAAGACTGGGCATCCGGGCACGTCTATCTGGGCCTTTCGCTGCTGTTGATCGCAACGCTGCACAGCGGTTTCCAGTTCGGGATCAACGTGCACACGTTGACCTACGCGCTGATGGTTCTGGTCATCGCCAGCGGCGCATACGGGCTTTATGCCTATTTGCGGTATCCGAGGCTGCGCTCGCTGAACCGCGGCGAGGGCGCGTTGGGCGACGTGTGGGCGCTCGTCGCCGGGATGAGTCGCGACTGTTATGAGATTGCCCGCGATCTGCCGGACGAGGTCTACGCGCTTGTCGAGGACGCCGACAAGAATACCGCCTTGGGCGGCAGCGTCTGGCGTCAGTTGTCGGGGCATGATCGGAACTGCGCGAGCACGCGGGCCCTCAAGAAGATTCGGGCGATGGCCGAGGGCTACACGGGCAAGGATGCCGACGCGGCGCGACGTCTGGTGCGCGTACTGGCGCGCAAGGTCGAGTTGCTGACGCGTATTCGCAAGGACATCCAGTACAAGGCGCTTCTCGACATCTGGTTGTATTTCCACATCCCGCTCACTATCGCGCTGCTGGGCGCGTTGGCGATCCACGTCATCACTGTCTTTCTCTACTGGTAGCCGCTCGTGGATGTTCTCGTCAGATATCTCACCAAGAAGCGCGACGGCGCGATCGCTGCGCGGGACGAGATGGTCGTCTGCGAATCGATCCGCTTTGGTCGCAGCACGGACAACGAGGTCGAACTTCCAGCGCCGGGTGTTCTGCTGCACGAGGGCGTGCTGCACAAGCGGGCCGGAAATCGTGCCGGTGACCCAGGCCAGATCGCCGGCGACCGGCCAGGT
>JAYOEZ010000094.1:0-8667 GCA_038116985.1 Alphaproteobacteria bacterium | reverse complement strand
ATGGTGACCTGCCGCCGCCACCGATCTGTCAGCAGACCTGGCATGAACGCCTGATCGCCAGCATGCCGAAGCTGGAGGTCTTCATCGTCGCAGGTCAGTATGCGCATGCGTTTCATTTGGGAGAACGTCGGGAGAGAACGCTGACCGAAACGGTCAGGGCATGGCGGGCGTATGCCCCTCGCTTCTTTCCGGTTCCGCATCCGTCCTGGCACAACAATCATTGGATCGCGGCAAACCCCTGGTTTGAGCGGGAGTTGGTTCCGGCCATGCGGCGTCAGGTTCACAAGGTTCTCGGATTGGACCGGTGAGTAGACTCACAATCCTTCTGGTCGTTCTGTGGGTCGCGTCGTGCGCTGTCCCGCATGTGCAGCGAAGTGGCGCTGCTGGTCAGAGTCCGATGATGGAAAGCATTGCGGGCGATCATGTAGTACGCGCGTCAGACGGTGCTTTGCTCCCACTCAGGATCTGGCCGGCGGATGAGCCATATGCTGCGATCATCGGAGTCCATGGATTCAATGACTACTCGATGACCTTCGACGCCGCCGGACGTTGGTGGTCGAAGCGAGGTCTCGTTACCTATGCATTCGACCAGCGAGGGTTTGGTGCCGCTCCAAACCCCGGCATCTGGCCTGGACGGGACCGCCTGGTTCAGGACCTTGAGGACGTCGTTGCCGTGGTTCAGCGGCTCCATCCTGACCTACCGTTGTACCTGCACGGCAACTCAATGGGTGGCGCCGTCGTACTCCTAGCGCTGGCGGAGCGATCCGCTTCAGGGCCGCTGGGCCTGGTGGCGGGCGCAAGTCTGACAGCGCCTGCTGTCTGGGGTGGTGCGGCAATGAATCCCCTTTATCGAGCGACCCTTTGGCTAGCCGCGCACACGGTCCCGAATCGGCAGGTGACGGGAAGGGGCCTTGGTGTCCTTCCGTCGGACAACATCGAAATGCTACGCGCGTTGGGCCGCGATCCACTCGTGATCAAAGAAACGCGCGTAGATTCGGTTTACGGTCTTGTATCGCTGATGGGCTACGGACAGCGCGTGGCGCAGCACGTCGGCGTGCCGCTCTTGATCCTCTACGGAGCCAAAGACGAGGTCATTCCAAGAAAGCCGACGGCAAGGCTCATGGCGTCGCTGCCGCAAAGCCGGGCAGCGGTATACCCGGACGGCTACCATATGCTGCTCAGGGACCTGCAAGCAGAAGCGGTGTGGGCAGATGTTGCTGCGTGGATTCGAAATCCAGTGGCGCCACTTCCGTCTGGCGTGGAGGTCGATCGGACTGATCCCTTTGCCGGCCGCTAGCTCCGGACGACGCGGCCCGTGTTGATGACCCGATCGCCGAAACGTTGCCGAACGTCCTCAACAGCGGCCTCTAGCGCTTCTTGGGGCCGCAAACCAAATAGATCTTGCTCGTTAATGGTGGCGGCTTCGAGATCTTTCGTCCCTATGCCAATCAAGCGGAACTTGCGACCATTCGTTTCTCGTTCGACTAGGGGTCGTGCAACGGCAAACAGATCGGCGGCCAATTGCGTCGGGCGTGCCAATCTTCGGGAGCGGGTGATAATCCTGAATTCGGAGGTTTTCAGCTTCAACGTGATCGAGTGGGCGGCAAGGTTCTTTTCTCGTAGCGATCGCCCAACTTTTTCGCAGAGTGGCAGCAGTTTGCTGAGCAAGTCACCCGCATCGCTGGTATCGCTGCCGAATGTCGTTTCGGCCGAGATGCTTTTCTGGGCTTGGTCGGAGTTCACCGGCCGATGGTCCTGGCCGAAGGCAAATCTGGACAAACGGCTGCCGATCGCACCGTAGCGGGCAACTAGCTGCTTCTCGGCTATGTCTCTCAGTTGTCCAATCCTGAAGATGCCGTCACGGTTGAGCTTGCGCTCCAAAGAGGGGCCCACACCCCAAAGCAGCGAGACAGGTTTGTCGGTTAGAAACGGGACGGCATTGCTCCGCCCCAGAATACTAAAGCCGCGCGGCTTCTCGAGGTCGGATGCTACCTTGGAGAGGAACTTGTTGTAGCTGAGACCGACCGACACCGTTACGCCGACGGTGCTCTCTATGTCGCGCACGAGGGACACAAGCGTTCGCGCCGGATAGGTGCCATGAACCGCGTCGGTTCCTGTCAGATCAAGAAACGCCTCGTCAATCGAAATGGGCTCAACTTTTGGCGTTATGCCCTGCATCATGGCCCGTATCGCCCGCCCTGCTTCTGCGTACTTTTTCATGTTGGGCTTGACCACAACGGCATCAGGGCAACGCGCCAACGCCGTGCGCATTGGCATTGCGGAGCGGATGCCATACCTGCGCGCGACATAGCAGGCGGCCAGGACGACGCCGCGTTCGCGACCCCCGACCAAAACGGGCTTGTCGATTAGTTCCGGGTTGTCGCGCTTCTCGACGCTCGCATAAAACGAGTCGCAATCCAGATGGGCGATCGACAGCTCCCTGATCTCGCCGTGTTCGATCAATCTGGGAGAATCGCAGACCGGACAACGCTGCTCCACGGTTGGGGCAGGTGATTCTCGAGTGCAGTCTCGGCAGATCGCTGTTTCGTCCATCGGCCGGGTCAGTTCGCTTCTGTATTGGCGAGACGCGTGCGATCGAATTCCTGCAGTCGGTTCGAGCGAATGACGCGCCGTACCAGATCGACGTAGATGTCGCCCTCCTCGGAATATCGATCGAGGGTACGTGCCAATGCCAGGGGTTGTGGAAACGTACCGGAAGCTCGCTGCGCCGCTCTAGTGGCACGGAACGCGCGGTAAGCTTCATGCGTGTTCAGCGTGAGCATATAGCCCCAAACGGAACGCATGATTGACTTGAACGCCTTGACCCGGAAGTCGGCCTCGTCGAGGTCTGAGGGATTTAGGCCGTGGCCTTCGTCATCGAACGTGCGCTGGCCGAAGATCGCGTTGCCCTTCTGCGCGAAACGTGATGTGCCCCAACCACTCTCAATAGACGCTTGGGCGAGTGCCAGCGACGGCGGAATCACGTCGAGGCGCCGCAGAAGCTGTTCTCGTTGCCCCGGTTCAATCCCGTAAAGCGTGGCGATCGAAGACAGCCATGATTCGTGCTGCGTCGAGAGGACTTGTCCGTCGTCCATCTGGAGCCATAGTTCCATGGCGCGGGTGCGATCGCGCAAGATGCCTTCATTCAGTCTGATAACCTGAGGCAGCACCGCCAGGATGAAACTCCTCTTGCGGTCTTCGATATCGCGCAGGTCCGTCAGATCATCGGGAAGGCTTCGAATGTACCGGCGTGCGACGACGCCGGCTCGAACCCGCTGAAGTCCGGCACCTTGCAGAACGATCACTTCCGCGATCTCGGAGGCGCGGGAAACTCGGACGAAGCGGTCGCGCGGGATGTCCGTCATTCCATGTGGTCGGCAATGTCCGCAACCACCCACGATATCCGGCAGAAGCGCGGTGAGCAGGCACAGCCCAGCGATGCCAAGCGAGAGCACATAACGAGCCGGTTTGAGGTAAAGCGTCACGCAGGCGGCCCGAACAGGAACGTCATGTTCATTCTGCGATCGTCATATCCATCCTTGAAGCGGAAGTCGTCAGTCTTATGAACGATGCCCGCTCCGAACAGCAGTGCACGGTTGCACCTATAAGGCACCGAAACCGGTTGCGCGCCATCCTCGGAAGCAATGGCCTCCAGAATCGCGGCTTTTTCTGCCATCGGCTTTGTAAAGAAGTCCTTTGGTCCTCTCCGATTCCAAAAGACCAGGCCACCGCGGTTCGGGTCGAGGTTTGCTTCGTCGGGAGTCAGCCAGATGTTCATGCTGACCGTGGCGGCATCGGTATGCAAATCGAGTCCTGACTGGTCGGCGTAGTACCGATAGGACCAGCAGGCCTGAAACCTGTGGGGACCAAATATCGAGGGAAATCCTCTTTGCAGGTCTCGGGCGAGCTGAAACAGCAACGGTGTGGCAAATCCATTGACCATGGAGGTTCCCAATTCACCCGCGAAGTTTGACTGAAACCAGATCGTTGATCGCTCACAGAAGCGCCGTAGGCGCCTCAAAGCCGTCGTGCTCAGAAGGTTGTCGACAACAACAAATCCACCTTCGGAAGCGGCGAATTCTCGCTCGACGCTACTCAGATCGAGGGAGTCGTTCAGGGTTCCCTCGGCGAGGGCCTCCTGTCGTTCCAGGTGAATGAAGCGGTTTACGTACTGGGATGCGCGGCCCTTTCCTGTCCGGCGAAGGTCAATGGGCGCATCGCCCGAGAGGGCGGCATCGGCCAGTGTTGCCTCTATGTCGTCGACTGCCGTGGCAAGGTCGGGGTCACCCACACCATCGTTGGCCAACATCTTGTACTGCTCCAAGTCGTGCCGAAGTTTGGTTGATGTGACGACGAGCAAATCTGCACGATTGGTATTGGTGCCGGGAGGGGGCCTGTCGTTCTCTAACCCGGACACGAGGGTTTCAGTCGCCTCCAGGATCTGGTCGCTCTCGATTAGTGCGAGAGCGAGGAGTTTTCTCCCCATTGGATCGCCGGGTGCAAGCGAATCGGCGTGACGCAGGGAAGTGATCGCCTCCTGATAGCATCCTTGCCAATAGAGTGCCGCTCCGAGATTGCGATGCGCCTCTGGTAGATTTGGGCTATCTGCAATAGCCGCATCACATATCTCCCTCGCGGCGCCCCAGTCCCCGATCTCGACCAGAGTTGCACCAAGGTTGGCTTTCGCCTGTGCATAGTCCGGGCGTTGACGGATCGCCTCGCGGTATGCCGCAGTTGCCGCGCCATACTCCATGCGTGCTTTGAAGACGTTGCCCAGGTTGTTGTGGATGTCGGCCGAATCCGGTGCCAGCGCTAGTGCCTTACGCAGTGCCTCTTCGGCTTCGTCTAGCAGACCTGCCTGGCGAAGGGCCGCTCCGAGGTTATTGAAGGCTGCGGGCATGTCCGGGGCGGCAATGATGGCACGCCGCCCAACATTGATCGCCTCGTCAAGCGAACCGTTGCCCCTCAGAACATTGCAGAGGTCGCTCAAGATACGCCCATCCTCGGGCGCGATTTGAGCGGCTCGCCTAAGGCTACGGGCGGCCTCGGCGACTCGCCCGCTCCTGTTCAGGCTTAAACCGTAAACGTGCCAAAGTGGGGCGAACTTGGGGTGCTTCTTGAGGGCGCGATGTGCGGCGTGGGCAGCAGCGACCGGATCCGATCGCATAAGATCGTCGACTTCGTTGGTCGCAGCTGCCGCGCGCCGCTGCTTATCGGGTGATTCTGGCACCGCACACTCTCGCCACAGGGCGCTATTGTAGCGGGTTGACGCTCCGTGCGAATCCGAAAAGAAGTGGTGGGCGCGGCTGGGATCGAACCAGCGACCCCTACGATGTGAGCGTAGTGCTCTACCACTGAGCTACGCGCCCGCCGCGGTGGTAATAGGTTTGCCCAGCAACCGAGTCAAGCGCCCTTCATCCAGGCATCCCGGCCTCAACGAGTAGGATCTGGCAGGTCAGCCAATTACCTGAATCCAATGCAAAATCCGGTAAGATTTCGTGACTTGGAGGCGCACCGCCCGCGTGGCACTGTCCGGCCCCTGCGAGCTTGATGAACCAAAACTCGAAAAACAGCGTTGCTGCCATTGTCCTTGCCGCCGGGAAGGGGACGCGTATGCGTTCAACTCTCCCCAAGGTGATGCATCCCGTGGGCGGGCGGCCGATGATCGATCACGTCCTCGAAACCGTTCGAGCGGCCGGGGCATCGAAGGTCGTGGTCGTGGTCAGCCCCGACATGTGCGCGCTCGCGGACAGATTTCATGACGCCGCAATCGCCGTGCAGGAGCAGCCCAGGGGTACCGGTGATGCCGCAAGATCCGCCATCCAAGCCCTCCGAGGCTTCTCTGGCACGGTCCTCGTGCTGTTTGGTGCAGATCCCCTGGTGTCGCGCTCAACGCTCGAACGCCTGATCCAGGCGCGCGAAACGGAGAACCCACCATCGCTGGTCGTTCTTGGCTTCCGACCAAATGATCCTGCCCAGTACGGCAGATTGGTGGTCGATAGTGGCGGCCGGCTTGAGCGAATAGTCGAATACTGGGACGCCGACGATTCCGAACGTCAAATCGACCTTTGCAACTCCGGCGTGCTCGCGGCGGACGCCGAGGCCCTCTTTGAGCTTCTCCCGCTCCTCAAGAACGACAACAACAAGGGTGAGTTCTATTTGACCGACGTCGTAGGGCTCGCAACAGCTTCAGGTCAGCACTGCAGCTTCGTCGAGGGCGATGCGCGGGAGTTGATCGGCGTCGACAGCCGAAGCGATCTTGCGCAGGCCGAGGCGGCTTTCCAGGCGCATGCGCGCGAGACGGCGATGGCGTCCGGCGTGACGTTGGTCGATCCATCCACCGTCTGGTTTGCTTTCGACACATCTGTGGGCGCGGATGTCGTCCTTGAGCCTAATGTTGTGTTCGGCCCGGGTGTGGTGGTTGAAGAAGGTGCGACCATCAGGGCTTTCAGTCATCTTGAAGGCTGTACCATCAGGCGGGGCGCAACCGTTGGACCATTTGCGCGGCTGCGCCCGGGAGCCGAGATCGGCGCAGGCGCAAGGGTCGGAAACTTCGTGGAAGTGAAGAATGCCGAGCTTCAGGCGGGCGCAAAGGTCAATCATTTGACTTACGTTGGCGACGCCACGGTGGGCGAGGGAGCAAACATTGGTGCCGGGACCATCACGGCCAACTATGACGGCTACCGAAAGTCGAAAACCACGATTGGCGCACGCGCGTCGATCGGCTCCAACTCCGTTTTGGTGGCGCCGGTAACAGTGGGTGAGGATGCGACGGTAGGTGCTGGTAGCGTCGTGAGAGAGGACGTTCCGGCAGGTGCGCTACGCGCGAGCGATACGAGAAAGCTTGACGTCACCAAGGCCGGCTGGTCTGAGGCAAAGCGGAAGAAATCCCTGGGAGACTCCTGATGTGCGGCATCGTCGGAATGGTTGGTAACGGCGATGTGGCGGGCCGCATTCTCGAAGGACTTCGACGCCTTGAGTACCGAGGCTACGATTCAGCGGGCATTGCTACGGTGGTCAACGGACATCTGGACCGTCGTAGGGCGAGCGGAAAGCTCTCAAACCTTGAGGCATTACTCTCCGAGGAGCCGCTTGTTGGGGACATTGGCGTTGGCCACACGCGTTGGGCCACACACGGTGTTCCAAACGAGGTTAACGCGCACCCTCATGCCACGACCCGCGTTGCCGCCGTCCACACTGGGATCATCGAAAACTTCACCGAACTGAGGGCTGAACTCGTCGGCGAAGGTCGCAACTTTGAGAGTGAGACCGATACTGAGGCAGTCGTTCACCTTGTGTCTTCCTATCTGGAGCGCGGCCTAGTGCCTCAGGAGGCCGTGTCGCGGGCGCTTAAGCGTCTTGAAGGCGCGTTTTCTCTCGCCATTGTCTTTGCTGGCGAACACGACCTGATGATTGGGGCGCGTCGTGGCAGCCCGCTAGCTGTCGGCTGGGGAGACGGTGAGATGTTTCTGGGATCGGACGCAATCGCTCTCGCACCGGAAACGAATCGCATCACCTACCTGGAAGAAGGCGATTGGGTAGAGCTGACGCGCAGCGGTGCCACTTTTCACGACCAGAACGACGACACTGTCGAGCGCGAGATTCGTCTGAGCTCTGTCTCCGGCGCCATGGTCGGCAAGGGAAACTACCGTCACTTCATGGAGAAGGAAATCTACGAGCAGCCGACCGTCATTGGCGAGACGCTGAATGGAGTTTTCAATCCTACCGACCGTCGCATTCAGTTGCCCGACCTCGGGGTGAATCTTGCTGCCGTGCCAAAGGTGACGATCATCGCCTGCGGTACGTCGTACTATTCTGCGCTTGTCGGCAAGTTTTGGATCGAACGCTACGCTCGAGTCCCGGTGGAGGTCGATATTGCCTCGGAATTCAGGTACCGAGAAGCGCCCATGACGCCAGGCGGGGTGTCCTTGTTTATCTCGCAGTCGGGCGAGACGGCGGACACCCTCGCAGCCTTGCGGTTTTCCGCCGAGCAGGCGCAGAAGACAGTCTCCGTTGTCAACGTCTCCGAAAGCACGATGGCGAGAGAAAGCGATGCCGTTCTCATGACGCATGCGGGGCCCGAGATCGGTGTAGCTTCGACGAAGGCGTTCACCTGTCAGCTTGTGACTCTCGCCGCTTTCGCACTTGCCCTTGCTAGAGCGAGAGAGACCATCTCAAAGGACGATGAGGCAAGATTGTCTCACGCCATAGCTGAGGTACCATCGCGAGCTGTCGAGGTCTTGAACCACGATAAGGCCATTCGCGCCCTCGCCGAAGAGGTGCTCCACGCTTCAAGCATTCTCTATATCGGTCGGGGGCTGTCATATCCGATCGCCCTCGAAGGTGCCCTGAAGCTGAAGGAAATTTCGTATATCCACGCAGAGGGTTTTGCCGCCGGCGAGCTAAAGCATGGGCCCATTGCACTCATCGACGAGAATGTTCCGGTCGTAGTGATTGCGCCATCTGACGACCTCTTCGACAAGACGCTGTCCAATCTGAAGGAGGTGACGGCGCGCAGCGGAAAGGTCGTGCTGCTGACGGATGCTCGTGGTGCGGAAAAGGCCTCCGGTTCGGTTTGGCGGAGTATCGTTATGCCCACCGTTGACGACTTTGTTGCGCCAATCCTCTATGCGATTCCGGTTCAGCTTCTGGCCTATCACACGGCCG
>JAYOEZ010000093.1:0-8803 GCA_038116985.1 Alphaproteobacteria bacterium | reverse complement strand
CCCTAATAGTGGTCTGCCTTTGAGGTTCTCGTCCTGATTTTTCTCATCAACCTTCGGACGACCGCTTTCATCGAGTGGTTCCTTAAGCTCGACAATCTTGCCGCACACGGTGTTGCCGCAATCAAAGATCTCGATGACCGAATCCCTCTCGGGCGGCAACCACCTGCCGCGAACGTCCGATTGCGCCTGGGCGGATGTGCTCAGGATCATTGCAGTAAGACATGCCACGAACCCCAGATAAACGGCCTTGCGCATCATCTCCTCCGAATCGAAGTTAATCGGTCCCATCGCCTCCCGGCAGCTAGCCCATTCCACCAAGAATCTTTGATGTGAAGGGAACGGTAACGCGTTGCCCTGATGCAAGCGATGCAGCGTCGAGATCAGCAACAACCCGGGCAGCTGCAGCAAAAGATCTCTCAACACGACTTACGATATAGGAGACGACTTCGGGCCCTACAGAAATCTGTCGATCCGCGAACAACTTGGTGAGCACCGCAGCTAATAGCGCATCGTCAGGCGGGCCGACCTCCACCGACAGAACGGCCCTCAAGCGCGAATAGAGATCAGGCAGTCGAACGGGCCAACGGGCCGGCGCGGTCCGCGAAGTAATGAGCAACGACCCACCCGACTGGGCGGTGGCGTTGTAGGCGTGCAACAACGCGACTTCGTCGAAGGGCTCACCATCGTCTTCAAGAACGAGACCCTGCCTCAACGACCCCGGCAAAGTGTCCCGGTCAAGCGAGGCAAGTGACACAGCTTGAACCCCGGTTCTTTCCTGCCAAACGCACGCGAGATGCGTCTTACCCGAACCTGGTGGTCCAAAAATGGCTAGCGCGTGACCTGGCCACTCTGGCCAACGATCGATCCACTCGACAGCTTCCCGGTTGCTGTCCGCGACCAAGAAGTCGTCTCGCCCAAGCGCTGTTCGCGCGGGAAGGGTTAGCGGAAGTTGACGCACCTCAGTCATCGTTCGACCTGATGGCTTGCTGCGAAAGCATCACGAGCCCACTGCAGAACATACTGACCGCCTGAGGCAGCGGTTAGAACACCTACGGCATATGCCATGAATTCGAACAACCCACCCAAATGCCAACCGAGGCCGTGTCCGCCGAGAACTGTAACAGCCAACGCTATCTGGGCAAAGGTATTCAGCTTGCTGAGAGAAGACGGCCTCGGCCTTAGTGGTAGAGAAATCGCGAATGAGAACAGGATTCCTCCAACGATCAACACATCTCGGGATACCACTAAGATCACGACCCACGGCTGCAACAAACCGAGACCGCCAAGTGTGAGATAAACACTGACCAAAAGGACTTTGTCCGCAGTCGGGTCAAGGAAAGTGCCAACCTCGGAAACGGCATTGAAACGTTTGGCCAGGAAACCATCCACGGCATCCGATAACCCCGCGGCCAGAAACGCCCAGAACGCAGCTTCGCGTTGGTCCGCAACCAAGAGCCATACGATGAGCGGAACTGAGAGCAACCGCAAAAGGGAGATGATGTTCGGTATCAGAATCATCATCGACGCGTCAGCGCCGGCCGGCTGCATCCACGCGCCGCGCCAGCCTAAGGACCCAGAAGCCGTCCACGTCGACAAGATCGATGTCTCGCTGCGCAAGTGCCAGACCAAGCTGTTCCGGCCCTCCCAGGTAGTGGATTACGACCTGCGCGTCTTTTCGCGTTACGCTTGCCAGTTCGACGTTTTGTATTACAGCCGCGCCCTTCAAGCGGCGGCTCATCTCAAGCCAGTCCGAAAGCGTGGTGAGATCGACGCTTGCGCTCAGCCGGACCGGTTCGTCGAATCGAAGATAGTTAGCCCGTTTCCAGTCGTCTTCGAGGCGCTGAACGGTTCGATTGACCGCCTCTCTAAGCAGCATTCCGACTTGCTCACGTGATAGCCCCGTGAAGGTCTCGATCGTGACGGCATTGCTCGAGGCCCCAATGTGTCTTAGCGATACATGAAGAACAGGCCGATTGGCTGCCAGGTCTTGCACCAAGGTCGCGTGAGCGACGAGTACATCCCGGAGGCGGTACCGGGCCGCTATCTTCCGAATGGGTTCAGCCTCGCCTGCTAGCGCCTGCACTGGTCCAACCGCACCTATATCTGAGAGATCGCCTTCCGGAAGCACAATTGGGACCACCGAATCGGAATCCCTGTCCCGGGTTTCCCAAGCCTGCCGCCATGCATTGGGGGGGTCCCACAAGTTGATTGCTCCTGCAGACTCGAACACCGGTAGCACCAGCCGGGGACGGCTAATTGTCTCCGAAAAGCGCAGACCTGCCGCACGCAGAATGCCCCGGACGCTATCCGGTTTGAACCGAACTGTGAGTGTGGCTAGGTAGCGAGTTGACGAAGTCTTCTCGTCGGAAACCTCGAGGTTCTGCACCAGCGACGCTACGGCCTTGCCATCAAGCTCCGGTAGTAACCTCAAGTCAGCGCGCACAACGAGACGCTGAAAAAGGCGCCTTATCGCTTGCTGCTGCCCATCCGCCAGCGCCGCGTCTCGCGCGACCGCCGCCGACACCGCCGTCTGATCGACCTGGACATCGTTGACCGTGAAGATCGGATTCTGATCTTGGACATGCGCCGCACCACCGGCCCACCCCGCCAAGGCGGCGATGAGCAGCGAGCCTGCCAACACCCGGACGAAAGACGCGATACTAGGTCTCATTGAAATGCGAGTACGATCCGCTATCTTGCGGCTCCTTCACGGGCAATACTGCTGCCTCTCTGCGGCATCATCAAGGCGCAACTCCGACCTGATTTGCACATGCCTCCACGCCACACACGCCACAATGGCCTGACCTATCGTGCATCTGGCGTCGACATCGACGCTGGTGACGCATTGGTCGAACGAATAAAGCCCCTTGCGGCGTCAACAGCTCGACCGGGCGCTGGAGCCGGGCTGGGGGGCTTTGGCGCTGTCTTCGACCCAAAGGCGGCCGGGTATAAGGACCCGCTCGTCATATCATCAACAGACGGTGTTGGCACCAAGCTCCTCGTGGCTAGCGCAGTCGGCAAGCACGACACGGTCGGCATCGACCTTGTGGCGATGTGCGTCAACGATCTCGTCGTCCAAGGAGCGGAGCCCGTATTTTTCCTCGACTATTTCGCCAGTTCACGACTGAGCGTCGAATCTGCCGCCGATGTGGTCAGCGGAATTGCCGCTGCTTGCCGCGAAGCCGACTGTGCGTTGGTGGGTGGTGAGACCGCCGAACTCCCCGGATTGTATGCACCCGGCGACTATGATCTTGCTGGCTTCGCGGTCGGTCTCGTCGAGCGCGAAAATCTCCTGACCGGTGAATCGGTCAAGGAAGGCGATCTTGTTCTTGGCCTAGATTCGAGCGGCGTTCACTCAAACGGCTTTTCGCTTGTTCGCAAGGTTGTCGAGATGGAGGGGCTGACCTACGACGCGCCAGCACCTTTCGAGCCGCAACAGTCGCTTGGACACGCACTGCTCACCCCAACGCGGTTGTATGTCCGTGCATGCCTGGCAGCGATTCGCCTGGGTGGCGTAAACGGCCTTGCCCATATCACCGGCGGCGGTCTGATCGAAAACATCCCGCGCATTCTGCCCAATCGACTGGGGGCCGAACTCGATAGCAGCGCCTGGCACCGTCCCCCGGTGTTTGACTGGCTCCAGCGTGCGGGCAGAATCGACGAACTGGAAATGTACCGCACCTTCAATTGCGGCGTTGGCATGGTGCTGATCGTCGCCGAAAATTCCGCCGCCGCGATACTCGATGTTCTCAGCGAAGCGGGTCAACACGGGCAGGTTATCGGTTCGGTCGTCGCCCGACGGGATGATGAACCCGCCGTCTTGGTCAACCCTCGCTAGCCAACGATATCGACGTCAGCGAAAAAGAATCCGATTTCGCTCTTCGCGTTGTCGAGGGAATCTGAACCGTGAACCGAATTCGCTTCGATCGATTCAGCAAATTCTTTGCGAATGGTCCCAGAGTCGGCTTGCTCCGGGTTCGTCGCCCCCATCACCTCTCGATTCCTTGCAACGGCGCCCTCTCCTGCGAGAACCTGCACCACCACGGGACCTGAGGTCATGAAAGTACAGAGGCTGTCGTAGAACGGCCTCTCACGATGCACCGCATAGAAAGCTTCCGCCTGGCTGCGGGTCA
The DNA here is from genome assembly GCA_038116985.1 of Alphaproteobacteria bacterium. Taxonomy (GTDB): domain Bacteria; phylum Pseudomonadota; class Alphaproteobacteria; order SHVP01; family SHVP01; genus CALJDF01. The sequence goes on along the minus strand of JAYOEZ010000093.1, from coordinate 4,670 downwards.
TCTGAATACGACGCTGCGCAACAATCCGGAGGCCGGCCCCCTCGAACTTGGCGTTGATCTGCCCGGTCAGATTCCGACGTGTGGCGTCAGGCTTGATGATGGAAAGGGTGCGTTCAACAGCCATCGGATGCTCCATTCATTCCAGTTCGGCGCCGCTTATAGGGGCTGGCGAAGTTGCTAGCAACCTAGTTGGCTTTCTCCCAACGACCTGCGTCGCTTTGTTTCCAGTAGGTCACCTCATGTCCGGCAGCCTTGGCCTGCTTCCATCGAACCCGAGCAGCCTCCACAGCAGCATCGTCATTGCCGTCGAAGAGATCGACGACACGCTCAAAGCTCTGCGCAAATTCAGGTGTTCCGCCACCGGTCAGGAACAACAGCTGCCCTCCGTTGGGGTTTTCTTCTTGCGTGGTCAAGTAGATGGGTTGTCGCTCGCCCTGGCCATCCTCGGCAGATCCGTGCGGAAGGAACGACCCGTGATCATAGGTCCAAAGAACTTCGTTCAGGCGCTCCACGCGCTCGGCGGTGTCGGCGAGAACGATTGCCCGCATACCCCGCTCCAAGGTCAACTCCAGAAGCTTGGGCAACGCCTGCTCAAGCGAGGTGCGCTGCAAGTGATAGAAGCTAAACTCCATTGCACCTTCAGTTTTCGTGGTTTGCCGCCACGAATCGGTCTAACAACCTGACCCCGAACCCCGTTCCACCCTTCGGCGTCGTGGGCCTAGGTTTGTTGCTCCAAGTGACGCCGGCGATATCGAGATGCGCCCATGGAACATCGTTCGTGAACCGCTGTAAGAACTGGGCAGCGGTAATGCTGCCAGCTCCCCTGCCACCGACGTTCTTCATGTCGGCTATGTCGGAGTTGATGAGCTTGTCGTAGTCCGACGACAATGGGAACCGCCACACCAGTTCGCCCGTTTCCTCCCCGGCTGCATGCAACTGCTTTGCGAGTTCGTCATCGCTTGAGAAAAGGCCTGCTTGCTCGTTGCCGAGTGCAATAATCATTGCGCCGGTCAACGTTGCAAGGTCGACCATCAGTTTCGGCTTGAAGCGCTTCTGCGTATACCAAAGCGCATCCGCCAGAACGAGCCTGCCTTCTGCATCGGTGTTGATGACTTCAATCGTCTGGCCGGACATCGATTTGACGACGTCACCGGGTCGCTGCGCGGTTCCGGAAGGCATGTTTTCGACTAGACCGACGACGCCAACCACGTTGCATTTTGCCTTTCGTCCAGCCAACGCCTTCATGAGGCCTATCACGACTCCGGAGCCGCCCATATCCCACTTCATGTCTTCCATACCGGCCGCCGGCTTGATCGAGATGCCACCAGAGTCGAAGGTGACCCCCTTCCCGATAAAGGCAACGGGCGCTCGCCCGCGCTTACCACCGTCGTACCGCATCATGACCAGTTGTGGCTCTCGGGCACTGCCCTGGGCGACGCCCAGAAGGGCGCCCATTCCGAGTTGATCCATCTTCGAGCGACCGAGGACTTCGACCTTAACGCCAAGTTTCGTGAGCTTGCGCGCCTCAGCTGCAAGCGTCTTCGGGTAAATGATATTGGCGGGTTCGCTGACGAGGTCCCGGGTGAAGAAGACACCCTCGCTGACTTTCGCAATGGGGCCATACATCCGCCGGGCCTTAGCTACATCATTGGTCATGACAGTTAGGCTCGCCAGCGATGGCTTCTGCTCGGGCTTGAGCTTGGTGCGATAGCGATCGAACGTATAGCTCGCGAGAAGTGCTCCATTTGCAACAAAGGCCGCGATCTCCGCCGCGCTCGGTTTGGCCCCCGAAATTGGGTCTACTGCGATGGCCACCGCCTTCTCACCGGAACGCAGGAGCTTACCGGCAACACCGCCTCCCGCGGCCTCCAAACCTAGCTGCGAAACCTCGGCCGCTTTCCCAAGCCCAACTACAAGGACTCGACTTGCTTTGAGACCGGATGGCGCGACAACCTCTACCACTTGGCCCGCACTGCCCTTGAAATGCCCCGCCTTCATCGCTCGCGCCAGTGCACCGCCTGTACGCTCATCAACGCGTCGCCCGGTCGCCGTGAGTTCCCTTCCTTCGGTGGCCATAACAACCACTGCCCCATTTGCTGGGATGGATATCTTGCTGAACCCGACCTTCATGGCTGGCGCTCCTTGTTTGATTGGGTGCCGGATGTTTCTCTGGGCGCGACATCATAGTCGGCATGGACCGCAAGAAAAGGGACCGATCAGACGATCGCGTCGCCGCAAAGCCAGGTTCAACCCGGCCGCTCATACGCTATAATATGCGCCTATGGGTAGCCTCAACCGCTATATATTCCGTCAAATGGTGGGGCCGCTCTTTTTCGTCGCGCTCGCACTAACTGGCGTGGTCTGGTTGACGCAGAGCCTTCGCTTCCTAGACCTAATCATCAACCGCGGCCTCTCGACCTCGGGCTTTCTCTATCTCACGCTGCTTCTTCTACCGGGCTTTCTTGCGCTCATCCTCCCGATCGCGGCGTTTTGCTCGGTCCTGTTCGTATACTACCGATTGGACAGCGACAGCGAACTAGTCGTTATGCGTGCCACGGGCATCAGCCAAGTTCGGCTTGTCCTGCCCTCAATCTATCTATCGGGACTTCTCGCCGCGGTCCTGTTCGCGCTTACCTTGTACCTGCAGCCGCTCGGTTTTCGCACGTTCAAGGACATGCAGTTCGTGGTTCGTCACAACTTCGCGCCGGTCCTTATTCAAGAAGGCGTATTCAACAGTTTCGTTGCAGGCGTGACAGTCTACGTCCGCGAACGGCAGACCAACGGCGAACTCCTGGGTCTATTGATTCACGACAGTCGCTCGCCCAACCGTCCCCTAACGATGATGGCCGAACGTGGCAAGCTCGTCATGACCGAAGAAGGCCCCCGGTTTGTCATGGTCAATGGCAACCGTCAGGAGGTAGAGCGGCCAAATGGTCGGGTCTCACTGCTGTACTTCGATCAGTACACGTTGGACATCGGAGAGATTGCCGCATCACCCGGCGTTCGCTGGCGTGAAGGCGGCGAGCGCTACCTGCACGAACTCTTCAACCCGGGCAACTCGGCGGACGATCTCCGCAACGCATCAAAACTTCGGGCCGAGGCGCATCGCCGACTTGCGACACCGTTCTATGCGTTGGCATTGTCCATGATTGCACTCGCCGGCGTATTGAGCGGCGAGTTCAGGCGCCAAGGCCGTTGGCGCGGGCTTGTGGCCGCCGGCGCCGCCGCGATCGTGTTCGAGCTATTTGCGCTCGGCTTGAGCCCCCTTGTAACTGCCAATCCACTACTTGCACCGCTATTCTATGTCCATCCCCTCGCAGCAATCGCAATTGCGGGTTGGTTCATTTTCTCACCCGGACGACGACCGGCTCGCAAGACGGCATCAGTCGTGGAGCCAGCATAATGCGGCTGTCCTGGACGCTTTCAACTTACCTTGGCAAGCAGTTCATCCTGAGCCTCGGCGTTGCCGTGCTCGGTTTGGGCACACTAGTACTCCTGTTTGACGTCATCGAGCTCCTTAGGCGCGCGTCGGGCGAGGAAATTGGCTTTGGAATCGTCCTTTCGATGGCGCTCCTGAACCTTCCGACCCTGCTGCACAAGGTTCTGCCATTTGCCGCATTGTTCGGCGGTATGTTTGCCTTTGCGCGCCTTACACGAACCCACGAACTGGTGGTCGCCCGAGCCGCCGGTGTGTCGGTCTGGCAATTCATGCTGCCAAGTTTTCTTGTCGCGCTCATCCTTGGCGTCTTCTTCGTGGCCGTGTTCAACCCGTTTGCAGCACTCACGGCCGACCGCCATGAGCTTCTTGAGGCGAGGCACTTCCAGGGCCGCTCTTCCCTCCTGTCGGTGACGCCAACCGGTCTTTGGTTTAGGCACGCTACGGAGAATGGGCATGCTGTGATCCATGCCCGCACCGTCTCGCAACAGGGACTGGAACTACAGGATGTCATCGTGATCGAGCAAGCAGGCCGAAACGACACGTACATGAGCAGAATAGATGCAGAGAGGGCCACACTTCGGAATGGCTACTGGGACATGGTCAATGCCACCATTAGCCCGGCTGACGCCCCTCCGAGGCGCCTTGCAGCCTACCGCTCTCCGACATCGCTCACCCTTGAGCAAATGCAGGAGAGCTTCGCCGCGCCTGACACCATCTCGTTTTGGTCGCTGCCGCGTTTCATCGACCTGCTCACCGCTTCAGGATTCGCCGCCGCGAAGCACCGCCTCCACTGGCACTCAATCATGGCGCTTCCGCTTCTATTGCTCTCCATGGTTCTCATTGCAGCGACGTTCACCCTACGGCTTACCCGGAGGGGAGGAACCGGCCTCTTGATCGCGGGCGGTGTCATTGCCGGATTCGCTTTCTTTGTGCTGTCAGATGTGGTGCAGGCCTTCGGGCTTTCGGGCAAGCTACCTGCCGTGCTCGCGGCCTGGACGCCCGCGGGAGTGTCCACGCTCATTGGCCTGTCCCTGATGTTTCACCTTGAAGACGGCTAGGTCCTTGCACCGCGTTGCGGTCCTTGTTGCGATGCTTCTCGTCGCAATGGCATCCGCCAAGCTGTCGGTTGCGCAGCCATCGACAAGTGATGACGTCCTCTTTGAAGCAGACGATATGTCCTTTGACGCCGACGCCGGCGTCGTGCGCGCCTTGGGAAATGTTGAAGTCGTAG
>JAYOEZ010000092.1:0-8868 GCA_038116985.1 Alphaproteobacteria bacterium | reverse complement strand
GGCGTGGCCGGCGCGCGACGCGGCGACCGCGGCGCAGGTCGATGCGCACACGCTGGTGGTGGCGAACAAGGCCGACCTTGCGCCGGTGGACGACGCGGACGTGCTGGCCGTCTCGGCCGACACGGGCGCGGGGGTCGACGCATTGGTGGCGGCGCTGCGCGCGCGGGTCGAGGAAGTGGCGCAGTGTGCCGGCGAGTCGCCGCCGCTGACCCGGGCGCGCCATCGCCGGGCGGTCGAAGAGTCGCTGGCCGGGGTGGCGCGGGCGCTGAAGGCCAATGCGGCCGAATTGCGGGCCGAGGAAATGCGTCGGGCGGCGCGCGCGTTGGGGCGCATCACGGGTCGGGTCGACGTCGAAGACCTGCTCGACGTGATCTTCCGGGACTTCTGCATCGGCAAGTAACCGCGGCCCGCGCCGGCGGGTCATGGACTTTGTCCACAGGCCGGGGCTACAAACGCCCCGTGACGATTTGCGAAACGAACCCAATTTCGGTGACCGGAACCGCTGAGGCGCGGCGACGGGCGCGGTGCGAAACGAACCCATTTCGCGCTCGGGGACGGATTACGAAACGAACCCAATTCGGCGCGTGTTTGCCAGTTTTCTGCGGGTTTGACGCATGAGCGGCGGCGCCGGGGCGACCTATGACGTGATCGTCGTGGGGGGCGGTCATGCCGGGTGCGAGGCGGCCGCGGCGGCGGCGCGGGTCGGCGCGCGGACGTTGCTGGTCACCCATAAGGCGGCGACGATCGGCGAGATGTCGTGCAACCCGGCGATCGGCGGGTTGGGCAAGGGCCATCTGGTGCGCGAGGTCGACGCACTGGACGGCCTGATGGGCCGGGTGGCGGATGCGGCGGGGATCCAGTTCCGGCTGCTCAACCGGCGCAAGGGGCCGGCGGTGCGCGGACCGCGCGCCCAGGCCGACCGGGCGCTGTATCGCCAGGCGATGCAAAATGCGTTAGCGGATACGGAAAATCTGACAATCGTCGAGGGCGGGGCCGAGGACCTGGTCGTCGAGCAGAGGCGCGTCGCAGGCGTCGTCACCGGTGACGGGCGGCGCTTTCGGGCCGGGGCGGTGGTCATCACCACGGGGACGTTCCTGCGTGGGCTCATTCATATCGGCGAGACCAAGATTCCGGCCGGCCGGGTCGGCGAAGCGCCGGCGATTGGGCTGTCGGCGCGGTTCGAGGCGGCGGGCTTCGCGCTGGGGCGGCTCAAGACCGGGACGCCGCCACGGCTCGACGGGCGCACCATCGACTGGGCGGCGACGACCGTGCAGCCGGGCGACGACGACCCGGTGTTCTTCTCCTTCCTGACGACCGGGGCAAAGGCGGAGCAGGTGCCGTGCCACATCACCACGACGACCGAGGCGACCCACCGGGTGATCCGCGACAACCTCGAACGCTCGCCGATGTATTCCGGCCAGATCGACAGCGTCGGGCCGCGCTATTGTCCCTCGATCGAGGACAAGGTGGTGCGCTTTGCCGAGAAGCCAGGGCACCAGATTTTCCTTGAACCAGAAGGACTTAGCGACCACACGGTGTATCCCAACGGGATCTCGACGTCGCTGCCGGAAGACGTCCAGCATGCCTTTCTGAAGACCATTCCCGGGCTTGAGGCAGCCGAGGTGATCCGGCCCGGCTACGCCATCGAGTACGACTACGTGGACCCGCGCGAGTTGATGGCGACCCTGGAAACCAAGCGCCTGGCGGGGCTCTACCTGGCCGGGCAGATCAACGGCACCACCGGGTATGAGGAAGCGGCGGCGCAAGGGCTGTTGGCAGGCTTGAATGCCGCGCGGGCGGCGGGCGGCGCGGACGGCGTGGTGATTGATCGGGCCGACGGGTATCTCGGGGTGATGGTCGATGACCTGGTGACGCGGGGGGTGACCGAGCCCTATCGCATGTTTACCTCACGCGCGGAGTACCGGCTGACGCTGCGGGCCGACAATGCCGACCAGCGGTTGACCCCGGTAGGGGAAGCGGCGGGTTGCATTGGGCCGGATCGGGCGAGGGCCTTCGCCGGCAAGATGGCGCGGTTGGAGGGCGGGCGGCGCCTGGCCGGGTCGCTGGCGCTGAGTTCGTCGGCGGCGCGCGCGGCGGGGTTTGCGGTCAGCGCCGACGGGACGTCGCGGACCGCCATGGATTTGCTGGCGTATCCCGAGGTGACGGTGGCGCGTCTGGCGGCGGTGTGGCCCGAGCTCGGTGAGTTGACGTCTGACGTCGTGGAGCAGCTGGAGGTGGCGGCGCACTATGCCGGTTACCTGGAACGGCAGTCCGCCGACATCGTGGCCTTCCGTAAGGACGAGGGATTGGCCCTGCCGGCGGATCTCGATTTGGCGTCGGTGGGCGGCCTATCGGCCGAGGTGCGGGGATTGTTGGCGCGCCAGCGGCCGGCGACGCTGGGGGCGGCGTCGCGCATTCCAGGGGTGACCCCCGCCGCGCTGGTGGCGTTGCTGCGGCACGTGCGGAAACAGGGCCGTCTGAGCGCCTGATGTTTCACGTGAAACATTGGACAGTCTAGTTGACCCATGTTTCACGTGAAACACTGACCGCCGAGGCCTTCCGGGCCGCGACCGGGGTCGACGAAGTGGCCCTCGACCGGCTGCGGCGCTACGCCGATCTCCTCGTGAAATGGCAGGCCAGGATCAACCTGGTCGGGCCGGGGACGCTGCCGGATCTGTGGCGCCGGCATATCCTCGACTCGGCCCAACTGCTGCCGCTCCTTGGCGACGTTGACGGCCCGGTGGTCGATCTCGGGGCGGGGGCCGGACTGCCGGGCCTGGTACTGGCGGCCTGCGGCATCTCGGACGTTCACCTGATCGAATCGAACCACAAGAAAGCCGCATTCCTGCGCGAGGCTGCGCGGGTCATGGCGGTCGACGTCACCGTGCATGCCGCACGGATCGACGCGGTGCGGCTCGACCGACCGGCCGCGGTGGTTACCGCGCGCGCCCTGGCGCCGCTCGACGTGTTGTTGGGCCACGCCGAGCGCCTTGCCGATGCCGCGACGCGCTGTGTGTTTCTCAAGGGACAAGATGTTGATACTGAATTGACCAACGCCGCTAAATCTTGGAAACTGCGTCACCGGCTTGTGGATAGCCTGAGCGATCCCACCGGCAAGATCGTCGTTGTGGAGGAATTCGCCCGTGTCTGACGTCGTCACCACCACCGTGCCCGAGATCGTGCACGGCAAGCGCCATCGGGTCTACGCCATCGCCAACCAAAAAGGCGGCGTCGGCAAGACCACAACGACCATCAACCTGGCCACCGCGCTCGCCGCCGTCGGCAAGAGCGTGCTGGTGGTCGACCTCGACCCGCAGGGCAACGCCTCGACCGGTCTCGGCTTCGACCAGACCGACCGCACCGTCACCGCCTACGACGTCCTGCTCGGCGGCGCGACGCTGCGCCAGGCGATCCGGCATTCGCCGATCCCCGGACTCGACATCGTCACCTCGACGGTCGACCTGCTCGGCGCCGAGATCGAGCTGATCGACATCGACCGTCGCAGCTACCGGATGCGCGACGCGCTCGAGGCCGCCGACACCGGGCACGACTTCGTCCTGATCGACTGCCCGCCGGCGCTCGGCCTGCTGACCCTCAACGCCCTCGCCGCTGCCGACTCGGTGCTGGTGCCGCTGCAATGCGAGTTCTTCGCCCTCGAGGGGCTGAGCCAATTGCTGCGCACCGTCGACCGGGTGAAGCGCAGCTTCAATCCGGAACTCGAGCTGAACGGCGTCATCCTGACGATGTTCGACAAGCGCAACAACCTGTCCGAGCAGGTCGCCGCCGACGCCCGCGGCCACCTCGGCGACAAGGTCTACGACACCATCATCCCGCGCAACGTGCGGATATCGGAGGCGCCGTCGCACGGCAAGCCGGCGCTGCTCTACGACCACCGCTGCGCCGGGAGCCGCGCCTACATGGCGCTGGCCAAGGAATTCCTGCGCCGCGAAAACGTGGCGATGGCGGCTTGACGATGGAGGGCACGATGGCCGACGAGGCACCGCGCAAGGGACTGGGCCGCGGCCTGTCCGCGCTGATGGGCGATTCCAACGAGGACTTCGCCCCCGTCGACAAGGGCCGCTCGCAACGGGACCTGCCGATCGAGTTCCTGATGCCGAGCCCGTTCCAGCCGCGCCACCGCTTCGACGAAGAGGACATGCGCGAGCTGGTCGCCTCGGTGCGCGAGCACGGCGTGCTGCAGCCGATCCTGGTGCGCCGCCACGGTGGCGATGACGAGCGCTACGAGATCATCGCCGGCGAGCGCCGCTGGCGCGCCGCGCAACAGGCGCGGCTCACCAAGGTGCCGGTGGTGGTCAAGGACCTCAACGACGAGGAAGCGCTTGAGGTCGCGCTGATCGAGAACGTCCAGCGCGAGGATCTCAGCCCCATCGAGGAAGCCCAAGGCTATCAACGGCTGATGGACGAATTCGGCCATACCCAGGAACAGGTCTCCAAGCTGATCGGCCGCAGCCGCAGCCACATCGCCAACACGCTGCGGCTGATGAACCTGCCGATGGATGTCCGCGAGATGCTTCACACCGGCGTCTTGAGCGCCGGCCACGGCCGCGCGCTGCTCAACGATCCGACCCCGTCGGCGACCGCCAAGCGGATCGCCGCCAGCGGCCTCAACGTGCGCGAAACCGAGGCGGCGACCCGCAGGCCGCGCAAGCCCAGGACGCCGGCTCCGAAGGACGCCGACACGGTGGCGTTGGAACGCAATTTGTCGACCGCCCTGGGCCTTCAGGTCGACATCGACTTCAAGGGAGAGAAGAAGGGTGGCACCCTGAAGATCGCCTACAAGACACTGGAGCAGCTCGACGACATCTGCCACCGCCTGCTGCACCACCCGCCGGCACCGCCGCAGACCAACTAGTCATTACGCTTTCGAAATAAACCGAGGCGCCAACGAGGCCTCGGCGACCGCCCTATTCAGCAGCTCGTGCTGCCTGTGCGATCCGGATAAGCCCCCGCTCGCACAGTGCCTCGTCCGGCATTCCGGTTGTCTTGGAATTTTGTTCCATTTCCGTAACGATCTCGAGCGCGCGCCCGAGATTGCCGGGCGTCCAGCGCTGGAGCTGGGCCGTGAACTCGTTCTGCTGTTTCCAGAACACTTTCGGCCGCAACTTGTCCATCGCCTCCTTCGGCGAGGCCCCCTTCTGATGACTGGCCGACGCCAACATCAGCCGCTGCAGGTGCCGCCCGACAGCACGAACCACGGCCACGGTCGCGACGCCCTCGCGATATGCGCGCTGCAGGGCCGCGTCGACGCGGGCGGCATTGCCGCTTGCCGCCGCAAAGGCGACTTCGTCAAGCGAGACCGCCACCGCATCGCCGACAGAGGCCTCGACGTCTTCCACGCTGATCGCGCCTCCCTCCGTTCCCTTGTAGAGGATCAGCTTTTCAATCTCGCTGCGACTGACGAGTCGATCGCTGCCCAAGCGCCCCACCAGATCGTCGACCGCCTGCCCATCGATCCGCAGCCCGGCATCCTCGACCATCCGTCGCACCATCACCGTCAGGCTCTGGGCATCGTCGGCGTAGCAAGGCACCGCGGCCGCAGCCTTGGCGTCCTCGAATCCCTTGCGCAGTTTGGCGCGCGGTCCGAGATCGCCCGCCTCGACGACAAACAAGGCCTCGCTCGAGGTCAGATCGAGCACCGGTTCAAACGCCGCGAACACCCCGTCGTCCGCCTGACGCACGCGTACAACGCGGCTCTCGCCGGTCAAACTCATCGACGCCGACTCATCAAGGATGCGCGCCGGGTCGTCTCTGACGGCATCGCCGTCGAGTTCCACCAGCCGAAACGGATCGTCGCTGCCGCCCAGCGCACCCTTGACCAACGCCCTAGCGCGTTCCCTCACCAGACCGCTGTCGGGTCCGTAGATCAAAACGGCAGTGACGTTGTCCGGCACCTTGCGGACGAACGCGTCGGCATCGCGCGCGTTGACCTTCACGCGCTCTAGCCGTCCCCGCGGCTGAAATAGATGCCGATGCGCAGCGCGATGCTGTCGGCAACCTGGCGCGCGGCGCGCCGGTCGGCATCCGCCTCTGCGGCAATATTGGCGAACTCCGACTGCACGATGTTGAAGGCGGCCACCGAACGCGTGGTCCCGCGCGTCAGGACGGAGCCACTGCCACGGTCGGTCAGGACGAACGCGACATCAAGCGTGACGTTGAAACGCGTTGCCTGCTCGTCGCTCTGGAACGCGACGCCCTCTTTGCTGCGCTCGATCGCCACAACGAGCTCGTAGGCCGGCGCGCCCGGTTGGCCCTGCGGTGTCAGCGCATCAATCAGATGATTGCGTACCATCTGACCGATCCGATCGCGCACGGGCGGAATGGCGATCGCCCTGATCTCCTGGCGCAACGCCTCACCGCCGGTACGTTCGCCGTAGAGCGGCTGGAAGCCGCAACCGGCGAGGCCGGCCACCAAGAAAAGAAGCGCTGCGCGCCTAGACAACAACGTTGACGATCCGGTCGGGCACGACGATCACCTTGCGCGCCGGCTTGCCGTCCATCGCGCGCTGTACCTTGTCGAGTTCGAGCGCCGCCGCCTCGAGCGCGCTCTTGTCCATGCCTTTGGCCACTTCCAGTGTCCCGCGCAGCTTGCCCATGACCTGCACCGCAATCGTCACCGTGTCGTCCGCTGCCAGCGCCATGTCGGCTTCGGGCCAGTCGCACTGCGCCAGCAGGATGTCATGGCCCAAACGGTGCCACAGTTCTTCCGCGAGGTGCGGCATCATCGGCGCGATCAGGCGCACCGCCGTTTCCATCGCCTCGCGCAGCGTCCAGCCGTCGACCGGTTCCGACTGCTCCGACAAGGTATTGGTGAGCTCGTAGATGCGCGCAACCGCGCGGTTGAGGCGGAACGCCTCGAGATCGTCGGTGACCGCCACGATGGCCTTGTGCACGGCGCGCCGCATCTCCTTTGCCGCGTTCGTCGTTTCCTCGGGCGGCGCCGATCCCGGCGCGGGCAAATGGTCGATCGCGCCGACCACCAACCGCCAGATTCGATTGGTAAAGCGCCATGCGCCCTGGACCCCGGACTCGGTCCACTCGAGATCGCGCTCGGGTGGCGAATCCGACAGCATGAACCAGCGCGCGGTGTCGGCGCCGTACTGACCGATGATCGACCCCGGATCGACGACGTTCTTCTTCGACTTCGACATGGACTCGGAGCGCCCGACGGTGACCGGCGTTCCGGCCCCGGCGAGCACCGGCGTCTCGCCGGAAAAATCGACTTCTTCCGGATAGAGCCACTTGCCGTCAGCGCTCTTGTAGGTCTCGTGGCACACCATGCCCTGGGTGAAGAGGCCGGCGAACGGCTCGTCGAAGTCCAGATGTCCGCATTTGCGCATCGCGCGCACAAAGAAGCGCGAATAGAGAAGGTGCAGGATCGCGTGCTCGATGCCACCGATGTACTGGTCCACCGGCAGCCAGTAGGCGCCGGCCCCCTTCTCGACCGGTACGTCGGCGCGCGCCGAGCAGAAGCGCGCGAAGTACCAGGAGGAATCGACGAAGGTATCGAGCGTATCAGTTTCCCGATGGGCCGGTTTGCCGCACGTCGGACACTCGGTGTGCTTCCAGGTCGGATGATGATCGAGCGGGTTGCCCGGCGTGTCGAAGGTCACGTCGTCGGGCAACTCGACCGGCAACTGTTCGACCGGCACCGGTACGATGCCGCATGCGTCGCAATGCACCACGGGTACGGGACAGCCCCAGTAGCGCTGGCGCGAAGCGCCCCAGTCACGCAGTCGGAAGTTCACCGTGCGGGTGCCGCGGCCCATGTCCTCCAGGCGCTTCGCCATTTCGGCCTTGGCGTCGGGCACCGTCATGCCGTCGAGAAAATCCGAATTGATCAGCCGGCCGTCGTCGGTGAAGGCCTCGTCGCCGACCGCGAAGGCCGCGGCATCGGCGTCCTTGGGCGCGACCACGGGAATGACGTCGAGCCCGAGCTTGCGGGCGAAGTCGAGGTCGCGCTGGTCGTGCGCGGGGCAGCCGAAGATCGCGCCGGTGCCGTATTCCATCAGCACGAAGTTGGCGATGAAGACCGGCAGTTCGCGCCCATCAAAGGGGTGCACGGCGCGAAGACCGGTGTCGTAGCCTTTTTTCTCTGCGCGCTCGATCACCGCCTCGGAGGTACCCATGCGGTTGCACTCGGCGATGAAGTCGGCCGCGGCCGCATCGCCCTCGGCAACCTTCTTGGCCAGGGGGTGGTCCGGCGCCAGGGCGCAGAAGGTCGCGCCGAACAGCGTGTCATGGCGCGTTGTGTAGACCTCGAGCATGTCGTCGCGGTCCTTGAGATCGAACTTGAGGCGCACGCCTTCGGAACGGCCGATCCAGTTTTCCTGCATCAGGCGCACGCGGTCGGGCCAGCGCTCGAGGCCGTCGAGTGCCGACAGCAGGTCTTCGCTGAACGCGGTGATCCGGAAGAACCATTGCGCCAGCTCGCGCTTCTCGACGAGCGCGCCGGAGCGCCAGCCGCGGCCGTCGATGACCTGTTCGTTGGCGAGCACGGTCTGGTCGACCGGATCCCAGTTGACTACCGACTTGCGGCGATAGACGAGGTCGTGCTCCAGCATCTCGAGGAACAGTTGCTGCTGGTGCCGGTAGTAGCCGGGATGACAGGTGGCGATCTCGCGCGACCAGTCGAGCGAGAGCCCCATGCTCTTCAGCTCGGCCTTCATGTTGTCGATGTTGTCGTAGGTCCACTTGGCGGGGTGGATGCCCTGATCGCGCGCCGCGTTCTCGGCCGGCAACCCGAAAGCATCCCAGCCCATCGGGTGCAGCACGTTGAAGCCCTTGGCGCGCTTGTAGCGTGCGACGACGTCGCCGAGCGTGTAGTTGCGCACGTGCCCCATGTGGATG
>JAYOEZ010000091.1:1314-8904 GCA_038116985.1 Alphaproteobacteria bacterium | reverse complement strand
CGACGGCGCGTCGCGCGTGCTGCGCCGTGCGACGGACGCGGGCGCCGAACGCATCGTGATGACGTCGTCGATGGTGGCAATGATGTATCGCGCCAATCGGCCACCGAGTTATCCCGTCACCGAAACGGACTGGACCGACGTGGAGTGGAGCAAGCTGTCGGCATACATCGTGTCGAAGACGCGCGCCGAGACCGCCGCCTGGGCGTTCATGGACGAACAGGACGCACGCAGCAAGCTCGCGGTGGTCAACCCCGGCCTGGTGCTGGGACCGGCGCTCGACGGTTCGGCCGCAACGTCGCTCGACGTGATCAAGATGGCGCTGACAGGCGCCTATCCCGCGATGCCGCCGATCGCCTTCGCTTGCGTCGACGTGCGCGACATTGCGGCGCTGCACGTCAAGGCGATGACGCTGCCGGACGCCGCCGGACGCCGCCTGATCGGCGCCCGCGACACGCTGTCGATGGCGGATATGTGCGCGATCCTGCGCGACGCGTTTCCCGACCGCGGGCGGAAGATTCCGAAATGGGTGCTGCCCAAAGGCGTGACGCGGATGGCAGCCATGTTCGACGCCAACATTCGCACGGTGCTGCCTGATCTCGGCGCAGCACCGCAGGCGCAATCCGGGTACGTGACGGAAATGACCGGCGTGTCGTTCCGCTCCGGCGACGAAGCCGTGCGCGCCGCCGGGCAGTCCCTGATCGACCTCGGCGTGGTCTAGCTCGGCCCAAAGAAAAAGGGCGGCCCGAGGGCCGCCCTTTGAAGGTGTATCGCTAAGCGATTATTTCGCCGCCACCTCGAGTTCCTCGTAAGGAATGTTGAGGAGGTGATGACCGAAGTTCTTGATCCGCGGGTTGTAGCCCATCATTTCGTCGAACTCGACGAGGAAGATGATCGGGGCTTTTTCCGACGTGATGCGGTTGAGCTCCTGCAGCATGCCGCGGCGCTTGTCCGGATCGAACTCGACAAGCGCGGCGTTGATCATCGGCATGTCGCCCTGGTCGCAGAAGTAGGGCGCTTTGCCGCCGTGCTTCAGGCAGGAAGCGAAGACTTCCCACACGCGACCGGAGTCCATCGTGGCGGTCAGGTCGAAGCCGATGCCGAAACCTTCGTACGGCCAGTCACCCTTGAGCCAGTGTTCCAGCCACTGACCGGTGCCCGCAAACTGCTGGGCGATCAGCGTGGCGTCGACACCGATGGCCTTGATGTCCTGGATCGCCGCTTCGTAGGCGTTCTTGAAGTTCTCGTCGTTGACGATGGCGCGAACCTCGAACTTCAGGCCTTCGCCGTTCGGGAAGCCCGCTTCGGCGAGGAGCTGCTTGGCCTTTTCCGGATTGTAGGGATAGCCCGCGACATTCGGGTTGTAGCCGTTGACGCCCGGGAACGCCGGCTGGGTCGAAGGACGCGCGTATTTGCCGAGGAACAACGCTTCGGCGATCGCCGATTTGTTCACGGCGTAGTTCAACGCCTGACGGACGCGAACGTCGCCCATCGGACCGTCGACCGGCTCGTTGTTGCGATGGGACACGATGGTGATGCCCATGGTCCGCGACGACGGACGGGCATAGACCTTCATGCCTGCCGCTTCGATGGCCGTGGCTTCGTCAGGCGAGATCGCCGAGTTGATGTCGATCTGACCGGAGATCAACGCCTGGGTCCGCGCCGGGGCTTCCGGCAGGACGATGTAGTTGATCTTCTGGACGCTCTTGATCTGGCCGTCCCAACGCGGGTTCGGCACGGCTACGGCGTCTTCTTCGGTGAACTTGATCGTGTAGGGACCGGAACCGACAGGCTCGATGGTGATGCCCTCGATACCACGGTCGGCAAAGTCCTTCGGCGCGATGATGAACGGGTCGCGCAGGTTGACCGGCAGAATCGGGTTCGGCCGCACCGTTTTGATCTCGACCGTGTAGTCGTCGACGACCGAAGCGCTGGCGACATAGCCCTTCATGGTCTTGGCCGACGAGAAAACGCCGCCTTCGTCCGTGAACCAGAAGTCGAAGGTCGCCTTGACGGCGTGCGCGTCGACCGGCTCGCCGTTCGAGAAGACCTTGCCTTCCTTGATGTAGAAGCGCCAGGTGTTCTCGTCGACGTTCTCCCAGCGATCCGCCAGATCCGGCTGCGGCTGGCCCTGTTCGTCAATGAACGTCAGGTTGTCGTAAACCGGCGACCAGGCGAAGACGCCCGGCGTGCAGTTACAACCCGAGTAGGGGTTTCCCTTGCCCGCGCCGAACATACGCAGCGCGATGGTGACTTCCTCCGACGATGCTGTGTGCGGCAGGATCACCGACAGACTGAGCACCGCCCCTCCGAGCAGAGGCAATAGTGATTTTCTCATGTGTGTAGAACCTTGGTTTGTTAAACCGCCCTGTTAGTCCGGGGACATTAGCCCACGGGCAACATGGTTACCACTTCTTGTCCGCACATTTGGGCGCCAATCGGGCGCTTCGTAAGGCTACCTAAGGTTTAGGGCGCGCCGGACACATATTTTCTGCCGCCCCTTGCAGGTTGGGTGCGGCAAATCCACTTCATCACTGTCGCGCGAGAACGCGACCCGCTTGAGCCACCCGGAGCCGGTGGCTCGTGAGCCGCGCCAGGGACCGCGGCTCGGCTTTGGAGTTTTCCAAGATGTTCGTTTCCAAGAAGGTGGCTGCGGCCGTCGCTGGCGCAGCTATGCTTGCCGGCGCCCCGGGCGCCTATGCCGCGACCTCGGCCGGCCTGACCCTGACCGGCACGGTGCAGTCGATCCTCGCCATCACCGTGACGCCGACGGCATCCGCAACGGGCCTCGACCTGACGGCGCTCGTCTCGCAGCTCAAGGTGGCCACGCTGAAGGCCGAGTCGAACAACGTCGCGTGCTACACGGTGTCGGTTGCATCGAGCAACCAGGCATCGAGCAACTGTCCGACGTCGACGGGCCCGTGCTTCTACAGTCCGGTGAGCACCGGCGCGAAGCTGGGCTTCAGCCTGCTGCGCGACAGCGTCGCGGTGAGCTTCACCGGCGCCAACGGCGCGTTCGCCAACAAGACGTCGCGCTCGGTGGTCGGCGGCGATCTTTACGACGCCAAGATCAGCTACGACGGCACCTCGGCAAACCTGCCGCAGGCGACCAACTACAGCGAGACGCTGACCTTCACGATCGCCAACCAGTAGTGTTCGAAGCAGGACGGGCGGGCCCCATGACGGGGCCGGCCCGTTTCTGTGTCGAGTGAAGTCCGTCAGCGCGAGGCGATGACCCAGACGGCGTGGATGATGCCGGGCAAGTAGCCCAACAGCGTCAGGATGATGTTGAGCCAGAAGTGCAGGCCTAGACCCACCTGCAGGAATACGCCGACGGGCGGCAGGAAGATCGCGAAGATCAGACGAACGATGTCGAAGGCAGTTACGGCCATGTCAGGTTCCCGGTAGGTCGCCACAATCGGAGGTGTTGGTTTCGGAAAGATCAACCCCCGCCATCAGCGCGCCGGCGAAGACCGGGGTCTTGATGCGTCCCGTGCTGCCGCCGCCCGGCGCCTTGATCTCGACCTTGTCGAGAATGACCGCGCGCAGCGTCGCACCGCGCAGGTCAGCGCCGACGAAGCTGGCGCCGGACGCGTCGGCACCGTCGAGATTCGCCTTGGTCAACTGCGCGCCGGAAAAATCGCACAAGACGAGACGCGCTTTCGACAGATCGACGCCGGCGAGGTCGGCGTCGTGAAAGGCCATGCCGCTGAGGTCGAGGCCGGCGAGCTTCATGCCTTTGAGATCGCGGCCCGAGAGATCGCCGCGGGCGCCCTTCGCGCCGTCGGACTCCACCCACGCCTGATGATCGGTGAGGACCTTCTCGACGGGCGCGACCTCGTAGATGCGGTCGTCGGCATGGATTGGCGGACCGTCCAGATCGCTGTCGGCGCGTACGACGCCCTCGAGTCGCGCACCGTCGAGCTTGGCGCCTTGAAACGTCGCCCCCTCGACCTTGGCGTCGGACAAGTCGGCGCCCTGCAGGTCGGCGCCAGCGAGGATCGCGCCGCCTAGTTCCGCTGTACGCAGATTGGCGCCGGAGAGATCGGCGTCGCTGAAGTCGACGTGGCTGAGGTCGGCGCCCGACAGATTGACGCCCTTCAGATTGGCGCCGACGAAACTCGAGCCTTCGAGATTGACGCCGTTGAGTTGCGCCTTTGCCAGCGTCGCCGAGTTGAAACGGCTCTTCGACAGATCCGACTGCTTGCGACCGTAGCCTTTGCCGGTTTCGTAGTTGATGGCGGTGCCGCCGCGCAGGTCGGCTTCCGACAGGTCGGCACCGTCGAGCAGCGCGCCATAGAGATTGACGCCGCGCAGATTGGCGCTGCGCAGGTTCGCGCCTTCGAGATCGGTATTGCCGAGATTGGCGCCGAAGAAGTCCGTTCGGGTCAGGTCGCAACCGGCGAACGACGTCCCTTCACAGTCCGCACGCACGAACTTCGCCTCGCGCAGATTGCGCTTGGAAAGGTCGAGTCGGCGAAGCTCCATGCCGGTGAAGTCGCTCGGCTTGCCTCCCTTGCCCGCCGCCCATAAGGCATGCGCCTTGAGGGCGGCTGCGATCTTTTCGTCCAAGATTGCTGGCCCCGTATGTGTGGTTGCACCCACCCCCCGCCGGGGAGATTAATCCGATCGCGCGCCGTTGTCCCATCCGCACCCAAAGATGTCCGCGCGTCGCCGCCGCGTCGTTGTAGACTGACGCCATGATCCGCCTACGACCCGCGGCCGTCAGCGACGCCCCGGCCATCGCCCGCGTACAGGTGGAAACCTGGCGCGACACCTATGCTGGAGTCTTACCCAGCGACATGCTGATTCGGATGTCGGTGGAACGCCATGCCGGTTTCTGGCGGATGACGCTGATGGGGCGCGGCGGGCGCGAAACCGCGACGGTGGCGCTGGTCGGCGAGGCGCTGGTCGGGTTCGGCAGCGCGGGCGCCGCGCGCGGCGCGTGGCCGGCCAAGACCGGCGAGATCTTCACGCTTTACCTGCTGCCCGACCACCAGAACCGGGGGCTGGGACGCGCGTTGCTGCGCGCCCTGTTGGCCGGGCTGCAGCGCCAGGGTATGAAGCGCGCCATCGTCTGGGTGGTGCAAGAGAACCCTTCGCGCTTCTTCTATGAGGCGATGGGCGGGCAATTGTGCGCGCGTCGCACGGAGACGTTGTGGGGCACCGAGGTGCGCACGCTGGCCTATCAATGGCCGGCGCTCGACGATGCGATCGCCCGGCTCGACGCCGGGCTTGCCCGGACGCGCCACTAGCCGCAAGACAACCGACATGACCGAGTTCCTAGAGGCACACGAACCGACGATCCGGCTGTCCCTGTTCGTCGGCGTGCTCGGCGTCGTCATGCTGTGGGAGGTAATCGCGCCACGCCGTCTCGATTTCCGGCGCGGCATGCGCTGGCTCAGCAACCTCGGTATCGTGGTGCTCAACACGATCGTGCTGAGGCTGATCTTTCCGACCGCCGCGGTCGGCTTCGCAGCGGTGGCCGAGGCGCGCGGCTGGGGTCTGTTCAATCTGATCGGCGCGCCGGGTTGGGTCGCGTTCGTGGCCAGCGTGGTGCTGCTCGATCTCGCGATCTATGCGCAGCACGTGATGTTTCACATGGTGCCGCCGCTGTGGCGGCTGCACCGGATGCACCACACCGACACCGGCTTCGACGTGACGACCGGCCTGCGCTTTCATCCGGTCGAAATCGTCCTGTCGATGGCCATCAAGATCGCGATCGTCGCAGCGCTCGGGGCGCCGGCGGCCGCGGTGCTGGTGTTCGAGGTGGTGCTCAACGCGACCTCGATGTTCAACCACGCCAATGGCCGGCTGCCGCTGCGCCTCGACGCGGTCGTGCGTCTGTTTCTGGTCACGCCCGACATGCACCGCGTGCACCACTCGGCGATTCCCGAGGAGACCAACAGCAACTACGGGTTCAGCGTGCCGTGGTGGGACCGGTTGTTCGGCACCTACCGGGCCCAGCCCGCCGCCGGACACGACGGAATGACGCTGGGTCAGGAAGCGTTTCGAGCGGCCGGCGAGGCGCGGATCGACCGCCTCCTGGCGCAGCCACTGCGGCGCAATTGAGCGACAATCGCGGCCCCTGATCGATTCACCACCATCGCAGTACGGGACCGTCCGTATTGGCTGCGCGGCCCAGTTCCTAGAGGATTGCGGTCGACGCAGGACGACGCGTCGGAGGTAGTTAACGTGTTGTTTTCATGAGTGTTTCCGCATTTACGCCAGTATTGGTGCGCCTTGGCAACTGGTCCGAGGCGGGCAGCGTACACCGCGGAGTTCAAGCGGCCGGCGCCCTGTTCGGACTGGCTGCCCTGATCGCCGTCGGCGGCCTCCTGGCCGCTCTGGTCACGTCCCTTTCCGTTCTCGCCGTCGCCGCGACCATGCTGGTCGCGGTCGCGCTGATGGCGAGCAGCTTCGTCATCGTGAACCGGCGCCTGACGACCGAGGTCGCGCTCGCCGAGGAGCGCAGCGAACACGCCGACGCGATGCGCCTGCAGGCCGAGCGCTGCGCGGCGCAATCAGCGACGATGGTTTCCAACCTAAGCCACGAGATTCGGGCGCCGCTGCAGTCGATTCTTTCCTATGCCACGTTGATCGAAGATGCTGCACAGGCGCGCCGCCTCGACGAGATCGCTCGCGACGTGACGGCGATTACCGACGCCTCTACGCACCTCACCGAGATCGCCGAGCGTCTGCTGACGCTGCAGCGCGCCGAGGGCAGCAACACGCAACCCGAACTCCAGCAGGTTTCGCTCAACACGTTCATCGGCATGGTCGAATCGCTGGCCAAACCGCTGATGCGAAAGGGCGGCAACCGTTTCGACATCATTGTCGAAGGCATCCCGGGAACGATCTCGACCGACCCGGTAAGGCTTCGCCAGATTCTGTTCAACCTTCTGTCGAATGCCGGAAAGTTCACGCACAAGGGGCAGGTCACCCTCAGGGTCACCCGCCGACCGGGCCGCCGCGCAGGTGAAACCGGCGACATCGTCCTGTTCTCGGTACGCGATACGGGGCCCGGCATCCCGGAGAACGAGATTTCCCAGCTTTTCCAACCGTTCTTCCGTGGCGTCGACAAGCGCGACCTGCCCGGCGCCGGCCTCGGGCTGGCGCTGAGCCGCGCCCATGCGCGCGAACTCGGCGGCGACGTGACGGTCATGAACAACGACGACGCGGGTGCGACATTCACCCTGTCGGTACCCGCCGACCCCGGAACGGCGCCAGCGGCGGCACGATGAACATCCTGCTGATCGACGACGACAAGGCCGCTTCGGAGGCGCTGACGAGATATCTCAAAGGGCAGTCCTATCAGGTCCGCACAGCGCCGACGTTGGCCGAGGGTCGCGCCGTCCTGAAACAGGATTGGCCCGAGCTGATCGTGCTCGACCTCGGCCTGCCCGACGGTGACGGGATCGGTTTCGTCACCGAGATGCGCGCATCGAGCAATGTGCCGGTCATCATTGTAAGCGGCCGCTCGGAGGACGTGGATCGGATCATGGGGATCGAACTGGGCGCCGACGATTACCTGGTCAAACCGGTCAATCCACGGGAACTGCGCGCGCGGATCGCGGCGGTTGCGCGCCGCGC
>JAYOEZ010000091.1:0-1214 GCA_038116985.1 Alphaproteobacteria bacterium | reverse complement strand
TCGGGCCCCAGATACACTTCGTTACATTCGGCGGCATCCGTTTACCGGAAAGCCGGGTTGCGGCGCATGCGCGTTCCATAGCCCCCCCTAAGTTTCCCCCATCAGTAACCCGCGTAGTGAAAGTGAGTAGTCATGTGGTGGGGGGTATCGGCAGGCGCGCTACGGCGCGGCCGGCCAACTTCGCGGCAGAACGCCGTGCTTCGTGTCGTGGTCGCCCTGGCGGCCATTCTGGTCATCAATGCCGCGTGGCAAGACGCCCGGGCGGACACGCCGCTGGATGTCGGCAAGGTTGTCCTGGCAAACGTCGCCGTCGGCGAACCGACGCACCTGCCGTCGCGGACGCTCCTGGAAGCGGACCGCGTTTTTGCCAACGAAAAGATCGAAACCGGCAAGGGCGGTTCGCTCCACCTTGAATTCGAGGACGGGACCGACTTCTTCATCGGCGAAGAGACGGCGATGGTGCTTGAGGAGTTCGTCTACCGGCCCAAACACGTCGGCCGGGGCAGCCTGATCGTCACCATGACCCAGGGCGCGTTCCGCATGGTTTCCGGCCGCATGGCCAAGCCGAGCTACAAGATCGTCACCCCGGTGGCGACGATCGGCATCCGCGGCACCGACTTCGAGGTCACCGTCGACCCGTGGGGGGGCACGACGGTTCACGTTCATAGCGGCGCGGTTGCGCTGGAAGCGATCGGCGACAACGAAGGCGTCGTCGTCGCCAAGCCGGGCGAAGGTATCGTGGTGCCTGCTGCCGGCGGCGCGCCCTCGATTGTCTCGCGCGGCACGCCCTCGACCCAGCCCGCCCTGCGCAACGGCGACGCTGTCGAGACGTTGTCGGTCAAAAGCGAAAACGCCACGGTCGCGGCGAACAGCCATCAGGCAAACGACGCGAGCGCCGCGAAGGCGGATTTTCTGAGCCGGGGCAACGGGCGCGGCCCCGGCGGCAACAACGGTAATAGCCAAGGCAACGGCGCCCAGAGCGTCAATGTCTCGCTCCCCGGCGCCGATGTGTCGGCGGACACCGGGAACGGCGCCGGTGCCGACAACGGCGGTGGCAATGCCGGTGGCAACGGCGGCGGCGGTGGAAATGCCGGTGGCAATGGCGGTGGCGGCGGCAATGCCGGCGGCAATGGCGGCGGCGGCAATGGCGGCGGTGGTGGCAATGCCGGCGGCAATGGCGGCGGCGGTGGAAATGCCGGCGGCAACGGCGGCGG
>JAYOEZ010000090.1:0-9548 GCA_038116985.1 Alphaproteobacteria bacterium | reverse complement strand
GGCGCTGACGCTGACCGACAAGGAATACCAGATCATGCGCAACGCCTCGATCGCGTGCCTGCGCGAGATCGGGGTCGAGACCGGCGGGTCGAACGTGCAGTTTGCGGTCGACCCAAAGACCGGCCGTCTGGTCGTGATCGAGATGAACCCGCGTGTCTCTCGCTCGTCGGCGCTGGCCTCGAAGGCAACCGGCTTCCCGATCGCCAAGATCGCGGCGCGGCTGGCGGTGGGCTACACGCTGGACGAACTAGACAACGACATCACCAAAGTGACGCCGGCGTCGTTCGAGCCGACCATCGACTACGTCGTGACAAAGATGCCGCGGTTCACCTTCGAAAAATTCCGCGGCGCGGAACCGTTGCTGACCACGTCGATGAAATCGGTCGGCGAAGCGATGTCGATTGGAAGGACGTTCGCCGAAAGCCTGCAGAAGGCGCTGCGCTCGATGGAGACGGGCCTGACCGGCCTCGACGAAGCGGAGATTCCCGGCTACGACGGGCACGACCCCAATACGATCCGCGCGGCGCTGAGCGAACAGCGGCCGGACCGCATCCTGACGATCGCACAGGCGATCCGGGCGGGCATGTCGCTGGAGACGATCCGCGAGTGCTGCCACTACGACATGTGGTTCCTCGAACAGATCGCCGATCTGGTCGCCGAGGAGGAACGCGTGCGGCGCGACGGCTTGCCGGAAACGCGCGAAGGTCTGACGCGGCTGAAGCGCATGGGCTTCTCGGATGCGCGCCTCGCCAAGCTGGCCGGCAAGGAAGAAGCGGACGTGGCGGCGGCGCGGCGGTCGCTGAACGTGCACCCCTCCTACAAGCGCGTCGACACCTGCGCCGCCGAGTACGAGGCGCATACGCCCTATCTCTATGCGTCCTACGAATACGACAGCGCCGATGGCGTCGAGTCCCCGGAAGACGAGGCGGCGCCCAGCGACCGCGAGAAGATCATCATTCTCGGCGGCGGCCCGAACCGGATCGGCCAAGGCATCGAGTTCGACTATTGCTGCGTGCACGCGGCCTACGCGCTGACCGACGCGGGCTTCGAGACCATCATGGTCAACTGCAACCCGGAGACGGTGTCGACCGACTACGACACCTCGGACCGGCTGTATTTCGAACCGCTGACGGCCGAGGACGTGCTCGAGATCGTGCGCACCGAACAGAAGAGCGGCACGTTGAAGGGTGTGATCGTCCAGTTCGGCGGGCAGACCCCGCTCAAGCTGGCGGGAGATCTCGAGGCCGCCGGCGTGCCGATCCTCGGCACCTCGCCGGACGCGATCGACCTTGCCGAAGACCGCGAGCGTTTTCAGAAACTACTCGGCGAAATCGGCCTCAAGCAGCCACCCAACGGCATCGCGTTCTCCGAAGAGGAGGCCGAGAAGGTGGCCGATGAGATCGGTTATCCGGTGGTCATCCGGCCGTCGTACGTGCTGGGCGGCCGGGCGATGGAGATCGTGCGCGACCGCAACGGCCTGCGTCGCTATATCGGCGAAGCGGTCAGGCTTTCGGGCAAGAACCCGGTGCTGGTCGACAGCTACCTCGACAACGCGATCGAGATCGACGTCGACGCGATCGCCGACGGCACCGACGTCTACGTCGCCGGTATCATGGAACACATCGAAGAGGCGGGCATTCACTCCGGCGATTCGGCCTGCTCGCTGCCGCCCTACTCGCTGGGCGCGGAGGCCGTGGAGGAACTGAAGCGCCAGGCCGACATGCTGGCGCGCGGCCTCAGCGTGATCGGCCTGATGAACGTGCAGTTCGCGATCAAGGACGGCGAGGTCTACATCCTTGAGGTCAATCCGCGCGCCAGCCGCACCGTGCCCTTCGTCGCCAAGTCGATCGGCACGCCGATCGCCAAGATCGCCTCTCGGATCATGGCAGGCGAGAAGCTGGCGTCGTTCGGGCTGCAGCCGCCGGCGACGAACCATGTGACCGTCAAGGAAGCAGTGTTCCCGTTCGCACGCTTCCCCGGCGTCGACACGCTGCTTGGCCCTGAGATGAAATCGACGGGCGAGGTGATGGGAATCGACAGCGACTTCGAGCGCGCCTTCGCCAAGTCGCAACTGGCCAGCGGCACCACCCTGCCGCAAGGCGGCCGGGTGTTCATTTCGGTGCGCGACGCCGACAAGGAACTGCTGGTGGACGCCGCGCGGAAGCTCATCGAGCTCGGCTTCTCGCTGGTCGCGACGCGCGGCACGGCAGGTTTCCTGGAGAGCGCGGGCCTTGCGGTCGAGCGGATAAACAAGGTTCTCGAAGGGCGCCCGCACATCGTCGATTCGATGAAGAACGGCGATATTCAGCTGGTCTTCAACACGACGGACGGGGCACAGGCGGTGGCCGACAGCTTCACGTTGCGGCGCACCGCGCTGACCAACAGCATTCCCTACTACACCACCGTCGCCGGATCGCGCGCCGCGGTGATGGCCATCGCACGGCTGCGCGAGGGCAGCCTTGATGTGGCACCGCTGCAATCCTATTTTAGCCTGTCTCATTAGCAATTTCGGTCGCGCTGGCTTCAGCAGCGCGCTTGGTCAGGCTCCATGAACAAAGAACCGATGACGGCTGGCGGCTACAAGCGCCTCGAGGACGAGTTGCGGCGCCTCAAGGGCGAAGAGCGCCCCGCGGTCATCAAGGCGATCGAGGAAGCGCGCGCGCACGGCGACCTCTCGGAAAACGCCGAATACCACGCCGCCAAGGAAAAGCAGGCGTTCATCGAGGGACGCGTCGCCGAACTGGAAGACAAGATCAGCCGCGCCGAGGTGATCGACCCGACCTCGCTATCCGGCGACACCGTCATGTTCGGGGCAACGGTGAAGGTCGTCGACGAGGACACCGACGAGGAGTCGGTCTACCAGATCGTCGGCGCGGAGGAAGCCGACATCAAGAAGGGGCTTCTTTCCATCGCCGCGCCGCTGGCGCGGGGGCTGATCGGCAAATCGGTCGGCGATTCGGTGGACGTGCAGACGCCGAAAGGCCCGCGGTCCTACGAGATTCTCTCACTCGAATACAAATAGCGTCACGCGAAACCCCGCGAACATCCGAAGAGATTGCGCGGGGTTTCATCCTGTAAGCGAGGGTTCTATGGGGCCTCGCGCCCGACCCAAGGCCGGGCCATGTTTGGCGTCGTGATGATCCTCGGATCCCGTCAGGCGGACCCGCCGATCTGGTCAGGTGGAGTCATGCGCTATGGCACCTCCCGGCTATTTCGCAGCGACGCGCCGCGAACGGGAGAATGATCGCGCCGCCCCGAGGAGGGCGCAAATCACGTTATGCGTCAGCCAGGTTGACCTGCGCCGACCGGGCAGCCGCAGCAGGCCGGCGATCGAGCAGCGCGCGCACAGCCGTCGCGAGTTGCTCGCGCGTATACGGCTTCATGAGGATGTCGCTGTTGTCGTGCCGCAACGAACTGCGGCCGCGCACCGGTGCGTAGCCGGTGATGAACAGGACCGGCGCCGTGCAGCCGAGCGCACGCGCACTCTCGACGACCGTGCCGCCATCGACCCCCGGCAGGACGACGTCGCTGACAATCAGGTCAAAATCGCGATCAGCCTGGAGAATATCGACGGCCGTCTCGCCGTCGGGCGCGCCGGTGACCTTGTAGCCAAGGCCACGCAAGGTGCGCTTCAACTGATCGAAGACGTCGGGGTCGTCCTCGACGACGAGGACGTGTTCGGTGCCGCGCGGCAGGTCGGGTTCCGGGCTGGCCACGGGCGCAATCCGGGTCACCGAGGCGGTCAACGCAGGGAAGCACAACTTCACAGCGGTTCCGCGACCGGGGGTGCTTTCGATGTGCACGCCACCACCGGGCTGGCGTGCAAAGCCATAGACCATCGGCAAGCCGAGACCGCTTCCCTTCCCGACCTCCTTGGTGGTGAAGAAGGGTTCGAAGACGCGCGCCAAGGTCGCCTCGTCCATTCCCGTACCGTTGTCCGAGACCGTCACCGCCGCGTAGTCGCCGGGCTCGAGCCAGTCGTCGGCACCAAGGTGTCGCCGCTCGGCCAAGGTTTCGCGCGCCACGGTGATATCGACTTCGCCGCCATAGGGCATGGCATCGCGTGCGTTGAAGGCAAGATTGAGCACAGCGTTCTCGAGCTGCCCCGGATCGACCGAGACGATCGGTACGTCCTCTGCGACGTTCACCGTCACGGACGTCTGCTGCCCCAAGGAACTGCGCAGGAGATCGGAAAAGCCATTGACCAAATCGCCGACGGCAATCTCCTGAGGCCGAAGCAACTGCCGGCGCGAGAAGGCAAGCAGGCGTTGCGTCAAGACGGCGGCACGCTGCGCGCCACGTTGGGCGGACTCGACCGCGCGCGTCGCCGGAGATTCCTTGGGCAAGTGATCGCTCGCCAGATCGAGGTTGCCGAGCACGACGGTAAGAAGATTGTTGAAGTCATGTGCCACGCCACCGGTCAACTGGCCCAAGCTGTCCATCTTCTGGGCGTGGCGAAGCTGAGCCTCAAGGAGCCGCTGTTCGGTGACGTCATGGGCAAAGAAGAAGACGGAGTCGATCCTATCTTTCCTGGCGTGCGGGACGATTCTGATGTCCATCGTGCCGCTACGCCCGTTGAGCTCTCCCTCATGCTCGAGCCGGACCACGTCGCCGTCAAAGGCCCGTTGAATCAGAGGCCGGAGCGCTTCCACGACCTTCGACCCCAGGTGATCCGTCCATCGGGACCCGACGAGATCCTGCACGGGAACGCCGGAGACCTTCGAGGCGGCCCGGTTCGCAAACGTGATCCAACCACTCCGGTCGAAGGTCATCACCACGACCGGCAGCGCATCCGTCACCAGGCGCAACTGGCGCTCGCTCTTGCGCAAGGCACGCTCCTTGGCGGCGAGTTCTGTGATGTCCGTCAAGGTGGCGACCATCAAGCCGTCGTCGGTGCGTCGCTCATGGGTCTCGACGATGCGCTTGTCCGGCGTCACGTATGAGGACCGGTGCTCGCCCGTCTCTTCGAGATTAAGGCGGCGCTGACCGAGCCATAACTTGAGCGCGTGGGGATCGAGTTTCGGCATCTGCGCCGTCATGACGCCGGTCATCTCGTCGATGGTCATGCCTTCGCGGAGCAACTCGGCCACCGCCGAGTTGAGCCGCGCGAAGGTGTGGTTCCACATCACCAGACGTTCCTGCCGGTCGAACAGAGCGAAGCCGTCGCCCGTCGCCTCGAGCATCAGCGAAAGGCGCTGATTGGCGATGCGGTAGTCCTGATTGCGGTCGCGCGCGAGCCGTTGCAACTCCGTCGTCGTTCGGCGAAAGAAGAGGTACGAGCCGACGAAGAACAGGCCGATAAGCACGGCAAGCCCGATCAACGTCCCCACCGGCGGGCGCAGCGAGTGTGAAACCGTCACCGTCGCGACGACGACGCCAGCTTGCCGAATCTGGTCAGTGTGCGTGTAGCGCGGCCAGGAAGTCGGTGCGCCGCGTCGGAGCGCGCCGGCGCGCGGCGTCTCGATCACCACTTCGAACGCACCGCGGCGATAGAGCGTGGAGATGCCCATGCGCTCAACGACGCGGTTTAGCGCACGGTCAACACCGGGAGACGACGCCCAGGCCGGGTCTGCAAAGTCGACTGGCTCGAGGAAACCTGCGGCGTCGGCGGTCGCCGCCTCGACGGCGTCATCCACGGTGAAGAAGTCGCGTCCAAACATGATCGCGAGCGCCAGCAGGCAGGCGACGGACCCGAAGCGAAACACCGCATAGATCACTTCGGCGCGAGAGAGCAGGAACAGGCGCCGGGGCACCCCGTGGGCAGCATTCATTGGTCAAGCCTAGCCGCCCTGCGGTTTCGCGCCATGCGGGCGACTACTAGGACGACTACGGGGCCGCCCCCCCGGGAAACTAGCCCGCGTCGAGCGGGACTCCCGGCTTAACCTTGCTGGCGCGGATGGCGAGCGAGCTTTTCACGTGGGCGACGTTGGGCGCCGAGGTGAGCTCGCGCGTGAGCCAGGTCTGGTAGGTGTCCCAGTCGGGCGCAACGATCTTCAGCAGGAAATCGACCTCACCGGCGAGCATGTGGCACTCACGCACGACCGGCCAGCCGGCGCACAGTTCCTCGAAAGCGACCAGATCGGACTCGGCCTGCGAAATCAGACCGACCATGGCGAACACGGTCACATCGAAGCCCAGCGCCTTGGCGTCCAGGTCCGCATGGTAGCCGTGGATGTACCCGTCCCTTTCCAGGGCACGGACACGGCGCAAACAGGGCGGCGCCGAGATTCCGGCACGCCTTGCGAGTTCCACGTTGGTCATGCGACCGTCGTCCTGGAGGTCGGCGAGAATGCGCCGATCGATATCGTCGATCTTCGTACGGGCCATGCGTCCTCCCAGCCGTCCGCCCAGGCATTATAATTAAGTTTCATGATCGCGAAAGATTGTTGCGCATGAGCGCAGAGCGTCCCGACTGCTGGGTTCTGTCCGACGGCAAGGCCGGCACCGAAAACCAGTGCCTCGGCCTGGCCGACCTGGTGGGCCTGCCCTACACGGTGCGCCGCCTGTCGCGGCGCGCGGTCACGGACTGGATTCCGGCCGGGTTCTGGACCGCCACCGGAACACTCGCGCTTGGTCTTGCGGCCAAGGACGCTGACCTGACACCGCCATGGCCGCGACTGCTCATCGCCGCCGGCCGGCCCAGCGTCGGCCCGGCGCTGGCCCTGCGCCGCGCCGCGCGCGGATCGACGTTCGTAGTCCAGCTACAGGACCCGCGCGTGCCCCCGTCCCTGTTCGACCTCGTCGTGCCACCGGAACACGACGGCCTGCATGGCGCCAACGTGCTGCCGACCGTCGGTGCGCTGCACCGGGTCACCAAGGACTCGCGCAAGGCGGCGAGAACGACATGGCAGGCGCGCTTCGAACGATTGCCAGCGCCGCGTATCGCGGTGTTGATCGGCGGCGACAGCAGACACCACCGCCTCGATACCGCGGTCGCGCAGCGGCTCGCCGATCAGGTGTCGGCGTTGGTCAAAGCGAGCGGCGGCAGCCTGATGGTCACGGCATCTCGCCGCACCGGCACAAAGAGCCGCGCGGTCATTGAACGGGCATTGCGTGGACCGGCAACGGATTTCTGGGACGGCAACGGCGACAACCCCTATCAGGGTATTCTGGCCTGGGCCGACGCCATCGTCGTCACCGAGGACTCCGTCACCATGGCGTCGGAAGCGGCGAGCACCGGCGTGCCGGTCTTCATCGCCGCGCTTGAAGGCGGCAGCGCCAAGTTCCGGCGTTTCCACGACACGCTCGCCGCGCGGGGGATCGCCCGGCCGCTGGACGGCACATGGACCACCTGGACCTACCGTCCGCTCGACGAGACGGCACGGATCGCGGCCGCGGTGCGCGAGCGGCTCGCACAGCCGGGCGGCTAAACCGTTCGAATCGCCAGCAGTTCTTGGGCGTCTTGCAAAAAACGACAGGAAAACTAACTTCTCAGGGCATGCGTTTCACGCATGGCTCGCCCTTTTCGCCGGAGTTTCCATGGCCCAGCAACATCATAGCCACGTCCTCATTCTCGGCTCCGGGCCCGCCGGCCTAACGGCCGCCATCTACACTGCCCGCGCCAGCCTCGCGCCGACTCTTGTCCACGGTATCCAGCCGGGCGGACAGATGACGATCACGACCGACGTCGAAAACTATCCCGGCTTCGCGGAGGTGATTCAGGGCCCGTGGCTGATGGAGCAGATGCAGAAGCAGGCCGAAGCGGTGGGCACCAATATGGTGAGCGACACGATCACCGCCGTGGATCTGACCCGGCGGCCTTTCGTTGCGAGCGGCGATTCGGGCGGTAGCTACACCGCCGACGCGCTCATCGTTGCGACGGGCGCGCAGGCCAAGTGGCTGGGGCTGCCGAGCGAAGAGAAGTTCCAGGGCTTCGGCGTCTCCGCCTGTGCGACCTGCGACGGATTCTTCTTTCGCGGCAAGCAGGTCGCCGTGATCGGCGGCGGCAACACCGCGGTCGAGGAAGCGCTCTATCTGACCAACCACGCCGACAAGGTGACGCTGGTGCACCGCCGCGATTCGCTTCGCGCGGAGAAGATTCTCCAGGACCGGCTGCTCAACCATTCCAAGATCGACGTCCGCTGGGACAGCGTGCTGGACGAGATCGTCGGCGACGACAACCCGCCCGGCGTGACCGGTGCCAAGCTGCGCAACGTCAAGACCGGCGCCGAGGATGTGCTCCCGGTCGACGGCGTGTTCGTCGCCATCGGCCATACGCCGAACACCGAGTTGTTCAAAGGTGTGCTCGATATGGACGGCGAGGGTTACCTGGTGACGCAGCCGGGTACGACGCGCACCAATATTGCGGGCGTCTTCGCCGCGGGCGACGTGCAGGACAAGATTTACAGGCAGGCGGTGACTGCAGCCGGTACCGGGTGCATGGCCGCACTCGAGGCCGAGAAGTACCTCGCCGCATTGGAAACAACCGCCGCCGCGGCCGAATAGCCGGCATGGACTGGAACCGCCTGAAGGTGTTTCACGCCGTCGCGGAGGCGGGCAGCTTCACGCGCGCCGGCGAGACGCTGAACCTGAGCCAGTCAGCGATCAGCCGCCAGATCAGCGCACTCGAGCACGAGATCGGCACCAGCCTGTTTCACCGCCACGCCCGCGGGCTCAGCCTGACCGAGCACGGCGAATCGCTTTACCGCACGGCCCACGAGGTTTCAGCGAAGCTCGCGATGACCGAAGCCGTTCTCGGCGAATCGCGCGAACGGCCGACCGGCAAACTGAAGATCACGACGACCGTCGGTTTCGGCTCGACCTGGCTAACGCCACGCATCGGCGAATTCCTGGAGCTCTATCCAGAGATTACCGTCGACGTCGTTCTCGACGACCGGCTGCTCGACCTGAGCATGCGCGAAGCGGACATCGCCATCCGCATGCGCCCGCCAACGCAGGCCGATCTGATCCAGAGGCGGCTCCTGACGGTGCACAACCATCTCTACGCGTCGCCGACCTACCTGAAACGCCACGGTACGCCACGCGAGTTCGCCGAACTGGCACAGCACAAGCTGATCACCTACGGCGAGGACACGCCGCCGCCCGTCACCGAGATCAACTGGCTGCAGCACGAGGGCCGCAAACGCGGTATTCAGCTCGAACCGATCCTGACGGTGAACAACGTCTACGGCCTGTTGCTGGCGGTGGAAAGCGGTGTCGGCATCGCCTCCCTGCCCGACTACATGATCGAGGAGCACCCGCGGATCGTGCGGGTCCTGCCCGACGTCGAGGCACCGAGCTTCGACACCTATTTCGTCTATCCCGACGAACTGCGGGATTCCAAGAAAATCAACGTTTTCAGGGATTTCCTGCTCGGCAAGGTGGCCGGGTGGCGCTTCTGACGCATTGACGCTGCGTCACCTATGCAAACGGGACATGGCTGGTTTGCACCCCGAGGGGTGGAAACCGATCATTAGGGGTTCTAAATAAAATTCAAATCCAGGGCAGTTCCGCTGACCTGGATGGTGGATCCCAACGAACCCCTTTGTTCGGATCCGCACGTCTCCCAGACGTAAAGCCTCCCTGTTAA
Organism: Alphaproteobacteria bacterium; assembly: GCA_038116985.1. GTDB lineage: Bacteria > Pseudomonadota > Alphaproteobacteria > SHVP01 > SHVP01 > CALJDF01. Next base: position 19 of record JAYOEZ010000090.1, on the reverse strand, counting down.
GACTTGCCGGGCCCTCGGG
>JAYOEZ010000089.1:0-9840 GCA_038116985.1 Alphaproteobacteria bacterium | reverse complement strand
CCTGCGTTTGCGACAGTAGTCTTTAGAACGACCACCGCCGCCTACGCATCTCTTCTCGATTCACAATGTCAAAGAGCGAACAACGGCGACTGAAGCGCGAGCCCCAGCCGCCGTGCAGGGCGCGGTATATAAGGCCCGCCCCTGCCGATGTCAAAAGGTTTTGGGGCCTTTTTTCTGCCCCAAGCCAACCGCACCAATATACCGCCGCTCGGCGACCTGCTTCAACCGAACATCGGCGCCGTTTTAGGGCAGGAAGGCTACCCTAGCCGCTCGACGATCCGGGCGGATTCTCTCGCCTTTTCAACGCATTGGCTCAAGAGGACCATGATTTCCACGTTGTTGCGCAGCACCAGCGACGCATCAGGGCGCTTGTCGTCCATGATGTGGGCGCTGCGCTTGAGCAGATCGCTGCGAATCTGTTCGAGGATGTTTTCGAGTTTCTGTCCCTTGGGATTGTCGGGACTCACGAGGATCTTGGTCATGGGCGGCTATCCTTTTGCGCGATGGTGAAACATAGAAAAAGGCTGAGGAAGAAGACAGAGGCAGCGCGCCCAAAAACGGCCTCATTGGTGCACCATGGTAATGCCGGGTGGCGCCGACGGCCCGAGTAGGGAGGCTTGGGTGGGACGGCGCACTTGCGCCGTCCCTCTCTATCCGAGGCCCAATACGCCCGGATTCATCCGATCATGTGGATCAAGAGCATGCTTGACCCGGTGCATGAGGCTCAGCGCATCGTCGGACAGTCCTTCGCGATAGGCATAGAACTTCCCGATCTGCAGGTGGGCGGCAGTCTCGCGCAGGAACACGTCGCGCAGCCCGCGCCTTAGTTCGCGAACCGCCTCGGTCGCGCCGGCGTCAGCTTCACCGCTCCACTCGGCCGGTGCGCCGCCAAACCCGCGCAGGTGCAGGTCGCTCGGCCGATCGCGCCAGCGGATCACCGGTTCCAGCAACACGGCGGTACCAACAACGGCTGCGGAGATGGTAATGGCGATTCCGTGCCGCGCGATCGATGCCGACGCCGCGTTGAAGAACGCCGCGAGCGAGGAAAACGTATGCAGCACCTTCGTGTGCGGAACGACGCCGTGCGTCCAGGACTGCAACCGGCCCTGTTCGTCGAGGAGGCTCGACACGAAGCCGAACGGGTCCGAGCGCAACAGGCGCGAGACGACGGGCTCGACCTCTGTGCCCTGGTGTCTGCAGATCCCACGCAGCCGGTCGAGGCGCGCCGCGGTATCCGGTTCGGAGGTTCCTTCGACCACGATGTGGATCGCGGGTTCTCCGCCCGTCTCCGGTCCCTTCGGCGGCACGTAGTTCCCCATCCCCATCACGTCGGCGGCTAGCCCGCTCCTCCCGACTTCACATACCGCCGCCAGCATGGCCTCGAACGTCGGGTAGCTGAATGAGAGGTAGCCGAACGAACGGGGTCGCCGCATCAACCGCAAGTTCGCGGACAACTTGACGCCCAACGCCCCGCCATCCCCAAGGAAGAGCCCAGTCAGGTCGGGGCCGTGATGGCGAAAGAAGGGGGCGCCGCCGACCATCGCGCCCGACCCGGTTTTCACACGGGAACCGTCGGCGAGCGCGACCTCGAGCCCAAGTACGTTGTCCGCGGCCGTGCCGTATTGGGCCGACCCGAAGAGGATCGTGTTCTGCGACAGGCCACCACCGATCGTCGACACCCGTCCCGACGCCGGGCCGAAGTGGGGGACGCGCAGATCGCGTGTTCTCAGGACGTCGTCAAGCGTGTACCAGGTGACCCCAGCCTCCACCGTCGCGAACAGATCGTCCTCGTTGATCTCGACGATATGGGACAGTCGGCTGGTATCGAGGATGATGCTGCGTGCTTCCTGCGGCACGTAACCGCCGGTGTAGGAGAGTCCACCCCCGCGCGGGACAATCGCCAGCCCCTCGTCTGCCGCGATGCGCACCGCCCTTGCCGCCGCATCCCGATTGGTCGGCGTGGCCACCGCGAGCGGCGGGCTGGCGGGGGAGAAAAAGAGGTCGCTCGCGTAATAGGCGCAGGAGTCCGGATCGACCCGAACGTTCTCCTCACCGATGGCAGCGGCGATCGCATTGATCGCGTGGTGCTCGACATGCGCCATGTCGTCCTCCTTCTTTTCATCGCATCATAGCTGAGTTCTACTCACGTCCCGTTGAAGCAGAAATACGGAGCGCCCGATGAAAGTCGTCAGATATGCAGACTACGGCGACCCGGCCGACGTCCTCGAACTCCACGACGAGGAGACGCCCAAGCCGGCCGCGGGCGAGGTCGTGGTCAGCGTCGAGGCCGCGCCGGTTCATATCGCCGACCTCAAGTGCATCACGGGCGAACCGAACTTCCGCACCTTTCCGCTGCCCGCCGTTCCCGGGTTCGAAGGGATCGGGCGCGTCGCTCGGTGCGGCCCGAACGTGCCCTTTGCAGAAGGCGATCGGGTTTTCCTGCCGATGGCCTGCGGCGCGTGGCGCGAGGAACTCGTCGTTCCGTCCGACCAATTGAGAGCGGCACCTGACGGCGACGCGGTCCAGCTTTCGCTGCTGCCCATCAATCCGCCCACCTCCTACCTGATGCTCAACGACTACGGCGACCTCAAGGAAGGCGACTGGCTGATACAGAACGCAGCGAACTCCAGCTGCGGCGTATACCTCGCAAAGCTTGCGAGCCTTCGCGGCGTACGCACTGTCAACGTCGTGCGCCGTGAATCGCTCGTCCCGCTCCTGAAGGATGCAGGCGGCGATGTCGTGCTTGTTGACGGACCAGACCTGGCAGAACGCGTACGCGAAGCTACCTCTGGCGCACAGATTCGGGTTGGAATTGATGCGATTGCCGGCGACGCGACAACCAGAATCGCCGAGTGCCTGACCGACGGCGGCACCGTCGTCTGCTACGGCATGTTGTCGGGCGCACCATGCAAGCTGCCGCCCGACATGGTGTTCCTCCGCGACATCACACTTCGGGGGTTCTATACGATCCGGCAGTTTCAGGAGCACACGCCCGAAGCCGTGTCGGCAATGTACGAGGAACTGGCCGGCATGGTCGCGGACGGCACGTTGCATGCGCAGATCGCGGGAACGTTTTCTCTCGACCAGGCTGCCGAGGCGTGCGCATTGGCGGCGAAAGTCGGCGATGAACGGCCGGGCAAGGTCATCATGGTGATGGCCTGACGGCTAGGCTGCCGAATAGCCTCCGTCGACAACCAGTTCGGCCCCGGTGACGTGCGCCGACTCGTCCGACGCCAGGAACACGACCATTTCCGCGATGTCCTCGGGCGCGCCGACCATGTGCAATGGCGTGCGACCTTCGATCATCTCCCGGAACTTCGCCGCGCCCTCTTCGCCCATACTGTCCACGACACCGTCGCCCCAGATCAACCCGGGATGAAGCGAGTTCACGCGCACGCCTGACCGCTTTCCCTCGATGGCGGCCGCCTTGGAGAACAACGTCATCGCTGCTTTGCTGGCACCGTAGGCAGTACCGTTCGGCCCACCCTTGATCCCGGCGACCGACGACATGTTGACGATCGAACCGCGGCCACGCGCACCCATGATCGTCATCGCGCGCTTCGTTCCCATGAAACACGCCTCGATGTTCATCTGCAGCATGTAGCGCAGCGTCTCGAGTGGATACTCGATGATCGGCTTGAGGATGCAGTCGCCTGCGTTGTTCACCAGGACGTCAGGTTCGCCATAGGTTTCACGGGTCACCTCGAACAGAGCGTCCCAGGTCGCCTCGTCGGTCACGTCCTGCCTGAAGTAATGAATTGTCCCGCCCTGCTGGCGCACGATTTCCTCGGTAAGCCGCCCACGCTCCTCGTTGCGCCCCGTCACCATCACAACCGCGCCCTCGCGGCAGGCAGCAAGCGCGGAGCCGCGGCCGATGCCGTCCGTCCCTCCGGTTATCACAACGATCTTGTCCTTGAGTCTGGTCATTGATCGCCCGCCGAGTCCGCCTCGATGGTGATTTCACCTGCGGTCATGAACCGGGATTCCTCGGATGCGAAGTAGACGACGGCGGCCGCAACCTCATTCGGTTCTGCCGGCCGTTCATGCGAAATCAGCACCGAATTGACTCGAATACCGTCCGAATGTTGACCGCACTCCAGCGCCGCAGCCTGAGCCATCACGCGCAAACCTCCTGCAGTCGCGCAGTTGCCCGCGAGATCGGAGGCCCCTTCCTTGGCGAGAGTTAGCGACAAATTGACGATCGACCCGCCGCCGCCTTTTCGCATCGCGCCGATCGCGTACTTGAAGCCGAGCCAGGGCTCGACGATGTTGCGCTCCTCAAGAAGCCTGAGGTCATCCAGCGTCATGTCGCCGATCGATTTCCTCATGACGAGCGGCGGCCCGTTCACGAGCACGTCCAACCGGCCGAACCTCTCGACCGCCGCTGCGACTGTCGATTCCCAAGCCTCCTCGTCTGCCACGGGCTTGCATATTGCGATTGCCGTGGCCGCATCGGCACCGGCCAAATCGCAAGCGGCCTGCGCCGCGCCCGCGTCCGCGTCGGCGAACACAAGGCGCGCGCCCTCCTCTAGCAAAGCCTGAGCACTGCGCGCGGCAATCGGGTCAGAAACGCCCGTTACGATGGCGACCTTGTTGGCAACACGTCCCACGAGGGGCCTCTGACTTGGTATAGTAGGTCTAAGACTAGGGGATTCGCGTGACACAACCTGAACTCAAAGACGATATCTCAGTTTGCTTCGATACCGAAACGGTCGACTGGCAGGCGTTCACACCGGGCGACGAACCGCCGGGCGTGCGCGCTCGCATCCTGCGTCGCTTCGAGAACGGAAGCGTCCGCAGCGCAATCCTGGATGTCCCGCCGGGATGGGACAGCGGTGGTTTCCACGTCGGGCGCAGCGACCATCAGGGTTTCGTGCTTTCCGGCGACTTCTACGTCGGCCGCAATTCGCTGGAAGCAAACGCCTTTTTCTACAACCCAGCCGGCAGCCCCTTCGCCGCAATCGGATCGCGCAGCGGGTGCCGCCTGCTAATGATCTACGGCAGCGCGCCGCACTATGACCGTGTTACACCGGGGCCGGTGAAAGTCTCGGAGGACGCCTTCATCATCGCGGATGTCATGGCCGTAGAACCCATCACGCCCGAGATAGAGGGCGCCAAGCTCGAAGGCTTTGAACGTCGCGTCATCTACAAGAATCACCGCAGCGGCGCGGACACGCGCGTCCTCAAAGTGCCGGCTGGATTCGAGGGGCGCGGCCCGAACTGGCACCCGGTACATGAGGAGATTTACTGCCTGTCCGGTGATATCGGGCCGGACGACAAGCGCCTCCTGAAGCCGGGCTGGTACCTGCACAATCCGAAGTACGGTATCCATGGCTATCACGAGCATTCGATCGCTGGCGCGACGATCGTGGAATGGCACGATGGCGAATGGTCGATCAACTTTGTCTAGGGATCGCACATGTCGGACGTAGAAGAAGAGATTTCGGCGATCATCAAGGGCGTATTCCGGGCGTTCGAAGACCACAGCCCGGATGGAATCGAAACCTACATGCACCCGGACGTCACCGTGTGGGACGTGTTCACCCCCCAACTCATCCAGGGACAGGAGGAACGCGACAAGTTTCACGCAGACGACCAGGCGCAGATGCAGGCTCGCGGTCCCCTCACCCTCAGGATCGACGAACCTGTCGTAGACGCATGGGGCGATTCCGCCATCGCGCGCTACTACCTCGAATACGACTACGAGCCGCCCAATGCGACGAGCGGCCGCGTACGCATTACCGACGTCTTCCGCAAGGTTGACGGGCGTTGGCTAATCGTCCATCACCACGAAGGCTTGGTGCCGACCGGCATCCCTCCCATCACCGAATAAGAACAACCACGCGTGGACTTTCTCGATCTCGGCGCGACGACGCTCGCGCTCGGCATCCTCACGTTTCTCGCCGCAGGAACCGTCAAAGGCACCTTGGGAATCGGACTCCCGCTGGTCGCCGTTCCTTTGCTGGCGACCGTTCTCGATCTGCCGACCGCGATCGCCCTCATGATCGTTCCCGTTCTCACGTCGAACGTTCTCCAGGCCCTACAGGGCAAACAGAAGGCCGCGACGCTGAAACGCTTCTGGCCGCTTCTGGTCACAATGATCCCTTGCACGATCGTCGCCGCACAGTTTGTTTCGTCGATTGACCTGCGCACCGGGTCCATGGTTCTGGGCATCATCGTCGTCTTGTTCAGCCTGTCGCAGCTGATCCGCGTCCGGCTGCCGATCGCCTCGCAGCAGGAACGCTGGCTCAACCCCGCAATCGGTGCAGTCGCCGGATTCCTCGGCGGTGTGTCGAACCTATTCGGTCCGCCGCTGATCATGTACCTGGTCGCGCTGCGGATGGAGAAGGACGCCTTCGTCACGACGATCGGCCTTCTGTTCATCGTGGCGTCGACGACGCTGTACACCACGCTTGCCTTTGTCGGCGTCATCACCATCGAGAACGCAACCGCATCCCTGATAGCGGCCCTCCCCGTCATGCTCGGCGTCTTTGTGGGAACACGTCTGCGCAATCGCATCGACCAGAAAGTATTCGAACGAATTCTGCTCGTCGTTCTTGTGCTGATAGGACTGAACCTGATCCGGCGAGCCCTCTGGGGCTAAGCCATCGAACCCGCCGCCCGTCGGTAGCCTAGCGGTTCTCGACGCTGGACCAGAAGCTCGTCATTTCGTCGGCGAGCAGTTTGGAAATAGTCGGCGCGATGTTGTGCCCCCAACCATCGATGACAGTCAGCCGAGCACCTCGAATCGTCTCCGCTGTATCTTGACCTGCCTGCCACGGAATCAGTGGATCGTCACGACCGTGCAACACGAGCGTCGGCGCCTCGATCTCCTTCAACTGGACGCGGCGATCGCCGGCGCCCGCTGAAGCCAGCCACTGGCGCATCACGCCATCCGGGTTGTTGCCGCGCTGGAAGTTAAGTGCGACGACCTCACGCACATAGTCGTCGGGCATCGGATAAGCCGGACTGCCGATCACACCTTGCTGCATGATCGCGAGATCCGCGACGGCCGCCTCGTCGAATGGGTCGCGCGGCGGCGTCATAAGCGCCTGCATCGCCTCTGGAGTAGCCTGCGGGAGCGTCGGATTGCCGGTGGTCGACATCATCGACACCAGCGAAATCACCCGATTGGGCCATGCTGCCGCGAGGCATTGGGCTATTCGGCCGCCCATCGACATGCCGGCCACATGCGCTCGTTCCACGCCGATCAGGTCCATCAGACCGATCACGTCACCTGCCATATCGTCGAGTGTGTACGGCAGCGGTGCGCCGGACGGTTCTCGAACGAGACGTGCCAGCGCGTCCCCGCTTGGCGAAGGCCACGACGTCGACTGGCCTGCGTCCCTGTTATCGAAACGAATCACGCGGTAGCCCGCGGCGACAAGACGATCGCACAATATGTCCGGCCACACGGTTCTCTGCGTCGCCAGCCCCCCGATCAGAATAACCGCAGAAGCATCCTGCATGCCGAGATCGTCATAGCCGATGGCCACGCCGCCGGCCGTCTCACCGATCATGAAGCGCCCCTCTCGCCGCGAACCTGCCTGAGTTTGGCGAGGCCCTTGTCACCGCCGCATTGCTTGCGAACGAATTCCTCTAGGCCGGATTGACCGTCCAGAACACGCACGTCTTTGTCTCGAGGCAGATAGACGAACGGAATTCCGTCATCGGACTCAAACACGAACACGACGTGCCGTGCATCGACGATGCCGTTGATGAGGTAGCGCGAGGTCGCATTCGCGAACACACGCCCACCCTTTTCAACGGAGAAGCGCGGCGGCTTCTGCGACCCGAAGAAGCCCACACGTCTAAAAATGACCCATGCCACCCAGACCCAAAGGGCGGCGATCACGATGAAGAGGATAAGGTCGGTCAACGTTCACCTGGGCGCAGCAAAAGGGCTACCATAGTCAGGTCATGGGATGGTTTCGAGGCACATCTCTGGGGGCCGCGTTGCTTTTCGCTGTCATCATGCTCCCGCGTGGCGCACAGGCAGACGAATATGCCGACTGCGCGCGAGGCTTCGCGGCGATCGCCCGCGGCTATGAAGACATCGCCATCCACTATTGTTCGCAAGTACTGCGCTCGCCCCGCTTCACACCGGCGCAGAAGCGCGCCGCGCTGAACTTCCGCGTCGCCGCCTACGAGAGCGAGCGAAACGACCGTTCCGCGTTGACTAACGTCGAACTCGCCGCGCTTCTTCTGCCACCGACGTTCGAGAACCTCGTCATCCGCGCGCTCGTGCAGATCCGCAGCGGCAACCTGAGCGCAGCAGCGGAAAGCTTCACTGACGCGATCGAACAGAACCCGGAAGACTCTCGCGTTCTCTATAACCGCGGGCTTGTGTACCACTTCCTCGAACGGTACGGCGACGCTGTTCAGGACTATCGCAACAGTCTCGAACTGGACCCCGACAACGCCAACACGCACTACAATCTGGGGCTCGCCCATTTCGCACTTGGCAATCTCCAGGCCGCGATCGCCGCCTATACGCGGGCCATCAAGATATCCCCAAGTTACGCACAGGCTATCCACAACCGGGGCCATGCCTACGAACGCTCCGGCCAAAGAAGCAATGCCATGAAAGACTTCCGGGTCGCCGTTGAACTTGCGCCGGAAGACCCAATCATCATGCGCACGGCACGCACGCACGGAATTCGCTGACAGCCTCATCAATACGTGCGGGTCGAAACGTGCCCGCGCCAACGCCACATTGGGTCAAGGCGGCGCCGAGGTTCCATGCGACCGCCAGGGGACGCGAGAGCGCGCGACGCGAAAAACTGAGAGGTCGGAACGGTCCCCCCAGACGTTCCGGCCTCTTTCTATTCCTGCTCAATCTCCTAGGCTGCGCCTTCTTGAACGGAGGCGCTTATGGCTCTGCTGCGCATCGCACGCATGGGACACCCGGTACTACTGCATCCATCTGAACCGGTGACGTTTCCCGTCGGCGACGAAGTACGACGGCTCGCGGCCGACATGCAGGAAACCCTGGAACATATCTACGGCAACGGCGTCGCAGCGCCACAGGTGTATGTGCCGCTGCGTCTGGTGGTCTATCGCATCACACCGGCGAAGATTCCGGCGGGGTCGGGCTGGCACACCGTGCCATGAACGGTGATGGCCAACCCCGTCATCGAACCGTTGAGCGACGAGACGTTCCTCACTTGGGAGCGCTGCCTGTCCTTGCCGGGAATGCATGCACAAGTGCCCCGCCTCGCGCACATCAAGGTGCGCTTCACCAATCTCGACGGCAACGACGTCGAACGCGAGGCCGAGGGATCGCATGCGGCGGTACTGCAGCACGAGATAGATCACCTCGACGGCATCCTTTATCCGATGCGAATGACCGACATGCGGCCGAGCCCTTCATCAACCAGTGGACCGCGGTCGACACCTTCGACGCCGCCGTCAAGGCGGGCTTCCCGCGCAAGGACGTCTTCCGCGACGGCCCCGGCAAGCGCTACTTCGGCGCCCGCAAGGCCGCCTGAGCCAACGCCGCCTGAACCGAGCGCCGCGGTAAAAACAAAAACGCCGAAACGAACCCAACGGCCGCAGTTTTCCTGGAGTCAGGGCTCGCCCGGCTGACTTGGGCGCGCGCCCGTGCAGCGGCGAAACCAAAAACGCCGAAACGAACCCAACTCGCGCAGTTTTCCTAGGGTCCGGCCGCGCTCGGTCGATATGGCGCGCGCGCCAGGGGCGCGCCAATCACATTCGCTGTCCCCGGCTTCACAAGAGTCGGTCCCCGCGGGCACCCAGCCGATCAGGTCATCGATGTCGGAAAGTTTGGTAGCGGGGGAGGGACTCGAACCCCCGACACGCGGATTATGATTCCGCTGC
>JAYOEZ010000088.1:7698-9975 GCA_038116985.1 Alphaproteobacteria bacterium | reverse complement strand
GGGACGGCGCGGTCCTGCTCACGACCTTCTCTGCCCAGCCAACGGTCGAACCGGGCGAGCCGGAACGCGGTCTCTACGACAAGCGCCTCCTGATCCCCTACACGAACACGCTCGACATGCCTTGGGATCCGGGACTCGTTGACCCACAGCTTCAGGTCGGCGTCGCGATAAAGCCGCTGCGCACCGATCCTGATACCGGCGAAACGTCGTTCCTGTACTCGTCGGCAGCGCACCGCATCCCGCCGAAGGGCAAGAAACCGCGCTGGACCCATTCGATGATCGAGGAAATCTTCGTCATCGACGGCGAGTATGTCTTCGCCGATGCGGGCGTGATGGGACCCGGCGGCTACGTCTGGTGGCGCGAGTTCGTCTACCAGGGGCCCTCCGGCTCGATTCCCGGCTTCAACCTGTGGGTTCGCACAGTGGGCGGCCCCATGCACAACATCTTCGAGAAGAAGAAGCATCCCATGGACTGGAATCCCCGGCACCGACCCAAGTTGCCAGCGGATTTGCTACGGTACGGAAAGCCCTACAAGGGCGCGCCGAAGTACTGATCCCGCCGATTCTGGCGGGAAAATGAATTGAGCAGCCTGCGCAAATGGCCTCTAATTGATCCATTCCGGGGCTGAGACCTGGAGAAACAAGACTGAACCCGCAGCAAGTACGGGTAATGGGAGGAGCAGTTTTCCAATGACCAAGACCAAGATTTCGCGCCGCCAGGCGCTGAAGACCACCGGCGGTGCGGTCGCCGCAGGCGCGGTTATCACGGGCTTTCCGGCGCTGACCCGCTCGGCGCAGGCCAAGAAATTCCTGAAGCCGCTGGTGGCGGGCCTGAATGCCAAGGAAGGCGATCCGACGGACATCTCGATCCGTCTGATCCCGGAAATCCTCAAGGAAAAGTACGACGTCGAGATGGATATTCAAATCCATCCGTCCTCGACGCTCGGCACCGACGTGTCGCAGCTTGAAGCGGTCCAGACCGGCTTCATCGACATCACGTCGAACACGTCCTCGCAGTTCACGGTTTTTGACGACGCCTACGCCTTCGTCGACCTGCCGTACATGATTCCCGACTGGGACACCGGCGAGCGCCTCTTCAAATCGGACGTCTGGAAGCGGCAGGCCGCGCAGTTCGAGTCGAATGTGCCGGTCAAGGTGCTGCCCCCGGTCGGCGCCGGCGGGCATCGCATGCTGTGGAACAACAAGCGTCCGCTGCATGAGCCCGGCGACGTCAACGGCCTGAAGTTCCGTTCGACGCGCTCGGATCTCGTGATCGAGCTGATCCGCAACTGGGGTGGCAATCCCACGCCGATTCCGTGGGTCGAGACCTACACCGCGATCCAGCAGGGCGTGGTCGACGGCTACCACGTACAAGCGATCTGGACCTACCTGTTCAAGATGCACGAAGTCCTGAAGTACGCGACCGAGGTCAACGCCTCCTTCGCTATTCAGTTCCAGGTGCTGAACGCCAACACCTTCAACTCGATGCCGGAAGACATCCAGAAGCCGTTCCTGATGGCGGCCCAGGAAGCGGCCGACATCGCCAACCAGAAGGACCGCGAGCTCGAGGACTTCTACAAGGGCAAGCTCCGCGAGGCCGGCATGGAGATCTATACGCCGACCAAGGCCGAGTTCGCCAAGTGGCAGGCCGAAGGCCAGAAGGTCTGGACGAGCGCCGGCAAGGACGTGCCGAAATCCGTCGTTGATGCGGCCGTCGCGCTTCAGAGCTCCAGCTAGTAGACTGATCGCCGAAGCACAGGAGGGCGGTCCCTGGCATTCTTGCCGGGGCCGCCCTCCCTGCGTCTGCGTTCTTCCAGGGGAGTAGGATGGCAGGGTTCACGCGGCTGGTCGAGACGATCAACAACCTCTCGCGGTATGCGGTCATCGTGTGCGTCATGACGATCGCCGTCGTGATGCTTGCGCAGGTGTTCTTCCGCTATGTGATCAATTCCTCGCTTCAGTGGTCCGAGGAGATCTCCATCTGGGCGTTGATCTGGATGGTCTTCATCGGTTCCGCCGTCATCATGCGGGACTGGGCGCACATCAACATTCCGACCTTCGTCAATCTGATCCCGATCAAGATACGCCCGTTCTTCCTGATCTTCGCGAAGCTCGCCACGATCGCCTTTCTCGTCGCGCTCGTCTGGTACGGCTTCCAGGTCTTCAACCAGAATTTCCACGCACGTTCGCCGAGCCTCGATATGTCGACGCGGTGGGCCAAGTTGGCCCTTCCTGTCGGCGGCGTGCTGATGGTCTTTTTTGCAATCAATGCGACCC
>JAYOEZ010000088.1:0-7688 GCA_038116985.1 Alphaproteobacteria bacterium | reverse complement strand
TCTCGATCTGATCAACCTGGCGCGCGGCAACAACGCCCATTTCGAGAACCAGGGCAACCCGGGGATGGAGTAAGGCAGTCACATGGAACTCGTCGCGCCCTACCTGTTGATCCCCTTTGGGGTGCTGCTCGTTCTCGGCATCCCGGTGTCGTTCTCGCTGGGCTTGGCCTGCACGATCTTCCTGCTCTTTTCGGGCAGCCCGATCCCGCCACTGGTCCTGGCGACAGAGATGTTCACCGCCGTCAATCAGTTCGCGCTGTTGGCGCTACCCATGTTCGTGCTGACCGGCGAGCTACTGAACCGCTGCGATATCACCGAAAAGCTCGTGGAAGTCGCGCGCCTCATGGTGGGCTGGATCAAGGGCGGTCTCGCGCACGTGAACATCGTCACGTCGATGTTCTTCGCCGGCATCTCGGGCTCGGTGCTGGCAGACGCCGCCTCGCTCGGCCCGATCCTGATCCCGGCAATGATCCGCGAACGCTACCCAGCGGCCTTTTCCGCAGCAGTGACCGCGGCCAGCGCGGTCATCGGGGCGATCATTCCGCCCAGCACCGTCGCCATCATCATCGGCGGCCAGCTGCAGATTTCGATCGGCGGCCTGTTCGCGGGCGGCATCATTCCCGGCATCATGATCGGGTTCGCCTTGATGCTGACCGCCTATGTGATCAGCGTGCGGCGCGGTTATGGCGACATCCATCCTTTTGAGGGCGTCGTTCCGATGATCAAGGGCACCGGGTCTGCAGCCCCGGCCCTGCTGATCCCCTTCATCATCCTCGGCGGGATTCTTGGCGGCGTCTTTACGCCCACGGAGGCGGGCGCTTTCGCGGTGCTCTACACGCTTCTGATCGGCACGCTCTACTACCGCACCCTCGACATGCACAATCTTATCGAGGCGATGGTGTCGACCGCCAAAGTCACCGCATCCGCCCTGATCATCGTATCCACGGCGATCGTGTTCAGCCGAATCCTGACCTTCTACCGCATCCCGCAGGAGATTCTCGAACTCCTCCTGGCGGTATCCGACAACCGGGTCATCATGGCGCTCATCCTGATCGGCTTCTTCCTGATCATGGGCACATTCATGGACGCGCTGGCCAATATGATCATCCTCGGCCCGCTTCTGATGCCAGTGGCGACCTCGCAACTCGGGCTGGGCATGACCGACATTCAGTTCGGCCTGTTCCTCATGATCGGGTTGTTGCTCGGTCTGATCACACCGCCACTCGGCCTCCTGTTGTTCATAACCGGGCCCATAGCAAAGGTATCCCTGGAGCGGGTGTCCTATGCGGTGTTGCCGTTCCTGGCGGCTGAACTTGTGATCCTGCTGCTGATCGTCTTCGTTGAGCCGATCACCATGGCCATCCCCCGCGCCTTGGGGCTTGGCGGATAGCTAGTCGGCTGTGACGGCGGCGATGCCGCCGTCGACATTGAGACCGGCGCCGGTGACGTAACTTGCCTCGTCGCTGGCGAGAAACAGCATCGGGCGCGCGACCTCCATCGGACTGCCGTAGCGCTTGATCGGAACATGATCGGTGCCCGCACGACCGTCGCCTCCGGCCAAGGGCCTGCCGCCAGGAGGCTTGATCATCGGTGTGTCGATCGGGCCCGGCAGCACCGCATTGCAGCGGATATTCCAGCCCTGCTGTGCGCAATGCCGTGCGACGCTGCGCGTGTACTGAAGCACAGCCGCCTTGCTGGTGCCGTAGGCCGTGCGCGCGGGCCAGCCCTTCTGCGCGGCGATCGACGAGATGTTGACGATGGCGCCCTTCCCGTTCTCGCGCATGGCCGGAATGACGGTGCGGCACCCCAGCATGGTTCCGCCGGCGTTGATGCAATTGACCTTGCGCCAGATATCCAACCCGATGACATCCGGCTCCTGGGGCGGCGGATCTTCGCCGCCCGCACCGTTGACGCCCGCGCAGTTGACGAGGATGTCGAGCCCGCCGAAAACGGTGACAACCTCCTTCACGACCTCGGTCCATCGCGCCTCGTCGCAGACGTCGTGGTGGCGGAACAACGCCGTCTTGCCGCAGTCGCACTGCCATTCGTCGTCGTCGATGTAGCTGACGTCGGTACCGATCACCTGCGCGCCGTGCGCCGCGAATAGGCTAGCCGTCGCGCGCCCGATCCCTGAAGCCGCGCCGGTGACGATCGCTACTTTGCCCTCAAGCCGCGCCATGACCGTCCCGCAACCTCATGTGATCGACAGGCCTCCGTCCACCGTCAGCGACGAACCGGTCACGTAACTCGCGTCGTCGCCGGCCAGAAACAGGATCGCCGCCGCAACCTCCGAGGGTTCGCCATAGCGCTGCATCGGCACGTGCGGCGCGTCCGCGCCATCGCCATCGCCATCGCCGGTCATGGGCACGAACATCGGCGTGTGAATGCCGCCCGGATGGATCGAGTTGCAGCGGATGTTGTTCTTGGCCCGTGCGCAGTGCAGCGCCACGGACTTGGTGATCTGCCAGACAGCCGCCTTGCTTGCGCCGTAGGACACGGCCGACGGCACCCCGACCCAGCCCGCCACGGACGACACGTTGACGATGGCGCCGCCGCCGCTCTCGACCATCATCGGAATGGCCTGCTTGCAGCCCAGCATTGTCCCCTCGACGTTGACGGCCTGGACCGCGCGGAAGTCGTCGACCGAGACATTCTCGATGTCCTGACCTTCGGGCTCGCCACCGCCCGGCACGTTGATGCCTGCGCAGTTCACGAGAATATCGAGGCGGTCGAACTCCTCGCGTGTGCGGATCATGACATTGCGCCACTCGCGTTCGCTGGCGACATCGTGGCGTACGGCGACCGCCGGAGTGGACCCGCCTGCGTTCAGGACGTCGTCTGCGATCGCGCGCACATCAGTGGCGATGACGCGCGCGCCCTCGCGCAGGAACAGCGCAACCGTAGCAGCCCCGATCCCCGAGGCGGCGCCGGTGACGATGGCGACGCGACCGGCAAGGCGGTCGTCATCCGCGCCGGTCGCTTCAGGCTCTACCAAAGACATAGCTACAGATTGTAGCTGCGCTCTCCGTGTGCCGTAAGGTCCAGCCCTTCGGTCTCTTCGTCGCGTTCGACACGCAGTCCGACCAGAGCCCGCACGGCGAGCACGATCGCGGCGCTGGCTAGCGCCGACCAGGCGACTGTAATGATCACCCCCATGGCCTGGGTGCCGAACTGCTCGCCGATCCCGACCCCCTCGGGCAGACCGAGACCGCCGAGGGACGATGAGGCAAAGAACGATACCAGCAGGATGCCGAGGATGCCGCCGACGCCGTGCACGGCGAACACGTCCAGCGAGTCGTCGACCTTGAAGCGCGACTTGACGATGCCGACGGCGTAGTAGCACACGAAGCCGCCGGCGAGGCCGATAACCAATCCGCCGACCGGCCCGACAAAACCGGACGCCGGGGTGATCGTGGCGAGCCCCGCCACCATACCGGTAACAATGCCAACAAGACTGGGCTTGCCGAACTTGCTCCACTCGATGACGACCCACACCAGCGACGCGGTGGCGGCCGAAATATGCGTGACCAGCATGGCCATTCCGGCGCTGCCGTCGGCCGCAAGGGCGCTGCCGGCATTGAAGCCGAACCACCCGACCCACAGCATCGCCGCGCCTATCATCGTCAGGCCGGGATTGTGCGGTGGCGTCAGCTCGCTCGGAAATCCGCGTCGCGGACCGAGAAACGCAGCGATCACCAGGGCCGAGGTCCCGGCGGTGGCGTGCACGACCAAGCCGCCCGCGAAATCGAGAACGCCCATGTCGGCCAGGAATCCGCCGCCCCAGATCCAGTGCGCGACCGGCGCGTAGACGATGAGCAGCCAGGCGCCGGAGAACAGCAGCACGTGCGCGAACTTGATGCGCTCGACATAGGCGCCGACGATCAGCGCGGGAGTGATGATCGCGAACGTCATCTGGAACATGAAGAAGACCGACTCGGGAATATCGCCGGCCAACGTTTCTGCGCCGATGCCGCTAAAGAAAGCCTTGCCGAAACCGCCCATCCAGGTTTGCGACATGCCGCCGTCACCGAAGGCGATGCTGTAGCCC
Source organism: Alphaproteobacteria bacterium (assembly GCA_038116985.1). Classification (GTDB taxonomy): domain Bacteria; phylum Pseudomonadota; class Alphaproteobacteria; order SHVP01; family SHVP01; genus CALJDF01. Next base: position 3,640 of record JAYOEZ010000088.1, on the reverse strand, counting down.
ACCACCAGCCACAGCACTGATGCGAGGCAGGCGATGGCGAAACAATGCATCAATACCGAAAGCACGTTCCGGGAGCGCACCAGCCCGCCGTAGAACAGGGCGAGCCCGGGCAGGGTCATGAACAGCACGAGCGCCGTGGAGGTCAGAATCCAGGCTGCGTTACCGGTGTCCAGGGCACCGTCCTGCGCCCACGCCGTCTGCGGCCCCAGCGTGGCGATTACAACGAAAGCAAGGGCACGCAGGCGCCGTCCAAAGCGGGTCGAAAACGTCATCACCGTTCTCCCTCTCGCGACCGCGTGACGCCGCGGCCGTCAGGGCACGCGTAGCAGGGGGCGTGCCAGCGGCGATGATGTCTAACCCATTGTTATCAAGTCATTTTCCGAGCGACAGGCACGGGAGGCATGCCCGGCGCTTGGGCGAACGCCCAAAGTTTAGGCATCGCGAGCCCACCCCATGGCCCAGCCTGCGCTACAGTGGCGCGCTGAAAAACGTTGGAGGAGTGACATGAGCGCCAGGCCGATCATGCGGCAAATCGTCAAACACAACGGCACCGTTTACCTCGCCGGGCAGGTCGCACGGAATGCGCCCGACGGCGACGTGGCGGCGCAGACCAAGGACATCCTCGACACCATCGACAAGCTTCTCGCCGAAGCCGGTACCGACAAGACGAAGTTGCTGCAGACGCAAATCTGGTTGACCGACATCGAGAACCAGTTCGCCGCGATGAACGAGGTGTGGAATGCCTGGGTCGACGAAGCCACCGCCCCGGCGCGCGCCTGCGTACAGGCCAAGCTGGCGATGCCGCAGTACAAGGTCGAGATCATGGTGACGGCAGCGGCCTAGCTGCTACATGATCTGCCGCGGCGACAGCTTCGGCGGCTCCTTGTCCTCGATCTCGACCGGCAGTCCCCATTTCGCCTTCTTCACGATCTGCGCAAACAGATGCAGAAACGTGAGGATCGCGTCCTCGGACAGCGTCAGCGAAATCTCCTTGCCGCGCTGGGGCACGAAAACGATCACGTGACTGCCTGCGGCGACGGTCGTCGCCTTGAGCTTCACGATCAGCAGCGGCGCGTTGCCCATCGGCAGCGCCTTCGGCTTGTTTTCGTAGGTCTTGCTGAAATCCGCTTTCGACACCGCGGCCTGCCGCTTGAACGCCACCACCGAGCGCTTCGCCTGCTTGGTCGCCTGCTGGGCGACCTCGGGCGCCGTTTCCAGGCGCCGCACCAGCAACTCCCATAGCAGGCGAGCGATCCGCCGCGTCAGCCACAGTCTGTATTCCGCGCCGTCATGCGTGTTGACGCGCAACAGCACCCGGTCCTCGTCGGTCTGGTAGGCGAAGTTGAACTGATGAAGCTTGGCCACGCCCCATCTTAGTCGAGACGCCGACGCACGGGCTCATCATCGAAACCCCGAGTCTCTTACTTGGCTTGACCGCGGGCGAGCGATCCCTTACTAAACCATATGGTTCATTAACTAAATGGTTCAATAATGAGTGCCGGCCTCAACACGACGTTTGCCGCCCTAGCTGATCCCACACGCAGAGCCATCCTCTCCAGACTGGCTCACGGTGAAACCTCGGTATCGGACCTCGCGGCCCCGTTTGATATGACGATGACCGCCGTCTCAAAGCACCTGAAGGTGCTTGAGAATGCAGGCCTGATCACGCGAAGCCGCAATGCACAGCGGCGACCCTGCCGCCTTGAAGCGCAGCCCCTTCGGGACGCCGCCGCTTGGATTGTCGCCTATCGCGAGTTCTGGGAAGGAAGCCTTGACCGATTAGAGGACTATCTTGCCACTCTCCAGGAAGGGCGCGACCATGATTGATTGGGCGGCGACCGGCCAGCGGCTTGTGATCGAACGTCGCCTTGCCGCGCCACGCGACCTCGTCTTCGCCGCCTGGACCAACCCGGCACACCTGTCGCAGTGGTCGTGCCCGGAGGATCTCTCACTTGCCAGCGTCGAGGTTGCCCGCATCGAAGCGGGCGCACCCTACCGCTTGGTCATGGAGGCGGCAGACGGAACGGCATTTGTAATCCGCGGCGTCTATCGCGAAGTCGCCGCGCCGTCGCGACTCGTCTATACGGCCGCCTGGGAGGACCGAGATGGACAGCCAGGTCATGAAACGCTCGTTACTGTCACCTTCGAAGCGGATGGAGACGCGACGCGGCTCACGCTGCGGCAAGAATCTTTCGAGGACGAGGCCTCACGCGACCGGAATAAAAAAGGCTGGATAAGCACTTTGAATCGACTCGACAATTTCGTGACCGTTATGTCACGCCGCTGACACCAAAACGTCAGCACCGCTTGCGCATGTGAGGGACCGGACCTAGAACAACGGCCCGATCACGAGAGCACCGATCATGCCAGCTGGGTTCCTGAGGAACGCGGTCGTCCTCGGCCTCATGGCCGCCGTCGGCCCGTTCGCCATCGACATGTACCTGCCGGCGTTGCCGACGATCGCCGCCGACCTCGGTGCGCCCGCGGCAGGCGCGCAGATGACGCTCATGTCGTTCTTCGTCGCTTTCGGCGTCAGCCAGATCGGCTACGGCCCCGCCGCCGACATGCTCGGCCGCAAACCGCCGCTCTATTTCGGCCTCGGCGTATTTGTGCTCGCCAGCATCGGCTGCGCCCTGGCCCCTACCATCGAATGGCTGATCGCCTTGCGCTTCGTCCAGGGCGTCGGTGCCGCGTCGGTCATGGTGATCCCCCGCGCCATCATCCGCGACCTGCACACCGGGCCCGAGGCCACGCGCCTGATGGCGCTCGTAATGCTCGTCGTCAGCGTCTCGCCGCTTCTCGCGCCGCTGGGCGGAAGCGGCATGATCGCGCTCGCCGGCTGGCGGTCCGTGTTCGTCGTGGTGGCCGTGATCGCGGTGCTTACCCTGGCGCTGATCGTGTTCCTGCAGCCCGAAACGCGCCCGAAGGAAGAGCGCATCCGCATCGGCGTCGGCACCCTGCTCGGCAGCTTCGCCATCCTTCTGCGCAATCCCCGGTTCATGGGCCTGACCTTCATCGGTGCCTTCGGCATGTCGAGTTTCTTCGCGTTCCTGGCGGGCTCGTCCTTCGTCTACATCGAGCACTTCGGCCTGTCGCCCACCGGCTACAGCCTCGCCTTCGCGGTCAACGCCGTCGGCTTCATCGGTGCGTCGCAGTTCGCGAGCAAACTGGGGACGCGCTTCGGCATGGCCCGCGTCGTCGCCGGTGCGGCGCTCGCCTACATGATCTTCGCAGTGGCGCTGTTCGCTGTCACGGCAGCGGGCGTCGACGACCTCGTCGTGATGATGGCGTTTATCTTCGTCGCCTTTGCCGCTGTGGGCCTGGTCGTACCGACGACCATGGTGCTGGCGCTCGACGACCACGGCCCCATCGCAGGCATGGCTTCCGCGCTGGGCGGCACGCTTCAGATGATCACTGGCGCGGCGGTGATCGTGCTCGTCAGCCTGTTCAACGACGGCTCACCGCTCCCGATGGTGACCGCGATGGCCGCCTGCGCGGCGGCGGCCTATGTGCTCGCGTATCTCACCTTGCAGCGCGGCGCGGCCGCGCCACAACCGGCCGAATAGAAATCAGCGCAGCGGGTTTTCGTCGCTCATGTAGATGGTGACGGCCTGGAACTTGCCGTCCTTGAAGCGGAAGA
>JAYOEZ010000087.1:3376-10128 GCA_038116985.1 Alphaproteobacteria bacterium | reverse complement strand
GCTCAATACCTGGCGATCATGCTCTTCAACCGGAACGTCGGGGATTTGAACCGCAACGTGCTGATCGCACTCTCGCTGAACATCGTCGTGACCGCCGGCGCAATCATCGGCATTCCCATCGTCCAGGAAGCCTTCATCGTTCTCGGGATCGGATTCGCCGTATTTGTGTTCGGTGGCGGCGTGCTCTCGGACCTGAGGGGGTTTCTCTATCCACGCAGGGGCGTCGGCGTTTTCTTCGGCACGTTCAACCCGTTCCACAAGACCCACCTCGAGCTTGTCCGTAGGGCGCTCGAGGACCGCAATCTCGAAAAAGTCATCATCCATCCGACACTGTTACCGCGTGGGCACCGACTCGCACTTGAGCGCGGTGAGATTGTCATCGATCGGGTTGAGGGCGGCCTGCAAATCTACGAGCGCACCGACAAGGCAGACCCCTACGTCGACTACTTCCCGACAGGACATCGGTTCTTTGCGCCGGAAACAAGACGCCATCTTATCGAACTGGCGCTAGACGAGGCGGACCTCGGCGGCAAGGCGTCCGTCGCCTACATGCCGGAAGTCTATGACGCGCGTGGCTTCCACGGCGTGATCGCCGAGATCAAGAAAGCCCACCCGGGCAAACCGCTACATGGAATCCACGGTAGCGACCTGGGCGGAATGATGGTCCGCGCCATTCTCGACGAGTGCGGATGGATCTACCCAATGGCGATCAGACGCCGAGACGGTATTTCGGCGACCGCCATTCGTGCCGGCGCAACCGACATGACACCCGACTCCATTAGTACCGCTTTGTCCCAACTCAAGAATGGTTCAGCACTCGTCAACATCAATGAAAGGAAGTTCCGCAATGAAAAAGGCACCCTCATACCCGCCTAACGGGGGGCGCAACGACATATCGGTCAAGGTGGCCGGATCTATCGAAGAGATGATGCAGGCTTTTGCGATTCGCTCCGCGGTCTTCATGGCGGATCAGAACTGCCCGTATGCGGAGGAGTTCGACGGCAATGACTTCTCCGTGACACACGTCGTCGCCTACGAAGGCGAGGAGCCGGTGGCCTGCATGAGACTCCGGTACTTCGGCGATTTTGCGAAACTCGAACGGTTCGCCGTACGCAAGGAATACCGGAAGATGAGCATCATCAACGCCATCGCCAACTATGCGATCCAGCTGTGCCGCCAGAAGGGTTATACGAAACTACACGCCCATGCGCAGAAGCGACTGGTGAAGCTGTGGAGCCGTTTCGGGTTCGAGCCACGCGGCGACCTGTTCCACTTTTCCGACCACGAGTATGTCACGATCGTCGGCGACTTCGAACGCCTGGACGACGCACTCTCTATCTCCGCGGACCCGATGATTCTGGTCCGGCCCGAAGGCAAGTGGGATCAACCCGGCGTTCTGGATTTCTCGCAAGACCGCGCACCGACAAATCCGGTGGGAGGTGGTGTATGAGGACCTACGACATGACACAGGGCTTCGAAACGGGCGATGTCCCGCTCCTCATCGCGATTGAGATTCAGCGCGAGTACACGACGAAAGGGCGCCCCTACTTCATGGAAGGCATCGAGGACAGCCTCGAGAACTGCCGTAAGGTTCTTGCCCACGCGCGCGAGCAAAACTGGACGGTCGCGCACGTTCGCCACGAGCAGCCAGGTAGCGTCTTCGGACAATCCCACGTGGCGACACAGTTCGTGAAGGGATTCGAGCCGCTGCCACGGGAATACCTTTTCACGAAGAGCAACTTCTCCTGCTACAGCAACCCCGGCTTTGAGAAGTTCATGGAGACATCCCGCCCTGAACAGGTCTACCTCATCGGCTACAGTTCGCCGATGTGTTGCCTGTCCACGATCGTCGAGGGATACCATCGCGGTCACGAATTGACCTTCGTGACCGATGCATCGCTCGCTCGGGCTACGCCCAATGCGGAAGAGAAGACAGCCCACATGCATGCGACGCACATTATTTCCTTCTACGCCAACCTGGTGGAGACCGACCAGGTGCTCGGCGACGTCTCGCGAGGCTTCACGTCCTATCAGGAACTGGCGCCCGCCGAAGCAAGGCAGGCCATGTAGGACGACACGATCGGAACTTCCACTCGGGCGCCCCGGAAGGGGCGCCCCTTTTCCCTACCCCGCCGGCCACCGCCTCGTTGTTGGCTTGCGACAAACACTGCATGAACCTATGGTCCCATGCGCGGGACGGATCGTGAGCGGTCGGAGACCGGCATCGGCCGACGCGCGGCGCCAGCGACCAATCTGCGGTTTATGACAGACGATCCTATCGGACCTCGGCTTCAAGCCACCGCACGCGGCGAAAAGGACGCTTTTTCCGACCTTTATCGCCTCACCTCCGCGAAACTTTTCGCGCTATCCATGGGTATCCTGAAGAGACCCGACTGGGCCGAGGAATCACTTCAGGAGACCTACACCCGCATCTGGCGTTCGGCACACCGATATGATCCGGCCAAGGGCTCGGGGATCAGTTGGATCGTGACAATTGCGCGGAATACGGCGCTTTCGAAGCTGATGCGGCGCCCAAAGGACGAATTTGCGGGTAACGAAGCCGAGATGCTGCAACTGCCGAGCCAGAACCCAACACCCATCGAGGCCGCGATGCGCTCCAGCGACGCACGGATGCTGGCTGACTGTCTCTCGGAGCTCGATCAAGAACAGAAGCAGTCGATTCTGCTGATCTATTATGAGGGCCTGACCCAACGAGAGGTCGCCGAACACCTGGATCGCCCCATCGGGACGGTCAAAAGCTGGGTGCGACGAGGCCTGCTCCGGCTCAGAGGCTGCTTGGACCGTGAAGACTCTTAGCGCAGAAGACAGGAGCCAGCTCGCCGCGGAGTTCGTGCTTGGGACGCTCCGGGGCCCGGCGCGTCGGCGATTCGAACGGCTAATGCAGGACGATCCTCGCCTTTGGCAGGAGGTCTCGTTCTGGGAAAACCGACTCGGGGCGCTCGGTGAGGCCCTGCCCGAAATGACGCCGCCGCCCAGGGTTTGGGAGGCCATTCAGGCCGAGGTTGGTGCCGATCGAACCGCCGCTTTGGCGACCAAGCGGCGCGGGCTTTGGCAAAGCACGCCGTTCTGGCGGGGCTTCGCGCTGCTTGCCGCGGGCGCCGCCGCCATTCTGCTGGTCACGGTTCTCGTACCCCAGGAGTCCCCGTTCGTACCGGTCCAGATTGCCACGCTGCAGAGTGAAGGGTCCGAGGCGGCCTGGCTCGTACGGGTCGCGGCGGACGGTCGCGGAGAAGTCGCACCCATCGGAAGACCCGTGTTGGCCGCGGGCAAGGACTTCGAGCTTTGGCTTTTGAGAGATAGCGAGCGCCTGCCAGTCTCGCTCGGGCTTGCGTCGACCGACGACCCCAAGGCGTTCGCACTACCCGAAGGCAGCGAGGGCAGAGTGGGTTTCGCGATCAGCTTGGAACCGGCGGGCGGTTCGCCGACCGGTGCCCCGACGGGCCCGGTAGTATTTGTGGGGAACCTTGTAGGAACCTCAGGTCAGTAGCGCATCCGCGGGCCAACGCTGCGGGTATCTCAACTAACGCCTTAGTTTTTGGGAGGGCCACACCATGACACGTAGAGAAGAAGGCGCGTTCATTTCAGCACCGGAACCCCAGTTCGTCTCGCGACGCGGGTTCTTCACAGGCACGGGCAAGGCAACCTTGTCGGCGACCGCAGTCGCCCTCTTGGCGGGCTGCAGCACGATGGCCATGGAGAACGACGACGCGGCTGCGAGCGACCTCGACATCCTCAATGGCGCGCTCGGCGCGGAGCAAGAGGCGATAGCCGCCTATCAGCTCGGCGCGGACAGCGGCCTGCTTCAGCCGGCCGTGGCGCAGGTCGCCCTTGCATTCCAGCGCGATCACAGCGAGCACGCCAAGGTGCTGGCCGACACGATTCGGCAACTCGGCGGTACGCCAGCGCCGGCCAAGTCCGACTACGACTTCCCGGTCGCGGACATCAAGAGCCAGGCGGACGTTTTGGCGTTCGCGGCGGATCTCGAACAGGGCGCGGTCAGCGCGTACGTGCAAGCCGTTTCTGCGTTCCAGAACGGCGATCTGAAGGCCGCCGCAGCCAGCATTCTGGGCGCGGAGGCCATGCACTGGGCGATCCTACGAAGCGCGCTGGGCGAAAATCCGGTGCCCTCGGCATTCGTGAGTTAAGCCACTTGGTTTCGGCGCTTTATGTCCCGCCGGCGGCTCAGGCGATTCCCCTATCGCGTCGCACGGCACTTGCCTGTCTCTGAGTCGTCGGCGGGACGCCCAGTTCTACCGCGATCGGGCCGATAAGACGCCGCCTTTTTTCACGGCATACCGTCGCGTGGTGCCCGCTGCAGGACTTGAACCTGCACTCCCGTTTCCAGGAAACGGATTTTAAGTCCGTTGCGTCTACCAGTTCCGCCAAGCGGGCATTCCCGCACCGTAGCGGGCCGACCGATTGCCGAGCAAGCGCCGGAGGGCCTCAGGACGAGGCGTCCACGGGCTCTCCCCCGCACGATCTGACAAGAGCACGCACATCCTCGGCAGCCGCATCGAGCATCTGGGGTTGGGCACCGCGCAGAACCAGAATGCAGCCGGCCGCGCCCTGGCGGAAATAGGGATAGGACCCGATGTCGACATCGGGATAGCGTGCCTGTATCTCGCCCAGACCGTTGGCGATCTCGCCCTCGGGCAGGCGTGCGTCGATCGCCCGTGACTCGAGCGGTTGACCGCCGACCAGCCGGTCTCCCAATCCGTCGAACATCACCTGCATAATCCGCGGCACACCCGCCATGACGAAGACGTTCTCCATCTGAAAGCCGGGCGCCAGGCTTACCGGATTATGGATCAGCCGCGCCCCGACCGGCGTGTGGGCCATTCGCAGGCGCGCCTCGTTGATCTTGTCGGGATCCTTGTAGTGGTCGAGGAGCAGGTTGTAGGCCTCGTCATTGAGGCGGTTTTCGACGCCGAACGCCTTTGCCACGCTCTGGGCCGTGATGTCATCGTGGGTCGGGCCGATCCCTCCCGTTGTGAAGACGTAGTCAAACGCAGGCCGGCACTCGTTGACCGTGGCCACGATCGTGGTCTCGATATCCGGTATCACCCGAACCTCCTGCAGGCGAATGCCCAGTTCGTTGAGGCGGCCGCCGATGAACTGGAGGTTCTCGTCTTTCGTACGCCCCGACAGGATTTCGTTGCCGATGATAATGAGGCAGGCGGTGTAAATTCTGTCGGTCGAACCCATGTTGCCCCTCGAGACAGGTAGCTGCGCCGCTAGTTCGCTATCATCCCAAGATGGAATTGCCTAGCCCCCTCCTCAGCGGCCGCCTTGTTCGTCGGTACAAGCGTTTCTTCGCCGACGTCGTCCTCGACGAAGATGGAACTACCGTGACGGCGCATTGCCCGAACACCGGCACCATGCTCGGCCTCTGCGATCCAGGCCTTGAGGTCTGGCTTTCACGCTCCGACAACCCAAAGAGAAAGCTTCCTCTCACCTGGGAGCTGGCTCGCGATGGCGGCCACCTGGTCGGAATCCACCCCTTGCGCGCAAACGCGGTTGCAGGCGAAGCTCTCGAAGCGGGACGTGTCCCGGGAGTGTCCGAATACGACTCGGTCAAGCGCGAAGTTCGCTATGGCCAGGGCTCCCGCGTGGATTTCCTTCTTTCTCAAGAAGGCGCGCCGGACTGCTACGTGGAGGTGAAGAACGTGCACCTTTGCCGCGAGCCCGGTTTGGCGGAGTTTCCCGACGCAGTGACCGCCCGTGGCACCAAGCATTTGAAGGAGTTGTCGTCGGTTGTCGCAGCCAGAGAGCGCGCGATCATGCTCTATCTCGTCCAGCGGCAGGACTGCGAACGCTTTTCCGTAGCCCGCGACATCGACCCGGCCTACGCTAAGGCCTTGAGAATGGCCCTAGATGCCGGTGTTGAGGTAGTTTGCCTCGCCTGCAGTCTGAGCCTCGAGAAAATCCAGGCTAGCCATTCCATAGAGTTCTCTGTTTAGCGGGATTGATCCGATGACCTATGCCCAAGCATCCGAAGCGCCCTTGCGCAACAACGGCATGATCAAACTGCACGCTCCCTCCGATTTCGAGGGGATGCGTGCCGCAGGCCGGCTTGCCGCAGAAGCCCTCGATGCCCTAGCCCCTTTGGTCGAGCCCGGAGCAACCACCGAGACGATCGATGACGCGGCCTACAAGTTCATCGTGGAGCGTGGGGCCGTGCCAGCTCCCCTGAACTATCGCGGCTTCCCCAAGACCATCTGCACGTCGGTCAATCACGTCGTCTGCCACGGGATTCCTGGCCCAAAGACCCTCCAGAAAGGCGACATCGTAAACATCGACGTCACTGTGATCGTGGATGGCTGGCACGGCGATTCTAGCCGCATGTTCTTTGTCGGCGACGTCGGCGTCAAAGCCCGGCGACTTTGTGACATCACGTACGACGCCATGATGCGGGGGATCGACGTCATCCGCCCCGGCGCGACGACCGGCGATATCGGCCATGCGATCCAGTCCTATGCCGAATCCCAGCGATGCTCGGTCGTGCGCGATTTCTGCGGTCACGGTCTCGGCCTCGTTTTCCACGACGCCCCCAATATCCTCCATTACGGCGCCCCGGGCACCGGCGCGGAACTCAAGGAAGGGATGTTCTTCACCATCGAGCCGATGATCAACCTGGGCAAGTGGCAGGTGAAGATGCTGCAGGACGGCTGGACCGCCGTTACAAAGGACCGTTCGCTATCAGCGCAGTTCGAACATTCCGTGGGCGTGAC
>JAYOEZ010000087.1:0-3276 GCA_038116985.1 Alphaproteobacteria bacterium | reverse complement strand
CCTTGCTGGAGCGCTTCGGCACGCTGGAAGGCGTCGTGACCGCGCCACCTGCCGCTTTGCGCCGCGAGACCGGTGTGGGCGATGCGGTGGTAGCGGCCCTAAAGGTCATCGAGGCGGCCGCCGTGCGAATGGCGCGCGGACGGATCGTCTCAAAGCCGGTCATTGGATGCTGGGAAGCACTCGTCAGCTACAGTCGCACCCGGCTCAGCTTCCTGGAGACCGAGGAGTTCCATGTTCTCTACCTCGACAAGAAAAACCGCTTGATCTCCGACGAACGACAAGGGCGCGGCACCATCGACCATACACCGGTCTATCCGAGGGAGGTCATCAAGCGCGCGTTGGAACTGAACGCTTCTGCCATGGTCCTGGTTCATAACCACCCAAGCGGCGATCCGACTCCTTCCCGCGCCGATGTCGAGATCACCGAGAAAATCGTCAGAGCAGCTGAGGCTGTCGGCATTTCAGTGCACGACCATCTCATCATCGGCGCACAGGAGAACGTTAGCCTTCGAGCAGAAGGTCTTCTTGCGCTATAGTTCTTCGCCGGAGGAGGTGGTTCCCATGAGATATGTCGAATACCTGACTTTCGCCTGCTTCGTTGCTGGCGTCCTGATGGCTGCGATCGGCTTTTCAACGATCGGACTCTATCTCTTCGCGGCGGCGGTGGCTTTGGCGATCCTGCGGTCGATTGCTGCAGAGGCCGAGAAACAGTCGGGGCAGCCTCCCCAAAACTGAAGGACTACTGCGCGGCGAGTTCCGCGCGGCGGTCATAGAGTGGACCCGGCAAGGCTGCTATTTCGCGCACCAGCTTGTTGAGCACTGCCGCCGAGAACGCCTGGAAGTTCTGCGCCGTCACCACGAACGCGCCCGGCCCACCCACGACGTTCTCGCCAAAGTAGAGGTCGAGCTCCGGGAAGTCGGTAAGAATTGCGAGTCCGTTGATCGTGATGCCGGCCTGAATTGCCAGATCCCGGGCCACCGTCGGCTCGAAACCGATGTTGTTGGTGCCGTCGCCTGAAATATCGATGACCTTTCGGTCACCTTCGTAATCGTTGCGCGCAATCATCCGCGCGCTGAAGTCGATGACGTTCGACAGCGACGTCCCATCACGCAGCATATAGCGGGGGGTCTCGAGAATCTGCTCGACGAACCTCTCGGCGGCTTCGGGGCTGTCGATCAACGTCCAGTCGACAACGACGCGAATCCCGTCGTGGCGATCACCCGCCCAGATAAGCAGGGCTACGGCAATGGCGCCGGTATCGCCATTCGTCACCGCGTCAACGACCGCCGGATTCCGAAAGGCGTCGATGTAGCCTTGCAGCTGGAGATTGAACTCGCGGCCATTGACGCTCCCCGACGAATCGAGCGCCAGCACCAGTTCAAGATCGACCTTGCGTCCCTCGGCAAGTGACGCCGGCGACCACAACCCCGCCACAAGTACCGCAACAGCCCAAACCAACCTGGACACGTAAACCTCGTAATTGGAACCCAAGCGTGGCTCGCTGGAATATCGACGACTATACTGCAGCGTCTCGATTCACAAACTCACAGAGCGATGATTCCACGATACAGCCGAGCCAAAATGGCAGAAATCTGGGCGCCGGAAGCCCGCTTCAAGATCTGGTTCGAGATCGAGGCGCATGCCTGCGATGCGCAAGCGGCCATCGGTGTCATCCCGGCCGAGGCAGCGGCCGATGTTTGGAAGAAGGGCAACTTCGAAATCGAACGTATCGACGAGATCGAACGCGAGACAAAGCACGATGTCATCGCATTTCTGACCAGCCTCGCAGAGTTTGTCGGGCCGTCGGCACGATTCGTCCACCAGGGAATGACGTCATCCGACGTCCTCGATACGTGCCTTGCGGTGCAACTCAAGAGGGCGGCAGACATTCTCATTGAGGACGTCGACGCGCTTTTGGAAGTACTCCGTCGACGCGCGTTTGAACATAAGGACTCGATGTGCATCGGGCGCAGCCACGGCATCCATGCCGAGCCGACGACCTTTGGCCTCAAGATGGCACAAGCCTATGCCGAGTTTGATCGATGCCGGGCCCGGCTCGTCACTGCCCGGGAGGAAGTCGCAACCTGTGCAATTTCGGGCGCGGTGGGCACCTTCGCCAATATCGATCCACGCGTCGAGGCGCATGTCGCCAAGGCCATGGATCTCAACATCGAGCCCATCTCAACGCAGGTCATTCCACGGGACCGTCACGCCGCGTTTTTCGCCACCCTCGCCGTCGTCGCATCCTGCATCGAGCGGCTCGCGACCGAGATTCGGCACCTTCAGAGAACAGAAGTCCTGGAGGCCGAGGAATATTTTTCGGCCGGCCAGAAGGGTTCTTCGGCCATGCCGCACAAGCGAAATCCGATCCTTAGCGAGAACCTCACCGGTCTGGCGCGGCTGGTTCGCGGCTACGCGATGCCCGCCTTCGAGAACGTCGCGCTTTGGCACGAGCGGGATATCTCCCACTCATCAGTCGAACGGATCATCGGCCCCGATGCGACCGTCACCCTCGACTTCGCGCTGGCCCGCCTCACAATGATGATGGACAAACTCGTCGTCTATCCCGAGCGAATGCGCGAGAACCTCGACCGCCTGGGCGGCCTAGTCAACTCGCAGCGTGTTCTCCTGGCACTAACCCAGAAAGGGACCAGCCGGGAAGATGCCTATCGTCTGGTGCAGCGCAACGCAATGAAGGTTTGGCAGGAGCGTGCCGATTTCCTGGATCTTCTTCTTGGAGATCAGGAGGTCAGAGGCTTTCTCGACGAGGACGAAATCCGAAGTGCATTCGACCTCGACTACCACACCAAGCACGTCGATGAGATATTCGGCCGGGTATTCGGCGCGGCGGCCATAGCCCAACGCGCTGCCGAATAGTCAGCAAGAAAGGCCTAGTCCGCGTCGGCTTCGAGTTGTTCCTTCGCCACGCGAACAAGACTGTCCATCTTGCGGCGTAGATCGTGATCGGAAACGTCGACCTTGGCTTCCGTCAGGTCGCTCTTGACCTTGCGAAAGACGTCGTCGTCGCCGGGCTCGTCGAAATCGGCCATCACCGTCTGCTTTGCATAGGCTTCAGCGTCAGCCCCCCCCAAACCCATCAGTTCGGCCGCCCAAAGGCCCAGGAGCTTGTTGCGCCGGGCGTTTACCTTAAAGGCAAGCTCTCGGTCGTGGGCGTATTTGGCTTCCTCGGCTTTTTCGCGCTTATCAAAAGTGGACGACATCGAGAGCAGTTCCTCCGGCGGATGTTTGGCTGCGGCTGTCCTTAGCCCTTTTGT
>JAYOEZ010000086.1:0-10134 GCA_038116985.1 Alphaproteobacteria bacterium | reverse complement strand
GCGATATCGTGCGCGAGATGTTCGAAACCGGCGAACTCAAGCAGTACTTGGAAGACAAAGGCATTCAATCTGCCGTCGACGCCTAGCAGACGACGTGACAAAAAAAGGGCGCCCCGCGGGGCGCCCTTTTTTTGTGCCGGATCCAACTGGTCAGTGAGACGAGTAGTACTCGATAACCAAGTTCGGCTCCATCATCACGGGATAGGGCACATCCGCAAGCTTCGGAACCCTGAGGAAGGTTCCCTTCATCTTGGCGTGATCGACCTCGACATAGTCCGGAACATCACGCTCAGATGATTCTACGGCTTCAAGGACGATCCCCAATTGCTTGGAGCGGTCCCGCACCTCGACCAAATCCCCTTCCCTGACCTGATAGCTGGGAACGTTGACGCGACGCCCGTTGACCATCACGTGGCCATGATTGACGAACTGGCGCGCGGCAAACACCGTCGGAACAAACTTCATCCGATAGACGACGGCATCGAGGCGGCGCTCCAGCAAACCGATTAGCGTCTCCGAGGTGTCACCCCGTTTCCGAGACGCCTCGGCATAGATACGGCGGAACTGCTTCTCCGTGATGTTCCCGTAGTAGCCACGCAGCTTTTGCTTGGCCATCAACTGGATTCCGAAGTCCGAAGGCTTGCGGCGCCGTTGGCCATGCTGGCCGGGACCATATTCGCGGCGGTTGACCGGGCTCTTCGGCCGGCCCCAAAGATTTTCACCCAGGCGGCGATTGATCTTGTACTTCGATTTGAGACGCTTGCTCATTCGCGATCTTTGTCGGGTTCATGTGCGAAGACGGCCACCGTTACGGCAGCCGCCTTTGGAAGCGGCGTACTATAGCGGCGCCCGAGACAGTGTCAAACGCCGGCTTGCTGCGCCGCGCGACAAAATATCAAGCAAATTCAATGCCTTGACTCAGTCGCTCCAGGCCGGCGGCTTCAGGGGCGGCCCGACCAGCTCCTAGCTCCCCCCTTCGCGCCTTTTCGACAAAGACGCGACCACGCCGCGAAGGGTCCGAACCTCCTGCTCTGTCAACCGGGCGCGTTGGAGCATGGCACGGATATTTCGCACCATGGTGGGCGCCTTTTCGGGCGGGTAGAGGAAACCCGACTCCCGAAGGGCACTTTCCAGATGCTCGAACAGACCGGCAAGATCATCGGCAGTTGCCGGCCAAGTTGAGCCATCGTTGTGCTGCGAAGCCGGCGTCTCGTCTGCCAAGCCAAAGTATTCGTAGCCGAAGAGCAGCACCGACTGCGCCAGGTTGAGCGAAGAAAAAGCAGGATTGGCAGGAACCGTGATGATCGTCCCGGCCAACGAAATGTCGTAGTTGTGAAGGCCTGCACGCTCTGGACCGAACAAGACACCGCAACGCAGACCCCGGCTATGATTCGCGCGGATATCCTGAGCCGCCAACCGAGGAACGACCACATCCTTGCGGACGTCGCGTGGCCTGGCGGTCATCGCGTAGACGCTTTGGAGGTCCGCAATCGCCGAGCTGGTGGTGTCATAGACCCGCGCATGATCGACCACCAGATTCGCACCTGACGCAGCGCTACGTGCTTTCTCGTTGGGCCAGCCGTCACGCGGTCGCACAAGGCGCAGTTCAGACAGACCGAAGTTCAACATCGCTCGGGCCGCGGCGCCGATGTTCTCTCCCAGCTGAGGCTCCACGAGAATGATGGCGGGCCCCGCCAACCGGGCCTCCCTTGAGCGATCCGTGCCAGCCATTGCTAGTCGCTTCGGCGCCAGGTTGTTCCCTGCGGACCGTCCTCAAGTACCACGCCGTCTGCCAGAAGCTCGTCACGAATACGGTCCGACGTTGCGAAGTCTTTGCGCTTGCGGGCGGCGGTCCGCTCAGCAATGAGAGCGTCAATTTCCTCCGGAGCGATGCCCCCAGCCGTCCCGGATTGCAACCACTCTTCGGCATCATGTTCGAGAAGCCCCATGAGACGACCGGACGCACGCACTTCGCGAGCGAGCGATTCTCTCCTGTCCGAGTCAATCTCATGGCGATTGAGTTCCGACACCAGAGCCATCAACTCGGCAAGCGCCCTCGGCGTGTTGAAGTCGTCCCGAAGCGCCTCACGCACACCGCCCGACGCCTGATCGTCCCGCCTTTCTCCAACTCGCCCGTTGCCGGCGTGCCGCAAAGCGGTGTAGATGCGGTCCAAGTTCGTTCGTGCCTGGCGCAACCCGCCCTCGGTCCAGTCGAGTGGTTGCCGATAGTGCGCCGATAGGAGAAGCCAGCGAATCTCCTCACCTCTCCAGCGCTCCAGCGCGTCCCGGACCACGATGAAGTTCCCCAGGGACTTCGACATCTTGTGCCCTTCTACAACCACCATGCCATTGTGCAGCCAGTAATTGGCCAGCGGCGCTCCGCCGTGTGCACACACGCTTTGGGCCACTTCGTTCTCATGGTGGGGGAAGACCAAGTCCAGCCCGCCTCCGTGAATGTCGAACGTCTCTCCGAGATACGTCTCGCTCATCGCCGAGCATTCGATGTGCCAACCGGGGCGGCCTCGCCCCCATGGGCTCTTCCAGCCCGGCTGGTCGGCTGCGGACGGCTTCCACAGAACAAAGTCAGCAGGATCATCCTTGAACGGCGCGACATCGACGCGGGCGCCTGCAACCTGCTCATCGCGGTCCCGACCCGACAGCTGTCCGTAGTCGGGCATCGACGGCACGGAGAACAACACGTGACCGTTCGCGACATACGCATGACCGGAACCAATAAGGCACTCAATCATCGCGATCATGTGGGGGATGTGGTCCGTCGCGCGTGGTTCGACATCAGGCGGCAGTACGTTCAGGGCCGCCATATCCTCATGAAAGGCGCTTGTCGTTCGCGAGGTCACTTCGCCAATTGGCACGTTGGCTGCCTTGGCCGCGTCATTGATCTTGTCGTCAATGTCAGTGATGTTCCGAACGTAGGTCACCTTCGAGTAGGCGTCGCGCAAGACCCTGACGATCGTGTCGAACACGACAACCATGCGCGCGTTCCCAACGTGCGCAAAGTCGTAAACGGTCGGTCCGCAGGCATAGATGCGCACATTCCCAGGGTCGATGGGCCGGAAGACCTCCTTGCGGCGCGAAGCGGTGTTATGAAGCGAGATATCCAATGGTCGTCTCCGGCGGGAATGCGGCGGCCCCTACGCCTTCTCCGAGAAACGGTTCGTGATGGGATAGCGGCGATCCCGACCGAAAGAGCGGCGCGTGATCTTCACACCCGGCGGCGCCTGTCGACGCTTATACTCGGCTACGAACAACAGACGCGCAACGCGCTGAACGGTCGCCGCATCAAATCCCGCATCGACAATCTGGGCAAGCGTCTCTTCCCGCTCGACGAGACGGGTCAGAATTCCGTCGAGGACGTCGTAGGGCGGCAACGAGTCCTGATCGGTCTGGTCGGGGCGAAGCTCCGCCGAAGGCGCCTTGGTGATGATGTTCTGAGGGATCGGATTCGCGACACTGGCCAAGCTGCCGGAAGGGATGTTCTCGTTTCGCCACCTGCTCAGGTCGTAGGCCATGGTCTTATAGATGTCCTTGAGCACGGAGTACCCGCCGCACATGTCTCCATAGAGGGTGGCGTAGCCGACCGACATCTCGGACTTGTTGCCGGTCGTGAGGACCATGTGGCCGAACTTGTTGCTCAGCGCCATCAGCGTGACCCCCCGAGCCCGCGCCTGGATGTTCTCTTCCGTGATATCCGGGTCTCGGCCTGAGAAAACGCCACTAAGCATTGCATCGAACGCCTCCACGGCAGGCGCGATCGGGATCGTGTCGTACTTGGACCCAATACGCGTCGCGCAATCGACGGCGTCGTCTATGCTGGCGTCGGAGGTGTACATCGACGGCAGCAAGACAGAGTGGACGCGGTCCGCGCCCAGCGCGTCCGCCGCGACGACCGCGGACAGCGCGGAATCTATTCCGCCCGACATACCCAAAACAACGCCCGGGAAACCGTTCTTGTTCACATAGTCCCGCAGCCCGAGCACCATCGCGTTGTAGACGTTCTCCAACCTTTCGGCCGTCCGCTCGATCCTGCCTTCCTCGATGCGAACCGTGGCGCCTCTGCGCAAAAGGTTCAGCGATTCGGTTGCTTCGGTCCACGATGGCAGCAGCGCCGCGCCGGTGCCGTCTCCGTTGATGGCAAAGGAAGCTCCATCAAAAACAAGTTCATCCTGGCCGCCAACCTGATTCACGTACACAAGTGGCAAGCCCGTCTCTGCTATCCGCGCGCGCGCAAGTCCCTCTCGTTCCTCCCACTTGTCGAGTTCGAAGGGAGAGCCGTTGAGAACCACCAGTACATCGGCACCCGTCTCTACAAGACACTCGGCAACGTCCGGCGTCCACATGTCCTCACAGACCATGACACCGATACGGAAGCCCCGATAATCGATTGGACCCGGCAGATCACCGGCATCGAATACACGCTTCTCGTCAAACACCCCGTAGTTGGGGAGGTCGTACTTGTATCTGGCCGCCGCTATCTTGCCACCAGCAAGCAGCAACGCAGCATTGTGAACCAGTTCACCATCGCGCCAAGGGGTTCCGAGGAGGATCGCAGGCCCTTCTTCGGTTTGGGCAACCAGCTCCCGCACCACCTTCTCCACGCCATCCAGAAAAGCAGGGCGCCGGACCAAGTCCTCAGGGGGATAGCCGGACAGGAACAACTCTCCGGTTACCACAAGTTCCGCGCCGTTCGCCGATGCTTCTGACAGCACTGAACGCAACCTTGCCGCATTTCCATGCAGGTCGCCGACAGTTGGGTTGAGCTGCGCTAGGTACAGAGAAAGGCGGTCAGACATCTCGTGGCTTTCGAGGCGCGATTGCGCGAGCGTTATGACCTATAGTGCAAGCGAACATCGGGAACAACGGCGCAATACGAACCATGAGTCGTACTCAGGAAAACACGCGAATCCTTCTAGCGCGCCGACCCCACGGTGCCCCGAAGCCCGACGATTTCCGTGTCGTCACAGAATCGCGCCCCGAGCCCGGTGAGGGAGAAGTTCTGGTCGAGACTCTCTACCTCTCCATCGACCCCTACATGCGTGGCCGGATGAACGACGTCAAATCCTATGTCCCGCCCTACGAAATCGGCGGCCTGATGGGCGGCGGCGCTGTCGGTCGCATCGTCAAGTCGTGCAGTCCGGATATTCACGAGGACACGATTGTCGAGGGGATGCTCGGTTGGCAGCAATTCGCGGTCGCCAAGCCACGCCACCTAAGGATTGTTGATCCGAGGATCGCGCCGATCTCAACGGCCTTGGGCATCCTCGGTATGCCAGGCCTCACCGCCTACTTTGGCTTGCTCGAGCTGTGCAAGCCTCAGCCGGGTGAAACGGTGGTCGTATCTGCCGCATCCGGCGCTGTCGGGAGTGTGGTCGGTCAACTCGCCAAGCTGAAGGGATGCCGCACCATTGGCTTTGTGGGGAGCGAGGAAAAAGCGGCGTATGTGAAGGATGAACTGGGTTACGACGCCACGCTAAACTATCGAGTGATTGCCGATCTCCAGAAGGAGATGTCAGAGCTTTGCCCGGACGGTGTCGATGTCTACTTCGACAATGTAGGCGGACCAATCACGGACGCGGTGCTGGACAATCTCTCGCAACACGCGCGGGTAGCTCTTTGCGGCCAGATTTCGCAGTACAACAACACCAGACCGGAGATGGGGCCGAGAAACCTGTGGAAGCTGATCGTCACACGCAGTCGCGTCGAGGGCTTTCTAGTCACTGACTTCGGCCAGCGCTACGCCGAAGGGATATCGGCACTCGCGGGGTGGCTAGCAGACGGCACGCTCAGGTACCGCGAAGACATCGTTCAGGGAATCGAGAGTGCCCCTGCTGCCTTCATACGCATGCTTGAAGGAGAAAACTTCGGCAAGCTCCTGGTCCGGGTTGATACACCCGAATAGTGGGCTGGAAATCAGCGGACGTAAGGACCTTGCAAGCGTGCGACGAGGGCGAGATGCGGCGTAGTCGGATACAAGTATCTACGCCTGCCGCCGCAGCAGGAACTCTCGACCGACTTTCACCGACCTCTTGCCGTCATATTCGATAACATCAGCCGTCGCATAGGTTTCACCCCACCGCTCGGGTAGGAACGAACCGGTTCCAATGACGTCGATCGGCGCATCGACACTTGCCATCACCTTGCACTTGGCCGGCCCGAACCCTGAGCTCGCAACGATTCGGACATTCTCGAACCCTGCGTCATCTAGTGCCTCTCTCATGCGAAAGATAGCAGCCGCCGTCACGCCGGTTCCAACCAGCCAGCGTAGTTCATGCTCCGACCTGTACTGACGTGTACTCTTGGGTACGTGGCGCTCGAGAACGGCATACGATGCCTGCGGGTCCAAGCCTTCAACAAACCGACCTCCATGAGTGTCGAGTCGCACCGACAGCATCCCCTCGCTTGCCAGGTCCGGAAACCGGCGACAAACCTCAAGCGCGTCACTTACCTCGCGGCCGTAGTAGTCAACGAGTATCGTCATCGGCTCGGCAGGAAAGGTCTCATTGTACATTTCCGCAGCGCGGACCGTGGAACCGGCATAGCCGATGAGCGCGTGTGGCATGGTACCCATGCCACCCGTGTTCCCGAAAAAATGCGCCGTCGCGTCCGTCGCGTTGCCGACGAAACCTACGGCCCCCACCTCTGCCTTTGCTGACGCCGACCCCACGCTCGCCGCGTAGGCCATCATTTCAGCCATTTCCGCGCCGGCACAGTGACGGGCATCCATGGCCAGAAAAGCGACCTTCGGCAGGTCACGGCACATCGAATAGGCATTGTAGGCAGCGACACACGCCGGCCCCAGCCGCTGCAGATATAGCGTCTCCAGATCGACAAGTTCCGTCAGCGAACCCGTGATGTAGGCAAGCGGATCGCCGGCGCCGACCCATGCGCCCTCCGCATATCTCTGGTCAATCTCAAATGCGACGCCTCGCCGCGCCGCAACAGATTCGAGTGCTTCAACCATCAGCCTGGGAGCGAAGAGAACCGGCCGCCGCATGAACACGGCGTAGGTGGCGCGCTTGTCGCCGAATCGTCGCACCACGCTTTTCGTTCGATTGAAGTAGTGATCAGTATGACGCGCGATGGCGTCGTCGGACTGGACGGCAGCGTGCGTCATCCGAAGCTCCTGTGGCGGGCCTATTCGGCCGCCGCGCTTACTCTGGCAGCGACCTTGCGATGTTTCAGCATGTCAGCAAGCAAGAAGGCAAGTTCCAAAGCTTGAGACGCGTTGAGGCGCGGATCGCAATGCGTGTGATAGCGGTCGGAGAGGACTTCCTCTGTAATCTCCTGAGCGCCGCCCAGGCATTCGGTCACGTCCTGCCCGGTCATCTCGAAGTGCACCCCTCCGGCGTAGGTCCCCTCCGCGTCATGTATTGCGAAAAAGTCTCGAACTTCCGAGAGAATCATATCAAAACGTCGCGTCTTGTAGCCGGTGGCTGACTTAATCGTATTGCCGTGCATTGGATCACATGACCAAACCACCTTCCTTCCTTCGACCTCGACCCTCCGAATCAATGCGGGGATGTGCTTTCCAATCTTGTCCGCTCCCATACGACAGATAATCGTCAGCCGCCCTGCCTCGTTCTGGGGATTGAGGCGGTCGATCAGACGGATTGCTTCTTCCGGGTCGAGACTTGGCCCTGCCTTGATACCGATGGGGTTGCCTACGCCACGAAGGAACTCGACATGCGCACCGTCAAGTTGGCGAGTCCTGTCACCAATCCAAAGGAAGTGCGCAGACGTGTCGTACCAATCGCCGGTCGTTGAATCGACTCGTGTCAGGGCCTGTTCGTACCTAAGAAGAAGGGCCTCGTGCGACGTATAGAAGTCAGTCTCTCGCAGCACTGGGATGGTTTCGGCCGTAAAACCACACGCTTCCATGAAATCGAGCGCCTCGGAGATCCGGTTCGCCACTTCCTGATACCGTTCACCCTCTGGACTTCTCTCGAGAAAACCAAGGTTCCATCCATGCACCCTTCGGAGTGACGAATAACCCCCGTGCGAAAATGCGCGGATCAGGTTTAGGGTGCTCGCCGATTGCGCATATGCCTGAAGCAGCCGCGCCGGGTCAGGCACCCTAGCCACCTCCTCGAACTCGATTCCGTTGACGATATCGCCCCGGTAGCTCGGCAGCGCAACGCCCCCAACCTCCTCCGTCGGGGCACTACGCGGCTTCGCGAACTGTCCCGCGATACGTCCGACTTTCACGACCGGCGAAGTACCACCAAAAGTCAGAACAACCGCCATCTGGAGAAGGACACGGAATGTGTCGCGAATGTTGTCGGGGTGAAACTCGGCAAAACTCTCCGCACAGTCGCCGCCCTGCAGAAGAAACGCGCGACCTGCCGCGACATCGCTGAGTTCGGCGCGAAGTCTTCTCGCCTCTCCGGCAAAGACAAGCGGCGGGTAGGAGCGAAGCTGGCGCTCCACCTTCTCGAGCGCCTTAGCATCGGGGTAGTCGGGCTGCTGCTCTATTGGCAACGAACGCCAACCTTCCAAAGACCAATCGTCTGCCATGGTCGCTTTCCCTGGATGCGTCGGGAGGTCCTGCCCCGGCCTACTCGGCCGCCAAGACCTCCTCGTCTACGTACTTTTCACGCATCGTGACGAACTCTTCAGCCGCAGTCGGATGAATTCCTACAGTTGCGTCAAAATCTGCCTTGGTTGCCCCCATCTTCACCGCAACAGCCAACCCCTGAACGATCTCTGCCGCTTCCGGGCCGACCATATGGACGCCGACTACGCGATCGCTGTCGGCGTCAACCAAGAGCTTCATCATCGTCTTCTCATCGCGCCCCGACAGCGTGTGCAAGAGCGGCCTGAAGGTGGACTTGTAGACGTCGACATTTGCGTATTCGGCGCGCGCCTCGGACTCAGTCATTCCGACCGTTGCGACCGCAGGCTGACTAAAGACTGCCGATGCTACGTAGGAATGGTCCATTATCCTTTCGTTCCCCCCGAAGACGGTCTGCGCGAAACACAATCCCTCATTGAGTGCCACGGGGGTTAGCGCAATGCGGTCCGTTACGTCGCCGACCGCAAAGATATTAGCGACGCTGGTTCGGGAGTGCTCATCGACAACGATCGCACCATTGTCCTTTTGCGTCACGCCGACCGATTCAAGGTTGAGCCCCGCCACATTCGGCAAGCGGCCAATCGCGCACACAACGGCATCCGTTTGAAATATTTCTCCGTCCTCGCACGTGACAATGAGCCCATCAGCAACCCTTTCAATGTGCTGAATCGTCGATGCGACCCGGATGTCGATTCCCTTTTTTCGCATCTCCTGAGCAAGCGTCGCTCTAACATCGCGATCAAATCCTCGAAGGATCTGCTCGCCGCGATAAAGCTGGACGGTCTCCGTTCCCAGCCCAGCCAAAATGCCCGCAAACTCGACGGCAATATAGCCACCGCCTACGACAACTGCGCGCCGGGGCTGCTCATCCAACTCAAAAAACTCGTTGGACGTGATGCTGTGCTCCGCACCAGGAATTTTTGCTCTGACGGGCCACCCTCCGGTAGCGATCAGAATCTTGTCGGCGGTGACCCTGCGGCCGTCAACGTCGATAGTGTGCGCATCAACGAGACTTCCGGACCCTTCCATCAGTTCGACGCCGGCACTCCCAAGCAGACGGATGTATATCCCGTTTAAGCGATCAATCTCCCGATCGCGGGTCTCCTTGAACTTCGACCAACTGAAGCTCCTCGGCCCGACGGTCCAGCCATAGTTGGCGGCATCCTCGAAGTGCTCCGCAAAGTGGGAGGCAAACACCATGAACTTCTTCGGGATGCAGCCCCGAATGACACATGTGCCGCCTACACGGCTGTTCTCGCAAATCGCGACGCGTGCGCCGTAGCTTGCGGCTACACGGGCGGCACGCACGCCGCCGGAGCCGGCTCCTATTACTAAGAGATCGAAATCGTACGTACTCATCACGCTCACTCGTCTCAGCGATCAGTGAATCCGGTGGCCCATGTCCGCGCCTCTGCTATCGCCCAATATCGGGCGCGGGCCGCGCAGCCGCAACCCTAACGCTGTATCGCGCTTACTCGACGGTCACGGATTTCGCGAGATTCCTCGGCTGGTCGACATCCGTGCCCTTAAGCACGGCCGTGTGA
>JAYOEZ010000085.1:0-10363 GCA_038116985.1 Alphaproteobacteria bacterium | reverse complement strand
GGCCCTGCGTCCTGCTGGGCGCCGATGCCCGCTGCACGGTCTACGACCTGCGTCCGCTGGCCTGCCGCGGCGCCAATGCGACCGATGCCGGCCACTGCGAGGCCGCGCTCACCGGCGCCGACGTCGCGGTGTCGCTTTACGTGCATCAGGCCAACGTGATGAAGGCCGCGGCGCGGGGACTCAATCCGGCCCGGGACGCGCGCGACGGACACCTGGAACTGACGGCGGCGCTCGCCATCGCGCTGGCCGACGACACGGCGGCGGCGCGCTGGTGCGCCGGCGAACCGGTTTTCAACGATGCGCGGCTGCCGCCGCGCGCGAGGCAGGGAGGAACGGCATGAAGCCGCAGCAATTCGGCGACTACACGGTGCGCAAACTGGTCGAGGTGGTGGAACCGTTCACGCCGGACTTCACCTTTCACGATTGGGACGACGCCGTGCTGCAGGGCCACCGCGACTGGCTGGCGCCGCACTTCGTGGCCGACAAGGACGGCGCGCTGACGCTGACCTTCAGCTTCCACACTTATGTGGTGCAGGCGCACGGTAAGACAATCCTGATCGACACGTGCGTGGGCAATCACAAGGACCGCGCGGCGCTGCCGTTCTGGCACATGCAGAACCGGCCCTATCTCGAAAACCTCTACGCCATGGGGATCGCGCCCGAGGACGTGGACTACGTGATGTGCACGCACCTGCACGCCGACCACGTCGGCTGGAACACCCGGCTGGAGAACGGCCAGTGGGTGCCGACGTTCCCCAACGCGCGCTACATCTTCTCCAAGGGAGACTACGACCACTACAACAACGTCAAGCCGGGCGAGTTCGGCTACACCAGCCTGGCCGACAGCGTGTTTCCCATCGTCGACGCCGGCCTTGCCGAGATCGTGACGATGGACTTCCAGATTGGCGACGGGCTGTCGCTGGTGCCGTCGCCGGGCCACACGCCGGGTCACTATTGCGTGCATCTCGAATCGGGCGGCCACGACGTCTTTTTCACCGGCGACATGCTGCACCACCCGGTGCTGATCGCCGAGCCGCACTGGCGCACCAAGTTCTGCCTCGACCACGACATGTCGTCGGCGACGCGGCGCGCCTTCGTCGAGCAGCACGCCGGCAGCAAGGCCATCGTGCTGGCCGCGCATTTCGCCGGCCCGACGGCGGGCCGTATCACCGACGAGGGCGGCGCGGCGCGGTTCCGGGTGATCGACGGGGCGTAGACACGCATGCAACTCATCACGCGATGGCAGAACTCCGCCGGGGAGCGGGTGCGCATCGCGATGAACCTAAAGGGGCTCGCTTACGAGTACCTCCCGGTCGGCGGGCTGCCGCCAGGTGAGTACAATCGGATCAACCCGCAGGGCCTTCTCCCCGTGCTCGTGCTGGATGGCGCCGTCATCGCGCAATCGGGCGCCATACTGGAGTATCTGGAGGAGACACACCCCGAGCCGGCGTTGCTACCCGCCGACCCGGTGATGCGCGCGCAGGCCCGCAGCTTCGCATTGCTGATCACCGCGGATCTGCATCCGCTCAACAACGCACGGGTTCGTCGCTATCTCGCTGATCCACTGGGTGTTGGCGACGATGCGGTCCAGCGCTGGTACGAACACTGGGTGGCCGTTGCGTTCGGCGCACTCGAGGAAATGTTGCAGCGCCGCGCCGGCCCCTGGCCATTCAGTTTCGGTGACCAACCAGGCTGGGCGGACCTGCACCTCGTGCCGCAGATGGCCAACGCGCGGCGGTTTCATTGCGATCTTGCGCCCTACCCGACCCTTAGCGCGATCGACGCGCGGTGCCGGCAAGAGCCGGCTTTCCAGAATGCGTTGCCCGAGAACCAGCCGGACTATCCGCCGCACGGACGCTAAGCCCGCGCCGGTTCCGCGATGACGCGCGACGGGCTAGGCTTGGCCCACGGGAGGAACCAGACCATGCACGAGACGGCCCTGTTTCCCGGCCTCGCCGAACGGATGGCGAAACGGCGCGGCGGACGGACGCATATCTTCGAGCGGCTCGATCCGGCGCGCAGCGCGCTGATCGTCGTCGACATCCAGGAATTCTTCTGCGACCCGGCGACATCGGGCGGACAGAACACCATCGACATCGTGCCGACGGTCAACAGACTGGCCGACGGTTTCCGCGCCGCGGGCGGCACCGTCGTGTGGATCGTCACCACCTTCACCGACAAGAGCGCCAGGAGCTGGAGCACGCTGTTCGACGTCTTCTGCGCGCCGCCGGTGCGTGAGCGCATTCTGGGCGGTCTTGGCCCCGGCGGCTGGGGGCATGCGCTACACCCTGATCTGGTCGTGAAGGACGGCGACCTGACGGTCGAGAAGGACCGCTTCAGTCCGTTCATCGCCGACGCCTCCAACCTGCACGAGGTGCTGCAGGAACGCGGGCTCGACACGCTGGTCATCACCGGCACCGAGACCAACGTGTGCTGCGAATCGACCGCGCGCGACGCGATGATGCTGAACTACCAGACCATCATGGTGTCGGACGCCAACTCGGCGCACGACGACAACCACCACAACTCGGCACTGTCGAACGTCTACGGCTTCGTCGACGTGATGACGGCCGACGAGGTGCTGGCGCGCCTCGTGCCGGCCAGCCAAGCGGCGGCCGAATGAGCGCGGAGATAAAGGCGCCGCGCCCGATCGACCGGCGCGAGGGCGACGCGACCTGGTTCGACAAGCGCGTCGACGCGATGCTTGCGCTGGTCACCGGCCAGGGCAAGGGCCCCTACAATGCCGACCTGCACAAGCGCGCGGTGGAGTATTACGCCAAGTTCGAAGACCCCTCGCGCAGCTATGCCGAGAGCTGGTTACTGGCGATCCGCGCGGTGCTGATCGACGAGGGAACGTTGTCGGAAGACGAAATCGACGCGCGGCTCGATGCCGTGCGCGCCAAGACGGGGAGCAAGCTGATGCCGGGAGAGATTCAGAACTTCACAAGGACCTTCGTCGCCGCCGGTAATGCGCCGACAGACCTGATCGAACAGGTCGAGGGCCAGACGATGGACAAGCCGGTCGAGGTCGCCGTGGTGATGAAGTCGGACACGATGCTGATGCTGTCGATCACCCGGCCCAAGGGCATGCGCGATCCGACTCACCAGCACGACGACCACGAGACCTCGTGCCACCTGGTGTCGGGCAAGCTGAAGTTGTGGATCGGCGGCGAGGAGTTCATCGCCGCGCCGGGCGACACCTGGTTCCACCCCAAGGGCGTGCCGCACTGGTCGGAGGCGCTGGAGGAATCGGTTCAGGTCGAGGTGAAGTCGCCGCCCGTGAAGACCTGGTGAACGCGGCCTAGCGGTAGGGGTCCGGGCGCGACAGGTATTGCTGGACGTAGCGCTGCACGCCTTCTTCGAGTGAGGTGAAGGTGCGGGTGAAGCCCGCCTCGCGCAGGCGGTCCATCTTGGCTTCTGTGAAGTACTGGTACTTGTCGCGCAGGTCCGGCGGGGTGTCGACCCACTCGATGTTGAGCTGCTCACCCATGGAATCGGCGACGGCGTGCGCAAGATCGAGGAAGGTGCGCGCCTCGCCCGAACCCAGGTTGTAGATGCCGTTGACGGCTTCGTCGTCCTGGTCGAGCAGCCATTCGATCGCGGCGACGCAGTCCTCGACATAGATGAAGTCGCGCATCTGGCCGCCGTCTTCATAGTCAGGGTGATGCGAGCGGAACAGACGGACGGGTTCGCCAATCAGAATCGAATCGTGGACCTGCAACGCGACCGAAGACATGCGTCCCTTGTGGTATTCGTTCGGCCCGTAGACGTTGAAGAACTTGAGCCCGGCCCAGTTGTCCGGCGTCGGCAGGCGCTCGGCAACGATGCGCGCCACACGACGATCGAACAGATGCTTGCTCCAGCCATAGGGGTTGAGCGGTCGCAGGCGCGACAGGGCGGACATGCTGTCCAAATCGTCGAACCCCTGACGGCCGTCACCATAGGTCGCCGCCGACGACGCGTAGATGAAGCGTGCCTCGTTGCGTGCGCACCAGTCCCACAGACTGAGCGAGAACTTGAAGTTGTTGCGCATGATCAGATCGACGTCGGTCTCTGCCGTGTCGGTGACGGCGCCGAGATGGATGATCGCCTCCATCCGGAAGTTCTCGGAATTCAGGAAGTCGATCAGGTCCGGCGGCGAGATGACGCCCGACAATTCGTGCTTGGCGAGATTGAGCCATTTGTCGTTCTTGCCGAAGACGTCGCACACCGCGATCTCGCGGTCGCCCTTGGCGGCCAGCGCCGCGACGACGTTCGAGCCGATGAAGCCGGCACCGCCGGTGACGACGATCATCTAGCCCGCCATCCGCGCCACGGTGCGCGTCGTGCTGTGGCCTTCGAGAAACTGCGCGACCAGGACCTTGCCGCCGTAGCTCTGCACGACGTCGGCGCCGACAATCTGGTCGACGTTGTAGTCGCCGCCCTTGACAAGGACGTCGGGACGCACGGCCTTGATGAGGTCGATCGGCGTATCGGCGTCAAACAGCACGACAAGATCGACCTGTTCGAGCGCGCCGAGCACCATGGCGCGCGCCGATTCGTTCTGGATGGGACGGGATGGCCCCTTGAGGCGGCGCACCGAGTCGTCGCTGTTGAGCGCGACGATCAAACGGTCGCAATGTTCGCGCGCCTGGGCGATCGAGGAAATGTGGCCCGGATGCAGGAGGTCGAAGGCGCCGTTTGTGAAACCGATACGCAGGCCGCGTTCGCGCCAACCGGCGGCGATGCGCAGCGCCTCGTCGAGAGTGCGGATCTTGGCGTCGCTGGCCGCAAGGTCGGCCTCGTGCATGTGGGCGATGATCTCATGCGCGGTGACGACGGCCGTGCCGGCCTTGGTCACGACGATGCCCGCCGCGGTATTGGCGAGCGCCGCGGCGGTCGGCGGATCAATGCCGGCGGCGAGCGCCGCGGCGAAGCTGGCGACGACGGTGTCGCCGGCGCCGGAAACGTCGAACACCTCGCGTGCCTGCGCGGGGAAGTGCGCCGCGTCGCCGGTGCGGGGAATCAGGGAGAGACCTGCCTCGCTTTGCGTGACCAGCATGGTTTCGATGCCGCTCGCCTCCATGACGCGCAACGCAACGCGCAGCACGTCGTCGCGATCGGCGACATCCTCGCCGCCTGCCTGGGCCAGCTCGGCGCGGTTGGGCGAGACATAGGCCGCGCCGCGATAGCGCGCATAGTCCGCGCCATTGGGATCGACCACCACGGGTACGCCCTGTGCGGCGGCCTTGGCGATGACCTGTTGCAGCACGGCCGGCGTCAGCACGCCCTTGCCGTAGTCGGAGAGCACGACGGCGCCGGCCTCGGGCAGCGCCGCGTCGACGTGTTCCAGAAGGGCCTGGGCGAGCGGCCCGGAAATCGCCTGCCGCGTCTCGCGGTCGGCGCGCAGCAGTTGCTGTCCCTGTGCGACGTAGCGTGTCTTGACGGTCGTCGGCCGCGCCGCGTCGACGACGGTACGCACCGCAAGGCGATCCAGTTGCAGGCCCCGGGCCAGCGCGCGGCCGTCGTCGTCGTCGCCAACCATACCGATCAGGGTCGCAGCGCCGCCAAGCGCCACGAGATTGGCGGCAACGTTGCCGGCACCGCCCGGCATGAGGGTTTCCTCGCCGACGCGGAAAACGGGAATGGGCGCTTCGGGCGAAACCCGGTCGACCGAGCCCGCGACGAAGCGGTCGAGCATCAGGTCGCCGATTACCAGAACCTGGGTGTCGGCAAGCGCCGCGACCTCGCGCGTGAAGCGGTTAGGCTGGGTCATCCTGCTCACGGGTTATACCCGTGGAGCCTACTAAGTTCCAGTGATTCAAGAGAAATTCGGGTCGCTGGCGCTACTGGGGCGAACGCTTGGCGAGAATCCGCTGCAGCGTACGGCGGTGCATGTTGAGCCGCCGTGCGGTCTCCGAAACATTGCGGTCGCATAGCTCGTAGACCCGCTGGATGTGTTCCCAGCGCACCCGGTCGGCCGACATCGGTTGTTCCGGCGGCGGCGGTTTATCGGCGCCGCTGGCAAGCAGCGCGGACTCGATTTCATCGGCATCCGCCGGTTTGGCGAGATAGTCGACTGCGCCAGCCTTCACCGCCGCGACAGCGGAGGCGATGTTGCCGTAGCCGGTGAGGATCACGATGCGGGCATCCGGATCGCGGGCGCGGATCAACGGCACGATGTCGAGACCGAAGCCGTCCTCGAGACGCAGGTCGACGACGGCATGGGTCGGCTTGTGGCGGTCGATCACGTCGGCCGCGTCGCTTTCGCTGGCCGCCGTCGCCACATCGAAACCGCGTTTCTCCATCGCGCGCGCCAGCCGGTCGCGAAAGGGCGCGTCGTCATCGACGATCAGCAGGCGCTTCAATGGTTGTGTTGCAGTATCGGCAGCGTCGGTCATGCACGTTTTCCAAGTCGTTCGAGTATGTCACGAGGCCATCGAATCTCAACCTCGGCGCCACCCGCAGGCGCGTTGCGGAACGCGATGTCGGCCCCGGTGCGTTCGAGCAGCGTCTTGGCGATGAACACGCCGAGGCCCATGCCGCCGGCGTTGCGCCGCGTCGACACGTAGGGCTCGCCGAGGTCGCCCAGCACCGCGTGCGAAAATCCCGGGCCGTCGTCATTGACCACAACCGAGACGATGTGCTCCCCGGCGTGAACGGCGATGCGCACCTCGCTGCCGGCGAAATCGATGGCGTTTTCGATGACGTTGCCGAGACCGTGGACGATCTCCGGCAGCGTGGCGACGAACGGCATGTCGACCCCCAGCACGACGGATTCAGATACCGTGATGGCGACGCGCGCCGTTTGCCGCGGTGCGGCAATCGAATCGACCAATGCGGGCAGGGACAGGGTTTCGAAGGGCGAATCGCCGTCGCGGCGCGGGTCGCGCGACAGTTGCGCCAGGATGTCGCGGCAGCGTTCGCTTTCACGCAGCAGGAGATCCATGTCTTCCGCAAGCGCCGTGCCGTCCTCCACCTCGCGACGTATTTCCTTGGCGATCAGCGCGATGGTGCCGAGCGGCGTGCCGAGTTCGTGCGCGGCCGCAGCGGCGAGTCCGCCGAGCGAGGACAGTTGCTGTTCTCGGGCCAGCGCCATTTGGGTTTCCGACAACGCGTCCGACATGCGCCGCGCCTCGGCGGCGACGCGCCAGGCATAGACAGCGATGAAGGCCATGCCGAGGACAAGCGCCGTCCAGATTCCAGCAATGTAGAGCGGCGGCAGATCGATGCCGTCGCCCGGCCAGGGCAGCGGCAGATGCGCGAACGTGACGATCGTCAACACGGTCAACGCCAGCGCGCCGAGCAGCACGGTGCTGCGCAGCGACAGGATCGTCGCCGACACCGTCACCGGAACCAGCATGAGAATGGCAAACGGGTTCTGAATCCCACCGGTGAGATAGAGCAACGCGGCGAGCTGCAACGTGTCGTAGCCGAGATAGAGCGATGCCTGCAGGTCGCTGAGCCGCGTGGTCGGCGAGTAGCGCAACGTGAGTACGCCATTGAGGAGTAGGGAAACGAGCACGACCAGAAGCGCCGGCACGAAAGCCATATCGAAACCGAGCACGACGCCGACGACGACGATCGCGGTCGCCTGCCCGGCCAACGCGATCCAGCGGATCAGCACCAACGTCTGCAGCCGCAGACGCCCGCCGCCAGGCGGCGGCAGATCGCCCCGGACGGCAGGCGCCAACGGTGGCGCGGGGCGGGATTCGGCGGTCGTGGTCATGGTCGCCCGCGAGCCTATCCCCGCGGATTCGGGGCGGCAACGCGGGGCTGGCGCGGCCGGGCGCGAGGGCCCATATTCCGCCCATGGAGCCCGCTGGCGCGGCCGGGCGCGAGGGCCCATATTCCGCCCATGGAGCCCGCTGGCGCCGCAATCGCGGTGCACGACCTGACCAAGCGTTACGAGCGCGTCACCGCCATCGACGGCCTGGACTTCGCGGTTCGGCCGGGCACGACGACGGCGCTGCTCGGCGGCAACGGCGCGGGGAAGACCACGACGATCTCGATCCTGCTGGGCGTGCTGCTGCCGACCAGCGGCACAGTGCGCGTGCTCGGCGAGGACATGCTCAAGCATCGCTATCGCGTGCTGCCGCGCATGAACTTTTCCACGCCCTATGTCGACCTGCCGCGGCGCCTGAGCGTAGGCGAGAACCTGCGCGTCTACGGACGGCTCTACGCGCTGCGCAACATGAAGGCGCGGATCGACGAGCTGGCCGAGGCGCTCGACCTCACGCAACTGATGAAGCGGCCGTTCGGCAATCTGTCGTCGGGACAGAAGACGCGCGTCGCGTTGGCGAAGTCGCTGCTCAACGAACCCGAGGTGCTGCTGCTGGACGAGCCGACGGCGTCTCTCGATCCCGACACAGCGGACTGGATCCGCACTTTCCTGAAGGACTACCAGCGGCGCACCAAGGCAACCTTCCTGCTGGCGTCGCACAACATGGCCGAAGTCGAGCGCGTGTGCGACGACGTCATCATGATGCGCACCGGCAAGGTCGTCGATCGTGGCACGCCACGCGCCCTGATCGAGAAGTACGGGCGGCAGAACCTGGAAGAGGTGTTCCTCGACATCGCACGCGGGCGCGACGGCACCGTCACGTCGAATGCTGAGGCTGCGCAATGAACGGCCGCAACACAGACATCGTTCGCGCCGACGCCTATTTCGCGTTTTCGCCGCTGCGCGTCGCAACCATGGTGCTGCGCTACTGGTATCTGCTCAAGGGATCGTGGCCGCGCATTCTCGAACTCGCCTACTGGCCGACGATGCAGGTCATCATGTGGGGGTTCCTGACGACGTTCCTGGCCCAGAACACGAACCTGTTCGTTCAGGCGTTCGGCATCCTGCTTTCGGCGGTGCTGTTGTGGGACGTGCTGTTCCGCGGCCAGCTCGGCGTGTCGATCTCGTTTCTGGAGGAGATGTGGTCGCGCAACCTCGGGCACCTGTTCGTGTCGCCGCTGCGCTCCTACGAACTGCTGGCGTCGCTGATGACGATCAGCCTGATCAAGACGGTGATCGGCGTGGTGCCGGCGTCGCTGCTGGCCTTCGCGTTCTTCGACTTCTCGATCTATTCGCTTGGCCTGCCGCTGATCGCGTTCTTCTTCAACCTGATCGTCATGGGCTGGGCCATCGGCCTGGTCATGTCCGGCATGGTGCTTCGCTACGGCCTCGGCGCGGAAAGCCTGGCCTGGGTCGCGGTGTTCGCTCTGGCCCCGCTGTCGGCGATCTACTACCCCGTCGCCGTCTTGCCCGAATGGGCGCAGGTCATCGCCTACGTCCTGCCGGCGAGCCACGTCTTCGAGGGCATGCGCGGCATCCTGATCGACGGCGTCTATCGGCCCGATCTGATGTGGACCGCGAGCCTGCTGAACGTCGTCTACCTTGCGGCGGGCGCTGCCGCCTTCCTTGCCTTCTTCCGGCGCGCCCGCACTCTGGGCCTGATTCTCAATCTCGGCGAATGAGACACAAAGTGACCACAATCGCTCGCCACCCTGCCGCTCCTCGCACCAAGGGAACATCGATCATGCGCTTTGCCCGCTTGCGCCGTTCGCTCGCCGCCACCGTTCTTTCGCTTTCCGTCCTCGCCTCCGGCGCCGCCTCGCAGGCGGGCGAGGCACAGGACCTCGTCGACAAGGCGGAGCTGACGGTGAAGTCGTTCCGCAGCGATCCCGACATGGGCTCGATGCGCACGCTGTTGCGGCGCGCGGAAGCGGTGATGATCCTGCCCCAGATGCTGAAGGCCGGCTTCTTCATCGGCGGTGAGGGCGGCAGCGGCGTGCTGCTGACGCGCCGCGGCGACGGTTGGAGCGCGCCGGCGTTCTACACCATGGGCGCAGGCTCGATCGGCCTGCAGTTCGGCGCGCAGGCCTCGGAGGTCGTGCTGTTGTTCATGAACAAGCGCGCGGTCGACGCGGTGCTGTTCAACAAGGTGAAGCTGGGCGCGGATGCCAGCGTCGCGGCCGGTCCGATCGGCGCCGGCGTGGAAGCGGCGACGACGACGAATTTCCGCGAGGACGTCTATTCCTATTCCAAGTCCAAGGGACTGTTCGCCGGCGCCTCGGTCGAGGGCGCAGTGATCGATTCGCGCGAAAGCCTCAATCTGGAATACTACGGCCGCAACGTGCCGCCGGAAACGATCGTCTACAAGAACCAGGTCGACAATCCGGCCGCGGGCAACCTGCGCGCCGCGCTCAACCGGTTGCTCGAGAACGGCAGCTAGACCGCGCGTTCGGCAAGTTCGACCATCGCAACGAGCAGGACGACCAGAGCGGCCAGCACGCAGGCCACAATCAGCAGGTAGAAGCAGCGATGCACGTCGGGCGGCGTCAACGCGCCGCGTGCGCCTTGCGGTTCGATCCACGGCGTGACGCCGCGTTCGTC
>JAYOEZ010000084.1:0-10686 GCA_038116985.1 Alphaproteobacteria bacterium | reverse complement strand
AAAAAGGACCGGCCCCAAGGGCCGGTCCTGTGTTCTCTGAGAGGCGAAGAGGGCTAGCTCAGCGCCACGGTCGCGTCGATCACGGAACGATCGATGTCCTTGCCCGCGGAGCCCCAGATGCTTCGACCCTTTTCCTGCCACTGGGCAAACTCGGCCGCGGTCGGCGTGTAGATTTCCATGCCAACCCCTCGCAGTTCGTCCTTGTAGAACTCTTCCGACGCACGGTCGGCCTCGCTCGCTTTGTCCGCCGCTTCCTGGAAGGCCATCATCATCGGCCCCTGAATGCTCTCCGGAATGGCGTTCCATGTATTGATGTTCATGACCTGGAACTGAATGCCGAAGATCGCCTTGACCTCGGTGGCGTATTTCAGGACTTCGTGCATGTTGAATTTGAAGGTCCAGATGGGCTGAACATGGAAGCCGTCCGCCACGCCCTGCTGCAGCGCAGTGTAGGTCTCGACCCAGGGGATCGGCGTCGGATTCGTGCCCCAAGACTTGAGGAGTTCGATCACGATCGGCGAGGTGACCGAACGTATCTTGAGGCCTTCGGCATCAGCAGGCGTCTTGGTGAGGCGTTTGTTGTTCCAGAACAGGCGGTATCCGCCCGCGCCCACCGGCGGGAGAACCTTGACCGGGACGTTCTTCTCGAATCTGGCGGCTTGCTGCTGCCAGACGCCTGACTTCGAGACCCGCAGGTACTGGTCCCAACCGGTCACGATGTAGGGAAGATCGAGGAACGCGAATGAATCGTCGTAGCGCGCGAACTGAGTCGTTACGTTGCTTGTGATGTCGATGAAGCCGGTCTGCACGGCATCGAGTTGCGACAGGTCGGTGCCAAGTGTCGACGAAGGATGGATCTGGAAGTCGACCTCGATGTCATATTTTTCGCGCAGGATTCTGGGTACATCGGATACCGACGTATAGGTCGGGTCACCCTCCTTGCCGTTGAGGCCGGCGACGATCGGCTTGAGAAACTTCTTCTGCTGCGCAGACCGTGTGATTGCCGGGAACCCGGTGATCACCGTTCCCGCCGTGACGGCGGCTGCCCCCGTCTTCAGGGCGTCTCGCCGCGAGATGTGTTTCGACATGTTTGTCTCCCGTGGTTTCCTCCATAGCGGGAACCAAAGCACCCCTGCCCGCGATGCAATTACACCCGTCATAACCGCGGGGGGGAAGCGGAAATGTTCGGACAGGCGCTGCCGTGCCTTCACGTTCGACGGAGGAGGCGAAAGGTCGGTTTTTGTGCGGTGCGACACGCCGGCGATGCGCTAGAGTCCGGGCAGAGAGGGGCGAGCCATGCTGCAACAAACGCAACACGCCGTGCTGCCGCGCACCAATCACGACGAGTTGGCGCGGCAGGATTTCGCTTTCACGCTCAAGAGCCATATTTCATCGGACGTCGGCCCAGGCAACCGGCCGATCGCCGAAGATCGCGTCGTGCCGGACTTTGTAAGGCGCGTCGGCCGCGCGCCCGCATCGCGTATCGAACTGCGCGACGCCATGGAACGGGATCCGTATCACCAAATGTGGGGATCGCTCACCAGGCTGGCGCAAGAGGTCATGTGGGACAGCGTAGAGGAAAGCGTCGCTCGGCAATTGCCTGCGCTCAACCGTGCAGCGGCCGAACAGTCGAGCACGGGCGGATCGCTCAAGCTGGATTCAGAGCTGCGCGTGCCGCGCTACATGTCGGCGGTGGATATCCATGCGATGCCGGGCGGTTACGCCAGCGAGGTGACGGAAGGCGACGTGCGCGCCGGCGCGATCTTCGATCGCGGGACCTACATCAATGTGTGCGGCACGCAAGGGCCACTGCACGATGCGCGAGGCCGCACCGTGTGTTCCTACCTGCGGCACAACTATCCTGGGTTCAAGCCGCAGCGCATTCTCGACATGGGCTGCTCCATCGGCCAGGCGACGCTCGCCTATCCCAAGTTCTTTCCGGACGCAGAGGTACACGCCATTGACGTCGCTGCCCC
Source organism: Alphaproteobacteria bacterium (assembly GCA_038116985.1). Lineage (GTDB taxonomy): Bacteria > Pseudomonadota > Alphaproteobacteria > SHVP01 > SHVP01 > CALJDF01. Next base: position 8,710 of record JAYOEZ010000084.1, on the reverse strand, counting down.
CCTGGTGCGCTATGGCCACGCGCGTGCCGAAGCGCTGGGGCGGCGAATCCACTTCTCACAACAGAATGCGGAGAGCACCAACTTTCCCGACGAATCATTTGATCTCGTCGTGTCGCACCTGTTGTTCCACGAAACCTCGACACCGGCGCTCGGCAACATCATTCGCGAATGCCAAAGGCTGTTGCGGCCAGGTGGCATGATGATTCACCTCGAACTGGGCCTGCCCTACAAGGACATGGACTTGTTCGAACAGGTGATCCACGACTGGCAGACGCTGAACAACGCCGAACCGTTCTGGGCCAAGATCAACTCCACCGACACCGCCGCGCTGGCGTTGCGTGCGGGGTTCAGTGAAGCCACCAGTGGATATCTTGAGCACAGCGAACGGCCGGAGAGCGATCGCACCACACTGGGTCCCAAGCCGGCGGGCACCGATGCCCACCCGCAAGGTGCGCGCGTCGGGTGCGAGGTGTTCTTCGTGATGCAGGGCGTGAAGTAGCGCGCGTGTGAACAAGCCGCCGGGCGAAAGCGCGGCGCGGGACAAAGAAAAGCCCCCGGACGCATCCGGGGGCTTTCGGTCGGAACGTGATTGCGATGAAGGCTAGGCGGAGCCTTGCAGGGCCTTCATGGCGTCGAGGTCGGACTTGTTGATCCCCTTCGCCGTCTCCCACACCTTCTGGCCGCCGGCGACCCACTTGGCCTTCTCCGCGGCGCTCGGGGTGTAGATTTCCATCCCGGCCTCGCGCAGCTTGCCCTTGTAGAAGTCCTCCAGCCCGCGATCCTTTTCGTTGGCGATGTCGGCGGCTTCCTGCGCGGCGAGCAGGAAGGGCTTCTGAATGTCTTCCGGCATCGCGTTGAAGGTGTTGGCGTTCATCACCTGGAACTGGATTGCGTAGAGCGCATCCACCTCGGTGGCGTACTTGAGCACTTCATGCATCTTGAACAGGTATGTCCAGATCGGCTGCACGTGGAAGCCGTCGACGACGCCCTGCTGCAGCGCGGTGTAGGTCTCGACCCAAGAGATCGGCGTCGGGTTGCCGCCCCAGTTACGGATGAGCGCGGTCTCGAGTTCCGAGTTCGAACTGCGGAACTTGAGGCCGTCGGCCGCTTCCGGTCCCGGCAACGGCCGCTTGTTGTTCCACAGCAGGCGGTAGCCGCCGGCGCCGACGGGCGGCAGAACCTTGACCGGCACGTTCTTCTCGAAGTTGACGGCGGTCGAGGCCCACAGGTCGGACTTGAAGAAGCGCAGCGCCATGTCCCAGTCGCGGATGATGTAGGGCAGATCGACGTAGGAGAATTCCGGCGAATAGGCCGTGAACTGCGACGTGGTGTTCGATGTGATGTCGATGAAGCCGGTCTGCACCGCATCGAGCTGCGACAGGTCGGTGCCGAGCGTCGAGGACGGGTGAATCTGAATCTCCACCTCGACGTCGTACTTCTCTTTCAGGATTTGCGGGATCAGGCGAATCGAAATGTCGCTCGGATCGCCTTCCTTAGCGTTGAGGCCGGCGACGATCGGCTTGAGGAGCTTTTTGGCCTGGGCCGAGCGCGTGATCGCCGGGAAGCCGAGAACGGCGCCTGCGCCGACCGCTGCCGTTGTCTTGAGAACGCTGCGCCGGCTGAAACCGCGCGCGGATTTGGACTTGTCAGACATATTCGTAATGACCTTTCTGGGTTGTCATGCACCGCTCTCCGGCCGCGCTGGGCGTTGCCGTCGTGTGCTTCTGTTCGTGTGAAAAGGCGGGGCCGTTGCCCGCCCCGGCACCTCTCACGAGAGACGGGTCGGCGGTATTCTAGCGCAGCCGCGCGCCGGTTGCGCTATCGGAATCCGGGCTACGCCAATAGTTCGATCGCAAACCAGATGACGACCGCGACCTGCGCCGCTTCGGCCCAATGCGGTGGGCCCTCGTAGCGCCGTGCGCTGCGCCATACGCCGACGAGAACCACGACGTTGTAGGGCAACGGCAGCAGGTTGACTGCCAATCCGAGGACCGTGTTGTCGCCGCTCGACAGGGCGAGAAAACCGAAGGTCGAGATTAGATTGAGCGGTACGCCATAGAGAATTGCACCGTCCCAGAAGGCGCGGGCCAGCGGCAGTTCGCCGCGCCAAAGGGCTGCAAACCACCGGATCATGGGCCGACGGACGTTATGAGCCGGCGTTCTCCGCGCCGGCCTTGAACATCGCGTGAATCATCTTGGGATGCGGTTTGAGCGGCTTGGGGTAGGGCCGCCGACTGTGGCTGATGCCCATCGCCAGAAGGGTTTCGACCGTCTTGTAGGTTAGAGGCCCAGGATTGATAACCGGCACCGGGAGTTCCTTGTTCAGGTACTCGGCTGCCTGGTACATCGTGGTCGAGCCGAGGCAGATCACGTCGGCGCCCTTCTCGATGGCGCGTTCGCAGGCGGCCTTCATCTTGGGCAGGGTCTTGTCTTCCTTGCCCGACAGCAGGTTCTTGTAGTCGGGCGGCGAATCGTAGCTTTCGATCGCGGCGCAGAACGACTCGAGGCCCAGAGACTTGACGAACTTCTGGGTGCGGATCAACGCCGGTTCCCATTGCGCCAACATGCCGAACTTGCTGCCGAGGTTCATCGAGAAGGTCATCGACAGCTTGCCGGGAGAGACGACCGGGATGTCGAGATAGGAGCGCAGGGCGTCGAGCCCGGAATCGCTCATGGTGTCGATGCATACCGCGTCATATCCGTCGTCCTGGGCGGACATGCCGGCCTCGAAGATCGCGAGGTCCATCAGCACGAAGTCATGCGGGCTCATGTAGAGTTCCGGCCCCGCAGTGACCGGGCGGAAGTCGAACTCGATGTCCGGTCCTAGCTGCACGGTGGTGAGTTGCTGACGCCGGTTGTTGACGCCCTCTTCGTCCATGGCGAAGGGGACGAGGACAAGTGCCTTGGCCATTGCAGTTCCTCCTAGCGGCGGCGCGCGGGCTTCTTCGCGCTCTTTCTCTTTTTGGCGGCAGGCTTCTTTTTCGCGGCAGCCTTCTTGCGCACCGGCTTGGCGGCCTTGCGCTTGGCGCCGCCGCCCTTCTTCTTGATGCCTTCCGCGCCGACGACCTTCGGGCCCTTCTTGGCGGCCGCGGCCGCGGCGTCGAGCATGCCGTGGATGTAGTTGTCGCTGCGGCCGACCGGTTGCGGGTAGGCCTTGCGGCTCTGCGCCAGCTTGAGGTTGATCATCATCAGAGCGGCTGCATACGACGTCGGGCCCGGGCTGATGACCGGTACCGGTAGGTTCTCCGCCAGGAAATCGCGCGCCTGGTGCATCGAGGTCGAGCCGAGAATGATGACGTCGGCACCGTTCTCCTCGATCAGTTTCTTGCCGGCCTTGAGCAGTTTCGGGAACACGACGCGTTCTTCGCCGCCGAGCAGGCTGAAGCGGTCCGGCGCCATGCCGATCGACTGGTAGCCGACGTATTTGTGCCAGATGCCCAGCTCGTCCATGACCTTCTTGTAGAGGCCGAGCCAGCGCTCCCACATCACCAGCATGCCGAACTTGTCGCCCAGCATGAGGGCGGTGAGCATGGTGGTGCGGCCGGGGCCGATGACGGGGATGTCGAGCACCGCGCGCAGCGCGGCCACGCCCGAATCACTCATGGTGTCAATGCAGACCGCATCGAAGCCGTCGTCCTGCGCCTGCAGGCCGGCTTCGAGCATGGTGAAGTCGCCGACCACATAATCGTAGGGTCCGACGAAATTGGTGCCTGCCCACTTGACGGGCTTGTAGTGAAACTCGAGGTCGGGGCCGAGGTCGATCTGCTTGCTCTGCGCCTCGCGCATCGTTAGGTGGTCCCCGGTCATCGGGAACGGCACCAGGACCAGAACCTTCTTTTTCTTAAGCGCCATCGTCTTCCTCCCTGCGGTCTTGTTTTCAACGACCTGTTGACCGATTAGCCCTCGCGGGGAATCGTGTCAACGAAGCCTAGGACGGGCGAGGGAGGGATACCATGGGTAGCGTCATTTCGGCGAAGGACAAGCAGTTCGACGTTCACGTGCCGGTCTTGATCATCGGTGCCGGCGCATGCGGCTGCACGGCGGCGCTGGCGGCGCACGAGAGGGGCGTCGAGGTCATGGTTCTCGAACGCGACGAGACGCCACGCGGCAACACGTCGTTGTCGGGCGGCCAGATTCCGGCGGGCGGGACCAAGCTGCAGAAGGAGGCGGGCATCGAGGATTCGCCCGACATTCTCTACAAGGACATCCTCGCCAAGGCGCAGGACCAGTGCGACAAGGATCTCGCCCGGCACGTCGCCGACGAGGCCTACAAGACCGTCGACTGGCTGGTCGACCGCTGGAATCTGCCGCTTTCGGTCATTGCCGATTTCACTTACCCCGGCCACACCGTACCGCACATGCACGGTTCGCCGAGCCGGTTCGGCGCGGAACTGCTGACGGTGTTTCTGCAGGCAGTGGCCGAGCAGGGCATCGACATCGCGACCTCTGCGCACGTCACCGACCTTTACGCCGACGACGACGGCACCATCCGCGGCGTGCGCATCACCCGCCCGGACGGCAAGCACGAGGACGTCGGCTGCGACGCCCTGATCCTCGCCTGCAACGGCTATGGCGGGAACAAGGATCTGTTGAAGAAATACATTCCCGAGATCGTTGATGCGCACTACCACGGGCACGACGGCAACCAGGGCGACGCAATCTACTGGGGCGAGCAGCTTCATGCGTCTATCAAGGACATGGGCGCTTTTCAGGGGCACGGCGCGGTCATCACGCCGCACAACATCCATCTGGGCTGGCCGTCGATCACCGAGGGCGGTTTCCAGGTGAATGTCGAGGGCGTGCGCTTTTCGGACGAGAACCATGGCTATTCCGAGCAGGCCTTGAATGTCGTGCGCCAGTCGGGCCACGTCGCCTGGACGATCTGGGACCAGCGCTGCCAGGACGTCGCCATCCAGATGCACAGCCACCAGGAGGCGATGAAGGCGGAAGCCATCAAGAGGTGCGAGACGGTGGCGGACCTCGCCAAATATGTCGGCTGCGACGAGGCGACGCTGCAGAACACGCTCAACGAGGTGGCCGAGATGTGCGCGGGCAAACGGGAGGATCCGTTCGGCCGCAACTTCGCCAAGAAGCCGCCGCTGACGGCGCCGTACTACGTCGCAAAGATCCAGGGCGCGCTGTTCCACACCCAGGGCGGCCTCGAGGTAAACCGCGAGGCACGCGTCCTCAAGGAGGACGGCTCGCCGTTCCCCAACCTGTTCGCCGGCGGCGGCGCGGCGCGCGGCTTCTCCGGTCCGGCAGACTGGGGCTACTTGTCGGGGTCGGGGCTGATGTCTGCGACCAACCTGGGACGGCTCGCAGGCGAGGCGGCGGCGGCCCTCGTATCCGACTAGCGGCTTATCGGGCTCACGTATCTTTCATGCCGCCGGCCTTGCCAGGCACGAACGTCGTCCTCATTTGATCTGGGCAACGAGAGCTGCCCATGTCCGATGACTTCTACCGAGAGATCGAACCGCTCGACGATTTCGACCGCGCGCTCGACGAGGGTGCTTACCGCCCCCTGCCCGATGATTGGTGGGTCGGTGTGTCAGACGTCGTCCAGTCCACGACGGCGATCGCCGCAGGCCGCCACAAGGCCGTGAATCTCGCCGGCGCCGCGACGATCAGCGCGGTCCTCAACGCGCTGGGCGATCGCGAGTTTCCATTCTCGTTCGGCGGCGACGGCGCACGGTTCGCCACTTCCGGGCGCGACGCGGATGTCGTGCGAACGGCGCTGCAGCGCACGACGCGCTGGGTGCGCGACAGCCTGGATCTGGACCTGCGTGTCGCTTTGGTGCCGGTCGCCGAACTTCGCGCTGGCGGCGCAGACGTCAAAGTCGCGCGGTTGGCTGCGTCCTCGGCGGTGGCCTACGCCCTCTTTTCCGGCGGCGGCATGCAGCTGGCCGAGGACGCTCTCAAGGAGGGCCGCGTCGGTTTGCCGCCCGCGGATGACAGTGAGCGCCCAGATCTCACCGGGCTGTCCTGCCAATGGGGCCCCATGCCGTCACGCAACGGGGAGATCCTGTCGATCATTGCACGTCCGGCACCGGGTGCAGACGCGTCCACCTTCTCCAAGGTCACGCGCGGTTTGCTGGAGATTCTGCGCGAGGAGCAGCGTCTCAGCCCGGTGCCCTTCGAGGGGCCTCCCGTGCGCTGGACGGCGGCCAGCCTGGGCTTGATGAGCCGTGTGACACGAGGGACGGCGCCGCGGGCCTTCAACTGGGCGCGCGTCGCGCTCAAGACCGCCTTGTTGTACGGCCTCTTCAAACTGGGGCTCAAGGTGGGCGGATTCGACTCAAACCACTACAGGCAGATGGTGGCTGCGAATACCGACTATCAGAAGTTCGACGACGGCCTGTTCCTCACCGTCGACTGCAGTCAGGACGTTGCCCGCGAAGCCGAGGCTCTCCTAACCGCCGCGGAATCGCAGGGTGTCTTGATGTTCGGCCTGCACCGACAGAAGGAAGCGCTGATGACCTGTATCGTTCCTTCGGCGACGACCGATTCCCACTTTCACTTTCTGGACGGCGGCGGCTACACCAGCGCCGCCAGGATGCTCAAGGAGCGACACGCGAGCGCCTAACGCAAGGCGCTAGCCGCGGCCGCGGTAGGGCGGAACGCCCTGGTCGGGAATCCAAACCTCTGACGGCGGCGCGCCGGTCTGCCAGAACACGTCGATCGGGATGCCGCCGCGCGGATAGAAGTAGCCGCCGATGCGCAGCCAGCGCGGCGCGACTTCTTCGACCAGCCGCCTGCCGATGCCGGCGATGCAGTCCTCGTGAAAGGCGCCGTGGTTGCGGAACGATCCGAGGTAGAGCTTCAGCGCCTTGCTTTCGACGAGCTATTCCTCGGGTACGTAGTCGATCACGAGATGCGCGAAGTCGGGCTGCCCGGTCATCGGGCACAGGCTGGTGAACTCTGGACAGGTGAAGCGCACGACGTAGGGCGTCTCGCGGCTGCCGTTGGGCGCCTTCTCGATGGTGGCGTCGTCGGGAGAGGCCGGCGTTTCGGTCTTGCCGCCGAGGATCGTCAGGCCGGTCGTGTCTGTCATGGCGTTGTCCTATGCGGTGAAGTGGCTCCAGATGGTCCATAGGCCGATGACGACGAAGCCCGCACCGGCGATGAGCTTCAGCGGGATCATGGTCAGGTAGCGTTCCGCCGACGCGCCGAGCACGACGGCCAGCCCCGTAGAGGCGACCAACGCCGCCGACGCGGCGAGAAAGATCAGCAAGGGACGCGTATCCCGCTCGGCCGCGAACAGGACAGTGGCGAGTTGCGTCTTGTCGCCGAGTTCGGCGAGGAAGACGGTGACGAAGACGATCCAGACCTGCTGCATGGCGGCTCCTTTTTCTACAGACGGAAGGGAATACACCGCGGCACGCGCTGTTTACAGGGCAAGCGAGGCCGCGGTTGCGGCCCGTGTCCGCACGCCTTCGAATAGCGGTGCGGCGGCTGCCGGAGGTTCCGTGCGGCGGCCGAAGCGGCGCTTGCCTCCCCCGGACCCTGGGGGAGGCACCCGCCTCTCGACTAGACCGGCTTTTCGCCCGCGACCGTAGTGCGGTGCATGTGCCGCGTGTATTGCGCATCGAACGGCGTAGCGTGGTGCAGGAGTGAGCGATTGTCCCACATCACGAGATCGCCCAACTGCCAGCGGTGGCGGTAGATGAAGGCGTCCTGCGCCCAATGGGCGCGCAGGAAGTCGAGGATTTCGTCGGACTCGGCGTCGTCGACGCCGAGCACCTTGAGGACGAACACCCCGGCATAGAGCGCCTTGCGTCCGGTCTTTGGATGGGTGCGGATCAGGGGATGGGCGACGCCCTTCACCTGCGCGAGCTGTTCGTCGGTCCACTTCGGCGCGGTGACGCGGTTGAGGCCGTGCAGCGCCTGGAGGCCGTCGAGGCGTTTCTTCCAGTCGTCGGGCAGCGCGTCGTACGCGGCGAACTGGCTTGCGAACAACGTGTCGCCGCCTTCGGGCGGAATCTCCACCGAATAGAGAAACGACCCCATGCTGGGGATCTCGGTGAAGGACACGTCGGTGTGCCAGTAGCGCCCGGCGTCCTCGAGACCGGCCGGCGTGCCGTCGTCGCGCTTGCGGTTCGACAGGACGAGAATCTCCGGAAAGCCCTCTAGATGGAACTGGTCGAGCGGATGTTCCTCCAGCACGCCGAAGCGACGCGAGAACGCGATGTGTTTCCCGGGCGGCAAGTCCTGGTCACGGAACAGCAGCAGGGAATTCTGGTAGAACGCCTCTTCGATGGCGGCGAAGGCGTCGTCGTCGAGCGGCTGCGCCAGATCGACGCCGGAGATTTCTGCGCCGACCTTGTCATGTAGCTGCGTGATCGTGATGCTCATGGCAGCATCATCGGTATCGCGGCGGTTCTCCGCAAGGGAGGGCGGCCGCCAAGGGGAGGAACGGCATGGACCTGGGGTTCAAGAACAAGATCGCGATCGTCACCGGCGCGTCGAAGGGGATCGGTGCGGCGTGCGCGGAGATCCTGGCGAGCGAGGGTGCCAAGGTGGTGCTGGTTGCGCGCACGCCGCGCTATCTCGATTCGCTGGCGAAGCGGCTGGCGCGGCGCTACCGCACCGAGGTCGGCTTCATTGCGGCGGATATGGCGCAGCGCGGCAGCGCCGACGATGTCGCCAAGCAGGTCCTGAAGACGTTCGGGCGCATCGACATCCTGATCAATTCGGCCGGCTCGTCGCAGGG
>JAYOEZ010000083.1:0-10799 GCA_038116985.1 Alphaproteobacteria bacterium | reverse complement strand
CTCTTCGACCTTTCTCGCGGGCACGACTGGTGCTCCGGTAATAAAAAAGTGGGCTCTCGCCCACTCCCCGGCCTGCTGAGGCAAGCGTTGTTCTTGTTGTGGCGCAGATAATAGGCCCTTTTTTGCGGGCTTCAAGGCCCTCCGACGGTCTCACGCGGACGCCGGACGAAACGCAAATAGATCGCGGAACGGCCCTGTTCCCTGGCCTTTTCCTCGAATCGCGTGGCTGGCCAATCGTCCGGACGGACCCGCCAGTCATCCGGCCGCCGCGCGGTCCACGCAAAAGCGGGATGGGACCGGACCCGCTGCAGGGTCCAGCGGCAGTATTCCATATGGTCGCTGGCAAACCGGAACTCCGCGCCGTCCGCCAGCACGCGGGCCAGGGCGTCGAGATTGTCGGCCTGGACGAAGCGTCGGCGGTGGTGGCGCAGCTTGGGCCAGGGATCGGGAAACAGGAGAAATGCCCGGTCGATCGACGCAACGGGCAGGCGCGGCAAGAGCAGCCGCACGTCTTCGGGAAACAACCGAATATTGTCGAGACCGTTTTCCTCGACCAGGCGCACGAGGGTCGCCATGCCGTTGCGGTAGGGTTCGCAGCCGATCAGGCCGATATCGGGGTGGTTGGTCGACTGGGCCGCCAGATGCTCGCCGGCGCCAAAGCCGATCTCGAGCCACACCGGGCGGCCGTCCGGAAACAACGCCTTCGGATCAACCGGACCCTCGCCGGGCAGGCCGTCGCGAGAGAGTATCTCATCGAGGCGCGCGCGTTGCCGAGGCGACAGGCTGTGGCCCTTGCGGCGCCCGTAGAATCGCGGGCGATCGGGATCGCGATTATCCGTGGCGCGCGCCACGGCCGCGGCGTCTAGCCCAGTGCCGACTTGATCTCGTCGACGAGGTCGAGCCGTTCCCAGGAGAAACCGCCGTCGGAGTCGGGCTCGCGGCCGAAGTGGCCGTAGGCGGCCGAGCGTTCGTAGATCGGTCGGTTCAGGTTGAGGTGTTCGCGGATGCCGCGCGGGCTCAGGTCCATGATCTTGGGCAGAACCTCTTCAAGCTTCGCTTCGTCGACCGTCGCGGTGCCGTCGGTGTTGACGTAGAAGGACAGCGGCTTGGAGACGCCGATGGCATAGGCAACCTGAATCGTGCAGCGCTCGGCCAGGCCGGCGCCGACGACGTTCTTGGCGAGATAGCGCGACGCATAGGCCGCCGAACGGTCAACCTTGGTCGGGTCCTTGCCCGAGAAAGCCCCGCCGCCGTGCGGTGCGGCGCCGCCGTAAGTGTCGACAATGATCTTGCGACCGGTCAGCCCGGCGTCGCCATCGGGTCCGCCGACCACGAACTTGCCGGTCGGGTTGACGTAGAACTCCTCCTCAGGACACATCCAGCCGTCGGGCAGCACCTTGAGCACATAGGGGCGCACGAGTTCGCGCACTTCGTCCTGGCTCAGGCTCTCGGCGTGCTGCGTCGACACCACAACCGACCGCGCGCCGACCGGCTTGCCGTTTTCATAGCGCAGCGTGACCTGGCTCTTGGAATCCGGCCCGAAGCCCGTTTCCTTGCCGCTGTGCCGGGCATCCGCCATCTCCTTGAGAATCTGGTGCGAGTAGTGGATGGGCGCCGGCATCAGCGATGGCGTCTCGTTGCAGGCGAAACCGAACATGAGCCCCTGGTCACCCGCGCCTTCATCCTTGTTGCCGGCCGCGTCGACGCCCTGGGCGATATCGGGCGACTGGGTATGCAGGTAGACCTCGACGGCGGCGTCTTTCCAGTGGAAGCCGTCCTGCTCGTAGCCGATCGCCTTGACGGCGTTGCGGGCGATGCCCTCGATCTCCTTGAGGACCGAATCGGGGCCGCGCACCTCGCCGGCCAGGACGATGCGATTTGTCGTCGTCAGCGTCTCGCACGCAACGCGCGAAACCGGGTCAGCAGCGAGGTAAGCGTCCACCACCGCGTCGGAGATCCGGTCGCAGACCTTGTCAGGATGGCCCTCCGACACCGATTCGCTGGTAAAAAGGTAGCTTGATCGCGTCATTTGGGCCTCGATTTGCTGCTGGAAGTCATGAAGAAAGGCGCGCCGGGCCGTGCCGGCGCGCCTGATTTATTTGAGAAATCCCGGCGTGGGTCAACCCCACGCGGCAAAACGACTACTCGGTTGGGGCGCCCGAACCGACCGCCTTGATGAGTTCGTAGATGCGCTTCCGCGTGTTGCGGTCGTCGATCTTGTAGTAGGCGCGGACCAGTTCCAGGGTCTCCCGGCGCGACATGTTCTCGTCGTGCGCCGCGGATTCGACCTGGCCGGCCAGCGACGGCTGCGACCCCATGTTGCCCGGCATCTCGTCGAAGAAGTAGGAGACGGGAACGTCCAGCACCTTGCTGAACTGATACAGTCGGCTGGAGCCGATGCGGTTGAGTCCACGCTCGTATTTCTGAATTTGCTGAAACGTCAGGCCGACGGCATTGCCGAGCTTTTCCTGACTCATCCCGAGAAGTGTGCGGCGCAATCGCACGCGGCTCCCGACATGGGCGTCGACGGGATCGGGGCGGCCGGTATCTGATTTGGCTCTTGGGGGCACTGGGTCGTCCTTCCACTAACGAGCCGCGCATCCCCCCGACTGGCGCGGCAAATCACTGAACAACCATCACTCACGCAACGGTTGCGCATACTTAGACGCGGGCCTCTTCGTCGGTCAATCTTTGCAGTTGTGTTATGCAAAATTGCATGACCGTACAACGCGTCTACGACCGTCGACGCCGCACACCGACAGCCAGGATACCGAAAGCAAGAAGCGTGAAGACGATGACGTCGCCGAAGCGGCCATACGGTGTCGGAGGCAGCCTTGGCGGCAAGTCCGCATCGATCACGCCATGCGTGCCGGTATACAATCGATCCTGAACGCGGCCGTGCGCATCCACCACCGCCGATATTCCGGTGTTCGCGGCGCGGACAAGCGGCAGTCCCTCCTCGGCGGCACGCATGCGCGCCATAGCGAAGTGCTGTGCCGGACCGGCGTTGGGGCCGAACCACGCATCGTTCGTTAGACTTAATAACCATCCCGGCCGATCGATCGCATCGACGACGGCGGCGGGAAAGATCGCTTCGTAGCAGATCAGCGGACTGAAGCCGGGAATCCCGTCGAGATAGACCGTGCGAGCACCGCCGCCAGGCGAAAAGTCGACCGGTGATCCCTGAACCATCTTGTCGATTCCGAACCGCGCAAGCAGCGAACGCAGTGGCAGGTATTCACCAAAGGGCACGAGGTGGTGCTTGTCGTAGTTGGCCACGACATCGGCGGCCGCGTCGAGCGCAACCATGCTGTTGAACGCCCTGAAGCTGTCGCCTGCGCCGGTGACACGCGGCGCGCCCGCAATGAGCTTCGTTGAACCGGACAACGTGCGGGCAAGAATCCGGGCGACGGCATCGCCGGACGTCACGGGAAAGGTCGATGCCGTTTCAGGCCACAGGACCAGGTCGCGCGTCTCATGGCCCGGGCTTCGGCTGAGCTGGATATGTCGCAGGATGTTGCGTTCGCGTTCGTCACGGTTCCACTTCAGCGCCTGCGGAATGTTGGCCTGAATGATGCGCAGCCGCACGGGTTCGATCGGCAGCGGCGCGATGTTGGTGCGCAGCCCGCCAACGACGGCGAGCCCGGCGATCGTGGCGACCGCAAGAACCGCCGGCCAGGAAGCGCCGCGGCCGTCGCTGGGCCCGGGCGCGAATGCCGCCGGCGCGGCCGCCGCAAAGACGGTGACAAGCGACATCCCGTAGACGCCAAGATACGCCGACGCGCGCAACAGCGGACCGACTTCGACCCATGCGTAGCCGACAAGGTGCCAGGGAAAGCCGGTCAGGATATGGCCCCTCAGCCACTCGGCCAGCGTCCAAGTCACGGCCAGCGAGACAATGCGGAACGCTCCCTGCCAGCCGAGCATCGTCGCGCCAAGGGTGGCCGCACCGACGAACAACGCCAGGCCGCCCGGCAGAAAGACTAGCGCGAAGGGAATCATCCACGCGAAGCGACCGGCGTCGACCAGCAGCGGATAGACGATCCAGTGCAAGCCGGCGACGAAGAAACCGAATCCGAAGGCCCAACCGATCAGAAAAGCGCTACGCCGCGTCTTCGCGCCGTCGAGCAGCCAGACGAGACCGGTAAACGCAACGAGCAGAAGGACGACGATGTTGAGCGGCGCCAGACTGCCGGCCGCAAGAACGCCCAGCGCCAGCGCCAGACCGTAGCGCCGCACGCCGCGCCGCGCCGAGACGGCGGCGGCCAACCGGCCCATCACCCCGCCGTCGCGCCGGCGGGCGCCGCCGTCACTTTCTTGATCCGAAGCTTGCGGATTCGACGGCCGTCCGCGTGAAGGACTTCAAACTCGACACCGTGCGGATGGGTGATGACCTCGCCGCGTTGCGGCACCCGCCCGGCCAGCGCGGCGACGACGCCGGCGATCGTGTCGACCTCTTCGTCGACTTCAGATGGCAGCAGGTCGATGCCAAGTCTTGCCTCTACTTCCGTCGATTCGGCGCGGCCATCGACCTCGAGCCCACCATCCGCCACCTCAACGATCTGCGCAGTTTCCTCTTCGTCGTGCTCATCCTCGATATCGCCGACGATCGCCTCGACCAAATCCTCGATCGTCACGAGCCCATCGGTGCCGCCGTACTCGTCGATCACGAGCGCCATATGGACGCGGCGCGTGCGCATCTTGAGAAGCAGATCCGGCACCGGCATCGACGGCGGCACGAACAGGACGTCGCGCACGATGTCCTCGATGCGAAACGTCTCGTTGTCGTGCCAGTACTTCAGCAAGTCCTTGATGTGGACCATGCCGATGACGTTGTCGAGCGACTCGCGGTACACAGGTATGCGCGAATGGAACTCGCGCTGGAACAGATCGATCACCTCCGAAATCTCGGTGCGCATCTCGAGCGAGACGATGTCGGCACGCGGGATCATGACATCGCCGACACGCAGGTCGCCGAACTTCACCAGATTCAGAAGCAGGGCACGTTCTTCGGGATCGATCAGGCTGGCGTCTGGATGCTGTTCGATCAGATCGCGCAGATCGTCCTGCAGGGTCGCCTCGCCGTTGCGACCAAGCCCGAAAGACCGAAGAAAGCTGCGGAGCGAACGCACCAGCGGGGAGTCTGGCGAATCGCCTTCGGCTTTTGGTTGTACGGTCTGCTCGGTCATTTTGCGTCGATCTGCGTCAGGTATGGATTGGCAATCCCAAGGCCCGCGAGAACGGCCACTTCTAGCGCCTCCATCGCTTCGGCTTCGTCAGGTTCGACGTGATCGTAGCCCAGAAGATGGAACGCAGCGTGCGCAACCATATGCGCCGTATGGTCTCTCGGCGTCTTGCCCTGCTGGCGCGCCTCGGCCAGAACCGTTTCGCGCGCAATTGCGATGTCACCGAGGAAGGGGGCGCTGCCGGGCGGGAGCGTCTGGAGATCAGATGGGAATGAAAGCACGTTGGTCGGTGCATCCTTGTTGCGATACGTAGCGTTCAGGGTACGCAATTCGGCGTCGTCGGCGAACAGAACGCCTATCTGTGCCGCAGGCGCCGCGGCGACACGAAAGACCTCGCTCAGCACCGATTCGCAGAGCTGCGGAAGATCCGGGACCAGATCGTGCCAGCCGGCGTCGTCGACGCGCACGTCGGCCAGGTGGAGGCTATCGATCGCTGTCTGTCTCGCGCTCATGGGCCTCGTAGGCCTCGACCATCCGCGTGACGAGGGGGTGACGAACGACGTCATCCTTGTCGAAACGCACGAAAGCGACTCCCTGGATGTCGCGCAGGATCGTCGTCGCCTCGCGCAAGCCTGACGCTTCACCCCGGGGAAGATCAATCTGCGACAGATCTCCGGTGACGATCATCTGTGCATTCTCGCCGAGCCGCGTAAGCAGCATCTTCATCTGCATCGGCGTCGTGTTCTGGGCCTCGTCGATAATGATGAAGGCGTTCGACAACGTGCGCCCGCGCATGAATGCAAGCGGGGCGATCTCGATTTCGCCGGTTTCCAGGCGGCGCATGACCTGTTCGGCGGGCAGCATGTCGTAGAGCGCGTCGTACAGCGGCCGCAAGTAGGGATCGACCTTTTCGCGCAGATCGCCGGGCAGAAACCCAAGGCGCTCGCCCGCCTCGACTGCGGGCCGGGACAGAATGATGCGATTGCGTTCGCCCCGGGTCAGCGCCGAAACGGCGGCCGCAACCGCGAGATAGGTCTTGCCGGTCCCGGCCGGGCCGAGGCCGAAGACGAGATCGTTGGCACGCATGGCTTCGAGGTAGCGCTGCTGGTTCGGCGACCGCGGCATGATCGTGCGCTGGCGTGTGCGGATGACCAGCGGGCTTACGTTGTCGTTCTGCCGTTCCTCTTCCATGCGGATCGCTCCGTCGACGTCGCCCGGACCAACTTCCAGGCCGTCCTTCAGCCTGCGATAGAGCCGGTTCAGAACTGCGCCCGCCATCTCGCGCGAGGCCGCTTCTCCTTCAAGCGCGACCAGGTTGCCGCGGGAAGACAAGTGTACGCCGAGACGTTGCTCGATTCTGGCGAGATGCCTGTCGTGCTGGCCGAACAGGGCCGGCAGTAGACGGTTGTCGTCGAAGGTGATGACCGTGGTGTGCCCATCTTCGGCAGCCAGCTCCGGCGCGGGTTCGGTCATGTGTCGAACCTAGACAGCGCCGGCACCCATCGTTTGCGACGCGGCAATGCGCCCGTTGAGGCTGTTCGGCAGGATCGCGTCGATCACGACCTCGGCGATCGTACCAAGCATGTCGGTCGATGCGGGCACCTGCACCGGCTGCAGGTAGGGCGATCGGCCCGCGAGCTGCCCGGCGTGACGACCCTTGCGGTCGAGCAGCACGGCCATCGTCTTGCCGAGGCAGGATTCGTTGAACGTACGTTGCTGTTCGGCGAGCAGCGCCTGAAGATCCGCAAGACGACGGCTCTTCACGTCTTCCGGCACCTGGGACGGCTGTCCTGCCGCGGGAGTCCCCGGCCGAGGGCTGTACTTGAAGGAATACGCCTGGGCGTAACCGACGTCGTGAACAAGTTTCATTGTCGCGTCGAAGTCTGCGTCAGTTTCGCCGGGAAACCCAACAATAAAGTCGCTCGACAGGGCGAGGTCGGGTCGCGCGGAGCGCAAGCGGTCGACGATTTGCCGGTAGTCGTCTGCCGTGTGCCCGCGATTCATGGCCGCCAGGACCCGGTCGGCACCGGACTGCACCGGCAGGTGCAGATAGGGCATCAGCGCCGGAACGTCTCGATGCGCGGCGATCAGCGTGTCGTCGACATCGCGCGGATGCGATGTCGTGTAGCGCAGGCGTTCGAGACCCTCGACCTCGCCGGCGAGGCGCCTGACGAGTTCGCCCAGACCGACGATCGCCCCGCCTGCGCCAGCTCCGTGATAGGCATTCACGTTCTGCCCCAGGAGGGTGATCTCCGAAGCGCCGCCAGCCACGAGATGGCGCGCCTCGGCCAGGACATCTTCCACCGGGCGGGAATATTCCGCGCCACGCGTATAGGGCACGACGCAAAACGTGCAGAATTTGTCGCACCCTTCCTGAATGGTCAGGAAAGCGGCGGCACCGGTCTGGTGGGACGGTTTCGGCAGGTGATCGAACTTGTCCTCGACCGGAAACTCGGTGTCGAGAACCACGCCGCTTTCGCGGGACAGCCGAGCGACCATTTCCGGCAGCCGATGATAGGCCTGAGGCCCGAAGACCATGTCGACGTAGGGCGCCCGACGCGCGATCTCGGCACCCTCGGCCTGGGCCACGCAGCCCGCAACTCCCAGAACCAGCCGCCGTCCAGCGGCGCTGCGTTCCTTCTGCAGGACGTGAAGCCGGCCGAGTTCAGAGAACACCTTCTCGGCCGCCTTTTCGCGGATATGGCAGGTATTGAGGATGACCATATCGGCGGCGTCCGCACTGTCGCATGCGGCATAACCGAGCGGCGCGAGAACGTCCGCGATTCTCGCGGAATCGTACACGTTCATCTGACAGCCGTAGGTCTTGATGAAGACGTTCTTGGGCAACCGCGTACCGGTCCTGCCGTTGGTTGGTGCGTCTTGCTGCGACGTTAGCACCGGTCGGTTCCCAGTCAAGGCGCGGCCCTAGGCCGGCGAGGAAAGCCGCATGCGGCGCCGGCCCGGTAGGCTGGCAACACCAAGACGGCCGGAAATCGCATCGGACACGCCTTGCGCCACCGCTTCCTCGCAGTGGCGGGCAAGTTCCTTGCGAGAAGCGAACTGATCGATGTTGACGACCGGATGAAACTGAACCGCGACAGTGAAGTTACCGGAGCTGAGCACGCCCCACAGGTGGGGCGTGAGATCCATGTCGGCATACCAGGCAAACGTGGGCCGATCCTCGCGTCCAAGCGGCAGGCCGTTGAGCGCGACATAGGAGATCGATACCGGCTGCACCGGTAGCGGCTTGTCACCGGTACGGTGTTCGGCGATCGCAAAGAATGCGCTCTTGAACGGCAGCACCCGATTGCCGTCGCTGCTTGTCCCTTCAGGAAACAGACCGATGCGCTCGCCTTCATCCAGTCGTTGCAGCATTTCGTCGCGATGTCCCGCCGTGCGCTGTCGCGTGCGCTCGACGAAAACCGTGCGCTGCAGTTTCGCCAGCAGTCCGAAGATCGGCCAGGATGCAACCTCGCGCTTGGCAACGAAGGCGACGGGCGTCATCGAACCGAAGATGGTGATGTCGAGCCACGATGCGTGGTTCAGCGCGAAGAGAAGCGGACGGTCGGGCGCGATCTCGCCGATCTGGACAATGCGGACGCCGATGATTCGGGACACCGCCTGATGAAACGAACGCGGAATGAAGTGCTTGGGCATCACGCCCACCCGCAGGGCCAGCCACTGCACAGGGATCAATGTCGCGCCGATAGCCGCGATCGCCAGCAGGCGTAGGGCCGCTCTGAGATGGTTCATGAGTTTGCGCGCGGCTTACCGCTTGGCCTTGGCTTTTCCGCCCGTCGCCTTGCCATAGAGTTCGAGCTTGTGACCGACGAGTTCGTAGCCGAGGCGTTTCGCTATCCTCGCCTGCAGCTCCTCGATCTCCGCGTCGTGGAACTCGATCACCTCGCCCGTGTTCATGTCGATCAGGTGGTCGTGATGCTCGTCGGGAGTCTCTTCGTAGCGGGCACGGCCGTCACCGAAGTCGTGCCGGTCGAGAATCCCGGCCTCTTCGAACAGCCGGACCGTACGGTAAACGGTCGCAATAGAAATCCCCGTGTCGATTTCCGTCGCGCGGCGATACAGTTCCTCGACGTCGGGATGGTCTTCCGAGTCCGACAAAACGCGCGCAATGATGCGGCGCTGTTCGGTCATTTTCAGACCCTTTTCAGCACAGCGTTGCTCAAGTGAGGCGGTCATGCCAGCAATCTAGACCGTTTTGACGCCGGTCGCTATTTGGAGCGGCGGCGCTTGCTGCGCTTCGTGCCAAGACCGATCTTCTTTGCGAGATCGCTGCGCTGCTGGGCGTAAGCCGGCGCGACCATCGGGTAGTCCGACGGCAACCCCCAGCGGTCCCGGTACTCTTCCGGCGTCATGTTGTAGCGCGTCTTGAGATGCCGCTTGAGCATCTTGAGCTTTTTTCCGTCTTCAAGACAGACGATGTACTCGGGCATCACGGACTTCTTGATGGGCACGGCCGGATGCGGTCGCGCCGCCGCGGGCGCGGGCGCATTACCGAGGCCAGACAACGCGGCATAGACCTGCTGGATAAGACTGGGCAGGTCCGCAATCGCCACCGTATTGTTGGAGACGTGCGAGGCCACGATGTCCGTGGTGAGCGCCAAAAGCTCGCTTGAACGCGGCTGTTCGGCCATTGTTTTGTTGATCCTTCTACTTACGGGTATTTTGGCCAAAATATAGAACGCAATTCTGGCCAAGCAACCACCAAGAATCGGCGAGTCAAGCGAAGTGCCCGCAAAGTCAAGGAATACCGCCGATCACTTGATTGATATCACCAAAGAGGTGTGTCCGATCACCTTCGTGAAAACCAAACTGGCGCTGGAGAAGCTACCCGCCGGCGCGATTCTGGCGGTCGATCTCAAAGGGGCCGAGCCGCTGGCCAATGTCCCGCGGTCGGCGGAGGAGGCCGGCCATGCCGTCCTGTCCGTTGAAGCGCGGGAAAGCGGAATCCATCGAATACTGATCCGCCGCGCCTAGCTCCCCAAGTCGAGACGCATCACCAGCGCGTCCTGGCCGCTTTCACCATAGTAACGCCGGCGCCGGCCGACCTCGGCAAAGCCGGCATGACGATAGAGCCCGAGCGCCGCAACGTTGTCGGCAGCGACGTCGATAAAGAGGCGCGCGGCCCCGGCACCGCGCGCGTGATCCGCGGCTGCTCGTAGCAGGGCCTGTCCGACGCCCCCGCGCCGAGCGCCGGGAACGACGCCAATGGTAATGATTTCCGCTTCGTCGGCGGCGCAACGGACGAGCGCGAAGCCCAGGGGATCGCGGCACTGTCGCGCCAGCACGGTGATGGCGCCCGGTGCCGCGGCGAGGCCGGCGATCTCCCCGGCGGCCCAAGGCGTCGGAAAACATTGCGCATGAAGAGTGGACAGCAGCGCCGCGGTCTCCACGGCGAGGGGCGCTTGCAGCCTTTCGATCGCGATCACGACACGATCGGACGGCTGGTCGGCAACTTGGCGTCGGGCGCGCGCAGACAGAGCGGCGACGGCGGTGTGCGGAAGGCGTCAGGGCCCTGCTCTTTCAGACACCGCTCGGCGAGCCGCGCGAGCGCGCCGGCGCGCGGTAGAGTCTCCTGGCCGGCGACCTCGGCAC
>JAYOEZ010000082.1:0-10820 GCA_038116985.1 Alphaproteobacteria bacterium | reverse complement strand
TGTCGCGGCTTCGTCGGGGTCCTGCGGCTTGGGTGCGGCCTCGCCGCCGTCGTGGCGCTGCTGGGCCTGCGCCTTGCGCCGGCGCAGGTTGGCGCGCAGCGCGTCGGCCAGACGCGCGTCGCGGTCGGCCTTGCGTTCCTGGGCCGTGGTCTTGCGGCGGGGTTTGTCAGCGGAACCCATCGCGGTCGGGGGCGGGCCTCGAATCCGGTTTGAATCTCAACGCGTTACCGCGGCGCAGCATACTTGCTCCGGGCCAGCGCACTATGGCATGGTGCGCGGCGCTTGCGAAGCCCACATAGCTCAGGGGTAGAGCACTCCCTTGGTAAGGGAGAGGTCGAAAGTTCGAATCTTTCTGTGGGCACCACGCACCGCGGCTTTTCTGCGGAAGTTCGGACAAGCGCTCACACCAACTCGGCAACTGGCGGCAGAACAGAACGTAAACCGGCGACTCGATCCTGGCAGAATCCGGGCAGTCGGTTCCTAGCTTGTTCTCCTAGTCGCCCTGCGCCTTGTCCTCGCGGATCGGCTTGACCCGGAGGTGGAGGTCGCGGCGATTGCTGCTGTCGCCAACAACGACAAACAACTTCAGAGAGCGACTCAGTTCGACAATCTCGTCAGTTTGAGTGAGCTTCGAGTGAAAGACGCGCCCGTCTTCAAGGACGAATGGAAGTGGATATGCAGGGTCTTCGTGCACCACCATCGCGTTGAACTTGCCGCGGCGGCGAAGAAGGTGCCAGAAGGACTCGTAACCGATCAAGTAGACGCCCTTTATTGTCGTTCGTCGATCTCCGACGTTCCTGACCTCGACAAACACATAGGTGTCTTTGTCCTCGGGGAAGCCGCCAACAACGATCGTATTGGGCTGCGTGCGGCCAGTAAGTCGCGGCCCACTCCGAAACCACTTGATGACCTCCCAAACCAGAATCGCCGTCGCGACAATAGCCGCGTAGATGGCGACGGGATCGATCTCATCGACGAAGTTTAGGGTCAGCTCCACCGGAGCAACCTATCACGGGCGGGGACTGCAAAGAGCAGGCGGACACCTAACCCAACAACCCGCTACCCTGCCGGCATGCCAGGCACTCGCACCGCCTCCGAAGTCCGCCGACCGCCCACCGCCCACCGCCGTCTGTCTCAAGTGCGACCGGAGATCGAAGCCTTCGAAGCGAGGCTAGTTCGACGAACAGCGCCGATTTCGGGGACTGAGAATCGTGATGTCGGGGACAGCCAACGTGATTCGGCCTGCGGGGATTGGCGTTCTAGAATCGAGCGCCAAATAGGTGGGATTCGGCTGCACCTAGCTGAATCGGCGCAATTTAGCCGTTTTCTCCGTTGCGCCTTGACCACACTTTAGTGGAATACCGCCCAATAAGACGCGTCCAACGGTTGACCACCAATTCTTCATACTTGATTGTCTAAATTGAGCTCAGAAATCCAAGGTACCCGGACTGGATATGACCGACGCTCGGTCCCTTGAAAAAGCCGTTGAGTTGTACAACGAGGTTGTCAATCTCGACGAGGACGAGGACGAGGACAGGAATCGTCTTCAGCAGTTGATATGGCAACTGCGTTCGGCGGATCGGCAAAAGTTCGACGTTAAGACCAAAGTCGCCCTTCAGTTCGCTTTGCTGAAGTCAGGTCAGCGCAACGAAGCCTGTGCGCTCGCTGCTGACTTCTCCGGCTATCTTTGGGCAGAAGCTGATGTGCTGATGACAATGGCGGCGTCGGCCAGCTATACGGCCGATTACGAATTCGCGACCAAGCTTTTGAAGGACTTGCTCGCACGGCCAGGTCTTGGCCAAGTATTTGAGCTTGCCGGAATTGCTGACCACTGCTCATTCCTAAGTGGCAATGTCGGGTGGATTGAA
Organism: Alphaproteobacteria bacterium; assembly: GCA_038116985.1. Taxonomy (GTDB): domain Bacteria; phylum Pseudomonadota; class Alphaproteobacteria; order SHVP01; family SHVP01; genus CALJDF01. Next base: position 8,952 of record JAYOEZ010000082.1, on the reverse strand, counting down.
GAAATGGTCCACGACGAGTCGATTCGAGAGGACACGCGAATAGACATGGCGGGTCGCCTCGAGTTGCTGGAGCGCTTGGGCATCTTGCCGTACTTCACCGACCATCAGGCAATCGTGCGAAAGATCGTTGGGGAATATCAGTGCGGCGCTGCTGTATCCGCATGTTCGATCATTGAGGACGGTGAGCCATACGTCGCCAACAGGCTTATGGTGGCTGCGGACACCGCGACGCGAAGGCAGATTCTAGAGAATCTTCGTATTGCGTTGATCGAGTACTATACAGCCCAACGAGTCGATGATCCTGTTGCGCTGTCGAACGCGCTTGGGACATATGTAACGTCCCACCCGGCATTCCAGGAACGACAGGTGGCGTAGGTACCGTGAAAGTCGGAGTTGCCTTCTTCAAGCTCGCGAAGCGCATGATGGAGCAGGCCAATACCGAGTCTGAGTTCCGCACCGTCATAAACCGCTGCTACTACGGCGCCTATCGCGCCTGCGTGCACTACGCAAACTCGCAAGGCGTCCAGCTGACGCGGAGCCGTTCTGTACACGGCCATGTCATCTAGTTTCTGCAGCACCCAGATCGAAAGAATCGTACCGTCAACCAATGCGGCGACCTTCTGAACAACCTTCGTCACTCGCGCAGAGAGGCCGACTACGGAGATCGCAAGATCACTCGTGCGGAGGCCAGGGACGCGATCGAAGACGCAGCGGATATCCTCGAAGAGAAGTTAGTCGAGGTTCTCCCTGAAATCGAAGAAGCTGGCTGAGTTTCACTTCACAGGCTACGCCCCGTCAACGCGCCCGCCGCGGTTTGCGCCACCATGGCCGCATACCTTCGGGGGAAACACGCCATGACCGGCCTCGACCGCGACCGACCCGCCGACAGCGACGGCAAGACCGCCCATGCGCGGTTTCTCAAGCGCGCCTGCGACCGGCTCGGCTACGACGCCCAGGAGTACCAGATCCTGCTCAGCCCGAGCCGCGAGATCCGCATCGAGTTGCCGCTGCGCCGCGACGACGGCAGCCTGTGCGTCTTCACCGGCTACCGCGTGCAGCACCACAACGCGCGCGGCCCCTACAAGGGCGGCTTGCGCTTCCATCCCGACACCGACATCGACGATGTGCGCGCGCTGGCCTGTCTGATGTCGCTCAAGACCGCGCTGCTGAACGTGCCCTTCGGCGGGGCCAAGGGCGGCATCGACTGCGATCCGGCGCGGCTCAGCGACCGCGAGATGGAATCGCTGACCCGGCGGCTGACCTCGAAGCTGCACCGCAACGTCGGCCCCTTCACCGACATCCCCGCGCCTGACGTCGGCACCAACGCCCAGATCATGGCCTGGATCAGCGACGAGTACTCGAAGGTCTACGGCTATACGCCGGCCGCCGTCACCGGCAAGCCGCTCGACATGGGCGGCTCGCTCGGCCGCGAGGATGCGACCGGGCGCGGCGTCGCCCTGGTGCTGCGCGCTTGGGCGCGCCACCGTGCCGAAACGCTCGAGGGGCGCACCGCCGTGATCCAGGGCTTGGGCAACGTCGGCATCCACGCCGCGCGCTGCCTGCACGACCTCGGCATCAAGATCGTCGCGGTCGGCGACAGCCGCAGCGCCGTCTTCGCCGAGGATGGCCTGCCGGTCGATGCGCTCATCGCCCACAAGAACGAGACCGGCGGTCTCGCCGGTTTCGGCGCCGGTGCAACCGTCGATCCCGCCGCGATGCTCGAAACCGAATGCGACTATCTCGTGCCGGCGGCGCTCGGCGGCGTCATCCATGCCGGCAACGCGCCGCACATCCGCGCACGCACGATCGTCGAAGCCGCCAACGCGCCCACCACCTGGGACGCCGACGCCGTCCTGAACGCGGCCGGCGTGACGATCCTGCCGGACATCCTCGCCAACGCGGGCGGCGTCGTCGTCAGCTACTTCGAGTGGGTGCAGAACCTGCAGCAGTTCCCCTGGAGCCTCGAGGACGTGCACACCCGGCTCACCGAACGCCTGGAGACCGCGGTCGACGACGTCATGGCGCTGGCCGCGGGCCAGGAAGTGTCGCTGCGCGAAGCCGCCTACGTCATCGCCGCGCGCCGCCTGAAGGACGCGCTGTGGACCTCGGGCCCCTGACCGGGCGCGCGCTGCGCATCGATCAAACTGGCGGCACCCGCACATTTTGCGATTGTTGGCGCCGCGTTCCTGCAACATCCTTGTACCGGCACGTCGCCCCTGCGGCGCGCGCCGCGAACTCAGGAGGACGTCGCCGCCATGCCCACGACAATGATGACCACCGAACTCTGGTATCTCTTCCTCACCACCGCGCTGCTCGGCCTCATGTGGATCCCCCACATCATCGGCCAAGTGACGAACGCCGGGTTTCTCAAGCCGGACGACTACCGCAAGCTCCGCAACGTCGACGACTTCCCCGACTGGGTGCGCCGCGCCAACCGCGCCCACATCAACCTCGTCGAACAGTTCGGCGTCTTCGCGGGCTTCGTCCTGATCGCCCACCTCGCCGGCATCTCGAACGGCCTCACCGAGGCCTGCGCCGCCGTCTACTTCTGGGCCCGCATCGTCCACGCCGTCGTCTTCATCTCGGGCTTTTCGCGGATGATGGCCCGCACCGTCGTGTTCACCGTCGCCTGGGCCGCCCTGGCCGTCTACGCGGTGGAGATTCTCACCTCGGCGATGTAGGCGCTATTTGGCGTCGAAGCGCGCCACGCCGTCCCAGCCATCGTGCGGCGGCATGGCCTCGAACCCGGAGACACGCGCAACGTACAGCGCGGCAAGCGTGTCTCCGGCATAGCGCGCGGCGTAGGCCTCGAAAGCGGCCCGCGCGGCGGTCCAGTCGCGCGCCAGATAAAGATCGTAAGCGTCCCGCCAGGCATCGCTGCGTGCAATCGCGTCGTCGCCTGCCACCGCGTCCGGCACGAGTTCAGCCGCCCCGGTGCCGGCGCGGACGCCCAGCAGTTCGTGCACGGGGATCGGTTTGACTGCGCCGGCCGGCAGCACAATGTCGACGGGCCGCGTCACGAAGTCGCCGCCCGCCACACTGCGCACGGCCTCGCTGAGCAGAACCTGCGTGCCGTAATGCTTGTTTAGTCCTTCGAGGCGCGAGGTCAGATTGACCGGCGCGCCGACCACGGTGAAGTCGATACGATCCGAAGACCCGAAGTTACCGACAATGCACTCGCCCGAGTGAAGCCCGAACCGCGTGTAGAGCTCCGCCTCGCCCTTCGCGGCCCACGCCTCGTTCATCGCGTCGGAAAGATCGCGGCAGGCGAGCGCGGCCAGACAGCCGCGCGCTGCGTGGTCGGCTTGCAATGCAGGCGCGTTCCAGTACGCCATGATCGCGTCGCCGACATACTTGTCGACGGTGCCGTCCTGGCGCAGCACCGCACCGACCATCGTTTCGAGGTACGCCGACATCTTGTGCATCAGCGCTTCCGGCGCGAGTTGCTCCGACAACGGCGTGAAGCCTTCGATGTCCGTAATCATCAGCGTCACCGGCCGGCGTTCGCCGCCCGGTTCGGGCGTGACGTCCGATTGCAGGATGCCGCGCACGAGTTCGCGCGGCACGTATTTCGCGAACGTAGAAACCGTAGCCTTCATCAGGTCGGTCGCGTGGATCAGGTCGCGCACCTCGGCGATGCGCGAACGCAGCGTCAGCGGTTCGTCGAGGTCGAAATTGCGGATGCGGTCGGCTTCCGCCGCAAGGCGGCGCAACGGCTGCGAAAGGCGGCGCGAGAAGAAGAAGATCGCCGGCAACGTCAGCAGAAGAACGATCAGCGACAGCACGACGCTCTGCACGCTGGCGCGCAGCAGCGGCCCGACGAAGCCTTCGAGCGGCGCGGCGATCGCAATGGTGTCGACGCCCTCGCCGAGCGAAAGCGGCAGGCGGTGCACCGCGGCGACCGCCCTGCCCCGCGCAGTGCGCAGCACCGCGCGGTCATAGGGCGCGCCGGTCTCGAAGTAGTGGGCGACCGCCGCCGACAATCCGGCATCGCCAAGCGCGTCGACCGGCGCGAACTCACCGTCGGTCGTTGGCGCCGGCAACGAGCTCGCGATGACCCGGCCCTCGTCGTCGAACACTGCGACCTCCAGCGGATAGGCCCATTGCGCCTTCAGGTCGGCAAGGAACTCCGAAACCACGGCCAGCGTCAGATCGACGCCGATGACGCCGCCCAACTGCCCGCCGGCCCGGCGCGACACCGTGACTCCCGTCTCGCCGCTGCTGGAAAAGACGTAGGGCCGCGTCACCACCACAGCGTCATGGCCGGTTGCCGCCTGAAACCACGGGCGCGTCCGGGGGTCGTAGCCTGAATCGCGGATCATGGGCGGCGCGAGGCGCGTATCTTCGCTGCCGAAGAAGTGCCAGGTTTCGACCGGCTGTGCGCCCGCGGTGCTGATGACCTGCACCGCATAGACCGCATCCTCCGGGCCGTTGACGGCGCGGCGCGCGGCATCGAAACGTGCGTCGCCGAAGTTGATCAGGCGCAGGAACCCGCCATCTTCGTAGCCGAGATAGATCGACGCGATGTTGGGCAGGTGCGCCACCGCGCCGCGCATCAGGGCCAGCGCCGGATGATCGGCCCCCGCCGGCACGTCGGCGACTGTCGGGGCGAGTGGGACCAGCACCGTCAGGTTGGCGGCGGGCTGGAAAAGTTCCTCGACCTCCGCGGTCACCGTGCGACTGACTTCGGCGACCAGCGAGCCGGCCGCATCCACCGCACCCTCGCGCGCCAGACGGTAGTTGGCGACGATGATGACGGCCGTCAGCGGCACGACGATGATCAGAAACAGGGACAGGATCGTGACCTGTAGCGACAACCGCGGCCTGACGCGCATCGTTATCCCTCTTGCGCCCGAAGCAGCGCCACTCGCATTCCGGTCACTTTCGTCTCCTCCGCCGCGCGGAAGTCTACGCCGCGGCACGCGGGAAGGCCCAGGCAAATGGCCGGCAGTCCGCACCGCAGTCTCGCCACCATGCATCGACCGAACGCGCTCTAGGCTGCGCCCTCGCGCGCACCACCATATGATGGCGCGGCGCGATCCCGCGCAGTTTGGTCAGGGAGAAATCACGACGATGGCCGACAACACGCGTGCGCGGAACGAACTCCTTGGGCGCGCAAGGGAGCTGCGCCAGGAATTCGCGGCCACGGCGGCCGAGATCGACCGCGTCGGGGAGGCGCCCCTCGACAACCTGCAACGCCTGCTGGACAGCGGGATACCGCGGCTCCTCGTGGCGCCGCGCTGGGGCGGCGGCGCGTCGGACGACGCGATCACCGCCGACCTCGATCTGCTGTCCGAGATTCTCGTCGAACTCGGCGCCGGCGAAAGCTCAACAGCCCAGATCTGGAGCATTCACAGCATTGTCTGCCGGCTGATTCTCAGCGACCTGCTCGAGATCGACCCCGCGCTGCAGCGCGAGCTCGCGGACGGAATCATGACCGGCCGCATGCGCATGACCAACGCAGCCGCCGAGGGCGGAAAGACCCGCGGCGCCTTCGCCACGACGGCGACCCGCCACGGCAACGGCTACCTCGTCAACGGCACCAAGATCTTCTGCACCGGCAGCGTCGGCGCGCACTACGCGATCGTGCCGGCAATCTCCGACGGCGTGGCCGGTGGCGGCCTCGCCTACGCCTTCGTCGCGATGGACGCCGACGGCGTCCGGGTCCTAGACGACTGGGACAACATGGGCCAACGGGCGACGGCGAGTGGCACGATCGTCTTCGAAAACGTCGTCGTGCCCGAACGCCACATGTTCGACATCAAGGGCGGCGCGGAAGCCATGTTCGGCCCCGACAGCGTGGCGGGGCTTCTGTTCCAGACCGGCATCAACTCGGTCATCCTCGGCCTGGGTTTCGGCGCGCTCGACGTGGCATGCGACTTCGTCCACCGCTTCGCCCGACCGAATCTGCCGGCGATCGAGCACGCGGCGGAAGATCCCGTGAATCAGTGGCACACCGGCCGCCTTTCGGCGCAACTCGCCGCGGCCCGCGCGTTGTTGCGCGAATCCGCACGCGGCATCTGGGACTTCGAGCGCAACGGCGGCACGCGGGCCGAGGTATCGGTGCACATGATGCGCGCCAAGTTCGCAATCAATGAATCCGTGCTCGAGGCGACCGGCCAGCTGCAACGCCTGGCGGGCGGACGCGCCACCAGCAACGCCTACCGGCTCGACCGTTTCTGGCGCAACGCGCGCACCCTCACCGTCCACGATTCGATCGACGCCAAGCTGCAGCAGATCGGCGCCTTCGAGATTGCCGGCACCCCGCCGCCGCCCTCCATCATCAGTTGAGGCCGCGTCGCGGCCAGAGTGTGACCCCCGTCACAGCGCCGACCGGGCCTGGGAGGCTACAAAGATCGCGTGTGGTTTGTTCTCTCGGCCGCCTCGGCGGCTGGCAGAAGGGGTGGCTTCGGCCACCCCTTCTTGTTTCTGCGCTAGGCGGACCTGACAAAGTAGCGGTCCTGGCCTATGCCGCCGGCGTCCTCGGCCCCGAAATCGCGCAGGAATCCGGCCAGATCGTCGCCCGCGTCGAGGCACTCGACCTGAATCACCCAGGAATGGCCCGCCAAGAGCCCGGTAGCGCCCTCCAGGACCGCCTTTTCGTGCCCTTCGACGTCGATTTTGAGGCAAAACGCGTCATTCTGGTCGAAAAGCGAATCGAGACGAACGGCGGGAATCTCAAAGGAATCAGCGGAATTCTGGGGAATAACCCGACTTTGCCCGGTAAAGCGGTCGCCGCCTGCGGCGAAGAATACGGCCCCGTCGCGGTCCGAAACGGCAGATTCGTGCACGGAAATGGCCCCAAGAAGCCCATTCAGCAGCAGATTGGCCCTGAGCTGGGCCAGATTGCGGGCGTCGGGCTCGAACGCGTGCACTTCCCGGAACGCCCCGCTCAGGGCGGCGGTGACGCTGTAGAGCCCGAAATTGGCCCCGACGTCAAGAAAAACGCCGCATCCTGCAGCCTTGGCCAGTTCCAGCAGCCGGCGCCGCTGGGCCGCCTCGTAGTCGCCGGTGAACAGCATCTGGCGATCGACATAATGCCGGTGGTTGAGCAGCCAGGTCGCGCCGGCCCGCCGCGCCACCTGGAAACCGGCCGGATGGCGCCAGTCGGCAACGCGGCGGCGCATGCTGGTCAGCAATCGAAATGTCACGAAGACTCGCTCATTACATATCGCATCGGCCGTAGATCCTGGATGTGGTCTTATCGAGCGACGTTAACGGTTCTTCAACCAGTTTCCGCCACAATGACCCCATCGTGCCCTCTACCAGGTACGATGCCTCCCTGAACTCGGGACGGGGCGTTTTGCCCCGTCCTTTTTTCTTGCCCGTAAGAGCTGCAATTCGCCCCCGCGATTGCGCCTCATGCGGGTCCGTCGATTCGTGCGACTCAGTGACCCGCGTCACTGGTTTCCGGCTCAAAATCCCTAAAATGGCACCTACCTAAGAAGGGCAAAAGGCACGACAGGATGTCGCGCTGGCCCCGCACAAACAGACGGTAGAAGCGTTGATTTTCATAGTACTCTCAGGAATTCGGCAGGGTTCAGACCAGGGCGCTTTCGCGGCCCGGGGTTTTCGCTCGTGCCCTTCCGGCCTGATCAGGAGATAAGTCGTGGCTGACGATCACAACATTCCCACCGACGGCACCGTGACCCAGAACGACGCGCTCGGCGCGACGACCGTTCTGAATGCCCAGGGCGCACAGACGCTGACCGTCCCGCACGGTCCCATGCTCCTGAATGCGCATTTCGCGCGCTCGGGCAGCGATCTGCAGCTGACCGGGCAAGGCGGCGAAAACGTCGTCGTCCAGAACTTCTTCGGTACCGAGATGGCCCCGGTCCTGATGACCGAGGGCGGCGGCAAAATCATGCCCGACGTGACCGAATCGCTGGCCGGTCCGGATCTCCTCGGCGGTGGGGAAAGCGACGCCACCCTGATGGGCCAGAGTGATCAGCCGATCGGCACGGTCGACACCGCCGAAGGCGGCGTCTTCGCCGTGCGCGCCGATGGCACCCGCGTCGAACTGAACGAAGGCGACCCGGTCTTCCAGGGCGACGTGCTTGAGACCGACGACGAAGGCGCGGTCAGCATCACCTTCGTCGACAACACCGAATTCGCGCTCGACGAGGGCGCGCGCATGACGCTGGACGAAATGGTGTTCGATCCCGCGACCGGCGAAGGCTCGTCAACCTTCACCGTCGTCCAGGGCGTCTTCACGTTCGTTTCGGGTCAGGTCGCCAAGTCGGGTTCCGACGCGATGACCGTCAATACACCGGTCGCCACCATCGGTATTCGCGGCACCAAGGTCGCGATCAAGGCCGGCTCCGAAGACGAAGACACCGTCATTACCCTGCTGCAGGAAGACGACGGCCACATTGGTGAAATCGCCGTCAGCAACGACGCCGGCACCCAGGTGCTGAACCAGGCGAACCAGACGGTGTTCATCGAAAGCGTGTCGGTTTCGCCGACCGCGCCGGCCATCCTGCCTTCCGAGCAGTTGCGCTCGATCTTCGCCGAAGGCGGCGATGACAGCCGCGGCGTGTGGCGCTACGACGATTCGACCGAGTCGCGCAACGACGGCGCGACCCTCGACGAGACTTTGGAAGAAGCCAAGGAAGCGGCCGCCGAAGAAGGCGCCGACGAAGATTCGGTCGAGAGCGCCGAAGCGGCGGCCGAACTGGCCTTCGAACTGGCACTGGCCGAAGGCGCCGACGAGGAAGAGGCGCTCGAGGAAGCTGCAGCTGCGTTCCAGAACGCGCTCGCCGACGGCGGCGGCGCCGACGACCTGATCGAGACCGCGGCAGGCGGCGATGATGCCGGCGGGTTCGGCGGCGACGATATCACCACCAGCGTGTTCGACTACGACCCGACGGCGGGCCAGGGCGGCGCCACGGGCGGCGGCGGCACGACGGGCGGCGGCGGTGCTGGCGCGACAGCCGACACGGAAGCCGGCGG
>JAYOEZ010000081.1:0-11049 GCA_038116985.1 Alphaproteobacteria bacterium | reverse complement strand
ACATCCGCTTGATGTCCTTGTCGCGCCCATTGTGCGTCAACTGGTCGGTCTGGATGGTCAGCGTCGCGTCCGGCTGAAAGCAGTCGAGGACGCCGTCGAGTCGCTTCAGATCGACGTTGCCGAAGTAATCCTTCGTGACCCGCTCCAACAGTTGGTCGGCGCTGAGATTCGCCATCGGACGTGCTCCATGACATCGGATTGGTGCGGGTGGAGGGAATCGAACCCCCACTCCCCAAGGGGAACCAGATTTTGAGTCTGGCGCGTCTACCAGTTCCGCCACACCCGCGAGGGGGCGCATGATAGCCGCGCGCTGATGGCGGTCAACAAGACCTGCATTGCCCGACGGCCAATCCCCTGCTACACCCGCGCCCGTGCTAAGACGACTCTATGACTGGGTGATGCGGCTTGCGGGTCACCGCCATGCGGTACCGGCGCTGGCGGCGGTGTCGTTCGCGGAAAGCTCGTTCTTTCCAATCCCCCCCGATGTCATGCTGGTGCCGATGATCCTGGCAAACCGGGCCCGGGCCTGGTTCATCGCCACGGTCTGCACCATCTCCTCGGTCCTGGGCGGCCTGTTCGGCTACGCGATCGGTTACTACCTGTTCGACGCGGTGGGCCAGCCGCTGGTCGATTTCTACGGCTACGGCGAGAAGTTCGCGACGTTCCAGTCCTGGTACAACGAATACGGCCTGCTCATCGTGTTCGTCGCCGGCATAACCCCGCTGCCCTACAAGGTCTTCACCATCGCCTCCGGTGTCACCGGTCTGCCGCTTCTTACCTTCGCGGCCGGCTCGCTGGTGTCGCGCGGACTTCGCTTCTTCATCGAGGCCGCGCTGCTGTGGTGGATCGGCGAGCCGATCCGCACCTTCATCGAAAAGAATCTGCAATGGGTGACCACCGCTTTCGTGGTCCTGCTGGTCGGCGGCTTCGTCCTGCTCAAGCTGGTTTAGGCCATGCCCGAGATCACAGCCGCCCGCGCCGCGCTGTTCGTCATCCTGGCCAGCGCCGCGGTGATCGTTGGCGCGCTCCTCTTTCAGTACGTCGGCGGCTACCACCCCTGCGCCTTGTGCTTTGCGCAGCGCTGGCCCTACTACCTCGCGATCGGTTTCGCGGTGCTCGCGCTCAGCCTGGTGCGCGATCCCGGCGTCGGGCGCACTGTCGTCGCTCTGCTCGTCCTGATCGCGTTGATCTTCGCGGGCGGCGCTGCGCTGTCGTTCTATCATGTCGGAGTGGAGCAGCAGTGGTGGCCCGGCACCAGTGCCTGCGGCGGCGCCGGCATCCGCAGCACCGGCCTCTCGCTCGAAGACCTGCGCAAGCGTCTTCTCGATCAGCCCATCGTGCGCTGCGACCGGCCGGCCTGGACCCTGTTCGGCATTTCGCTCGCCGGCTTCAACGTCGCATTGACCATCGGGCTCGCCATCGTCACCGCATGGCTCGCCCGCGCCGTGGCGCGACGCGGCCGGGATGCCTAGACTGAGCGCGTGACCGACGAACCGCTGCCACCGCCCAACAAGATCACCGGCGAGGAACGCCTGCCCGGCGACCCGACCGTGGACGACATGGTCGCCCGCATCATCCGCGTCGATCAGGCAGGCGAGTACGGCGCCAAGCGCATCTACGAAGGGCAACTTGCCGTGCTGGGGCGCACCCCTGCCGGCGATACGATCCGCCGGATGGCGACCCAGGAAGCGGCGCACCTGCGCGACTTCGACGCCGTCATGAACGACCGCCGAGTGCGCCCAACTGCGCTACAGCCGCTGTGGCATCTGGCCGGCTTCGCGCTCGGCGCCGGCACCGCCCTGATGGGCGAGCGTGCGGCGATGGCGTGCACCGTGGCCGTCGAGGAAGCGATCGACGAACACTACGCCAAGCAGGCCGCCTATCTTGGCGAGGACGAGAAAGAGTTGCGCGACCTGGTCGTTTCGGCGCGCGAGGACGAACTGGAACATCGCGACGCGGCGCTCGACGCAGGCGCTGAACGCGCGGCGCTCTACCAACCGATGAGACGGGCCATCAAGGCCGGCACCAAACTCGCCATCTGGCTCAGCGAGCGGGTCTAGGGCTCCAGTTCGGAATCCCAGTATAGGAAGTCGTGCCAGCTCTCGTGCAGGTAGTTGGGCGGGAAGGCACGACCGTTCTTCTGCAAGTCGCCGACCGACGGCCGCTTCGGGCGCAGCCGCGGATGCATGCCGCACTCGTTCTCCATCTTGCCGCCCTTGCGCAAATTGCATGGCGAGCACGCGGTGACGACGTTGTCCCACGTTGTGCGCCCGCCCCGTGAGCGCGGGATCAGATGATCGAAGGTCAGATCGCTCGGTGAACCGCAATACTGGCAGGCGAAGCGGTCGCGCAGGAACACGTTGAATCGCGTGAACGCCGGTTGACGCGCAGGCGGTACATATTGCTTGAGCGCCACGACGCTCGGTAGCTCCAGCGTGACGGTCGGGGAATGGACTCTTCGTTCGTAGACCGAAATGACATCAACGCGGTCCATGAAGACCGCTTTGACCGATTCCTGCCAGGGCCAAAGCGACAGCGGGAAGTAGCTCAACGGCCGGTAGTCGGCGTTGAGGACCAGGGCCTGGCACGATTCGAGTGCGGGTGTCACTCGTCCTCCCGGTATCGCAAATTGAAATGCGAGACGGCGATAACAAGATAATGCGGCCTATGGATTGTCAAGGTCCAGCGTTGCCGCTTGGTGACAATCCCGTTGCGAATCTATAGCAGCCGGTAGACGTCGATCGGCACATCGCGGCCGCGCAACGAAAATGCACCGACCGACTCGCGCGGCCCGTCATCGCCGATCTCCTTCGCGGTCTGTGCACTCATCAATGCAATGACGTCCGCGTCGGGGGCAATCTCCTTGCATAGTTGTTCCAGGCGCGAACCGATGTTCACGGTATCGCCGACGACCGTGTAGTTCACGCGGCCTGGCGACCCGATGTTGCCGACGACGGCTTCACCCGAATGCACACCGATGCGCACGCGGATCGGATCGAGCCCCCGCGACACTCGGTCGGCGTTTCGGGCGCGAATGCGCTCGGCCATCGACACCACAGCGCGCGCGGCGCGATGCGCGTGGTCGGGCTGTTTGCGCGGGGCACCCCAGAAGGCCATCACCGAGTCGCCGATGAACTTGTCGATGGTGCCGTCTTCTGCCTCCACTCCGCCCGCGATGTCACCGAAATGCTCGTTGAGAAGTGTCGCGACTTGCTCCGCATCCATTGTCTCGGACTGGCTCGTAAAGCCCACGATGTCGGTGAACAGCACGGTGATGTCGCGGGTGACCGAGCGAATGCCGCCGTCCTCGCTTTGCTCCTCCAACAAACGTTTGACCAGGCGGCGCGGTACGTAGTTCTGGAACCAGCGCAGGCCGTTAACCATGCTGTTGAAGGCGCGCGCCTGGTCGTCGAGTTCGCGAATCCGCGACGGCGGCAGCTCGTCCACCACATCCAGCCGGAGCTCGGAGATCGTGTTGGCCGCGCCGGCAATGCGCTTGATCGGCCGCGCCAACCGCCGGCCGAGAACGACCGACGCGATTAGCGACAGCACCAGCACGCCGAGACCAGCGGAAGCGGCCCAGATAAGCCGCTGGATTTCCGCCGCGAACATCGAGCTTGACAGGTAGAGGCCGACATACCAGGGCGTGTCGCCGACCGAGTCGAGCTGACGGTAAAGGTAGATGTAGCGCTGCCCCTCGACCTCCTGCGCGTGACCGCCGGTCGCCGCCGCAGCCGGTCGCGGTCCGCCTAGCGGAATCACGTCGTCCGGACCCGTACCGCCGCCCCAAATCGCGGCGAGCACCGGATCGCCGATCTCGTCGAGACGCGGCAGCAGTTGATCCGTCCCGCCACCCTGGCGCAGATCGCGCATAAATCCTTCGGACAATGCGTGATGGGCCAGCACGTGCTGAGGACCATACAGAATGAACGCCTCGCTGCCATATTCCATCGTCAGCGTCTCGACGAAACGCGACAGCCGCGACACGGACACGACCGCCACGATGACGCCGAGATACTCTCCGTCTCGACGCACCGGCATGCGCAGATTGATGAATGTCGCGTTGAGGTCGTCAGGCGCCGGGATTAGTTCGCCCCAGAACAGTCCGCTCTTGTCGGCATAGTCTGTAATCTGCCGGCGCACGACCGGCCGGGCCGAGAAGTCGCTCATGTTGGCGACGGGCCCGCCACCGATGCGCGTGACGTTCAGCACCCGCATGTCCTGATAGATGAAGCCGACACCGAAGACTTGCGGCGCGCCCGCCAGCGCGCCGGACAGAAGGTCGGTCATGCGCCGCACGTCCTCGGGATCCATGTCGCCGAAAGCGAGGACATCGTGCAGGAAGCGTACTTGTTCGGCCGGCGTGGTGAGTTCCTGGCGCACCCGCTGGAGCAGGTTGGCGATCGTGTCCGACGAGCGGGCTTGCAGCAGCGCGAACGTGTTGCGCTGCGCCGAAGTGAGACCCAGGGCGAGAACCGACACGACGCCTATGAACACGAGCGCGCCGATCGCGGCCGCCAGGGTGACCGTGATCGAATAGGTACGACGCTTCTTGTGGGGACGGACCTGACTCATGATGCGGGCAATAGCCTACCTTGCGGTGGCGCAACTGCCACGGCCTTCTTTCCACGCCGGACGTTGCCTTGACCCGTCGCGCACAGATCGCCGCGGCGGCATACTGCCTGGATGATCGTCACCCGCTTCGCACCCAGCCCGACCGGCCATCTCCACCTCGGGCACGCCTTCTCGGCGCTGTACGCCTACGAAAGCGCACACCGGGCCGACGGCGCCATGATCCTGCGTATCGAGGACATCGACCAGGGGCGCTGCCGGCCGGAATACGAAACGGCCATCCTGGAAGATCTCGCGTGGCTCGGGATCGGGTGGCGGGAACCCGTACGCCGCCAATCGGAGCACTTCGATGACTATGCGGCAGCGCTCGACAAACTGGACGCCCGCGGGCTGCTCTATCCGTGCTTCTGTTCGCGCGCGGACATCAGGCGTGAAGTCGCCGATAGTCCGCGCGCGCCGCACGGACCGGATGGCCCGCTATATCCTGGCACTTGCCGCGACTTGTCCACGGACAAAGCGGCACGCCGCCGTGCGTCAGGCGAACAATTCGCGCTGCGCCTGAACGTCGGAAAAGCGCGCGGCGAAATCGAACCGCTGTCCTTTCACGATGCGTTCCGTGGGCTGGTGCGGGCGGATCCCGGAAAGTTCGGCGACATCGTTCTGGCCCGAAAGGACACGCCGACGAGTTATCACCTTGCCGTCACCGTGGACGACCATCTGCAGGGCGTCACGCTGGTGACGCGCGGCGAGGATCTGTTCGAAGCCACGCATGTTCATCGCCTTCTTCAGGCCCTGCTTGGCTATGCGACGCCGGACTACGCACACCACCGTTTGTTAACGAGCGCCGAGGGGAAGCGCCTGGCCACGCGCGACGGCGCCACCTCGCTGCGCTACCTGCGCAAGGCGGGACACAGCGCCGAGGACGTGATCGCCATGCTGCCGCCGCGCACGGCCTAGCGCGCCTGCTCAATGCCCCGAAGGAGAAGGATCGACAGGAGCGACGCGATTCCCAAGCCGCCGATCACGGTCACCATCGGCATCTGAGTCGCCGAGGGCAAGACGCCGACAAACACGACCGCCAGCGACGCGATCGCCATGACCAGGAACCCGTTGAGCGACGACGCAGCGCCGGCCTGTCGTGGCGCGACGCTGACCGCGCCTTGCGCAGCGCTCGGGAACAGCATCGCCAGACCGATCAGTACAACCGACATCGGCGCAATGATCGCCGCGATACTGAGATGCCCGGCGAGCCCGATCAGCGTCATCGCGACCGAGCCGATCAGCACGAGGCCGGAGCCGAGCCACATCATGCGCAACCCGCCGAGACGCACCGTGTAGCGCGTCGCGAACCAGGCGCCGATCAGGTTGAAGAAAGTCGGGATCAGCGTGTACCAGCCGTACAGGTCGGGCCGAACGCCCAGAAGTTCGATGAACACGAAGGGCGTTCCGGCGCTGTACACGAACACCGTGCCCATCGCGAACCCCGCGTTCAGCGTGTAGGCGATGAAAGCCCGCGACTGGATCAGGTGCGGATAGGCCGACACCATCGTCAGCAGCCCACCCGTGGTACGCCTTGCCGGCGGGTGAGTCTCGCCCATCAACGCCAGGAACAGGACGAAGACAATGGCGCCCATCGCGGAAAGCGCCCAGAAGATCGATTCCCATCCGAAGGCGACCTGCAGGTAGCCGCCGAACACCGGCGCAAAAGCCGGGGCCGCACCCATGACCATGGTAACAAACGACATCAGCCGCGCGCCCTGGTCGCGGTCGAACAGGTCGCGCATGATCGCGCGCGCCAGTACCGGGCCGGCGCAGCCGCCCAAGGCCTGGATCGCCCGCGCCACGATCAGCATTTCGATCGACGGCGCGAGCGCCGACAGCGCACTCCCCGCAACATAGATGGCCAGCCCGATGAAGATGGCCGAGCGGCGGCCATTTCGGTCCGACAGGGGACCGTAAATGAGTTGGCCGAACGAGAACGCAATCAGGTAGGCGCTGAAGGTAAGCTGCACCTCGCCGGGCGTCGCGCCGAAATGCGCGGCAATGGCCGGCATTGCGGGGGTGTAGATACCGATCGTGCTGTAGGCGACGGTCATTAGACAGACCATCAGGAAGATCAGCAGCGGGACACGCTCCTGCACGCCTCGGCTCCGCTAGGGCGCTGCGTCCGGCACCGCGCCATCGCGCCGCGACCGGCCCGGACTGCTGATCAGCACCGAAATGAACGACCCGGCCACCGCCGCGGAGACCACCCAGATCATCGGCATGTGCGTGCCGTCGGCGAGGAGCCCGACGATGGTAATCGTGATGGCTGCCGTCATCATCTGGATGAAACCGTACAGCGCCGAGGCTGCGCCCGCGATGCGCGGCATCACGCTGACCGATCCGGCAAGCGTGCTCGGAAACAACAGCGCCATGCCGAACGCCATGAAGGCAAGCGGCCCGAAGATGCTCCATACGCTCAGGTAACCGATGACGCCCATGATGAAGAAGGCGGCACCGCCGATGGTCACCAGAACCACGCCGATCGGCACCATGCGGTCGACGCCGACGCGCTCGGTGATGCGGCTGGTCACCAGCGATCCGGCCATATATCCGCCGATGCCGGTCACCGACAACCAGCCGTAGGCGGCTGGCGAGTAGCCGAGCAGGTCGATGGTGACGAACGGCGCCCCGACCTGGAATACGAACATCGCGCCGAACACCAGAGAGCCCGCCATCACGAAGCTCCAGTATTCGCGCGAGCGCAGCAACATGCTGTAGTTCGTGATCATCGTCAGCGGCTTCTCGGCAGCATTGGCCTCGCGGTACTTGTTGGTCTCAGGCAGGCGAAGCGCGGCCAGGAAGACCAGCCCGGCAAAGATCAAGACCGCAACGAACGATGCGCGCCAGTCGAACCAGACCTCGAGATACCCGCCCAGCACCGGCGCGAAGGCCGGCGCAAGACCCATGGCGAGGGCGACATAGGCCATGACCTTCGCCGTTTCCTCGCGCGTGTACAGATCGCGCATGATCGCGCGTGCGACGATAGGTCCCGCGCAGGCGCCAAGCGCCTGTAAGCCGCGTCCGATGATCACCACCTCGATGGATCGATACAGACTCGGCAGCACGATGATCAGGATGGTAGTGGCGACGAAGATCGCCAGCCCGCCGAGCAGCACCGGGCGCCGGCCAAAGCGATCCGACATGGGCCCGTAGACGAGCTGACCGAAGGCGAAGCACGCCATGTAGATGCTGATGGTCATCTGCACGCTGGCCGCGTCGGTGCCGAAAAACGCCACCATCGACGGCAGTGATGGCGCATAGATGTTCGTCGAGATGTGTCCCGACGCGATAAGGCCGGTCAGGAACGCGATCACGACCGCGGGATGCCAGGGCATGGGGCGCCGATCCACCTTGGAAGGAATGCGACAAGCAACAAGAAAACGCCGCCCCGGACGGCGGCGTCGATCGCCTATTCTAGGGCTCCTGAACGACGGAACGCACGCACCGCGTCGCACCGGCGTGCCATGCGGTCAGTTTTCGACATCCCGCCCTCGCCCCTGCGCCGCGAATGACGTAGGAATCTCTCTTCTTCAAACAGCTACCGCGCTTCCATGGCCACCGTCTTTTTCATCCTGTTCATCATCAGTTTCGCCATCGTCGTGATCTCGCTCGTCGCCGGGGTCGTGAACATGGGCAGGCCGGGCGAGAAGAGCAGCCAGCGCAGCAACATGCTGATGCGCCTGCGGATTGCCAGCCAGGCGAGCGTGGTCATCTTTCTTTTGCTTTATCTCTGGGTTCGCTAGCACATGGTGAAGCTCACACGCATCTACACCCGCGGCGGCGACAAGGGCGAAACCTCGCTGGTCGGCGGGGCCCGCGTGGCAAAGCACGATCCCCGCGTCGCCACCTACGGCACCGTCGATGAGACCAATTCGGTCATCGGGATCGCCCGGTTGCACACCTCCGGTGCGGTCGACGGGATGCTGGGGCGCATCCAGGACGACCTGTTCGATCTCGGCGCCGACCTCGGAAACCCGGCCGAGGATCTCTCCGAAGGCACGCTGCGCATCGTCGCCGGCCAGGTCGAACGCCTGGAACGTGAGATCGACGAGATGAACGCCGAACTGGCGGACCTGACCTCCTTCGTCCTGCCGGGAGGGACGCCGGCGGCGGCCCATCTTCACCATGCCCGTACGGTATGCCGACGCGCGGAGCGCCTGGCGACCGAACTGGCAGCAACGCAGCCGGTCAACCCCGAGGCCGTCCGTTATCTCAACCGCCTGTCAGATCATCTCTTCGTTGCCGCGCGTTTCGTGAACGACAAGGGAAATGGCGATGTTCTCTGGCGCCCCGGCGCCAACAGATGATAGGTTTCCCCTGCGTCAACAACGTTTCGCGGGCGTGTCATTTCGTTGACTTCGCATCTGCAAAATGCCTACGCTGCGCCGCACACAAAACCGGTTTTCAAGGGGTCGCCTGCCTGAACGGCGTCCCTGAGCGAATGAAAAAAGAGGGAGCCAGCCGACGATGAAGGTCCTCGTCGCGGTCAAGCGGGTCGTTGACTACAACGTCAAGGTCCGCGTGAAGTCCGACAATACCGGCGTCGAACTCGCCAACGTCAAAATGTCGATGAACCCCTTCGACGAAATCGCCGTCGAAGAGGCCGTTCGGCTGAAGGAAGCCAGTAAGGCCGAAGAGATCGTCGCGGTCTCCATGGGGCCGCAGCAGGCACAGGAAACGATCCGCACCGCACTCGCCATGGGTGCCGATCGCGGCATTCTGGTCAAGACCGACGCAGAACTGCAGCCGCTCGCCGTGGCTAAGCTTCTCAAGGCGATCATCGACGAGGAGAAGCCCGATCTGGTCATCCTCGGCAAGCAGGCGATCGACGACGATTCGAACCAGACCGGCCAGATGCTGGCCGCGTTGCTGGGCTGGGCCCAGGGCACCTTCGCCTCAAAACTCGACATCGAGGGCGGCAACGCCAAGGTGACCCGAGAAGTAGACGGTGGCCTCGAAACGGTGTCGCTCAAGATGCCGGTCATCATCACCACCGACCTGCGTCTCAACGAACCGCGCTATGCGTCGCTGCCAAACATCATGAAGGCGAAGAAAAAGCCGATCGACGAGAAGTCTCCCGACGACTTTGGCATCGACGTCACGCCGCGGCTCAAGACCCTGAAGGTCGTAGATCCGCCCAAGCGCGAGGCCGGCATCAAGGTCGAGTCGGTCGCCGAACTGGTCAGCAAATTGAAGAACGAGGCGAAGGTAATCTGATGTCCGTCCTAGTTCTCGCAGAGCACGACAACGATTCAATCAAACCCGCAACGCTCAACGCCGTCACGGCAGCGGCACAACTCGACTCGGATGTCCATGTCCTTGTCGCCGGTCAGAACTGCGACGGCGCGGCGGCCGCGGCGGCCAAGATCGCGGGCGTCGGCAAGGTCCTGAAGGCCGACAACGCCGCCTACGCCAATCAGCTCGCAGAAACAATGGCGCCGCTGCTCATGAGCGTGGCCGGCGGCTACGACGCGCTGCTCGCGCCCGCTACCACGAGCGGCAAGAACATCATGCCGCGCGTCGCGGCGCTGCTCGACGTCGCCCAGATCTCCGACATCGTCGAGGTCCAGTCGCCTGACACCTTCGTAAGGCCGATCTACGCAGGAAATGCGCTTGCGACAGTGCAGACCAGCGACGCCAAGAAAGTCATCACGGTCCGCGCAACCGGGTTCGACGCTGCGGCCGCCGAGGGTGGCAGCGCGGCGGTCGAGGATGTAGCGGCTGCCGAGGATCCCGGTCTGTCGAGCTTCGTCGGACAGGAACTGTCGACCTCGGAACGCCCCGAACTCACCAGCGCACGGGTCATCATTTCCGGCGGGCGCGGCATGCAAAACGGCGAGAACTTCGCCATGCTCGAAAAGGTCGCCGACCTTCTCGGCGCCGCCGTCGGCGCCAGCCGAGCCGCGGTCGATGCCGGGTTCGTTCCCAACGACTATCAGGTCGGCCAGACCGGCAAGATCGTTGCGCCGGAGCTCTACATCGCCGTGGGCATCTCGGGCGCGATCCAGCATCTCGCCGGCATGAAAGACTCAAAGGTCATCGTGGCCATCAACAAGGACGAAGAAGCACCGATCTTCCAGATCGCCGACTATGGCATCGTGGGCGATCTGTTCAAGATCGTCCCGGAACTCGAACAGGAACTGCAGGGCTAGCACCATGAACGCGCCTGTCACCATCAACGAGGACTCCGCCGCGGTCGACATCAAAAGCGTCGGCATTATCGGCGCCGGACAAATGGGCAGCGGCATAGCGCATGTCGCGGCGCTCGCCGGCTACGACGTCCGTCTCGTCGATATCGACCAGGGTCAGATCGACAAGGCCATGTCGGCGATCGACCGCAACATGGACCGGCAGGTCAAGCGCGAGAAGATTGCGGCTGCCGACAAGGACGCGGCCATGGGCCGGATCGCGACGGCGGTGGACTACAGCATC
>JAYOEZ010000080.1:4695-11615 GCA_038116985.1 Alphaproteobacteria bacterium | reverse complement strand
GGACAGGACCTGCGGCATATCAGCCCGGCGACCTAGCCAGACAATATCGCCTGATTCATGCCAGCCTTGCAGCGTTTGCTCCGGTACGGAACGCGGGTTCTCCGCCTTGGTGTCCCCGACCAACCAGAAAACCGCCGACGGCGTGCGCTTTCTGACTTCGCGCGCGGCTTCAACGAATTGCCCCACGCCTTTGTCCCAGATCATCCTTGATGCGAGGGTGACCACTTGCTCGGCGCGGCCGTGAACGGGCTTTGCAAACCTAAACTCTGCAAGATCGACTCCAGACCCGACGATGACGTTCACCTGCCCTGGAGCGGAGATTCCCCTAGCGTCCAGATAGCTCGCGTCGCCCTGGCTCTGTACGATCACCTCACTGCAGGAATGCCTCATGCAGAAGCGCATCAAACCTGCAACGACCGCACGACGGATGCGAGCCGGAATTCCCTGCGAAGAGAACACGTGGCCCAAACCGGTTACGCCGAAGACGACGGCCGGAACTCCGGCCAGCCTTGCGGCAACTCCACCATACAGAATTGGCTTTATCGTCAGCAGATGAACAAGGTCAGGCCTCAATTCTCGATAGAGCTGAAAGATAGATATGAGCGCTCGCAGCTCCCCGATCGGATTCTGCCCCCGCCTAGACAACGCTATTTCGTGACAATGAACTCCGTACGCTTCGATCTGCGAGATGTCGAAGTCGTCGGGTGCCCAGGCATGATCCCGGGGCGCAGCCATGTGAACATCAAACCCCGCTTCAATCGCAGCCACCGCGAGACGTATGCGATGAGACAAGAAGAAGAAAGCTTCGTTCACAACGAAGAGCAGGACCGGCTTGGTCCTCTTTTCCGAACTAGACCCGCGAACCACTATTCAAAGATCCTGCTCCAGTCACGAGCCAACTCACCCAGATTGCCACCCGCGGTGATGTCGTAGAGCCGCGGCCGGACGGCCAATCGTTGGCCGCCATCGCGTGTCAACGGCCGAAAGGCAAATAGGCCGACATTCGTCGATGAGCTCGTTGAGAATAGCTCTAGGGGTATCGTCAAGAAGAAGCCCTTGTCAAAGCTCCCCTCGCCAAAGACCGCAAACGGCACGTCCGTCAACGTGAAGAAGGCGCCGGCCCGCATTCCGTTGTCAAAACGACGCGACACCTGGAAGGTAGCGCCTTTGTCGCCTGCAAGGTACTGACCTATGTGAAGCTGCCCAAGGAGATCGTAGAAAGGAATATCGTAGTAGATATTTAGGTGACCGGTCGTCACCGAATAGTCCTGAAACGTCAGACGCTGATCGAAATCGCGTTGCCTGACGTAGTTGATGTCAAAGCCCGCAGCAAATCGCGCACCGAACGGTCGATACAGGTACTCGGCGCTGTAGCCGCCATAGTTCTCCTCGAAATACCCGGCGGAAGCGCGGAGGTAGTTGTCTGGAAACGGCGACCAAAGATAGGTCGTCTGAAGCCTGATAAGGTTGTTCTCTCCCTCCTGCAAATAGCGCTTGATGTTGGAGCGAACATTCGGAAGGGCGCTGTCGGGTGGCGCGGTCAGACGGTCGAAGTTGTTGTAGATGTCGGCACCGACCGCACCGTCGACGCTCAGGCCACGTGACAATTGCAGGGCACCCGAGAGCCGCAGGAATATCTGGTAGAGGTAGAAGCGGTCACCGCTACCAATGTTCTGCCTCAGAGCCGGAGAAATGGCGTATGAGAAGCGCGGTAGAGCGCCGTCCGGCTCAATAGCATCCGGATCTCTCCTGCCAGGTCCGGTGACGAGCGCATGGTTCCACATTTCCTCCACACTGCCGGTGCCATTCTGGGCCATTGCCGCTTCCAGATCCTTGCGGCGAATGGTGATTCGCCCCGTCTCCATTCCGGCGGAAGCAGATACGACCTCGATTTCCTCGATTGATGCCGGCGCGTTGTTGGCCGCAACGATCATCGCGCGACCCACGTTGCGAGCGCCCTGCCGGAACGGCCCTCTCGCCAGATAGACGGTAACTCGCGCTCCAGAAAGAACAACGCCGTCAATCACCAGGCCCTGGGTGCTCGCTTCCTTGAAGACCGCCTCTGCGGTTGCCTTCTGAACGTCGTAGGGCCAGCGCACAAGCGACCCCGCGGCGCCAGACGCCGCGCCGGCGGGGGCACCAAGGGTCGCAATGCCACGACGGGACTCTGCCAGGACTTTCGGATCAGCGCCGGAAGACGCATCTCGGAAGGCGAGGAGGGTACCTGCAGAATTGACCACCTCGACCGACGTGTCGGGAAATGCCAAAGCCGCAATACCGCTGATCGTAGCGGCGTCTGTGATCGACGCGTTGGCTTCTATGATCATTCGGCCGCCGACAACACTGACCTCGCCAAGGTCGATGCCGCGCTGACTTAACTCGTCAAACAAGAAGTCGACCGGCAAGTCGCGTTGCGCTTCCTCATTCGAGACCTGAATAAGGCGGCCACTCGTGTCGGTGACCGTAACAAGACCGTCCACCGACGGGAGGTAGGACGCCGCAAGCTTTCCGGCTCGCCGCATCTGGGCTTCGTCGGATGAATCCAGGCCGACGGCTATGTTCCCATTCTCGACCCTGACCCACCTTGGACGGAGACCCTCTTCCTGCAGACTTGCGGTGAGCGATGAGTCCGATCCGATCGATCCTTGCTCGAAGCGTGCCTGTCGAACGGTTACCGGGTCAGCCGGCCGGGGCACAAGCGCGGGAGGAGGCGGGTCGAACTTCGGGATGCCGGAATCATTGAGATTGGCACGCAGCGTTACCCGGAACATCAACTCTTCGCCACGCTCGCGCGCGAGGGATGCATTGATCCACGGGAACGGCTCGTAGACCAGACCGTAGTTGATGTGCGACGACGATCGGAGCGGGTTGGCCAGCGGCTCGATCTCGTAGCTGTTCGGATCGTATTCGACTTTCAGCGACAGGCCCTTGAGCGGAGTCGCGTATTCGATTCCGCCGAAGATTCCGATGTTGGGGCCGGAGAAGTAGTTGGTTGCGAGAAGTGTCCCGCCCTGTTGCCCGCCTCCTGTTCGGCTCTTGAATGCATCCGAGATATTTCCAAGCGGGTTCTTGATGTTCCCGTCACCTGCAAGATATCCCCAACCGAGTCCTAGTGAGAGATCGAAGTCGAAAATCCGCTTGCTTGCGACAAGATACTCACCCGAGAAGACGCCCGTCCCGAGACCGTCCTGCAGCCCAAGGGCAACCGCGGGCGTGAGGCGTCCTTCACGCGCCAGCACGAACTTTAGGTCGGCGCCTCGATCCTTGAACGATGTTCCGGTGTCACCACCTGGGCCACCTGAAAAGGCGCGGTTGGTCACCGAGGTGTAGCGAAATGTGCCTTCTAGCCATGGCAACGCCTGAATCGTGACCAGGTATCGTTCATACGGAAAGATCCGCGAGAACCCGACCTCGAAATTGCCATCCCGGGCGACTCGCGCCGTTCGGGTTTGCAGGAGACCCATTCCCCCGAAATCGGAGGGAGATGGCGGGTACGCTGTATTCTGTGTTTCTTGCGCTCTTGCTGCTTGGCTTGAGAGGAAAACGACCGCAAAGAGCAGCCCGAGGAGGAAGCGCATCCTCTCCACAACTAGAGACTCATCGGCGAATTCTAGTTGTCGCTGATCACCGCAAGCGATGCCGCCGTGATAGCGAGCTGACTTACGAGAGAGGCGACTTCTCTTGAGATTGTGAATATGTCGAACGGCGTCGCGTCCTTGGGCACCACGATGGCGCTCCCAGGCGGGACACGCACCGGGGTGTAGTTAAATGGGCTGACCGAGACAGGTTGGGCCGAACCATTCGGAAAAATGACAAAGAGGCGGCCACGATCGGCAGACTGCTGGAAACCTCCCGCTTGGTCGATGTACGTGTTGATCGACTTGCCCGAAACAAATTGCATGGCGCCAGGATTGAGGACGTCGCCGGTGACAAGCACCGAGTTCGGCCGCTTCGGCATGTAGAGTCGATCTCCCGGCTCAAGAACGATGTCGAGTTCGGGCCGCACCTGAAGAACCGTTGGATCCGCCTCTATCACAACTCGACCACTCGCGGGGGCAGTCGCCACGTCCCTGGTCAATTGGGCAAACGACGCAATTGCGCCGGCGTCGATCCCTCTGTTGGCAGCCGCAACCGTAACCGCGGAGTTGAGTTCACGAGCCAACCGCCGAAGCGAAGCTTCCTCCGCCCTCTTGACTCGTTCGCGCGTAAACACGGCTCCGTACGGATATGCCTGCGCAGTGAGCCCACCGGCTCGCGCGATGACCTCCGACAAGCGCTCTCCGCGGCGAATCTCGTATGAGCCCGGCCGTGCGAACTCCCCAACGACGAACACCGGCCCGGTATCACGATCGGTGAATACCGGATTGAAGCGCACGACGTCCCCGGGTCCCACGGCCACGTCGGCCAACCCTTGATCCTGCGCGCTAATCGTCGAACGAACCACGTTGGCGGAACCAGCGCTCGAATCGACGCCATAGCGCGCCACGAGGATATTCGTCAGATCGACCTCTCTCGTGAGACCACCTGCAACGCCCACAACAGAAGCCAACCGCGTCCCTTCCGTTATGGGGTATATGCCGGGCAACCGAACCTCACCGCTGACGGCGGTACCGTGCTCCAGAAGAAACGGGAGGAGGGCTGCATTGTCTTCGAAGACCTGGCGGCATTCGTCCCGACGCCGATCTTCCGTCCGCGAGGCATCGCGAGACCCGACAATCGCGTTTACAAACCGATCCACCCTGGCCTCAAGCACAAGCTTGCGAAGCGACACTAGACTGTCGCAGGTCAATCTGCCCGCCACGACCGGGATCTCGTCTGCATCCGAATCAGATTGCTGAGTCGCCGGTCTCCCGCTCTCAGCAGCTACGGTCGCGGCAATCTGCTCCAGTGTGCCGAGTGTCGCAGACCGAGGCTCATCATCGTCGTCACCATCCTGCTGCCTGCGGCTCGACGGTGCGCGCGGTGCGGTTTCCTCGTCGTTGGCAGGGGCAATAACCTGTTGGACCTCGGGCGAACTCAGGTACGCCACGTCTTCTCGCCCAAGGACGATCAGTCGGTCCCCATCGCGCAACTGATAGTCCTCGGTACCCGAGAAGATCGCCTCCAGACTGATCGCGAAGAACCGGCGGGCACTGGTGGCAGGATCGGTGGTCTCAAGGACACCTAGGAGCAGGTAAGGGTCCGCTTCCAGCGCCTCCCTGCCACCCAGGAGTGTGCCGACCGTTGATGCCTGGGCGAGCGAGCGAGTGCCGGGGACGCGCACATGTCCGTCCAGCGCGACACCACCGAGCTGTGCGTCGACCCGCCGTTTTGCAACAACGATGTCGCCGTCGCGCGCAAGCAGATCGCCGGGCGCAACTTCTTCGATCCGTTCGAGACCGCTCCGGTCAAACGACAGTTGGCGGAACACAACCCCACGCGGGCGAATCGTACCGCCGGTAAACCGGAGTATCTCCTGGATGCCTGCTCCCTCTTGACCTTCGGCAAGCTCGAAGATGCCCGGACGCTTGACATCACCGCTGACGGCTATCGTGCTTCCGATGGGCGGCACCACGATGCGATCGCCTTCCAGGAGCGTCAGGTCCCGAGCACTGCCCCGACCGAGAGCTAGGTCATAGAGATCGACCCAGGTGACTGAATCTCCGCGGTGAACCTCAACCCGACGCAGGCTCCCCGTCTTCTTGATCCCGCCCGCCAATCCAATTGCGTCAATGATCGTCGACAACGCGGTCGCTTGCTGAATGCCGGGCCTGACCACTTCTCCCGCTACGAGGACGGAAATTGCGCGCACAGCGCCAAGCGAGACGAAGGCCGTCGTGCCGATGAAGGCTTCCCTGGCTCGTGCGTTCAGCTCAACGTTGAATTGGTCCAGCGTTAGCCCCGCCGCAGGTATCGGCGGCAGATTCCGAATGGCGGCCCGCCCCTCTCTATCGACCGACGTCTCGAAAGTCAGTGTCTCCTGACCAACGAAGGTGATGACGAGTTCATCTCCGATGCCGAGCTTGAAGTTCTTCGGGGCAGCCCCGTTGATAAGAGATGCCGGCCCAAACTTGCCATCGAATATCTGGTAACCAACCTGGAGCACCAAGGAGCGAGCACGCGTGCAGTAATCGCGCTCAAGTGGGGAGAAACGCTGAATACCGTCCACGACGCCTACGTGCTGCTCGGGCAGGTCGCCTTGGCAGAACAAGCGAACGACCTCGCGCTCGGCGCTGTTTAGACCGGACCTGTTTGTCGGCGCTGCCTCGAGAACCTCTTCCGAGCCCTCCAGCGCCCTCTCGCGCGCTCGGTCAAGCACCCGCCCCACACCACCGACATCCGGAAAAGCGCCCGACTCTTGCAGATTGCGGAGCCCTTCGATTAAGCCCTCAAGTGTTTGTGGCGAACTCCCCTGCGCTACTGCCGTCGACGCCAAACTCATCGACATCGCAACAACGAACAGACAAAATGCAATCGTCAAGACGGTGGCGCGCCCGGCTGACGCAACCGAGGTTCGGAAGGATTTCATTTGCTGAAGACCCAGCTCAAAGTAACGCGTCGACATGTCGTTTTCGGAGGGCTCGCACTCGCAGGTTGTGGCGAAAACAAGCTAGCGCGAACGGTTGTTGACGCGTACCGGCTCACCATTGTCGGCCAGCCTGACGTGCCGATCAGCCGATCCACTGTGTCGAACCTACCATACGCGTCCATAGCGGCAAAGATCGGAAAAGGGCCGCGCTCGCTCCTGATCCTATGGCGGCAGGATCGGGACGATCTTCACTGGTTGTCTGCGGACGACGTTGCGATCGTGACCAGGCGCGGACGCGTCGTGAAGACGGCGGGACTTCCTGAAACGATGAGAGAAACACGGTTCAGCCCGAGGGACCCCGTTGCGGATGGCATCAAGCCAACCGACTCCGGACGAACATTCACGAGAGAAC
>JAYOEZ010000080.1:0-4685 GCA_038116985.1 Alphaproteobacteria bacterium | reverse complement strand
CCACCGCAGTTTGGCTTGCTGGTGGATTCCCGCTTCGAGGAAATCGGGCGCCGAACGATTACGATTGCCGAGATTCAATTCGAAACGCTGCTATTCCGCGAGCACTGCGTCGCAAAGACTTTGAACTGGGCCTTTACGAATACCTACTGGATCGATCCCTTTGACGGCTTCGTCTGGAGGAGCGAACAGACCATCGCACGCGGATTTCCGCCAATCACAATCGAAATCCTGAAGCCCGCCGCGTAAATGCGGCCGCGCAAATACAAAAAGGGCGGCCCAATCGGGCCGCCCCTTTCTCTCGAGGCAAGAAGCCTCTGATCTAGTCGCCTAGTTCGAAGTCGACGCAGCGGTCGTCGAAGTGGTCGTCGTCGTCGTCGTCGTGTCGTCGTCGCTCGTAATCGCCGCAACCGCAACCGCGATCGCCGCAGCGACTGCAACTGCTGCCGCCACGGTACCAGCCGCAACACCGCCCGCGGCACCACCGGCACCAGCGCCACCGCCCTGCTGCTGCTGACCGGCCGCAGCGCCCTTGCCGGTCTTGAAGACCTGCGACTGCTGATTAACCGTGTTCGCGTCTGCCGCGAAAGCCATGCTGGGAGCCCCTGCAACAAGGGCAACGACGCTCAGAGCCGTCAAAGTCTTTTTCACGAACATATTGGCGAACCTCCTAAGGAACCCGGCCAACCACTGGTTTGTGCCCGGTCATTCAACACTCGAACGACGCCGACGACAGCCGTGATACGGAGGTCGCCTGCAAATTTCAGCGAAGAGATTAGTTGCCGGGTGCGCCCCGTTCAAGCGCGATTTCACCTCCCGAACGTCTGAATTGGCCTTGGTGTTGCACATCCGCCACACTTTCGCCCAACTACCAATCAATATGATGGTTCAATGACTTACGCGACTGCCCTGAATCGAGAAGAGAAAACCACACGGCAATGAGAGTCGAACGGCTAACACTCTTGTTGGGCAGCGCCATATCTTGCCGCCCAAGTAGTTAACGCCGCGTATCTGAAAGCAGGTGTATCCAATCGACTAGGTAAGAGTTTAGTCGCCACACAATTACTTATGGTTACTTCTGTGCTGGCGCCTGGTTTCCTCGGAGAAACTCAATAACAGCCCTGGAAGCGCCCGGATCGCTGAGCACATCGTGTTCGTCGCCGGCCGGGTCCCTGGGCACAACGAGCGAACGTGAACCGGGCCGCCCAGCTAGGTAGTGGCCACAGTGGCCCTGTTGCCCAGGCGTATTGCCCGGCGCGTAGTAGGGATCATCCTCGCGAACGATGGCAAGTATCGGTGTTTGGGGCGGCGCATCGATGCCCGCCACCAGTGCGGCGCCGGTACAGGTCCACTGCACGATGACGCGGGCATTGAAAGTGGCCGCACGGAACAGCGCGGCGGTCACGCCGCCTTCGCTCGCGCCGATCAGAAAGAGGTTGTCG
Organism: Alphaproteobacteria bacterium; assembly: GCA_038116985.1. Lineage (GTDB taxonomy): Bacteria > Pseudomonadota > Alphaproteobacteria > SHVP01 > SHVP01 > CALJDF01. Next base: position 3,246 of record JAYOEZ010000080.1, on the reverse strand, counting down.
AGATCGACCCACTGCAGTTCGTGCAGGTGTTCGAGAGCGTAGGTCAGCTCAGCCGAGCGGAAGTCGTAGACAAAGAGGTTTTGCCCACCCCGCCGTGTTCTGGGGTCGCACTGAAGCGGGCGGTAGCGACGCGCGAAACTATCCGGCGCCACCACCGCAAACCCCTGCCTGGCGAGTTCCTCCAGAAAGTCGATGTTGCCGATCCCGGTGCAGCCGTGCATCAGGATCACCGTCGGAAACCGAACATCCGGGGAGAGGCGCCGCTCGTACCTCGCGATGTCACGGCTTTGACGGCGCGCGACAAGCGGCGACGGACCATCAAGCGGCGGCAACACGATGAGCGCCTGGTTCCATGTCCGCACGATTTCTGGATCGTCGGAGAAATCGACGGTGGCGCAGCCGGTCAACAATGTCGCCACAATCAGCAGCCCTGCCAAAGCGACTCGTTTCATCAGTGAAGCTCCGCCGCAACACACCACCAGTCAGGCACCTCCGTCTGAATGACGCAGGCGGCTGCTTGGGCCGCTGCCAGATCCGTAAAGATGCCGAAACATGTCGCACCGCTCCCGCTCATACGGGCAAGGCTGCAGCTGGGCTGCTGCCGTAGGAGGTCGAGACCAGTGCCGATTTCTGGACAAATCGAAACCGCGGCGGGCTCAAGGTCATTCCTCTGGTGGCCAAGCCAAGCGACGATGTCGTCCCCGCTGTCCCCTGCACCGCCTCCATACGTCCGATTCGCGGCGAACACAGCTGCGGTTGAAACCGTCCTGCCACAGTTGACCAGAACAACCGGAAGCCGCCGCGGCAGCGGGTGCGGCTCCACAATGTCGCCAAATCCTCTCACCCGCGACGCGCGGGCGAACAAACAGACAGGGACATCGGCACCCAACGACGCCGCGACCTGGGGAAACGCCAGCGAAGGTTCCAGCGCCCATAACCTGGCGAGCCCCCGAAGCACTGCCGCGGCGTCCGAGGAACCACCCCCGATCCCGGCGGCGACGGGTAGATTCTTCTGAATCCTGACGTGGACGCCTGTGTCCCGGCCAACGGCTTCGCCAAGCGCTCTGACGGCCCGTATAGCCAGATTGCTGTCGTCCGCGGGAACGGCAACGGAAAACGGACCAGAGACGGTAACGCGATCCTCGGCGCTCAGAGAGAGTTCGATCTCATCGCCGACGTCGGAAAACGCGACCAGCGAATCGATGTCGTGGTAGCCGTCAGACCTTCGGCGCACCACATGCAAGAACAGGTTGACCTTAGCCGGCGCGAACTCTTGAACGCTTTGCATCGCCCTGGGCAGTTCTCCGCCCGCCGTCCTAGATGTCTTCCAAGCCTTCGCGAAGCTTGCGCTGAATCAAGCGCATCTCTTCGTCTTCCGGATCGAAGATCAACGCCCGCTCCCATTGGTACCGCGCCTCGCGTGTTCGCCCCACGCGCCAATAGGCGTCACCGAGGTGGTCGTTGATGACCGGGTCGGCCGGCTGCAACGAGACCGCCCGTTCGAGATAGCCCACTGCTTCCTCGAACTCGCCAAGCCTGTAGAGCACCCACCCAAGACTGTCGATGATGTATCCGTCGCGCGGCCGCAGCTCCACCGCACGCTCAAGCATGCCTCTTGCGCGATCCAGATTAAGACCCTGCTCGACCCACGAGTATCCCAGGTAATTGAGGACCTGCGGTTGCTCAGGCTGCAGTTCGAGCGCCTGAAGGAAGTCGCTCTCAGCCTCTGGCCACCGTTTCGAGCGCTCGAGCGCAATGCCGCGCGAATAGTAATACCCCCAAGTGGAGGCTGAAGGCTGGCCCGCGCGGTCGATAGCTTGCGTGTAGGCATCTACAGCCTCGCGCCACCGCTTCTCGGCGCGAAGCATGTCTCCGAGGTCTATGAGTGCGTCGGTGCGCTCGGGACGCTCGCTTGCCATTTCCCGCAGAATCTCCATCGCCTCCTCACCCTGACCCAGACGTCGGAGGCTCGCCGCAATACGCTGCCGCGCATTCCAACCAAACGGCGTCTCGGGATCGATCGCGCGATAGGTTGCAATCGCCGCTTCCCACTGACCCGAGCTCTCCTCAAGACTCCCGAGTAGAAACCGGACGACATCGAGGTTTGGGCTCAGGTAGAGCGCGAGTTGCGCATAGATCGTCGCGGTCTCGCGGTCGCCGTTCTGAAACATGAAGCGCACTGCGCCATGCAACGCCTCCGCAATGCCTTGCGCGGCACTGGCCACCATAGGCTTGGGAGTAGCCGCATCAATCGCTGCCCTGGCGTCCTCAACGAGGGCACTCGTCGATTCTTCGGACAGGTATTGCTCCGTCAAGGCGACCGCTTCATCGCGGCGAGACGTTCGCATCAAGAACAGCGCAAACGCCTGTACCGCGCGCAGCGACCGTGTGTTTCGGTCCTCGACAAGCTCGCGGAAGGCGGCCTCCGCTTTGTCGTTCTGCTCGGTCAGATCGAAGATCAGCGCCTCGTGGAACCGGCGAAACGCCGCCGCCTGCTCGCTACGCCGGAGCGGCGCCAACGCTTCCAACGCTCGGTCAGCATCACCCGCTCCGACCGCTACCCATGCCCTTGCAACGGGGAGCAAGAGGACGTTCATTCCACTCATCGGGACATCACCCAGATGACTCTCTGCGTCGTCGAACGCGCCGCGCCGTATGTCGCTCAATGCGATCGCAAAAGAAGCCAACCCTTCGGCGTCGATTCCAGGGAATGCGCGTGCACGCTCGACGGCCTCATCGATCCGTCCAGCGGACACGAGAGCCCGGAAGGCACCCGACGACAGCGCGGCGCTTGAGTCCGCCTGAATTGCGTGGCTGTAGAAATCCGCAGCGGCGCGGGTGTCACCGACCGCCCGCGCATACTGTCCGGCAAGGTAATCGCCAAAAGCGGAATCGGGCGCGGTTTCAGGCGCAATGAACTCGTCGGCGAGATCATTGGCTGCCAATGTCGCGTTCGAACTCAAGCAGAGCCCTAGCGCCAGGAAGACGGACGGCGCTATGACGCGAAAGATGCCCGTGCTGTTCTGTCCCATTCCCAGACCAATCATGTTCGCCGACAGACTACGGAGCGGCCTTTGGCTTTGCCAGCGCTCGCACATGGGCCATGCATCATTTTTGTGCTATCCGAGCTACATGTTCGGGTAGTTCGGCCCGCCGCCACCTTCAGGAACAGTCCAGTTGATGTTCCTCGCTGGGTCCTTGATGTCGCACGTCTTGCAGTGAACGCAGTTCTGGGCGTTGATCTGC
>JAYOEZ010000079.1:0-11962 GCA_038116985.1 Alphaproteobacteria bacterium | reverse complement strand
GCGATGCCGAGGTCGATCGCTTCGCCGCCGCGCGATTCGATCAGCGCGGCGAGCGCGAGACCGTTCGACGAGACGATCTGGTTGGGGCCGACGGGATCGCCCGGGCGCACAATCTCGTCGCCGGTGGCGAGCAGTGCGATGCGCGGTTTGCGCGTCACCATCAGCCAGGGCTGGTTCATCGCGGCGGCGAGGCCGACGTCGCGGGCGGTGAGGCGGCGGCCTTTCTTGAGGCGCACGTCGCCTTGCGCGAAGTCGAGGCCGGCGGGACGGACATAGCGGCCTTTGGCGGCGCCTTCCTTCACGGTGACGGTGTCGCCGCTACGCAAGGTGTCTTCCTGGATGACGATGGCGTCGGTGCCTTTCGGCAGCGGCGCGCCGGTGAAGATGCGCACGGCTTCGCCATTGCCGACGATGCCGTCGTAGGCGGCGCCGGCCGGCACCTCGCCGATGACCTTGAGGTCGACGGGGACGTCTGCGACGTCAGCGGCGCTGACGGCGTAGCCGTCCATGGCCGAGACCGCCGCCGGCGGTTGGGTGAGGCGGGCGGCGACATCCTCCGCAAGCACGCGGCCATGGGCGCGGGCGATGTCGACGGTTTCGGGCGACAGCACGTGGAGCGCACCGGTGATGCGCGCGAGCGCGTCCTCGACCGGCATCAGCGGCGCTTTCGCCATCAGGCCGTGTACTCGCCGGACTTGCCGCCGGCCTTGTGCAGGAGTTTCACGTCGGACACGACCATGCCGCGGTCGACCGCCTTGCACATGTCGTAGACGGTGAGTGCGGCGACGGAGGCGGCGGTCAACGCCTCCATCTCGACGCCGGTGCGGCCCCTGAGCTTGCAGGTCGCGGTGATGTCGACCGCGTTGCGGGCGGTGTCGCAGGTCAACGAAACCTCGACGGACGACAGCGACAACGGATGGCACAGCGGGATCAGGTCAGGCGTCTTCTTGGCGGCCATGATGCCGGCGAGGCGCGCGGTGCCGAGCACGTCGCCCTTCCTGGCCTTGCCTTCCATGATCAGCTTCAGGGTGGCGGGCTGCATGGTGACGGTGGCGCCCGCGGTGGCGGTGCGCTCGGTCTCGTCCTTGGCGGAAACGTCGACCATGCGGGCGTTGCCGGCGGCGTCGAAGTGGGTGAGCTTGCTCATCGGGCACGTCCTTCGGGACGCGCCGCTGCGCGGCGCTCCTCAGGATGAGGTGATTGAGGTTTGTCCACGTTGGATCGGCGCCCTAGGCCGCCCGCACGGCAGGCTTGGCGAGCAGCGCCTTGGTCGCAGCTGTCACGTCGTCCTGGCGCATGAGCGATTCGCCGACGAGGAAGCAACGCGCGCCGCAGGCGGCCATGCGTGCGAGGTCGGCGGGCGTGTAGAGGCCGCTCTCGGAGACCAGTGTGGTGCCGTCGGGGACGCGCGCGGCGAGCTGCTCGGTGGTGGCGAGATCGACTTCGAGCTTGGTGAGGTCGCGGTTGTTGATGCCGAGGAGGCGCGACTCCAGGGCAAGAGCGCGGTCGAGTTCGGCGTCGTTGTGCACCTCAACGAGAACGTCCATGCCGAGGTCATGCGCGGCAGCTTCGAGGTCGGCGGCTGTGGCGTCGTCGACGGCGGCCATGATGATCAGGATGCAGTCGGCACCGAGCGCACGGGCTTCGACGACCTGATAGGTCTCGAGCATGAAATCCTTGCGCAATGCGGGCAGGGACACCGCTGCGCGCGCGGCCACGAGATAGTCATCGGCGCCCTGGAAGTAGGGCACATCCGTAAGCACGGAAAGGCACGTCGCACCGCCGGCTTCATAGGCCTTGGCGAGCGCGGGCGGATCGAAGTCGGCACGGATCAGCCCCTTGGATGGCGAGGCCTTCTTGATTTCGGCGATCAGGCCATAACCTGAGGACGACGCGCGATCGAGCGCGGCCTTGAAACCGCGCGGCGCGCTTTGCTCGCGCGCGCGGGCGAGGAGGGCGGCTTCGCTGTCCTGCAGCTTACGGGCGGCGACGTGGTCGCGCTTGTCGGCGCAGATCCTGGTGAGCGCGTTGCTCACATCGGCGGCCTTTGATTGGTGATCTCGATCAGCTTTTCCATCACCGCGCGGGCCTTGCCTTCGTCGATCGCCGCGGCAGCGAGCGCGACGCCTTGCTTCAGATCTTTCGCCTTGCCGGCGACGATGAGCGTCGCGGCCGCATTCATCAGAACGATGTCGCGGTAGGGGCCTTCGTGGCCGTCGAGCAGGGCGTTCAGGGCCAGCGCGTTGGTGGCAGGGTCGGCGCCCTTGAGTTCGTTGATGGTGGCGCGCGGCAGGCCGGCGTCTTCCGGCGTGATCTCGAAGGTCTTGATCTGACCGGCGTCGAGTTCGGCGACCCAGGTCGACCCGGTGGTGGTGATTTCGTCGAGGCCGTCGTGGCCGTGCACGATCCAGGCCTTTTCGGAGCCCAGGTTGGCGAGCACGCGCGCCATCGGCTCGACCCATTCCTTGGCGAAGACGCCGGTGAGCTGGCGCTTCACGCCGGCCGGATTGGCGAGCGGCCCGAGCAGGTTGAAGATCGTGCGGGTGCCCATCTCGACGCGCGCCGGACCGACGTGACGCATCGCGCCATGGTGGCGCGGCGCCATCATGAAACAGATTCCGGCCTCCCACAGGGCCTTCTTCACCAGCGCCATGTCGCAATCGACATTGACCCCGAGTTCGGTGAGCACGTCGGCGGCGCCCGACTTCGAGGACAGCGCCCGGTTGCCGTGCTTGGCGACGGGCACGCCGTTGGCCGCCACGACAAAGGCGGCAGCGGTGGAGATGTTGTAGGTGGCCGCGGCGTCGCCGCCGGTGCCGACCGTGTCGACGGCGCCCTCGGGCGCGTCGATGCCGTGCATCTTGGCGCGCATGACGCGGACCCCGCCAGCGATCTCGGTCACGGTCTCGCCGCGCAGACGCAGGCCCATGAGGAAGGCACCGATCTGCGCCGCGGTCGCTTCGCCGGTCATCATCGTTTCGAAGGCGGTGGCGGCCTCGGCCTCCGACAGGGTGCCGCCGGCCGCCACTCTGCCCAGGATTTCCTTCATGGAAATATCCGCCATATCAGTGCCTTATGATCTATTCTTAATGTGGATAACGATGACGGAACACGCGCCCCGCAGGCCTCGGCGAAGTAAGCCGGGGAACGCTCGCAAGGTCAAGGAGATGCGCAAACCTTGACCTTCCAGTAACTGGAAACCTTATATCATGAGCCATGGTTGCACATGACGCCGCCGCGGACGCTTCCGCAGCCCCCACGATCACCGACAAGATCATCCTGCCGGTCCACGGCATGACCTGTGCGAGTTGCGTTGCGCGGGTCGAGAAGGCGCTCAAGCGCGTCGACGGCGTCGGCACGGTCGGCGTCAACCTCGCCTCGGAGCGCGCCGAGGTGTCGTTCGACAAACACAAGACCGGCACCGAGGCATTCGTCACTGCGGTGACCAAGGCCGGCTTCAGCGTGCCCGAAGAAGACATCACCCTGGACGTCACCGGAATGACCTGCGCGACCTGCGTCGGCCGCGTCGAAAAGGTGCTGGGTCGGGTGGCAGGCGTCGAGACGGTGCAGGTGAATCTCGCGACCGAGCAGGCCGTCGTCCACGCGCCCAAGGGCCTGGTCGATCCGCGCATGCTGACCGATGCCGTAGCGCGCGCCGGTTATGGCGCAACGCTTCACGCCGGCGGCGAAAACAGCGCCGACGAGGAAGAAGCTGCGGCGGCGGACAAGAACCGCCGCGAGTTGCTGCAGCTGCTCGGCGCCGCGGCGCTGACGCTGCCGTTGCTGGTGCACATGTTCGTCGTGCTGGCGGGCGGGCATGCTTTCCTGCCGCCATGGCTTCAGTTCGTATTGGCGACGCCGGTCCAGTTCTGGTTCGGCCGGCGCTTCTACATCGCAGGCTTCCGGGCGCTGCGCGCGGGAGCGGGCAACATGGACCTGCTGGTCGCGATGGGCACCTCGGCCGCCTATTTCTTCAGCCTCTTCCTGTGGCTGGTCCCGTCCTTCAACCCGGCCGGCCACCTGCATTTCGGCGCGGCCGCGGCGATCATCACCTTCGTCCTGCTGGGGCGCTGGTTCGAGAGCCGCGCCAAGCGGGGCACCACCCTGGCCATTCGCGCCCTGATGAAACTCCGGCCGGAGAACGCGCGCGTGGTGCGCGACGGCAACGAAATGACCGTGGCGGTTTCGGAGGTCGTCACCGGGGACCTCGTCGTCGTGCGGCCGGGCGAGCGGTTGCCCGTGGACGGCAGCGTGGAGGACGGGCAAAGCGAGGTCGACGAATCCCTGATCACCGGCGAGAGCATGCCGGTCGCCAAAACGACGGGCGATCCGGTCACGGGCGGCGCCATCAACGGCGGGGGTCTCCTGCGCGTGCGCGTAACCGCGGTCGGCGCCAACACCACGCTCGCGCGGATCATCAAGATGGTGGAGGGCGCCCAGGCCAGCAAGGCGCCGGTGCAGCGCCTCGTCGACAAGGTGAGCGAGATCTTCGTGCCCGCCGTCGTCGCAGTGTCGCTGGCCACGTTCGGCTTATGGTGGGGTCTGAGCGGCGACTTCGCGCAAGCTTTCATCGCCGCGGTCTCGGTTCTGGTCGTGGCGTGCCCCTGCGCGCTCGGCCTGGCGACGCCGACGGCGATCATGGTGGGGACCGGCGCTGCGGCGCGCGCCGGCATCCTGATCAAGGACGCCGAGGCGCTGGAGCATGGCCACCGCGTCGACACGGTGGTGCTGGACAAGACCGGCACCCTGACCGAAGGACGGCCCGGCGTCGCCGACGTTGCGGCAAGCGCAGGCGGCGACATCGACGACGTCGTGCGGCTTGCGACGGCGCTGCAGCACGGCAGCGAACACCCGCTCGCGCGCGCGGTCCTCGACCGCGCCGACGATCTCGGCATCACCGCGCCAGCGGCGGAAGACTTCCAGAGCCTGACCGGCCGCGGCGTACGCGGCACCGTCGAAGGCCGCACGCTCTACCTCGGCAGCCGCCGGCTGATGACCGAGATCGGCGCGGACATTGCGCCGCACGAAGAGACTGCACAAAACTGGGAGGGCGTGGGACGCACCGTAATGTGGCTCGCCCAGGCGGACGGCCCCCCTCAGGTGCTCGGGATCATCGCGGCGGCCGATCAGATCAAGGGTTCCGCCAAGGCGGCGATCGCACGCCTGAAAGAAATCGGTGTGCGTGCGGTGATGCTGACCGGCGACAACGAACGCACAGCGCTAGCGGTGGCACGCGAGATCGGCATCGACACGGTCATCGCAGGCGTGCTGCCGGACGACAAGGCCGCCGAGGTGCGCAAGCTGCAGGACGGCAAACACGTCGTGGCGATGGTCGGCGACGGGATCAACGACGCGCCGGCGCTGGCGGCGGCAGACGTCGGCATCGCGATGGGCACGGGCACCGACGTCGCCATGCACACGGCGGGCATTACGTTGATGCGCGGCGACCCGTTGTTGATCGCCGACGCGATCCGGGCGTCGCGCGCGACCTACCGCAAGATCTGGCAGAACCTGTTCTGGGCATTCATTTTCAACATCATCGCCATCCCGCTGGCGGGCGCGGGCTTCCTGACGCCTGCCGTCGCGGGCGGCGCCATGTCGCTGTCGAGCGTCAGTGTCGTGTCGAACGCGCTGCTGTTGCGCCGGTGGCGGGCTTTGGCGACGCGCGAAAGGAGCCACGCATGAACATTGGCGAAGTCGCAGCGGAAACCGGCGTCACCGCCAAGTCGATCCGCTACTACGAGAGCATCAACCTGATCCCGCCGGCCGAGCGCACGGATTCGGGCTACCGCCAGTATTCGGATCGCGACGTCCAGACGCTGCACTTCATCAAGCGCGCCCGCGGGCTTGGGTTCACCGTGGCTGAGGTGGCCGAACTGCTGTCCCTCTACCGCGACCAAGACCGTGCCAGCGGCGAAGTCAAAGCCATCGTCGAGGCGCGCCTGGAAGATATCGAACACAAGATTGCCGAACTGGAGAGCATTCGGGGCACGCTGCGGACACTCGCAGACCGCTGCCATGGCGACGACCGGCCGGACTGCCCGATTCTCGACGATCTCGCGGGCGGCAACTAGGGCTGGCATTCGCCAGCAGAGTGGCCTAGTTTCTTATCTCTCTGATTCAGGGACTTAGGGCCTAAAGTCAATGTTTCGCGGCAAGTTAGGAAGATGGCTAACGCCGGCCCGTGCGGTCGGCCTGACCGTCGTGCTGATCGGGCTCGGGCTGTTCATCGGCGGCGCGGTCGGCACGTGGGCGACCAACAGCAGCGACGCCGGGCAGGCTGCCGCAGCACCGCAGGCGGTCGCCGAACCCGAGGCGCCGGCAGCCGCAAAACCGGAAGCGCCTCAAACGGACGCACCGACCGCGGCCGCGTCACCCGAACCATTGCGCGTGCCCAAGCCGTTCCCGGCCTCCGAACCCGAACCGGGAATCCAGCTTGCGCCACGCCCGGACATGGACCGCCCGGCACGACGACTGGCGCTCCAGCAGCCTCACGCGACACCCGACACAGCAGTGTCGGCGCACGCCGGCGGGGCGCAGCGTGCGGCTGTCGACGCAGCGCCGGATGCCGCCTGGGTACGACATGCCGCGCATGCGCCCGCGACGGAAGGACCGATGATTGCGATCGTGATCGACGACTCCGGTCACGATCCGGCCAAGACGCAGCGACTTGCGTCGTTCCACGACGGCATTCTGACGTTTGCCTTCCTGCCCTATGTCGACCGGCTGGCCGAGCAGACTGAAACCGTGCGCGCCGCGGGGCACGAAATCATGCTGCACCTGCCGCTCGAGCCGCTCAATCCGGAACTCGATACCGGACCCAACGCACTGACCATCGATCTGACGGGGCACGACTTCGACGAGCGACTGGCCTGGAACCTCGGCCAGCTGGATCGCTATGTCGGCGTCAACAACCACATGGGCAGCCGCTTCACCGCGGACCGCCCGGCTATGCGTCGGCTCATGGCCGCCTTGAAGGAACGCGGCCTGCTGTTCCTCGACTCGCGCACGACGACCGCAACCGTCGGCGATTCGACGGCCGCAGAGGCCGGCGTGCCGTTCCTGCGGCGCGACGTCTTCCTGGACAATGAGCCGGACGTGGCCCATGTCGCCCGGCAGTTGTTGGAAACGGAAGAAGTGGCGCGCCGCAAGGGCTTCGCGGTCGCCATCGGGCATGCACAGACCTGGACGACGGAGGCGTTGGAAGCATGGGCGCCTCAGGCGAGGTCGAGAGGAATCACACTTGTACCGCTGACTGCGCTGCTAAAGGATCGTCAGAGCGTGGTGGCGCAGCGTTCATCGGAACACTAGGCAGGAGGATAGCTATGTCGGAAAAGATCTACGTCGTGAAGGGGATGACGTGTGGCGGCTGCGTCAAGTCGGTCACCAACGCGATACAGCATGCAGACCCCGCCGCCAGGGTCTCGGTCGAACTCGAGAGCGGCCGGGTGACGATCGGCGGTGAGATGAGCGAGGACTCGGTTCGCAACGCCGTCGAGGACGCAGGCTTCGACTTCGAAGGCGTTGCCGCGTAGCGCGTTCGGCAGGCACCCCGCCGCCACGAAGCATCCCGACGACCCATGGCCCGCAAAATCCGCAAGAGAAAACAACAGGCCGAGGCTCAGCCCGAGGCCAGGGCGTCCGCCACCAAACGCTCGATGTTCATCGTCCTCGGGGCGGCGGCGTTCGTGGCGCTGGTGGTGGCGCTCATCGGCGCGGTTGTGACCGAACCAAGCGAAGTCGGCAGGGCCGACCCGAACGACGCACAGCAGGTCGCGCTGGGCAAGATCGCATACGACCAGAATTGCGCCGTATGCCACGGCGGCGCCCTGCAGGGCGAGCCGAACTGGCGCAGTCCGCGCCGCGACGGCACGCTGCCTGCGCCGCCGCACGACGAGAGCGGGCACACTTGGCATCACGCCGACCAGTTGCTGTTCGAGATCACAAAGAACGGCGGCGCGGCTTACAGCCCGAAGAGCCGTATGCCAGGCTTCGGCGAGATTCTGAGCGATGACGAAATCTGGGCGGTGCTGGCCTACATCAAGAGCACGTGGCCACCTGCCGTACAGGAACGCCAGCGCCAGATCACGCTGGCGAGCGACTGACGACTAGAAACCCAGACCGCCGAGCGGCATGCCGCCACCGCCCCCGCCATGGACGGCCGGCAGGGTGTTCAGGTCGAGCGATTCCAGCAACCGATTGTTGACGCTGACACCGGCATCTCGTTCGAGCGCGAGCTGGTACTGCTGCATGATGTCCTGGGCGACGCTCGAATTGAGCGAATCCCTCAATTGGGACAACACGACGCCTTCGGTGGTCGGCGTCGCCTCGATCACGCGCTCCAGCCGCGCCACCGCGTAGCCCTCGCCATCGGCAGTGACGGCCGTGGCGTAACCGCCGACATCGAGGCCGAACAACTGCGTCACCAGGTCGGCGGAGACCTCAGCCTGAACCCGGCCGCTGGTACGGGTGAGCGGTTCGCTCTCGACGACCCGTGCGCCGTGTTCCGCAGCGACTTCCTCCAACGTGCGCCCGCCCTTGACCGCATTCAGCATCGCCTCGGCCTTGTCCTGGGCCGCCTTGAGCTTCTCGATCCGTGCCCAATCCTCGATCACGACGCTGCGAATCTGGGACAGGGGCCTAACCGATTCCGGCGCGATCGCATCAACACGCAAGACGAACAAGCCGCCGTCCTCTCCCTCCTGGGGATCACTGACGATCCCTTCTTGCGATTCGAAGGCGGCCTCGATGAAGCCCTGCAGGTCGGGCACGTCCTGAACCGCGTTGGCGTCGCGGTCGTTGCCCAAGCGGTCAATCGCGGGCACTGACCTCGGCGTGAGGTTCACACGCACGGCAGCATCTTCGAGCGTCCGCCCGCCGGCCATTTCATCCTCAAGCCGGTTCACCAGATCCTCGAGACCGTCGTATGCGCGGCGGCGGCGGATCTCGTCTTCGATACCGGCGCGCACCTCTTCGAGGGGTTGCGTGCCTTCGGGTGCAATCGAATTGACGCGAACGACGTGGAAGCCGAAGGCGCTGCTCAGCGGTTCGCTGACCTCGCCTTCGCTGATCTCGAAGATGGCATCCGCCAGATCTTCGGGGAGGTCGTTCCATTCGACCGTGCCAAGGTCCGTGGCGCCGACGTTGAATGCGCCCGAATCCTCGGCCACGGCGTCGAACGTCTCGCCTGCGGCGATGCGCTGACGCGCGGCCAAGGCGGCCTCCTCGGAATCGTAGATCACTTGTTCGACGGCACGCCGTTCCGGCGTGAAATAGCTGTCGATCCGGTCTTCGTAGGTACGGCGCAGCTCGTCCTCTGTCACTTCGATTTCGTCGTAGAGTGCGTCGGGCGGTATCCAGACGTAGGTGACGGCGCGGTATTCAGGCGCCATGTAGCGCGCTTCGTTTTCCTGATGGAAACGCACGAGGGCCGGCTCGTCCGGCGCGGCGGGGTCCGGCAGGTCGGCAAGCGAGACGACGGCGATCTTGGCGACGCGCTGCTCGCGGCGATGTTCGAAGATGGGGCGCACCAAGGGTGCCGGCGCAAACGCACCGACCGAGATGCTCGACAGCAACTGGTCGCGGGCGAGTTCCTGGCGCAGCGTCGCGACGTACTCCTCTTCCGACATGCCGAGTTGGCCCAGTCCCTGGAAGAACCGGTTGCGATCGAAACGGCCGGTTGCGTCCTGGAAAGCTTCCGTACTCCAGACCGCATCGCGCAGAAGATCATCGCTGATGCTCATGCCATATGAGTTGGTGGTCTGGTCGAGCATGCGGCGGCCCAGGATACGCGAGAGGGTCTGGTTGACCAGACCGAACTGGCGCCCCTCGTCGGGCGTCACCTGGCGGCCCAGGCGCCGCGACAGACTATCGAGGTCGCGATAGTAGGCGCGGATGAACTGATCGGTGGTGACCTCCTCGTCGCCAACGGAGGCAACGGTCGGGTTGGCGCCGGCGCCGATGAAGATGTCGCCGATGCCCCAGACCGCAAAGCTGAGGATCAGCAGGGCGAGGAGAATCTTGATGGCCCAGGAACTGACGCCCTGGCGGATCGAATCGAGCATACCGCGTGGTCCTAAACCGGTTACGAGCGGGCAGGGGAGTCGTATAGACCCGGCAAGAACGGCCCGCAACCGCCTGAGGACAAACCTTTTTGAGCCGCCGTGCAGGGCGCCTGACGCTCCCGGGGCCCGCCTAGGCCGAGCCTGACAAATCTGTTATGCCAAAACGCAGGCGAATCACGGGGTGCGGGCCCCTTTTTGCGGGAGAACGGCGTGACGGAACGGCGCAAGCTGATTGCGGGTAACTGGAAGATGAACGGGCTGCGCGAGGACGGCATCGCGCTGGCCGGAGACCTGGGCGCCAAGGCATTCGGCAAGAAGCTCGGCTGCGACGTGGCCGTCTGCCCGCCGGCGACGCTGCTGTCCAAGATCGACCGGGCCTTCGACAACAACGACATCGAGCTGGGCGGCCAGGACTGCCATGCCGAGGAGAAGGGCGCGCATACCGGAGATGTCAGCGCCGAGATGCTGCGCGACGCGGGCTGCCGCTATGTCATCGTCGGGCATTCCGAGCGCCGCGCCGATCACGGCGAAACCGACGGCGTCGTGCGCGCCAAGGCCGCTGCGGTGCATCGCGCGGGCATGACGGCGATCGTCTGCGTGGGCGAAACGCTGGCACAGCGCGAGGCGGGCGACACCCTGACGGTGGTTGGCGGTCAGGTGACCGCCTCGCTGCCCGAGGGCGCCACGGCTGACAACACGGTTGTCGCCTACGAGCCGGTCTGGGCGATCGGCACCGGCAAGACCGCCACGGTCGAGGAGATCGCCGAGGTCCACGCGCACATCCGCACGACACTAGCAGCCGCGCTGAAGGGCGGGGCCAACGCAATGCGCATCGTCTACGGCGGCTCGGTCAACGCCAAGAACGCTGAAGCGATTCTCGCCGTCGAATCTGTAGACGGCGCGCTGGTCGGTGGTGCGAGCCTGAAGGGCGACGACTTCTGGAGCATCGTGCAGGCAGCCGGCGGCGCATGAGCCACGCCGCCCGGCAACGCCCGATCACCGGGGGCGCGCCCGATCCTGAGACCCTGGGCAAAGTGCTAACCGCAGCCGAACCGATTCTCGGCCGCGACCATCTCGTCTGTCAGTTGTTGATCCTTGCCATGGCCGATCCCGACGGCGTCGCCGCGGCCTGGGCCGCGATCGAGGCGCTCGACCCGGAGCCCCGGCGCCTGCTGGCCGCGGGCCTGGGCGAAATCCTGCTTGGCGCCTAGCGCACGCCAACGCGCCCTAGCCAACACGCGCCAATTGGTTTAAGAACCGCGACTTTCCAGCCCCGGAACGCAGTCCGCGCCCGATGACCACCATCATCCTCATTGTCCACGTCCTGATCGCCGTTGCGCTGGTGATCGCCGTGCTGCTTCAGCGCAGCGAAGGCGGGGCGTTGGGTATCGGCGGCAATCCGGCCGGCGGCCTGATGACGAGCCGTGGCGCCGGCAATCTGCTGACGCGCACGACGGCGATCCTCGCAGCCGTATTCATGGTGACCAGCATCGTGCTGGCGATTCTCGCCGGCGCGAGTTCCTCAACCCGATCAATCTTCGACAATCCGCCGCCGCCCGCACCGGTGCAGCAGGAAGAAGAGCAGCCCGCCCAGCCGGCGCGGCCGAGCGTTCCGCAGTCGCAGTAATGCGGTTGGCGGATCGACTCCACTTTTTCATTCCAGAACACGAGTCACCAGCAACGATCGCTTTTGATCGTGAGCGCGATGGTCTATTCTAGTCGTCCATGACGCGGTTCATTTTTATTACCGGCGGCGTGGTTTCATCTCTTGGTAAGGGACTCGCGTCAGCCGCCCTCGGCGCTCTTCTTCAAAGCCGCGGCTACAACGTCCGCCTCCGCAAGCTAGACCCCTATATCAACGTCGATCCGGGCACGATGAGCCCGTATCAGCACGGCGA
>JAYOEZ010000078.1:0-12390 GCA_038116985.1 Alphaproteobacteria bacterium | reverse complement strand
GCGCCCCGCGGCGGCGCCGCGTCGGGACCGACTGCCGGCGGGCCGCCGCGCGGCCCCGGCGGTAATGCGCAGCAGCAGTTCCAGGAACTTATCCAGGCGCTCGACCTGACCCCGGCGCAGCAGGAACAGGCGCAACAGTTTGGCCAGGAATTGCGCGCCCGCATGCGCGAAGTCGGCGCCCAAGGCGGCGGCCGGGACGAATTCATTCAGGCCGCGCGCGAAGGACGGCAACGTTTCAGCCAACAGCTGGTCGGCATCCTGACGCCCGAACAGCGCGAGAAGTACGAAGCCCTGATCGCCGAGCGCCGCGCCGCGGCGACCGCCAGCGTGCGTGAAGGCCGCGTCTGGGTGATGGGCGAGGACGGCGAGCCACGCGATGTCGCCGTGCGCTACGGCATCACCGACGGCACCATGACCGAGATCGTCGAGGGCGACATCGGTGCCGGCGACCGGCTGATCGTCGGCGCGACACGACCGGCCGAAAGCCGCGGCCTCACCGGCATCCGGTTCTAGGGGACGACGGTGGCCGATCTCCTGATCAGCACCCGCGACCTGAGCCGGCACTACACGCTGGGCGACACGGTCGTACCGGCCCTGCGGGGCGTGTCGGTCGACATTGCGCGCGGCGAATTCGTCGCCGTCATGGGCCCGTCGGGGTCGGGCAAGTCCACCTTCATGAACCTGATCGGCTGCCTCGATCGCCCCACGGATGGCGACTACCAACTGGCGGGCGAAAACGTGGCGGCCCTCGACACCGACGCGCTGGCCGCCATCCGCAACCGCCGCATCGGTTTCGTGTTCCAGACATTCAATCTGTTGGCGCGGACGACGGCGCTGCAAAACGTCGAGATGCCGCTTCTCTACAGCGGCGTCGCGGCTGCCGAGCGGCGCACACGCGCCGCCGCCCGGCTCAACGATGTCGGCCTCGCCGACCGCATGGACCATACGCCGAGCCAGCTGTCGGGCGGACAGCAACAGCGTGTCGCCATCGCCCGCGCGCTGGTCAACGATCCGCTGCTGGTGCTGGCCGACGAACCCACGGGCGCGCTGGACTCGCGCACCGGGGTCGAGATCATGGCGATCTTCCAGGATCTCAACGCCGCCGGGATCACCATCGTCATCGTCACCCACGAACCTGACATCGCCCGCTACGCGCAGCGCATTATCACCTTCCGCGACGGCGTCGTGATGCAGGACGAGGGGGTGCACAACCGCACCTCGGCGCGCGATATCCTGGCGAACTGGGAGAAACCGGCGGAGGCGGCGCAATGAACCTGCTCGCGACCTTCGCCGTGGCCCTGCGCGCGTTGCGCGTCAACGCGATGCGCAGCGCCTTGACCATGCTCGGCATCATCATCGGCGTCGCGGCGGTGATCGCGATGGTCGCCGTCGGCGCCGGGGCGCAGGATCGGGTGAGCCAGCAGATTGAAAGTCTGGGCGCCAATCTGTTGATTGTCTTCAACTCGTCGTCGCGCCAGGGGGGCGCGCGGCTGGGTGCCGGCTCCGGCCTGAGCCTTACCCTGGACGATGCGCTGGCGCTGCAGCGCGAACTGGACTCGGTCGCGGTCGCTGCGCCGACGGTGCGCGGCTCGACGCAGCTGATCTACGGCAACCTCAACTGGTCGGCGGGCACGCAGGGCACGACGCCCGAGTATTTCGTCGCCCGCGAATGGGGCCTGAGCGACGGCCGCATCTTCACCCCCGACGAGGTGCGCCGCTCGGCCAAGGTCGCGGTGATCGGCCAGACCATCGTTGACAACCTGTTCGTCGACACGAATCCGGTGGGCGAGACCTTCCGCATCAAGAAGGTGCCGTTCGAGGTCATTGGCGTGCTCGACAAAAAGGGCCAAAACTCGTTCGGCCAAGACCAGGACGACGTCGTTCTGGTGCCGATCACCACCGCACGGACGCGCCTGCTCGGCACGTCGTCGCGCGCGCGGCCCGATTCGGTGAGCGCGATCCTGGTCAAGGGCGCCAGCGCCGACCGCATGAGCGAAGCCGAGGAGGACGTGACCGAACTGCTGCGTACGCGCCATCGCATCACCGCCGGCGAGGACGACGATTTCCGCGTGCGCAACCTGTCGGAGATCACCGAGGCGCGCGCCGAGAGCCAGCGCATCCTGACGCTGCTGCTAGCGGCGGTCGCCTCCATCGCGCTCCTGGTCGGCGGCATCGGCATTATGAACATTATGCTGGTCTCGGTAACCGAGCGGACACGCGAGATCGGCCTGCGTATGGCGGTCGGCGCCCGGCAACGCGACATTCTCTTCCAGTTCCTGGTCGAGGCCGTGACATTGTCGGCAATCGGCGGCCTGATCGGCGTCGTCGCGGGCGTCGGCGGCGCGGCGCTGGTGGCGAACCTCGCCGGCTGGCCGGTGCTGATCGAGCCGACCGCGCTGATCGTCGCCGTGCTGTTCTCGGCCGCGGTCGGCGTGTTCTTCGGCTTCTACCCCGCCCGCAAGGCGGCCCACCTCGATCCCATCGACGCGCTGCGCTACGAGTAGCGCGTCGCGAGGCGGCGACGGCGGCGTGCGGAGACGCTGGATGCACTGGCGGCTTCGCGGCACAAGATCGTAGCGGTACGCCAAAAATCCGACCTGGCAGCCGTCTGGCAGACGCTCGGCGTCAGTCCTCCAGGACGATGAGCAGGTCCTTGGTGTCGACCCGGGTGCCGGCGCCGGCGACGATGTCGGCAATCTTGCCCGGGCGGTCGGTGTAGACCGCGGTCTCCATCTTCATCGCCTCGATTGTGAGCAGGCGATCGCCCGCCTTGACCTTTTCGCCCTTCGACACCGCCACGCTGACGACGAGGCCCGGCATCGGCGCGGCAATGTGCAACGGGTTCGACTCGTCCGCCTTGAGGTGCTGGTGCGCCTCGTGGGCGAGCGATTCGTCGGCGACCTTCACCGTGCGCGGCTGGCCGTTGAGTTCGAAGAAGACGTTGCGTTCGCCCTCTTCGTTGGGCTCGCCGATCGCGAGGCGGCGGACGACCAGCGTCTTGCCGCGCTCAATGTCGACATAGAGCTCGTCGCCTTCTTCCGGTCCATAGAAGAACGCCGGCGTCGGCAGCGCGCTGACATCCGCATATTGCCGGCGATGCGCGGCGTAGTCGGCGAACACTTTGGGGTACATCAGGTAGGACGCAAGATCGCGGTCGTTGACCTGGCGGTGGACCTTCTTCTCGGCTTCCTTGCGCGCCTCTTCGAGATCGACCGGCTCCAGCACCTCGCCGGGGCGCACGGTGAGCGGTTCGCGGCCCTTGAGCACCTTCTTCTGCAGCGCCTCGGGGAAGCCGCCGTAGGGCTGGCCGAGATCGCCGTGGAACAGCTCGACCACCGATTCGGGGAAGGCAATTTCCTTCTCGGGATCGAGCACGTCCTCGGGCGTCAGTTCGTTGGTCACCATGTAGATCGCCATGTCGCCCACAACCTTGGACGTTGGCGTCACCTTGACGATATCGCCGAACATCTCGTTGACCCGGGCGTAGGCGTGCGCGACCTCGGGCCAGCGCCAGGCGTCGATGCCGACGGCGCGCGCCTGTTCGCGCAGGTTGGTGTACTGGCCGCCGGGCATGGCGTGTTCGTAGACCTCGGCCATGCCCGAGCGCAGGTCGCTTTCGAAGGCGGCGTAGTAGCGCCGCACCCCTTCCCAGTAGCTGGCGAGGCCGCGCAACGTCTTGCGGTCGAGGCCGGGATCGCGCTCGGTGCCTTCGAGCGCCGAGCAGATCGCGCCGAGGTTGGGCTGCGAGGTGAGGCCGGACATCGCGTCCATCGCCGCGTCCGCGGCATCGACGCCGGCCTCGGCCGCGGCGAGCACCGATGCCGCCGCGATGCCGGAGGTGTCGTGGGTGTGGAAGTGGATCGGGATGCCGACTTCCTGCTTCAGCGCGGTGACGAGTTGCTTGGCGGCGGCGGGTTTGCACAGGCCCGCCATGTCCTTGATGCCGAGGATGTGCGCGCCGGCCTTTTCCAGCTCCTTCGCCATGTCGATGTAGTACTTGAGCGTGTACTTGCTCTCACTCGGACTGGAAAGGTCGCCTGTGTAGCAGATCGCGGCCTCGCACAGCTTGCCGGTCTTGCCCACCTCGTCGATGGCGACGCGCATGTTTTCGACCCAGTTGAGACAGTCGAAGACCCGAAACACGTCGATGCCGGCGTCGGCCGCCTGCTGGATGAAGAAGCGCACGACGTTGTCGGGATAGTTGGTGTAACCCACCGCATTGGCGGAGCGCAGCAGCATCTGGGTGAGCAGGTTCGGCATCGCCTCGCGCAGGACCGCGAGCCGCTCCCAGGGGTCCTCCTTGAGGAAGCGCATGGCGACGTCGAAGGTCGCACCGCCCCAGCATTCGACCGACAGCAGCTGCGGCAGAGCGCGGGCGTAGACCGGCGCGATGGTCTGCATATCGTGGGTGCGAAACCGCGTCGCCAGCAGCGACTGGTGCGCGTCGCGGAACGTGGTGTCGGTGATGAGCAGTTGCTTCTGCTCGAGCATCCACTTGGCGAAGCCCTCGGGCCCGAGTTCGTCGAGCCGGTTGCGCGAGCCCGGCGGCGGATCGATGTCGGGCGCGACCGGCATGTGCGGCGGCGGGAAGCTCTCGGGCCGCGCCCGGCCCTTCACTTCGGGGTTGCCGTTGACCAGGACGTTGGCGAGGAACGACAGAATGCGCGTCGCGCGATCGCGGCGTGGCTTGAAGTCGAACAGAGCGGGCGTTTCGTCGATGAACCGCGTCGTGTAGTCCCACTTGCTGAAACGCGGGTTGCTGACCAGCTCCTCAAGGAACACAAGGTTGGTCTTGACCCCGCGGATGCGGAATTCGCGCAGCGCGCGGTCCATGCGCGCCGCGGCCTCTTCTGCGGTCGGCGCCCAGGCTGTGACCTTCTCCAGCATCGAATCGTAGAACGGCGTGATGACCGCGCCCGAATAGGCGGTGCCGCCGTCGAGGCGAATGCCGAAGCCGGTCGCCCCGCGGTAGGCGGTGATGCGGCCGTAGTCGGGAATGAACTGGTTTTCCGGGTCCTCTGTGGTGATGCGGCACTGCAGGGCGTGGCCGTGAAGCACGAGGTCATCCTGGCCGGGCAGGCCCTCGCCGATCGTCTCGCCCTCGATCACCTTGATTTGCGCCTTGATGAGATCGACGCCGGTCACCTCCTCGGTGACCGTATGCTCGACCTGGATGCGCGGATTGACCTCGATGAAGTAGAAGGCGCCCGTCTTCGAATCCATCAGGAACTCGACGGTGCCGGCGCAGGCATAGCCCGCTGCCTTGGCGAGACGCACGGCGGCAGCCGTCAGGTCGGCGCGCTGCTGGTCGGTCAGGTAAGCGGCAGGTGCGCGTTCGATGACCTTCTGATTGCGCCGTTGCAGCGAACAGTCGCGCTCGAACAGGTGCACGATGTTGCCGTGAAGGTCTCCGAGAATCTGCACCTCGACGTGCTTGGCGCCCTCGACGAATTTTTCGATGAACACCTCGTCGTTGCCGAACGCGGCGTTGGCTTCGCGCCGGCCGGCGCCGACCTGATCGAGCAGTTCGTCTTCCTCGCGGATCAGGCGCATGCCGCGGCCACCGCCGCCCCAACTCGCCTTGAGCATCACGGGATAGCCGACTTCGGCCGCGAGGTTGCGCACCTCCGCGTCGTCGTTCGGCAACGCGCCGGTGGCGGGCACCATCGGCACGTCGGCCGTCGCGGCAAGCGCGCGCGCCTGCACCTTGTTGCCGAGCGTGCGCATGACATCGGGCGCGGGACCGATGAAGCGCAGGCCCGCCTTGGCGCAGGCTTCGGCGAAGTCCGGATTCTCCGACAGAAATCCGTAGCCGGGGTGCACCGCGTCGACGTTGGCCTCCTTGGCGATGCGGATGACGCTGTCGATGTCGAGATAGGCCTGGACCGGCCCCTTGCCCTCGCCCACCAGGTAGGCCTCGTCGGCCTTGAAGCGGTGGAGCGCGAAGCGATCCTCGCGCGAGTAGATCGCGACGGTGCGCAGGCCGAGTTCGGTGGCGGCGCGGAAGACGCGGATGGCGATCTCGCCGCGGTTGGCGACGAGCAGTTTGCGGATCTTGCGGTCTTTGGCGGGGTTCATGACGACGACCATATTGCCGCCCCCAGACCGTGTCTATCGCGCACCCTCGTCCCTTTCAGGTTGCGAACATGCGGGCGGGCCCCCATCTTGAAAGCCATGGATGCCGCCACACCGAGCCCTCGCGAGATCGCCGACCGGCTGGCCGACTGGGTGACCCGCAAGGGAATCCACCGGCCCAACGTTGATTCGCTGGTAGGCGGCTTCGCCCGCCGGCTGATCGAGGCTGGCGTGCCGCTGTGGCGGATGAACTACATGGTTCAGACGATCCATCCGCAGAGCCGCGTTGCGTTCTGGGTGTGGCGCGAAGACGAGGAGATGTATTCCTTCCGGCCGCCGCGCGGCCAGACGTCCGACAACCGCTTCGGCAACAGCCCGTTCAAGGTGGTGTTCGAAACCGGCGAGCCGCTGCGCCGGCGGCTGATCGGCGAGAACGTGCAACTCGACTTTCCGGTGCTGCAGGACCTCAAGGACGACGGTGCGACCGACTATCTCGTCGTGCCGGTCCGGTTCAGCGACGGCCAGGTCAACGGCCTCGCCTTCGCGACGCGCGCGCCCGACGGCTTCAGCGAACGCCACTGCGAGATCCTGACTCGCGCGGCGCGCATCCTCGGCGGGCCGCTTGAGGTGCAGCAAATGCGCAACCTCGCCGCCACCTTGCTTGAGACCTATGTCGGCCGCCATGCCGGAGAACGCGTTCTCGAAGGCGAGATCACGCGCGGGTCGGGCGAGACAATCCGCGCGGTGATCTGGTACTGCGACCTGCGCGATTTCACACCCCAGTCTGAGCAACTGGACATGAGGGCGCTGATCGACGTGCTGAACGACTACTTCGAAGCCGTCGGCTCTGCGATCGAGGAACAGGACGGCGAGATTCTCAAGTTCGTGGGCGACGCGATTCTGGCGATCTGGCCGATCGACGCGAACGACGACGGCAGCACCGCGGCGCGGCACGCTTTCAGCGCGTGGCAAGCCGCGCGCGCCAATCTCGACGCGCTGAACGAACGTCGGACCGGCGACGGGCTCGCGCCGCTTGTGTTCGGCGCGACGTTGCACATCGGCGACGTGATCTACGGCAACAGCGGCGCGCCCGACCGGCTCGACTTCACGGTGATCGGTCCGGCGGTGAACTTGGTCACCCGAATGGAAGACCTCACCAAGACCCTGCGTCGACCGCTGTTGCTGTCCGAGACGTTCGCCGACGCTTGCGGCGAGGACACCGAGCCCCTTGGCGACTTCCAGTTCAAAGGCATTGCCGAGGCCCAGCCGGTCTACGGCCTGAAGGCCTAGCGCGCGACGAAGCTTGCCCCCAGCCGCCCGGCTGCAACGCCGACGAACTGTGCGATGAGCCCGGCCAGCGGCACGCCGAGGAACGGCGGCAGCGACACCTGGCCCAAACCGGTGGCCCACCACGCGAGAGGCAGCGAGATCACGAAACCGGCGATCACGCCGGCGCGCTGCGCGCCCGGCTCGGCCTGCCGCAGGGCGTAGTTGAGAAACGTGCCGGAGAGAAAGCCGAACAACACGTATGGGCCGATCTCGTTCTGCGCATCGACCAACGCGTTGTCCCCGAATCGCATCATCAGCGCCGCGATCTGGGCCAGCGGCCAGGCCAGCGTCAGTCCGGCAACGAGAAAGGCACGCCAGGCCATCGGCTCAGGCGTCAGTCAGCGGACCGGTCGGATTGCGCTCGACGCGGTCAGCGACCTCTTCGCAGGTACGGGCGTTGGTCTCCATCTCCTCGGCGACCTCGGGGTTCTCGTTGGCGATCACCCGATAGTGGCCGGCGATGTCGCGCAGGAGACGCGCAGCAAGGTCGGCGTTGGTCGGCTGCTTGCCCTCTGGCATGACGCCTAGCTACCTTTCAGCCGGTCGCCGAAATGCTTGCGTAGTTTCGCCACCTTCGGCATCGAGATGTGCGCGATGTAGGGCTGGTTGGGATTCCGCGCCGCGTAGTCTTGATGATACTCCTCGGCCTCGTAGAAGGCCTTGAGCGGTTCGAGCCGCGTGACGATCGGATCGCCGTAGACCTGCGCCGCGTTGAGCTGGGCGATGTAGTCCGCCGCCACTGTCTTCTGCGCCTCGTCGGCGAAGAAGATGGCTGATCGGTACTGCCGGCCGAAGTCGTTGCCCTGCCGATCGAGCTGCGTCGGGTCATGGGCGACCGAGAAGAAGATCTTGAGAATCTGTCCGAACGACACGCGCGCCGGATCGAAGCGCACCATCACCACTTCGGCATGGTCGGTCGCGCCCGAGCACACGGTGCGGTAGTCGGCCGTTTCCGCGGTGCCGCCGGCGTAGCCCGAGATCACCTGCAGGACGCCGTCGAGCTGTCTGTAGACCGCCTCGACGCACCAGAAGCAGCCGCCTGCAAGGACGGCGATGCCCTCGCCGTCGGGATCGAGATCGTGGGCCGGCTCCGGAAAGTCCTCGGGTGCGATGCGCGGTACGGCACAGAAGTCCATGGCGTTACCTCATGGAGGGGAACGTGTATTCGGCGCCGGCGCGGATTCCCGTGGGCCAGCGCGAGGTCACGGTCTTGAGCTTGGTATAGAAGTGTACGCCCTCGGGGCCGTGGATCGAATGCGCGCCGAACAGAGAGCGCTTCCAGCCGCCGAAGGAATGGAAGGCCATCGGTACCGGGATCGGCACGTTGATGCCGACCATGCCGGCCTGCACCGACGACGAGAATTCGCGCGCGGCGTCGCCGTCGCGCGTGAAGATCGCGGACCCATTGCCATATTCGTGCGCGTCGACGAGCTTCTTGGCGTTGTCGAAGTCGGGCGCGCGTACCACCGACAGAACGGGTCCAAAGATCTCTTCCTTGTAGATGCTCATGTCGGGCGTCACGTTGTCGAACAGCGTGCCGCCGACGAAGTAGCCGTTCTCGTAGCCCTGCAGCTTGATGGCGCGACCGTCGACGAGAAGGTCTGCGCCCTCGCTTACGCCAGCATCGATATAGCCCCTGACCTTGTCGTGGTGCTGCTTGGTGACGAGCGGCCCCATTTCGGAATCGGGATCGGTGCCGGGCCCGACCTTGAGCGCGGCGATGCGCGGGGCCAGCCGTCCGATCAGCGCGTCGCCCGCGCTGCCCACCGCGACCGCGACCGACACCGCCATGCAGCGTTCGCCGGCCGAGCCGAAGGCCGCGCCCATCAGGGCGTCCGTCGCCTGGTCCATGTCGGCGTCCGGCATCACCACCATGTGGTTCTTGGCGCCGCCCAGGGCCTGTACACGTTTCCCGTGCGCCGTACCGGTACGGTAGATGTGCTCGGCGATCGCCGTCGAGCCGACGAAGCTGATCGCCGCGACGCGCTCGTCCTCAAGCAGCGTTTCCACCGACTCGCGATCGCCGTTGACCAGGTTGAACACGCCGTCGGGCAGGCCGGCCTCCTTCAGGAGATCGGCCATCATCAGCGGCGCCGACGGATCCTTTTCGGACGGCTTGAGCACGAAGGTGTTGCCGCAGGCGATGGCGATGGGGAACATCCACATCGGCACCATCGCCGGAAAGTTGAACGGCGTGATCCCTGCGCAGACGCCAACCGGCTGACGCGTCGACCACGAGTCGACGTTGGTGCCGACGTTCTCCGAAAATTCGCCCTTGAGCAGATGAGGAATGCCGCAGGCGAACTCGACGACCTCGAGACCGCGGCTGATCGACCCCTTGGCGTCGTCCAGCGTCTTGCCGTGTTCGGCGGTGACGAGCGCAGCGAGCGCATCCTTGTTGGCCTCCATCAGTTCCTTGAAACGGAACATCACGCGCGCGCGCTGCACCGGCGGCACGGCGGCCCAGTCCGCCAGCGCATCCTGCGCGGTTGCGATGG
Source organism: Alphaproteobacteria bacterium (assembly GCA_038116985.1). Classification (GTDB taxonomy): domain Bacteria; phylum Pseudomonadota; class Alphaproteobacteria; order SHVP01; family SHVP01; genus CALJDF01. The sequence continues at coordinate 2,488 of JAYOEZ010000078.1, read as the reverse complement.
CGGCGCGCGTTTCGTCGGCGCTGGCAAAGGGCACCTGCGCGCTCTGCTCGCCGGTCGCGGGATTGAACACCTCGCCGAAGCGGCCGGACTGGCCGGCGACCTGTTTGCCGCCGATGAAGTGATGCAACGTCTTCATGCCCGTCCTCCGTTCACCGTGACGTCGATTCTTGTGTTGGCTTCATGGTGTGCCCGAATTCGCCCAGGCACGCAAGCAAGGCCGGCCTAGTCTGCGGCGCGGCGTCGCTCGGCTGCGGCGTATTGGTCCTGGGTCATGATCTTGCGCAACAACGCCAGTTGTTCGGTGGCGCGCGCATGCCCGCGTTGGGCGGCGCGGGCGAACCAGACGTGCGCAGTAATCAAGTTGCGCGTCACCCCGTTGCCGTCGAGATAAAGACCGCCCAAGAAGAACTGTGCGTCGGGATTGCCGCGCTCTGCGGCCGGCCGCCAGAAGCCCAGCGCCTTCTCGTAGTCGCGCCCGAGATAGGCGGCGACCCCGGCATCGACCGCGCGCCGGCCGGAAGTCGTCTCGCGATAGTCGCGCGTCTGCGTGGTGGCGGGTTCGTGCGCACCGCTGCGCACGGCGACTCGGGTCTCGGGTGTCTGGCCGGTGCCCGGTACGGTGACACGTTGCGCCGCCCGGTCCGCTTCCTGGCGCAGGAAGGGCGCGACCGGCTCGGCGTCGCGGCGCGCTTCGGCGACAAGAAGGTCGGGCGCGGGTTGAATGGGCGCGCGCGCCTGGTCGCGCGGCGCGCGGCGCAGGAATGGCAGCGGTGCGACGTCATCGTCGGCCTTCTCGAGTTCGGCAAGCAACGCCGCACGGTCCTGATAGTAGCGCGGAACGTTCTGCGGCGACTTGGCTTCAGCGCTTTCCGCGGCCGCGTCGAGCAACGAGGTGACGCGTTTCGCACGGCCCACGGGGTCGCCGGTACGCGGCGTGTCGACGGCCAGCGCGCCGACGAGCGCTTCGTCCTTGAGAAACTCGGGAACCGCCTTGGCGTCGTCGGCAAGCACGTCGTTTGCCGGCTTCGCCGCGACCTGAGCGTCTGGTTGAGCAGGCGGCGTCGGCTTGTCGGCGGGCAGCGGCGGACCTTCGGCCAGCGCGGCCTCGCGCTGCAAAAAGGCTGGCGCCTCGGCCTCGTCGGCGAGGAATGCCGGCGCCGGCGATGTCGACAACGCCGCCATACGCGTCGGGGGCGTCATCTTCGGATTCGATCTCGACCTGTTCGTGCTGCAACGCCGGCGCGGATGGGTCGTCGCCCATTACTTCCTCGCGCAGGAACGGCGGCGCCGGCTTCTCCTTCGGCAACCGAAGCGGCGCATCGTCGGGCTCGTCCGCAGCACGCGCCTCTTCGCGCAGGAATTCCGGCACCGGCCGGGGCTTCACGACAACCGCCGCCGGCTTCACCTGGGCGGCGGATAGTTCCGCTTCCTTGCGCAGGAATGCCGGTACCGGCTTGTCGGTCACCGCGGGCGCGGTCGGCACCGCCGAAAGCGCGGCCAGTTGCGTCATCTCCGCGCGCGCGGCGGCGGCAAGAGCATCGGCCTGACGCGCGTAGAACAGGGGTATGCGCGACCCGAATGGCGACTCGGTCTTGGCCGCCTCCGCGGGCGACAGCACGTCGGGCCGCGGCACGGCCGGCAAGGCGGCGACCTGAACCGGGTCCTTGCGCTCGCGCGGCATGTCGGCGGGCGCGACCGGCAACTGGTTTTCGGATTCACGCGCCAGCAACGCCGGCGTTTCCCTCGGCGTCGGCGGCGCGGGCTCTTCGCGCGCAGGCGCGGAAAGCGCGGTGGTCGTTTCCTGCTGCGCGGGCTTGCGCGGCGGCAGCGGCGGGATCGCATCGAGGCGCACGACGACGGGGATTTCGCGCGGGACGAGATAGCTGTTCGGTCCGAAGTCCTGCCTCAGCGCCAGCTCAGGCGGCGGCGACATCGCTTCGCGTTGCAGGAAGTCCGGCACCGGCTTCACGCGATCGGGCGACGGCGCGGTGATGGCCGCAGGCTTCGCCTGGGTTGCAGGCTTCGGAACCGGTACCGGCGGCGGCGTGATCGCGGCGATCTGCACTGGCGGGATCGGGATCGCGGGCGACGCCGGCATGTCCTCGGATGCCTGCGCCTCCTTCTTGAGGAACGGCGCGACCGGCGTTTCGACAACCGGCGCTGGGGGCGCATTCACAATGTCCGTGGCCTGCGCCTCCTTCTTCAGGAAGGGCGCGACCGGCACCTCGATGATCGGCTTCGCCTGCGTCGGGGCGATGTTGGTCGGTGCCGGCGCCGGCCTGCGGCGCGCCGGAATGGGCGACTCGGCAGCACCGAGCGCGACGTCCACCGGTTTGTCCTCGCGCGCCGCGCGTTGCGTCGGGCGCAGGAACGCCGGGCGGCTCAGGCTGTTCGCCTCAGGCGCCGCCTCGGGAAGCTTGGCCACCTGCTGCGGCGCGCGCGATTCAGGGCGAACGGCGAAGCGTGCCGCCGGCGTGCCCGCGAGATC
>JAYOEZ010000077.1:0-12585 GCA_038116985.1 Alphaproteobacteria bacterium | reverse complement strand
CCTCCGCTCCAGCCCGAAGCCGCCCGGCGGAAAGGCCCGCACTATGGGAATTTGCTGCGTATTGTCAACGCCAAAGCAAGCAACGACCCCGGCCGCCCCCAGGGTCGTTCGAGCACCGATGTTCCTACTTCATTTATGGGCACATTATATATTGCAGCCATGGCAGCGGACAACAGGCCAAACTCAGCGCGACGGCGCGGAAAGCGCGGACGCAACTCGCCCAGCGGCGGCTACTGGATCTGGGGCCAGCACACCGTTCTCACAGCGATTCGGAACGAAAATCGCAGAATTCTGAGGATTCTGGCTTCCGAGATGTCGTCTGCACCAGTTCAGGAAGCGCTTGCCGCTGCGCCCGACCGTCCACGACCGGAACGCCTGGCGGGTGAAACGATAGGGCGCGATCTCCCGGCCGACGCAGTGCACCAGGGATTTGCCGCCCTGGTCGCACCGCTGCACGACCCCGACCCAGGTATCCTGGCACTGCCGGGGCCGGCGCGGGTGGTCGCCCTCGACCAGGTCAGCGACCCCCACAACATCGGCGCCATTCTGCGCACGGCAGCCGTCTTCGGGGCCCGCGCCGTCATTGCGCCGCGCGACAACATGCCGGGAGAAACCGGCGTCATGGCCAAGGCCGCATCAGGGGCGCTCGACCTGGTACCGTTCTTTCGGGTCACCAACCTCGTCCGCAGCCTCGACTCGCTCAAGGAGGACGGCTACTTCGTCCTCGGCCTCGACGCCGCAGGCGCCGATTCGATCTCGGACCACATGCCGATCGACCGCGCCGTCCTGGTGGCGGGCGCTGAAGGGCGCGGTCTTCGCCGCCTGGTCCGCGATCACTGCGACGTGCTCACGGCGCTGCCGGTCGACGAGCGCGCGAGCCAGGTCGGCATCGACAGTCTCAACGTCGCCGCCGCCGTTGCGGTGGCCCTGCACGAACTTGTCCGGCCCCGGTGACGGAAGTATCTTCCGCGCGGGGCCCACCAGACATGATCCAATGACACAAACCGGCAGCACGACGACTCGCCCGGCGCGGCGCAGCGAGCGCCTTCTGCGCTGGATCATGCGCCTGATCGACCGCTACGGCCCCTACTGGACGTCGTTGATCATCACCTCGCCGGTCTGGGTCGTCACCAACATCGTGGTCGAGATCGGCTATCGGATCGACGGCATCACCTTCGCCGAGCGCCCGATGATCGGCGCGATGCCCTGGACCATGCCGATCCTGCTCGGCTACCCCGTCATCTTCGCGCTGGTGCGAATCATCGAACGGCTCGGCGATACCGAGGCCGACCTGCGCAGCAGTGAGACCAAATACCGCAACCTGCTCGAGGGATCGCTGCAAGGCGTCTGCGTCCACCGCAATCTCGCGCCGGTGTTCGCGACCCAGACATTCGCCGAGATGTTCGGCTACGACGATGTCGGCGAAATCCTCTCGATGGACTCCATCCTGCCGCTGTTCGCGCCGGAGGAACGTGAGGAGATTGCAAGTCACGCCGACGCGCGCACGCGCGGCGCACCCCTGCCGCACGTCTTCGAACGCCGGGCCCTGCGTCGGGACGGCACGCATATCTGGGTCGAGATACGCGTGACCCAGGTGGTGTGGGAAGGCGAACCGGCGATCCAGGCGACCCTGGTTGACATAACCCAGCGCAAGAACGTCGAACGGATGAAGAACGACTTCATCTCCACCGTGAGCCATGAATTGCGCACTCCCCTCACCTCGATCAGCGGTTCGCTCGGGCTCATCTCCGCCGGCATGGCGGGCAAGATTCCCGACGAGGCGCACAACCTGATCAACATCGCGAGCAGCAACAGCGATCGCCTCGTCAGACTGATCAACGACATCCTCGACATTGAGAAGATCGAGTCAGGTCGCATGGAGATCGAGTTCTTTCCCATCCAGGTGTGGTCGCTGCTCGAGATGGCCGCCGAGAACAACCGCGGGTTCGCCGAACGCTTCGGCATCGAAATCGAAATCGTCGGCGCCCCGGACGACGCCAAAGTGTTCGGCGGCGTCGACCAGCTGATGCAGGTCTTTACCAACCTGCTGTCCAATGCGATCAAGTTCTCGCCGCTGCGCGGCGTCATCGCGACCGGCGCCGAGCGCTTGCCAAACGGCGCCATTCGTTTCTTCGTGACCGACAAGGGGCGCGGCATTCCCCTCGAGTTCCGCGACCGGATCTTCGACAAGTTCACCCAGGCCGATCAGGGCGACAACCGGCAAAGCGGCACCGGACTCGGGCTCAGCATCTGCAAGCTCCTGGTGGAGCGCCACGGCGGCAAGATCGGATTCGTCTCGGAGGTCGGCGAGGGCTCGACATTCTATTTCGACCTGCCGGAGTTCCACGAGCGGGAGCGATTCGAGTCAACGGCGGCACCGGATCGCCGCGCCACCGCCTAGCGCCCCTGTTTCAGGGGCACACGCACCCGCCATGACATCCGATGAACCGGCCGCGGGCACGGCACCGCCAAGACCACTGACACGGGACCCCTCGTTCCTCCGCCTGTGGATGACGGGGTCGACGCTGATGGCGATGCGCTGGTTCGAGATGCTGGCGACCGGCGTATTCACCTACCAGGTCACCCAGTCAGCGCTCATGGTCGCGCTGGTGACGTTGTCGCGCGCCATGCCGAACCTCCTGTTCGGCGCCATTACCGGCGCGATTGCAGATCGCTACGACCGCCGCGCTCTGTTGCTGATCGGAATGAGCCTTTTGTTTGCATCGGCCGCGGTTCTTTGCGGCCTCGCGCTGCTCGGCGTGCTCGCGCCGTGGCATATCATGGCGGGCGCCTTCGTCGGCGGCATCGTTTTCTCGACCGAGTTCCCGGTACGCCGCACCATGATGGGCGACATCGCCGGCGTAGACCGCATCGGCCGCGCGATGGGTCTCGACCTCACCGCCAACAACGCGACCCGCATCATTGGACCGGCGATGGGCGGACTCGTCCTGGAGACGATCGGCATCGCCGGCATCTTTGCGGTTTCGACCGCCGCCTACGCGTTGTGCATCTTCCTCATCTCGGGCGTCGCCCGACCGGCGCGCGCCGCCGCCGCCGCCACCAGCTTCTTCGCGCATCTCGTCGAAGGGCTGCGCTATGTCCGGGGCGAGCGCGCGCTGGTGGGCACGATGGTCATCACCATCATCATGAACATCTGGATTCTGCCCTACGTGACCATGGTGCCGGTGGTGGGCCGAGACGATCTGGACCTCAGCGCCTTTCCCATCGGCCTGCTGCTTTCATCCGAAGGTGTCGGCGCCCTGCTCGGTTCGCTCGCCATCGCGACCTACGCGCAACCACGTTTCTTTTCGAAGCTCTACCTCTACGGCTCGATCCTGATGGGTTTCGCCGTCCTGTGCTTCGCGTGGTCCGATGTCTATACGATTTCCATCGTGGCGACCTTCGTCGCCGGTCTCGGTATCGCCGGCTTCACCACCATGCAGGCGACGCTGCCCTATGCGCTGGCGACCCCTGAGATGCGTGCGCGTGTCATGGGCGTGCTGTCGGTGTGCATCGGCACCGGCCCGATAGGCTTGCTCCATCTCGGCCTGCTGGCTGACTGGCTGGGCGCACAGGGCGCGCTGGCGGTAATCGGCGCAGAGGGATTGATCGCGCTGGGCCTGACGATGTGGAAATGGCCCGAGGTGCGGTGAACCTCGCCCGGATGTTTTGGTGGCCGCCCGGCACGGGCCGCGTTAGAACGGCAACATCATGACGAACACGATCGCCATCGGACCCCGGCAGCTTCCGGTGTGGCCGGCGAACCAGCAGCTCACGCCGATCGATCAGAGCATCCGCTGGACGCGGTTTACCGACTATGCGGACTTTCGCGACGACCTCGTGCGCACGGTGTTGGCGAAGGAAGCCGACGAATGGGGCGACAAGCAGTCGCCCTCGAGGTCGCTGGGCGGACGCAAGGTGCATCACGTCGACACTTGGGGCTCGGCCGCGGCGAACCTGATCCACGCCCGCGCCATCGAACTGTTCAAGCGCACCGTCGGCAGCCAGACGGCCGTGGTCGATCTGTGCTGGGCCAACGTCTACCGCAAGCACGACTACATCTCGCCGCACGCCCACCGGCGCAGCATCGCAAGTGTCGTCTTCTGTGTCGATCCGGGTGACGAGGACCCCAACGACCCGCTGGCGGGGCGCCTCAGTTTCGTCGACCCGCGGCTCGACGCCTGTTGCCAGGACCAGAAGGGCTTCATGACGACGCCCGTGTTCCCCGACATGCCGGCCGGCGCGATGGTGATCTTTCCGGCCGAGGTCGTGCACTGCGTGACGCCGTACGAAGGCGACAAGCCGCGCATCACCTTCGCGTGGAACATCAGCCGCACTGCGGTGGCGGGCAATGCCGCCAACGCGGACCGCGGCATCCCGGAGCGGCCCACCGGATGACGACGCGCACCGAGGCGACCATCGTCCTGCTGTGGCGTCAACGTCTCGCCCATCTGCTCGAGTCGCTCGAGGCGCGCAAGCGGCGCACGGCGTTCTTCTACCCGAAGGTCTTCCTGTTCTTCGTCGCGCTCAACATTGCCTGTTACTGGCTGGCGATGGTCACGGCCTTCCCCGACATCACGTTCGGCCCCGAGGGCTGGCACTATTTCCGCGTGCAGTTCCCGGTCGGCTTGCTCGGCGCAACTTTCGACAGCCTGTCCCTGTTCGTGACAATTCATATGGTCCGCCGCGCGCTGGCCTCGACGACGACAACGTCCTATGTCGCCCACCTCAGCGTCGACCTGTTCGTCGCCTTCGCCGCCACGATGTGGGTGCTGTTCGTCTTTTCGGCCTCGGGCTGGCTGGTCAGCCTAGTGAGCCTCGCCCCCGAGTCCCTGAGCCACCGCAACGCCGCCTACCAAGAAAGACTGATCAACGCGCTGCAGGATCCGACGGGGCGCGAGGAAGCCAAGAACATCTATTTCGGCGTGCTGATGGGCCTGTCGGCAATGCTGCCGACACTGACCCACGTCTATCTCTCGCTGCGCGCCGCCGGCGAGGCCCTGCGGCCCGCCCGCGCCTAGCCGGACCGGGCCGATTCGGAGTATGAAGGCCCACGCGCCGGGTTAGCTCAGTTGGTAGAGCACCTGATTTGTAATCAGGGGGTCGCGGGTTCGAATCCTGCACCCGGCACCAGTGCTTCCAGGGGTCGTTTCGGACCCGGAACCGGCGGAGTTCCTTGTGGACAACAACCTGTTCGACGACCTGAGGCGGGCGCCCCTGAGCCGGGTGCGCGAGACCATCCGGTCCGGCGCCTATCGCGGACACACCGCCGGCATCGGGCTGGGGCATCTGCAAGGCAACCTGGTGATCCTGCCCGCCGAGCAGGCGCTCGACTTCTTCCGGTTCTGCCAACGCAACCCCAAGCCCTGCCCGCTGGTCGGGGTTTCCGACACCGGCGATCCGATGATGCGGACGCTTGGCGCCGACATCGACATCCGCCGCGACGTGCCGCTCTACAACGTCTACGTCGACGGAGCGTTGAGCCGACAGGCGCAGGACATCGACGAGTTGTGGCGCGACGACATGGTCGCCTTTGTGCTGGGCTGTTCCTTCACCTTCGAGCAGGCGTTACTTGCCGAAGGCATTCGTCTGGCGCACATCGACGAGAACAAGACCGTGGCCATGTACCGCACCTCCATCGCTACGGAACCGGCCGGACCGTTCCGTGGGCCGCTGGTCGTGTCCATGCGCCCCATGCGCGCGTCCGAGGCGGTCCGCGCTTCAGTGGTCACGGCGCGCTATCCCCATGCCCACGGGGCACCGGTCCACATCGGCGATCCCGCCGCCATCGGGATCGCGGACCTCTCGGCGCCAGACTGGGGCGATTCACCGACGGTCGGCGCGGATCAGGTGCCGGTGTTCTGGGCTTGCGGCGTCACGCCCCAGGCGGCCGTTCAGGAAGCCAAGCCGCCGCTGTGCATCACTCACGCGCCCGGCGCGATGCTGATCACCGACATTCCCGAGCGCGGCCCAAGCAACTAGTCCTGGCACACCAGCCCGGCTTGAAGCGGCGCAGCAGGCGCGAAACGGGCACCAAGAGGCCGCAAACCAACGGATTCGTCCGATCCCGTGACTCCGGGTCCGCCACATCCGGTTGGGTATTCGCCCTACCAGCCAACCCCCGCGCAGGCTGCTAGGTTCCTTGCCGGGTAACGCGGGAGTACCGGCTATGCAATAGGCAGCCACCACCGAGATCGTCGACGAAGACCCGGCAGGCGCCACACGGCAGTTCGTGGCCGTCGGCGTTGGGGACCGGTCCTATGTGATCGACATTCACAGCGTCCGCGAGATTCGCGGCTGGACCAACGTGACGCCGATCCCCGATTCGCCGCCGGCGGTCATCGGGATCGTCAACCTGCGCGGGGCCATCGTGCCGATCGTCGACGTGCGCGTGTGCTTCGGCGACGCACCGACACGGGCCGACCGCTCCAACGTCGTGGTCATCGTGGCTATCGACGAGCACCTCGTCGGGCTGCTGGTCGACGCGGTCTCGGACATCATCACCGTGGCGCAGAGCGCCCTGCAGGACATGCCGACGATCGACGCGAGCGGCGGGCCGCGCATCGTGCCCGAAGTCATCAATCACGAGGATCGTCTGCTGGGCGTCATCGACCTGGCGCGGTTGGTTGATGCCGAATCGCTGTCGAATGCCACCGGACTGATGGCTGTGGCAGCAAACCACCCGGTCGAACCTGACAACGCCGACGACGACGGCATCCTGCCGGCGGCGCAGATCCAGCTGGTCCAGGCAAGTTTCGCCCAGGTCGTGCCGATCGCCGAACAGGCTGCGGCGATGTTCTACGCGAAACTGTTCGAACTCGACCCGGAGATCCGCCATCTGTTCAAGGGCGACATGGTCGAGCAGGGCAAGAAGCTGATGGCGGCGCTGGGCGTCGTCGTGTCGAACCTGAAGCAGCCCGAAAAGATCATCGGCACCATCCAGGACATGGGCCGCCGGCACGGCGGTTACGGCGTCCAGGCCAAGCACTACGACACCGTCGGTCAGGCGCTGTTGTGGACGTTGGAGCAGGGCCTCGGCGCCAGCTTCACGCCTGAAACGCGCGCGGCGTGGACGGCAGCTTACGGCATCGTCGCCGACACCATGAAGAAGGCGGCCTAGCCGCCCCTTTCCATTTTCCTCAGACGGCGCGGTTCGTCGGGTTTGCCGGCGACCGCCCCATGAGTCGCGCCCACTCCGCGTAGTAGGCGCGGAGCATCAGGTCGTCCTGGCCCTGGCCGCCCTCTTCGCGGGCGATGATCTGATAGCGCGCGGCGCCCCTGCCGAACGCCTTTTCGCAGGCCTCGGCGGCGAAGGCGTCTTCCGGCACGTTGCGCCCGAAGGGACCCCAGTAGTCGTTGTGGTGGGCGATGCGCTCACGCCGGGCCTCGGGCGAATCGCCCTTGATGCCAAGGCCGCGCGATTCGACCAGCGTCTTGTGCGGCGACAGCGGGGTGACCGTGTCGATCCGCATGACCGTGCCGCGGGTGATGATGGTGGTGTCGGGAAACAGCGGCGTGAAGCGTGCGTCGTCGACCGTGAGGCCGGGAAAGGCCAGGCCGTCGCTGCGTTCGCCGTAGGCCTCGTAGTTGTCGTAGTCGGCCTTGAGCCCGCCGATCGCGAGATGGCCGTTGTCGTAGACGCGCATGTCGCGCTCGGTCATCGGCGCGGCTGTCATCTGCGTCGTGCGCAGCACGACGTGCATGAACTCATGGTAGAGGTCGACGATCGTCTCCTGCCAGGCCTTCCAGTTGGCGTCGATCGTCGCGGCATGGAAATGAAAAACCTCGTACTCGACGCCGGGCGCATCGAGGACGCCGTCGAAGATCTCGAGCGACCTGCCGAGGAATTCGTCGAGCGACGGCGCGTCGTCGTCGAGGTTGACGAAGATCAGGCCATGCCGGACCTCGCAGCGAATTTCGCGCAGACCGCAGTCGGCCTTGTCGAGACCCGCCGCGTCGTAGGCGTCGCTGCGCGGGATGTCGATGCAGGCGCCGCGGTCGTCGTAGGACCACAGGTGGTAGAAACACGTGATGCGCGCGGCGTTGCCGCTGACCTCACCGAGCAGGCGGGCGCCGCGGTGCGAACAGACGTTCAGAAAGCAGCGCACGCGGCCGTCCTGGCCGCGGATCAGGAACAGCGGCAGCCCGGCGTGCTGGAAAGTGCGGTAGTCGTGCGCCTCGGGCAGTTCGCTGTCGTGCGCGGCGAAGTGCCAGACCTTGCCAAGGATAAGACGCTTCTCGTCCTCGAATATCTGCGGGTCGGAATAGACACGGCCGTCGACGTAGTGGCTCTCTGGTACGCGAGGCGCGCGTACGGCATCGGTCTCTCTGACAGTCATCAGTGGCCTCCCTCGTCCCGAGGCTAGCAGATTTTGGCCGCCCGGCTCAGAGCCGGGGCGGCAGTTGGATCAGCGGCGGCGGTTTGGCGGGACAATAGGCGACGCAGGCGCCGCAGCCGGTACAGCCTTCGCGCAGCGTCGGGCCCTGCCCGACCTTGATCGTGATCGCGGTTTCGCCAACCGGACAACGGTCGGCGCAGAAGTCGCACTCGGCGTCGACACCGGTAGCGGACCAGCAACGGTCGGCATCGAAGCGAATCTGCGCGATACGGATGTCTTCGCGCGGCGTCGCCGCCAGCGCACCCGTCGGGCAGGCCGGAATGCAGGCGATGGCGTCGCACATGACGCAGGGCGACAGCGTCGCATCGATGCGCGGTCCTGGCTGATGGCCGACGACCTGTGGGCCGTTCATACGGATCGCGCCCGCCGGGCAGACCTGGGCGCAGGCGCCGCAGCCGTCGCAGGTCTCGACGAACGTTTCGGGCGCGAGGGCGCCGGGCGGACGTACCCAGTTGATGGCCGAACCGTGGGCGACCGCCGCGACAGGCTGCGACGGCGTCGGCACAGCCTCGCGCCAGCGCCCGAAGAGCAGCGCGCGGCGGTCGAGTTTGGCGTCGTCCCGGCTCATGACCGCGGCATCCTGACGACGGCCCGGCGCGCGATCAAGACGCGTCGCGAATGTCGTCGGCGACGGCCCGGGCGATATCGTCGGCGGGCTGGCGGGCATCCTCGCGACGCCAATCGATGGCGCCGACGTCTTCGTCGAGCTGAAGGCGCACGACGTCGGCGTCGGCGTCGGAGGGATCGCCGGTACGGGCGGTGACGCGCGCGATCAGGGTGACGGCGTCGGCGTCGAGCCAGACGCCATGAAACGGCACGCCCGCGGCGCTGGCCGCCGCGGCCAGCGCGGCCCGGCCCTCGGGCTTGGTAAAGGTCGCGTCGGCGACGACGCTGAAGCCGCGTCTGGCGATCGCCGCGGCGCGCGTGACGAGGCGGTCGTAGACCTGTCGCGAGACTTCGGGCCGGTAGCCCTCGGCGCCGAGACGCGTCAGGTCGTCGACGCCGAGCAGGCGCTTGCGGATCACGTCCGAGCGCAGCACGACGGCGCCCGGCGCAGGATCGAGCAACGGCGCCAGCGCGCGGGCCACGGTCGACTTGCCGCTGCCCGACAGGCCGCCGACGGCGGCGATCACCGGCGCAACGTCGGCGAGGCAATCAACGGCGACGGCAAGGTAGGCGCGCGCGTCGTCGTGTAGGGTCTCGGCCTCGGCGGAGTCGCGTTGCACGGCCGCCATGCTGAGCGAGACCTTGGCGCGCACGGCGGCGCGCACCGACATGAAGAAGGGCAGCAGCGCCAGCCCGTCGTCGTCCTCGGTTTCTTCCAGGTAGCGGTTGAGCAGCAGGCAGGCCTCGGCCCGCAGGTCCCGATGCACGAGGTCCATCAGGACGTAGGCGAGGTCGAACATGGTGTCGGTGACGGCGAGCGTGTCGTCGAACTCCAGCGCGTCGAACAGCGTCGGCGTACCGTCGACGAGGCAGACGTTGCGCAGATGCAGATCGCCGTGACAGTGACGCACGAAACCGTCGGCGAGGCGCGCGTCCATCACCGGCGCGAGCCGGTCGACGGCGGCATGAGTGGCGGCGTCGAGGCGGGTGAGCGCGTCGGCGTCGAGCACGTCGACGCGCGGCCGGAGTTCATCGAGGTTTTCCTCGGCGACCCAGTGCATTTCTTTGGCGCCGCCACGGTCGGTGATGACCTCGGCGTCGGCGTGGAACCGGGCGATGGCATCGGCGAGACCCATGACCAGCGGCGTCTCGAGCTTGCCCTTCACGGCGAGGCGGTCGAACAGCGTCGACTGGTCAAAACGCGTCATGACGACGACGCACTCCGCACCCTCGGGGACGGGCGCCTCGACGCGGCCCAGTTTGAGCGCATCGCCCCGCGCCTCGATCGGCGCGACACCGAGATAGAGTGTCGGCGCGGTCCGCCGGTTGAGACGCACCTCGGCCAGACAGGCGGCGCGGCGCTTTGCCGGGGTTGAGAAGTCCATGTAGGGAAAGGCGACCGGGCGCTTGATCTTGTAGACGCGGTCACCTGCGAGAAAGACGGCGGCGCCATGGGTGTCGATGCGCTGCACCGGGCGGCCCTCGGCCAGGCGCTGCATCATGGCGGCGAAGCGCGGATCGTCGGCGATGAAGGGCTGGTCGCTCATTCGACACGGGCCCCGGCGCTGCCGGGACCCGGCTCACAATGAGGGGGCCAAAAAGCCGAAACGAAGCCAACAGGCGCAGGAATCCTCGGTTCTCGATTTGGCGCGGCATGGCTTCCTCCTCCCCCTGCCTGCAGGGGGAGGATCGAGGAGGGGGTTGGCGCACCAAAGGCGCGAACCTGCAACGGACCCCCTCCCGCGCCGCTGGCGCGGCGCTGCCTCCCCCTGCGTGGCAGGGGGAGGAGATTGAGGGTGTCCGCGCGGGGCGAAAACGCCGAAACGAACCCAACGGGCGCGGAATGCCTGGCTCTTTGTCTCACGCCGGCTGGGCGCGGCTTTCGCTTTATGTCGCGGGGAAGAGGATTTCGGGGCGGCGGACACATGCCTGATGTGTGGGGGTCCCGGGGGCCCGGGTCAATGGCGGGACCGAAAACCGTGATGGCGTCGTCCGGACTGGCCGCCGGGCGGGCGCTCAGGAACGGGCGTCCGCCGCGAGGAGACGTTTGCGCAGGCCGTCGCAACCTTCCTTGCCGGCGAACAGCGGATCGTGGTGGGCGGTCATGTCGTCGGCGATGGCGCGCCAGTCGTCGGCCCCCAGCAAGGTCTCGGCCAGCGGGAAGAAGGCCGCCTCCTCGCTGTCCATGTGGGCGCGGTAGGCCAGGGCGAAGCCCTTGATGTGATCGACCATGCGCTCGCGCGGCATCTCGAGTTCGATGCGCATGTTCTCGAGGTCGGCGAGGACGCCCTCCAGGCTCTCGCGCAGGCGCGCGTGCTGGTGCAGGAGGTCGTCGACGGGACCGGACTTGTCGGCGTCGACCATCTTGAGGCGCACCAGGATGCGGTCCTCGACCGGGTGGTGATAGCTGTCCGGGTAGCCGCGAAAATAGTCGATGACGCTTTCGATGATGTCGAAGTCGGCGTCCTCGCCGGCGGCGAACAGGTTTGCCTCGTGCAGCAGCAGATCGAGCAGCCGGCGCGCGTTGTCGTGGTCCTCGCGCAATGTGGCGATGAGCGGCGCGGTCATCCGCTCACGCCGCCTCGCCGCGACCGAATGGCGGCGGCGCCATGATCTCGATGGTGTTGAAGAGAAGCTCGAACTTGCGCTGGCGCGTCTCGCTGAACAAGGGGTCGGCGTTGGCGCCGAACGCCTCGTTGATCTCGACCCAGTCTTCGTGGGTCAGCGCCTCGCGCGCCTGAGGCAGAATCTCGCGCTCCTCGACGCCGATGTGTTTGCGCTCCATCTCGATGTAGGCGTCGAGCGCGGCGCGCAACTGGACCAGCGCGTTCTTCTCGCCCTTGTCGCACGCCTCGACGCCGGCGCGCACCCGCTCGAGCTGGCGGCGGCCCTGGTAATGGTCCTCCCGCATCTGGTTGAGTACGGGCTCCATTTCGGGCCGGCGACCGCGCAGGACGCGGAACAGGTATTCGTCTTCCTTGGGGTGATGGAAGCGATCAAGGAAGGAATCGACGTAGTCGATCATCGAGTGCATCAGGTCGTTGTTGGCAGCCTTGCCGGCCTCGGCGTCGGCGACGACCTTGTCGAAGCAGTGCAGCAGCGCATTGAAGCGTTGATGATCCTTCTGGATGGAAGCGATGGCGAGCGTCATGGCATGTCTCCTTGTCTGGAAACGAGCCTAGAGGCGCGGTTGGGGCCGCCGGTTGACCTGCCTCAAGCCCGGGCCGGGCTATTTGTCGCAGTTCGCAGGGCGGGCGAGGCTACCCCCACTCCGGGTCCGGAATCCTTTGGAAGGTTTCCCTGAGGCCGGTGGACCAGCCTTCCGAGATCATCAGGAAATAGGGATCGTCGGCGGCGATGGTGCGGCGGGTTTCGATCTGCAGCGCGTCGCGGCGATAGACGACGAGGTCGAGCGGCAGGCCGACGGAGATGTTCGAGCGGATGGTCGAATCCATCGAGATCAGGGCGCACTTGACGCCTTCGGACAGCGGCGTGTCGAAGGCGACGACGCGGTCGAGGATCGGTTTGCCGTACTTGAGCTCGCCGATCTGGAAGTAGGGCGAATCGGGGCCGGCCTCGA
>JAYOEZ010000076.1:0-12617 GCA_038116985.1 Alphaproteobacteria bacterium | reverse complement strand
GCCCAGGCCGACGCCGCCTTCGGCGCGCTGTTCCGCCTGCCGGTGCCGACGGTCGCGGCGTTGCCGGGCCATGCGATCGGCGGCGGGCTGGTCATGACGCTGGCCTGCGACCGCCGCCTTGCTGTGCCGGGCGACTACCGGCTGGGGCTGCCCGAGATCACGGTCGGCATCGCCTATCCCGACGCGGCCTGGCGCATCGTCGACACGACGCTGGACCCGACGGTGAAGCGGCGCATGGTGCTGGACGGCAAGCCGGTCGACCCGCACACGGCGCAGGATCTCGGCATCGTCGACGAACTGGTGCCGGCGGGCGACCTGATCGACCGCGCCCTGGCGCTGACGGCCGAGCTGTCCCAGGCGGCGGGCTATGCCGTGGTGAAGGCGCAACTCAAGGGCGCGCCGGCGCATTCCCGATGACCTCGGCGCCGGAGGCCCCGCGCCCCGGCCCCAACATCCCTATTGATCGCCGTCGCGATCTCGTGTCTCTTCTGCAGCCGCGCGATTGTGACCGGGCGCCACCACGCGCCTCTCGCAGAGTCCCCAATCACTAGGCCATGATTGTCACGGTACCGCCCAAAGGGCGGACCGCACTTTTGGGGGAACCATTGAGCGTTTCCGAGCTGATCGCCCGGACGGACGAGGGGACGGAAGATCGCGCGCGCCCGGGCCCGCACCGCGAACCGCGCCGCGATTCGGTCGTTTCCATCATCGACTACGGCGTCGGGAATCTCGGGTCGATTCGCAACATGCTGAAACGGATCGGCGTCGTCGCAAGAACCGTGGCGCGCCCCGAGGATGCCGCGCAGGCGTCACGCATTATTCTGCCGGGCGTCGGGGCGTTCGACGAGGCGATGCGCCGGCTGCGCGAGCGCGGCTTCATTGACGTCCTGACCGCGAAGGCGCTCGACGAGAAGGTCCCGGTTCTCGGCATTTGCCTGGGTATGCAGTTGCTGTGCCGCGGGAGCGAGGAAGGCGACGAACCGGGTCTCGGCTGGATCGACGCCGAAGTCACTCGGTTTCGCTTTCCGTCCGACAGCAAGCTCAAGGTGCCGCACATGGGGTGGAACGCGGTTGCGGCACAGGGGACGCACCCCTTGCTTGCCGGCTTCGACGACGACACCGCGTTCTACTTCGTGCACAGCTATCGCGTGCCGGCGACGTGCGATGCCACCATCGCGACCACCGACCACGGCGGCGCGTTCGCCGCGATCGTCGCCCGGGACAACATCGTCGGGGCGCAGTTCCACCCGGAGAAGAGCCACGCCTTCGGGATGCGCTTCCTGCGCAACTTCTCGGAACTCGACGCATGCTGAGGGCGCGCGCAATCCCCCTGTTGCTCCTGCACGACGGCGCGCTGGTCAAGACCGTTCGGTTCGATCACTTCGCATATATCGGCGATCCCGTGAACACCGTGCGCATCTTCAACGAACTCGAGGTCGACGAGATCATCCTGCTCGACATCCTGGCGAGCGCCCAGGGCCGTGAACCGGAGTTCGCACTGGTCGAGCAGATCGCGAGCGAGTGCTTCATGCCGCTGACCTATGGCGGCGGCATCCGATCCGTCGACGACGCCCACCGGCTGTTCGATCTCGGGATCGAAAAGATCTCGGTCAACAGCGCAACGGCCGACGACGCCACGATCATCGGCGACCTGGCGGCACGATTCGGGAGCCAGAGCGTGGTCGCCTCGATCGACGTGCGGCGCCGGCGCGGCGACTACGAAGCGACGACCCATCGCGCCACCCGGCCGACCGGCGAGGACGCGACGGCCTGGGCGCGCAGGATGGCGCAGCAAGGCGCCGGTGAACTGCTGGTGACGGCGGTGGACCGAGACGGCACCTGGCAGGGCCTCGACCTGGCGCTGATCGAGGCGGTGTCGGACGCCGTGGCGGTTCCAGTGATCGCCGGCGGCGGCGCTTGCGACTTGGAGGACATCGCGCGCGGGGTTGCTGCCGGCGCACAGGCCGTCGCCGCCGGCAGCCTGTTCGTCTATCAGCGGCGCGATTTCGGCGTCCTCGTCAACTACCCGAGCAGACAGCGGCTGAATGCCGCGCTGGCGGGCTGACGCAGCAAGGGATCGGATCGTGCGCACGTGCAGCCGATGCACCTATGATGAAACGCTGCCGTGGATCACCTTCGACGCGGGCGGCGTTTGCAACTACTGCCGCACCCACGACGCGCTGGACGCCCAGCATCCGACCGGCACGGAAGGCGGACGGCGGCTGGTCGCGCTGGTCGCGGAGATCAAGCGCGCCGGCAGAGACAAGCCCTATGATTGCGTCCTCGGCGTTTCAGGCGGCTGCGATTCGTCCTACCTGCTCTATTGGCTGAAGGAGATGGGGCTGCGGCCACTGGCCGCGCATTTCGACAATACCTGGAACTCCGCCGTCGCCTCGATGAACATCCGGCGCATGACGGAGGCGCTGAACGTCGACCTGTACACCTACGTCGTCAACAACCGGGAATACGACGACATCTATCGCGCGTTCTTCGCAGCCGGCGTTGCCGATATCGAGGCGCCGACCGACATCGCGCTGGCGACGACGCAGTACCTCGCCGCGCAGAAGTACGGCATCAAGTACATCATCGAGGGTCACTCGTTCCGCACCGAGGGGATTTCGCCGCTCGGCTGGCTCTACATGGACGGCCGTTACATCAAGAGCGTGCACGCCCGTTTCGGGACGCGCCCCATGGAGACATTTCCCAACCTGACGCTGATGCGGCAGCTCCGGTGGATGATCCTGGGCCACCTGCGCCGCGTTCGCCCGCTGTACAACATCGACTACCAGAAGGATCAGGCGATGGCGCTGCTACAGCGCGAGTTCGGCTGGCAATGGTACGGCGGGCATCATCTGGAGAACCGGTTCACCGCGTTCTACCACCGCTACTTCATGCCGCTACGCTTCGGCATCGACACGCGCCACCTCGGCTATGCCGCGCTGGTGCGCTCCGGCCAGATGTCGCGGGACGACGCCCTCGAGCTGCTGCAGGTCCCGCCGCACGAGAACCAGAACGTCCACGAACTGGTCGACCTGGTGAAGAAGCGCCTCGGGTTCGACGACGAGACGTTCGCGCGCATGATGAACCTGCCGAAGAAGACCTATCGCGACTATCCGACCTACAAGAAGACGTTCGAACGCCTGCGGCCACTGTTCTGGCTGATGTACAAGATGGAGATGGCGCCGCAGAGCTTCTACATGAAATACACGCGGCCCGATCCGGCATGACACGGGACGGCGGCACGACGCTATCGCAGAATGAATAGCTGGGTCTGGCCGGCGGCGGCGATCGCCGCGGGATTCTTCATTCCCCTGCTGCAGGCGCTGCGGCTGTCGGCGCTCGGTTCCGACCACGCGGTGCACGTCTTCCTGATCAACGTGATCCGAGAGAGCGGGTTCCGCCTGTTCGAGATCGTGCCGCGAATCGTCAACCGCAGCTATTGCGGCGCCTATCCGCTGTTCCTGCACTGGGTGCTGGCTCTCGGCGGTCCGCGCGTCGTGCCGGCCGCGAGCCTGTTCATGAACGCGGTGCTGAACGCGGCATTGGTGGCGATGACCTACCTGGTGCTCGACCGCAGCGCGATCGCCGGGGGCGTACCCGCCGGACCGGTCGCGCTCGCCCTGGCCCTGTTGCCGCAGTTCTACCACGCACTCAGCGCGCGCAACTTCGGGATCAGTGCGCGACCCCTGGGCTTGCTGCTGTTCGCGAGCGTCGGCTTGCTCGCGGTCGCGGCGGACACCGGCGCCGCGTGGCCGCTGATCGTGGGCATCGGCGTCGCCTATCTGCTGTGGGGCGCAAGTACGTTCGGCCTCCAGACGTTGCTGTTCGTCAGCGCGCTGATGGGGCTGTTGTTCGGGCACTGGCCGCTGGCCGCGATGACCGCCGCGGGCGGTGCGGTCTTCGTCGTGCTGCACCGACGCTATGCGCTGAGCTATCTGCGGCACACCGCACGCTTCTCGGCGACCTATGCGCGCGAGCTGGCGGCGTTGTTCATTCTGCAGCGACGATACAGCGTGTGGCGCGATCTGGTGTGGGACATCTGGTGCAATCTTCGCCGCATGCGCACGCTGGACGCGCTGCGCTACGCCTACGAGAACCCGGTCGTGATCGCCGTTGCCCTCAACGTCGTCACGATCCTGGCGGCGACCAGCCTCGTCGTCCGCGGCGACGCGATGAAGGGACTTCTGCTGTTTGCCGCGCAACTCTCGGCGGTGGCGCTGGTCCTGTTCGTCGCGACCTCGTTCCGGCGGACACGATTTCTCGGCGAGCCTGAGCGCTATCTCGAGATGGCGGCGCCGTTTGCGACGATCGCCGGCATCGCCTTTCTCCAGGCGGCCGGCGGCGATGCGGCGGTGACGGCGCTGCTTGCCTATTTCGCCGTCGTCACCCTCGGGCAACTCGGCCTCGCCGGCGTGGTCAAGCGCGCGGCGCGCGACCGGGCGCGCGACGTTACGCAGATTCGCGAAGCCATCGAGGCGCACTGTCCGGCGGGCGCGACGGTACGGCTTGCGGCCAACAACGACGAGACGCAGAAGTACTTCATGACCCTGCCCTGGTCGTTCGTGCGCTACTGGTCCTACGAGGAACCGTTTGCCGGTTTTCGCGTGCGCAACGCGTTCGATCCGTTTCCAGTGCTCAGGACCGCCGCGGTCGAGGCCGCGATCCGCGACTACGGTGCGAACTATTGCCTGATGGAGGGCGCAGACGGCGCACCGCGCCTGTTCACCGACGACGCGGACTGGCGCGCCCGGTTGTCGGTGCTGGCCGAAGGCCCTACCTATTGCCTCTACGCGATCGGACCTGCGACGGCCTAGCCGAACAAGCGCCCGCACCGCGCAAACCGAGCGCTGGGGAGAGAGCACCATGAACGACGACGCACCCGACCGGGAGGAAGACCCCGAGGGGTATTGGGAGGCGCGCTACCGGGGCGGTTCGCCGACATCGAGCGGGCGTCCGGGGGCCATGTTGCGGAAGTACGCAGAAGGCCTGGCGCCGGGGCGGGCGCTGGAACTGGGCTGCGGCAAGGGTGACGACGCGGTGTGGCTGGCCGGCCTCGGCTGGACGGTTCTCGCGGTCGAGATCTCGGCCACGGCGCTGGGCTATGCCGCGGCGAATGCGGAGCGCGCCGGCGTCGCCGACCGCATCAGCTTCGAGCAGCACAACCTGGCGCAGACGTTTCCGGAAGGACGGTTCGACCTCGTCACGGCGAGCTTTCTTGCGGCCAGCCCGCGCGAGATCGTCTTTCCCCAGATGGCGGCGGCGGTCGCGCCGGGCGGTCATCTACTGATCGTCGACCATGCGACGGCCCTGCCGTGGCGCAAGGGTCCGTCCGATCGCAAGTTCCCGACGGTCGCGGAGACGCTGGCCGTCCTCGCACTCGAGGCGGGCGTGTGGGAGACCGTCCATGCCGATACCGTGAAGCGGCAAGCCACCGGGCCCGACGGCGAGACGGCAGAGGTCGAGGACAGCGTGGTGTTTCTGAGGCGTGCCGGGTGATCCCTCGGGACGTGGCCCTTCGACTCGGGCGCTTTGCGCCCGGCTCAGGATGACACCCTTGGGCGGGCTCAGGACGCGGGCCCTTCGACTCGGGCGCTTTGCGCCCGGCACAGGATGACGTCCTAGGGCGGGCTCAGAACGCAGGCGGGAAGAGGATGAAGACGAGCGAGATGGTGGCGAGCGAGAGCACAGTCGACACGATGGTGACCGACGAGGTGCGCAGCACGAAGACGCCGTAAGCCTGGGCGAGCACGAAGCCGCCGGTGCCGGTCGGCAAGGCGGCGAGCAGGACGGCGACCACGGCCCATAGCGGCTCGGTGGGGAAAACCAGGAAGACGAAGGCGGCAGTCACCAGCGGGTGGACCACAAGCTTGGCGAGCGTCATCGCGCCGACCTCGAGGCGGCCCTCGGACAGCGGTTTGCCGACCATGAACAGGCCGATCGAGAACAGCGCGCAAGGGCCGGCGGCGGCGCCGAGGATTCCGGTGAAGGTGTCGAGCGGTACCGGCAGCGGCCAGCCGAGCGCCGCCCAGACGAGACCCGCGACGGGCCCGAGCAGCATCGGGTTGCGCACGAGCGCACGGCCGACGTGGCGCGCCGTCCCTCCGAGATCGGCGCCGCGCGATTGGCCAAGTTCGACCAGCACGATGGCGATGCCGACCATCAGCGCGGTGTTGATGACGACGACGACGATGACCGGCAGCATGGCCGCCTGGCCGTAGGCGGCGAGCACCAGCGGAATGCCCATGTAGCCCGAGTTGCCGTAGGTCGCATTCAGCCCGTTCAACGCGGCCTCGGCCGGGCTGTTGCCGAAGGCGGTGCGGGCGACGACCATGCTCAGCGCCCAGACCACCGCGACGGCGCCGAGAAACGCGGCGATATAGGACCAGTTGAAGACGACGGCGAGGTCGACGGTGGCCATCGAGCGGAACAGCATCGCCGGCAGCGCCACCCAGTAGACGAAGCGGTTGAGCGCTTCGCTGCTCGCCTCGCCCAGCAGGCCCGTGCGCCCAGCCGCCCAGCCGACAGCGATGATGGCGAAGACCGGAAGGACGACGTTGACGATGGACTGCATAGGGCTCCGCGCTGACACGCCCGCGGCGGCGGGGCGCACGCCTGACAATGACGTGTGGGGACGTTTGAGATCGTGTGGGCTTGTCGCAGGTTGCGGCGCGTTGCGCAATAATCCGCCGCGCACGACGCCAAGACGACTAGCAACCGCAGACGGAGCGCCTATATGGACGGCATGCCGGGAGACCAGGGACCGATTTATCTCGAGACCGTCATGGGACGGTTTCCCGTCGAACCGTGGAACACGGCATCGAATTTCCTGTTTCTGGCGTTGATCCTGTACTGGACGTGGCGGCTGGTGCGCGAGGGCGCGGGTGCGCACCGTTTCATCGCGGGCGCGCTGCCGGTGCTGTTCGTCGGCTGGGTCGGCGGCACGGTCTATCATGCGACGCGCTCGGCCAACATCTGGCTGTTCCTCGATTTCGGCCCGATCGCGCTGCTGGTTGCGGCGACGGCGATCTTCTTCTGGCGGCGCGTCGGCGTGCCGTGGTGGTTGGTGCCGGTGCTGGTATTCGGCCCTTTCGCCGCGGTGATGGGCACGATCTCGGCGCTCGACCTGCCGGATGCGAGCCGGCCCTATCTCGGCTATCCGACCCTGGCGTTGTCGCTATTGCTGCCGGTCTTGTGGAACCTGGCGCGCGAGGCGTGGGGCGACATCACGATCGTCGTCGCCGCGCTGGCGGTGTTTGCCGCCGCGGTGACATTCCGCACGCTGGACGGCCGGGCGCTGGTCGAGACGCTGCCGATGGGCACGCACTGGCTGTGGCACAGCTTCGGCGCGGCCGCGGTGCAGTTGCTGCTTCTTTATATCTGGCGCAGCGACCTGCGGCAGGCGGCGTTCGGAGCCGGTGCAAATCAGCCGACAGCCTTGAACCGGCATGCGCTGTCTTAGCGGTCAGGCATCGACACCACGGAACCCAGGGGTAACTGCATGGCGCTAGGAAGCATCGTTCTCGCAACCGACCTGTCACCGCGCGCAGACCGGGCGCTCGATCGTGCCGTCGCGCTGGCGCAGCAGCACGACGCCGAGCTGGTCATCGTTCATATCGTCGACGATTCGCTGCCGGCGCACATTTCGGAAGCTGCAACCAAGGCAGCACAAGCCACCATCGCGGAGCATGTCTCCGACCGCGGCAGCGCCATTTCCGATCGAGTAAGGGTTTCCGTTACGACAGGCGTGCCACATCGGGAGATCGTCAGGGCGGCAGACGAGAACGATGCCGATCTCATTGTGATGGGCACACCGCGCGAAGATTCGCTTCGAAATTTCTTTGTGGGAACCACAGTCGAGCGTGTCGCAGCATCCAGCCGGTGCTGTTGGCAAGGGGCCGGACACGGGGTGCCTACGAAAACGTCCTCGTCGGCGTCGATTTCTCCGTCTATTCGCGCCGCGCGGTCGCCTTTGCAGAGCGGGTCGCGCCAGATGCCCAGGCGACGTTGATCCATGCCTACGAAATACCGTTCAAGAACTTCCTGTCCGGGCGGGCGCGCGACGCCGATATCAGCGCAGCGGAGCGACGCCAGATCGACGCCGAGCTAAGGCGCGAGGCCGATGCGTTTCTCGCGTCGTTGTCGAGCGACCGGAGCGAGGCCAAAGTGGTCACCCAGGAAGGGCTCGCCTGGGAGGTATTGCGGAACAAGGCGGCCGAGATTGGAGCCGATCTGGTGATTGTCGGGACCCACGGCCGGGTCGGTGTGGCCCACGCACTGCTGGGTAGCGTGGCGCAGGACATGCTGTGCAATGCGCCCTGCGACGTATTGGTCGTGAAGGCCTGGTAGCCGGCCGTGCCGAGCGGCGGCGGAATCCCGCGCGGTCGCGGCCACAGACCCCTGGTTCAGATGGATAGAGCGCTGCCGTCCTAGGTGCCGGCCTGGGCGCGGATCAGGGAAATCTGATCGCGGTGCAGGTAGACGACGGCGGCCGAAAGGATGCCGAGCACCACAGCCGGCACGGCCGACGGACCGAGGATGAAGAGGTGGGCGAGAACGGCGCCGATCATGGTGCAGGTCAGCAACGCGGCGCCGATGACCTGACGGCCCGGGAGCCACAGCAACACCACCGAGCCGACTTCGATCAATCCGGTGACGTAGCGGAACCACTGGCCGACGCCGATGGTGTCGTACACTACAACCATCATGTCCAGCCCGATCAGCTTGGACAGGCCGGCGCCCACAAAAGCGACGGAAAGCAGGACTCTCAGACCGATTGAGACTTTCGACATGGTTGGCTCCGTTTCATGACGTGGTCGGAGAGATCATCCTCGTTGAGCGCTCAATTGCGCACAATGCGCCATTACCCGCACCACATGCGCGATTATCAGACATCTAGGAAACAGTACCGGACGGCGTCGGGCGCCGCGAGGCGGTCCTTCAGAGGGCGTGTTCCGCGGCCTCCGGGGCGGGCGCCTGGGATGCCGGCGCCGCAACCGTCGTGGCGGTGAGGCATCGAAGGAATTCCTGGACCTTGGCCGTTCTGTGCAGGTCCACATGGGTCACGATCCATGTATCGACCGACCACGCATCACGCGGCACGATGGCCGGGACCAGCCCGTCATGCACCGCCGCGTCGTGCTCGGCGATGAAGCCGAGGCCGAGCCGGTTGAGAACACCCGCCAGAACAACCTGCGCGTGGCTGGCCTGCAACACGATCGATTCGGCCGGCACGTGTTCGCCCATCCACTTGCTGAACGGTACTTTCGGTACTTCGCCCGGCGGCCCGACGAACCGATGGTGTTCGAACTCGGTCTCGTTGCGCGGCAAGCCATGGTTCCGCGCGTAGTCTTCGTGGGCATAGAGCCCGAAGCGAACGCGGCGGAACGGCAGGACGACATAGTCGGGTTCCTGCGGCTTGGGGCCGGCGCGAATGGCGACATGCGCTTCGCCGTACTCCAGGCGCGCCAATTGCGCATCGGCGACGAACTGCGGCGACATGTCGGGATGGGCAGCCACGAACGCAGATATCGCCGGCATGACCAGAGGCGCGACCTCCGGCAGCGCGGTGACGATCAAGCTGCCCGACAGATGATCCGCGCGACCGCGTATGCGCCCGGCGAGATCGGCGAACATCTCGTCCGCACGACCGGCCGCTTCGAACATGTCGCGACCGGCATCGGTCGGCGTGTAGCCGCGCGCGTGGCGCTGAAACAGCTTGGTGCCCAGCGCCGCCTCGAGCGTGTCGATGTGGCGATTGACCGTCGCGCGATGAACGCCAAGTTGCTGTGCCGCCGCACTGACCGTTCCCAAGGTCGACACGAGATAGGCCGTGTGCAGCTCGGTCCATTTGTCCATGGCCGACTGTAGCCACGGGAGACCTGTCGGTTCAACGCGCACCCGCTGCGCGGATCTCCTTCTTGTGCGCGTCGGGTGCCGCCTCTATTTCCGGAGCGAAACCCAACAACGGAGGTGTCGACCCATGACCGAGCCCGTGATCGCGCAAAAGGCGCCCTATCCCGTCGAGGTCAAAGCCGGCGAGTCGTATTTCTGGTGCGCCTGCGGCAGGAGCGCGACGCAGCCGTTCTGCGACGGCAGTCACAAGGACACCGGCATGACGCCGCAGAAGTTCACCGCCGAGAAGGACGGCAGCGTCTATTTCTGCGGCTGCAAACAAAGCGCCGGCGCCCCGATGTGCGACGGGTCGCACAACAAGCTGTAGCTGTAGCGGGCGGTCCCATTGGCCGAGCGCCGCGGTGAGGCGGCGCCGTGCCATCGGGAGGCGGTGAAGGCTAGGGTTACGGCGCGGGCATGCCCATGCTTTGGGCCTGGCGGGCTTCGAACCGTTGGCAGGTTTCGTCGTGGTGACGGCCGCGGATGCCGCCGCGTACGGTGCCGGGATCGGTGGCACCGAAGAAATCTCCCCAGGACTCGGGTAACCGGACCGAATCGGGCGGTGCGATCCAGATGCGATAGAGATGCCGTCGACGTTCCGGGTCGTCGTCATCTTCGAAACGCGTGCGCGAATGCAGGATCGTGTGATTGTTCATGAACTGAAGGTCGCCCGGTTCGAGCCACATCGTGAACATCACCTCGGGACGGCGCAGGATCTCGTCGAGGACATCCGTGCACCGGACCTGCTCGGGACTGAGCTTGGGAACGCCGTCGATGTCCTGCGCGGTGCGCACGCGATTGCGGTTCCACTTGCCGAACAGGCGGCCCTCCGCCGCATCGAACAACGGCTGCACGTAGCAGGGCGCTTCGTCCGGGGCCTCTTCCTGGTTGCGGCTGAAATGGAAGTCGCGGCAGGCGACCTCGGCCAGATCGGGATGTTCGGCGCGCAGAATCTGCCACGCCGTGGTGCTGCTCGAAATCCGGCTTTGGCCGCCGCTTTTGGCCGCGTTGAAGCAGGCCAGGCCGACGAGGTCGCAACCGTCGCAGTGGAAATCCAGTTCGGCGTTCGAGTTGTAGCCGCGCCCCGCCGCCGAGCGATAGTTCATCCCGGCCGCGCGGACGTCCGAGATGTAATGCGACGCCAGGCCCTGCGGCCGCGCCACGCCGAGGTGAAGACCGATGGCCCACACCAGGAGCCGGAACGCCGGCTGGGTCAACCGGTCGCGGGGCAAGCCCTTCACCAGCGCCAGGCCGCGGTCGAAGTAGGCGCAATGCGCCGCGGCCCTGATGACCTCGAGGCCGGGGCCAAGGTCGAAGTCGTCCTTGGTGTAGTCGAAAAGATGCCGGTCCGGATCGGCAGCCCGCGTCACCGCGTCGGCCAGTTGGGTTCGCGCGGCGGCGTCGAGGGCAAAGACCCAGCGCCGGTCGGCGGCCAGATCCGGTGCGCGCCAGGCCGCCGACGTGTCGAAATGGTCAAGCATCCATGCCTCTCGGGTTGGTGGCGTTTGCATCGCCGCGACATGTTCGTCGTGGCGATGATTCCAACTGGCGCGGGCGCAGGCAACCTGGGCGGCAAGCCCTGGGATGCGACGCCGCCAGCCGCCCCTCCTGCCATCGTTTTGGGAGAGCCGGGCGCCCGGCTGCGCGGGCTTGGCGCGCGCCGGGGGATTCAAGTAAGGTCGCCCTCACGCACCCGTAGCTCAGCTGGATAGAGCGCTGCCCTCCGAAGGCAGAGGTCACAGGTTCGAATCCTGTCGGGTGCGCCATAAAATCAAGCACTTAGCAACCCCTCTCAGGGCGCGTACGGAATGGGTACGGAAAAAGCCGGTCGGCGCTTGGGCCCGGATTCTTACGACCACCGCAGAGTGCTGCGCCAATGCCTCCCAGACCAAGGGCGGCTTAAGGGCCATTTCAGACTCATGGGACTCCCGTAAGAGATTTTACCTAGGAGGGTAGGCGAGGCCCGCCAAACGAATCAGCGGCGCCGTTTGAGTCCTTATTTTCGATTTTTACAAAACCACAGATTAGTCGTGTGAATTGGTGCAGCACTGGCCCCAAATTGGCCGGTGCCTGCACCCGCGCGCGACGGTCGTAAGGCGCGCCTGTGTGCCAGTTGGCCCCAAATTGGCCGGTACCTACACCCCCACCGCCGCGCGGGCCTGTATCAAACTCGTGCCAGTTGGCCCCAAATTGGCCGGTACCTGCACCCCGGTATGTCGGCTCCAGCGCGACGTGAATGTGCCAGTTGGCCCCAAATTAGCCGGTGCCTGCACCAAGGCGACTTGCACAAGGCTGACGTCAACTCCGTGCCAGTTGGCCCCAAATTGGCCGGTGCCTGCACCCTTTCACCGCGTTGGCAAGCTGCCATGCCTTTGTGCCAGTTGGCCCCAAATTGGCCGGTGCCTGCACCATGTCAACCCGACAGCGACAACGCGGCTCGGGTGCCAGTTGGCCCCAAATTGGCCGGTGCCTGCACCTGCGGCTCAGGCGAGCCAAGCGCAAAGACTTGTGCCAGTTGGCCCCAAATTGGCCGGTGCCTGCACCGACTTCATGCATGGATGCCTCTCCCGCCACAGTGCCAGTTGGCCCCAAATTGGCCGGTGCCTGCACCAATAGGCGCTCAGTAGGTGGCGCCACTGGGTGCCAGTTGGCCCCAAATTGGCCGGTGCCTGCACCCAGCGCGGGCCGCTGAGAATCAGCCCAGCCGTGCCAGTTGGCCCCAAATT
>JAYOEZ010000075.1:0-12807 GCA_038116985.1 Alphaproteobacteria bacterium | reverse complement strand
GTGGTGCTCTATCGCAAGGAAGATGGGACGCCGGTTGCGCTGGAAGATCGTTGCTCCCACCGCCATTACCCGCTGTCGGCGGGTGACCTGAAAGGCGATGTCATCGTGTGTGGCTACCACGGCGTCGAGTTCGATTGCGCCGGGAGCTGCATTCACGTGCCCGGTCAAAAGGTCGTGCCGCGCGGTGCGGATATTCAGTCCTATCCGACTGTGGAACGTTGGAAATTTGTGTGGATCTGGATGGGTGATCCGGCCCTGGCCGATCCCGAACTTGTTCCAGAGATCTGGCGCAACGATCATCCCGAATGGGATGTCGTGTGCGGAGATGCCATTCCGGTGCGGGGAGAATACCGGTTGGTCGCGGACAACCTGTTGGACCCCAGTCACGTGAGTTTCCTGCACAAGAGCACGTTGGGTACGGCGGATGTTGCCGAGATTCCGCAAACGACCGAGCAAATAGGTAACAACGTTGTGGTCACCCGCTGGATTCTCGATCGTCCAGCGGCGCCGGTCTACGCGAAGCTCGGTGGTTTTACCGAAAACGTAGATCGATGGCAGATCATCACCTATACGCCGCCTGCAATGGTCGAGGTCGACATGGGGAGTTGCATTGCAGGTAGCGGTGCGCCGTCCGGTGATCGCTCGCAGGGGATCGAACTGCATGCGTTGAATCTCGTGACGCCGTCGACGGCAAAGACGAGCTACTACTTCTGGACTCACGTCAGAAACTTTCGGCTTGGCGAGGCAGACGTTTCGGCGACCGTCAAAGCGCAGTTCATCACCGCCTTTACGGAGGACGTGATGGCCATCGAGGGAGTTCAGGCGGGGATGGAACGCTTTCCGGACCGGCCGACAGTCAATATTTCGGCAGATGGCGGCGGTATTCGGGCTCGCCGCATACTGCACAGCCTCATCGATGACGAACAGGCGCGTTCCGCGGCAGAGGCAGCAGAGTAGGCGGTTCCATGAAGACACTGACGATTGGCGATATCCGCATCGATCGGGTGATCGAGTCCGAACTACCGATCTTCGAGCCCGAGTTCCTGTTTCCTGATGCAACGCGCGCGGCACTTGATGCCGAGCGGCAGTGGCTGGAGCCAAACTATGTCGACCCCGACAGCGGCAAGCTCATCATGAGCTTTCACACCTACGTGGTGCGTACGCCCCAGCACACGATTCTGGTCGATACCTGCGTGGGAAACGACAAGCACCGGCCCGCTCGTGACTTCTGGCACCAGCTCAACAACCCATACATCGAAGACTTGGCGCGTCTCGGAGTCAGGCCTGAAGAAGTCGACTTCGTCATGTGTACACACCTGCACGTCGATCATGTCGGATGGAACACCAAGCTGCTTGACGGGCGATGGGTCCCGACCTTCCCAAATGCGCGCTACATCTTCGGGCGTGAGGAGTACGAGTTCTGGAGCGCGCAACGCGAGGCCGGCGAGGAGGTCAACCACGGTTCCTTCGACGATAGCGTCCTGCCCGTGGTCGAGCACGGCCAGGCGGTGATGGTCGAGTCGGACCATTCCCTAGAGGATGCAATCTGGCTGGCGCCCGCTCCAGGCCATACCCCGGGCAACATCGTGATCAATGTTGAGGCGGGAGGCGACAGTGCGATTATGTGCGGTGACACGATCCACCACGCCGCGCAGATGCGATACCCGCAATGGTCGAGCCGCTTCTGTGAAGACCCGGATCAGTCGCGGGCCACCAGGACGGCGCTGATCGAGCGCTTAGCCGATAGCCCAACCTATCTTCTCGCCGCGCATTTCCCGACCCCTGTCGCTGGTCGTATTGTCCGACACGGCGATGCCTATCGGTTCAGCGGCGTGTCGTAGGGAATGATGGGCCGGCGCCGGGCCATAGGTCAGCGCGCTGCTCGGCGTACGAGGGCGAGCCCTTTTCGTTGATCCGGCGCGGCAATTGGGTCTTGTCTATACCGCGGTGTTTCACCGCGCCCACGACGAGCGCACTGTCGAAACAATTGCCTGTGGCGAGGTGTCCAGCAAATGTTCGATCCGCTGGTTGTCTATCTCTCAAACTGGAGTTGGCTGGGGGACCTGGATTCGAACCAGGGCTGCCCGGGTCAGAGCCGGGAGTTCTACCGCTAAACTATCCCCCAACGGGCGATTGACCGGCCCTTGATAGTTGCGCCCTGCCGGAGTTGTCAACTCAACGGGCAATGGTGATCGGGTAACCGAAGCTGCTAGACTTGAGGCGGTTCGGGCAATGGGAGTGTGTCATGCGGAGCCGCTTTTCGACAGGCGGAAAGCGCAGGGCCAGACGGGGCAAGGGTAACCCACGGGACGGGCGGTGGGGGCACACCTACGCCGCGTTAGACCTGGGGACCAACAATTGCCGCCTGCTGGTGGCCCGTCCGGCGAAGGATGGTTTTCGGGTGATCGACTCATTCTCACGTATTGTGCGGCTGGGGCAGGGCGTCAATGCCACCGGTCGTCTGTCCGAACCTGCCATGGAACGTGCCATCGCCGCTCTACACGTTTGCGCGGCCAAGATGAAACGCCGCCAGGTCACAGTTTCCCGAAGCATTGCGACCGCCGCTTGCCGTCAAGCAGAGAACGGAGGTGAGTTCTTGGCTCGAGTCTCCGATGAGACCGGTATCGAACTCGAGACCATCGACGCAGCGGAGGAGGCTCGTCTTGCTATGACGGGATGCACGCCGCTGCTCGACACGAAGTGTGAAAACGCGATGGTCTTCGACATCGGTGGTGGTAGCACGGAGGTCATGTGGCTGCGGCGTTGCCGCGGCGATACGCCGGAACTACTTGCGTGGACCTCGCTTCCTTACGGGGTTGTGACACTGGCCGAAAGTTACGGTGGGACCCACGTGCCCACGGAGACCTACGAGTCGATGGTTGCGCACATGATCGGCTTGCTTGAGCCATTCGAGGCGGAACACGGATTTGCCGAACACGTAGGTAGCGGTGCCGCTCAGATGATCGGTACCTCGGGAACCGTTACGACGCTGGCTGCACTCAATCTGGGATTGCCGCGCTATGAGCGGCGACTGATCGACGGAACCTGGCTCGACGCGGAATCCGTCGGCATCGTGTCAAGGCAACTGTCGTCAATGTCCTACGAGGAGCGCACCAGTCATCCTTGTATCGGCGAAGGGCGAGCAGACCTGGTCATCGCCGGCTGCGCGATCTTTGACGCAATATTTCGTACCTGGCCCGCTCCCGGCGTGCGGGTGGCCGATCGAGGCGTACGTGACGGGATGCTCCTGCATCTGATGGCGACGACGGATGCCGCGATTGTTCCGGAAACCGGGGTGCCGGTTGGCGAGGCTGGCGCCATTGCCAGGGCGTAGCAAGTCGCGCAAGACTGGCGCGCGCCAGCTTCATCAGCGAGTCAAATCCGCAAGAGGGCGGAAGACCTCATCAACTCGCTGGCTGGAGCGGCAACTCAACGATCCATACGTCGCGGCGGCCAAAGCGGAGGGGTATCGTTCACGCGCTGCGTTCAAACTGATCGAGATAGATGATCGGTTCCATCTTCTTGGAAGCGGCATGCGGATTCTGGAGCTTGGCGCCGCGCCGGGGGCCTGGACCCAGGTCAATGTTGCGCGTTGTGCCGGGGGCACCGTTATCGCTGTGGACATCAACCCCATGGAGCCTATCAGCGGTGCCGAAGTTCACGAGATGGATGCCTTGGCAGAGGATGCCCTTGTACGCTTGACCCAGGCGTGCGGGGGCGAGGTCGACGTAGTCCAGAGCGATATGGCGGCGCCTTCGACCGGACACCATCAGACTGATCATCTCAGGATCATGGCGCTCTGCGAGGCGGCATTTGAGGCTGCCGAGCAGGTCTTGGCCCCGGGTGGGAGCTTTCTGGCGAAGGTTTTGCAGGGCGGTGCGGAGGGCGATCTGCTCGCACGCCTCAAGCATGCGTTCCGCGAGGTAAAGCACGTCAAGCCGAAGGCGAGCCGTGCCGATTCGGCCGAGATGTATGTCGTCGCGCTGGGTTTCCGAGGCGCCAAACAGAAAGGGGGGCTGGAGAGATGATTCGGGTGCTTGTCTCGCACCCGCGATTTGATTAATAAGGGCCATGGAGCAGGTGATCGCGAACGGCAGTCGAAAAATGGCCGCCCCGCGTGCGCGACACCGGAGGAAAGCCGCAGGAATCTGCGGCTTTTTTGTTGCCCCGCTGAAATCACCGCAGGAGACAAGATGACCTTTCGCGAAGCGCTGACGTTCGATGACGTGAGTTTGGTGCCGGCGGCTTCGTCGGTTCTACCGGCAGAAGTTCAGACGAAGACGCGACTGACCCGCACAATCGAGCTCGGCATCCCCTTGGTATCAGCCGCCATGGACACCGTGACGGAGGGAAGCATGGCGATTGCCATGGCTCAGGCCGGGGGCTTGGGGGTCATCCATCGAAATATGACGCCGGACGAGCAGGCGGCGGAGGTTCGGAAGGTCAAGAAGTTCGAGTCCGGCATGGTCGTGAATCCGGTAACGATCGAGGCCTCGCAGACGCTCAAGGACGCGCTCGGCCTGATGCGGCATTACAACATTTCGGGCATTCCTGTGGTGGACAAGCCTGGCGGCAAGCTTGTGGGCATCGTGACAAACCGTGACGTGCGTTTCGCCAACGATGAAGACCAGCCTGTCAGCGAACTCATGACGAGAGAAAACCTCGTCACGGTGCGGGAAGGTGTTGATCGCAGCGAGGCGCGGCGACTGCTTCACCGGAACCGGATCGAGAAGTTGCTCGTCGTCGACGCGGATTATCGGTGTATCGGACTCATCACCGTCAAAGACATCGAGAAAGCGCAACGGTTCCCAAACGCCGCAAAGGACGACCAGGGGCGGCTCCGGGTCGCGGCGGCGACGAGCGTTGGCGACAAGGGCTTCGACCGCGCCGAGGCGCTGATGGACGCGGACATTGACCTGATCGTGGTCGATACCGCCCATGGCCATTCTAGCCACGTCATTGACGCCGTCCGGCGAATCAAGGCCAAGAGCAACTACGTGCAGGTAGCAGCAGGGAATGTGGCAACCGCCGATGCGGCCAATGCGTTGATCGATGCCGGTGCGGATGCCGTCAAGGTGGGTATCGGGCCTGGTTCGATCTGCACCACCAGGATCGTCGCCGGTGTCGGCGTACCGCAACTAACTGCCATCATGGACGTCGCGGAAGCCTGCCATAAGCAGGGCGTGCCAGCGATCGGGGATGGTGGAATCAAGTTCTCCGGCGATTTGGCGAAAGCGATCGCCGGCGGTGCAGACTGCGCGATGATTGGTTCGCTCTTCAGTGGCACTGATGAGGCGCCCGGCGAAATCTTCTACTATCAAGGGCGATCCTATAAGTCGTATCGCGGGATGGGGTCGGTCGGCGCCATGGCTCGTGGCTCTGCGGACCGGTACTTCCAGCAGGATGTCGGTGACACGCTCAAGTATGTCCCGGAAGGCATCGAAGGGCGGGTGCCCTACAAGGGGTCGGTTTCCGGCGTCATTCACCAACTCGTTGGCGGACTACGTGCGGCGATGGGCTACACGGGTTGCGCGACCATTCAGGACATGCAGTCCAGCGCCACGTTCTATCGCGTGACCGGTGCCGGCTTGCGCGAGAGTCACGTTCATGATGTGGCGATCACACAGGAGTCGCCCAACTACCCGGTGAGCGGCTAGCGGTTTCGGGCCGGGAGCGTGAGACCAGGGCCGAGACTTCAGGCGGCGATCGAACTCGTTGATATGGTGGGCGCCGACAGCGCGCCGGGAGACCGTGTCGTTTCGGCCTATTTTCGGCAGCGGCGCTATGCCGGAGCCAAGGACCGAAACGCGGTCACCGAGACTTTCTACGCTGTCATGCGTCGGCGAGCTTGGCTTGAATGGCGACTGGCGAACGTCGGAAGCGCAGGTTTGCCAGATGGGCGCACGTTGCTTATTGCGCAACTTGCCGATGCCGGCGTAGGGGATGACGAGGTGAGGGCGTTGTTCGACGGTAGCCCACACGCGCCTTCGCCGCTGACGCTTGAGGAACAGGCCGTCATCCAGATGTTGCGGCGCCCGCCCTCGGGTACGCCCCCGCCATCGGTTGCCGGCAACTATCCCGGCTGGATACACGACATGCTCGTGCGTCGGTTCGGAAGCGGGCTCCCGGGTGAAATGGCTGCGCTCAACGAGCGCGCGCCTCTGGACGTGCGGGTCAATACACTGAAGGCGGACCGCAATGAGGTGCTTGATCGCCTCAGGAGCACCGGCGTTGATGCTGCGCCAACGCCCTATTCGCCCATAGGCCTCCGCATTCAAGGTAACCCGCGCATCGAAGCCGATCCGTCGTTCAAGGAGGGCTTCATTGAGGTTCAGGACGAAGGGTCCCAGATTGCCGCCGCCCTCGTCGGCGCCCGTCCGGGGGAGCGTGTGATCGACTACTGCGCCGGCGCGGGCGGCAAGTCGCTCGCCTTGGCGGCCGTGATGGCCAATCGGGGAGAAGTCATTGCGTGCGATACTTCACCGACGCGCCTTCGGGGACTCCGTCCGCGGGCAAAACGGGCGGGCGCGACGTCGATAGAAACGCTGGTTCTCAGTGAGGCCGAGGCTCCGGCGCCAGCCGATCGGGTCTTGGTCGATGCACCATGCAGTGGTACTGGAACCTGGCGCAGGCAACCTGCCGCTAGATGGGGTTTATCTCAGGAAATAATAAGCTATTACAGTGAGTTACAGGATACTCTTCTATCCAAATCTTCACATTTGGTACGGCCAGGCGGGTCCCTCGTCTTTGTCACCTGTTCGATTCTGGACGAGGAGGGAGGCGATCGTATCGAGGCATTTCTAGATAGCAATCGCCATTTCCGATCGCAGGACGTAGCGGAGCTTTGGCCTCGGTTCCTCGATGGCCCGCCACCCGCGGCCGGGCCTTTTCTCAAGCTCAGCCCGTCATCAACAGATACGGATGGGTTCTTCGTCGCAGTGCTACGGCACGAAGCATGAAATATTTCGGCGAGACAGGTGTTTGCTTCGACGAGGGTGGCTCCGCCGCCGTGGCACGTTCATGCTGTTATGCCGTGGCAGCGTTGACTGCCAATGGGAGCCCCTTCCGGGCGCCGGAGCCGACTTCCCCCTCTTTGCGGCCCGCCTTTCGAGGCGGGCCCTTTTTTGTCGTGGGCAGGCTGGATTCAAGTCGATCCAGTCGATAGGTTCCGCTTCGATGAGCGATAAGGTTCTTGTTGTCGATTTCGGCTCGCAATTGACGCAGCTCATCGCGCGCCGCGTCAGGGAAAGCGGCGTCTATTGCGAGATCGCGCCGTTCCACAAGGCAGAACAAGCGCTCACCGATCTCTCTCCCCAAGCGATTGTCTTGTCGGGTGGCCCGGCATCGGTGACTGGCGAGGACACGCCGCGTGCACCGCAGGCTGTCTTCGAGGCAGGCGTCCCGGTGCTCGGTATCTGCTACGGCCAAATGGCCTTGGTCGCCCAACTTGGTGGCGAGGTCGAGAATTCCACCCATCGCGAGTTCGGCCGCGCGTTCGTGGAGGTGAAGAACTCGTGCCGGCTTTTCGAGGGTCTCTGGGAGCCCGGACAGAAGCATCAGGTGTGGATGAGCCATGGGGACCGAGTCATCAGCCTGCCGCCCGGCTTTTCGGCAGTTGGTCAGAGCGAAGGGGCTCCATTTGCGGTCGTCGCCGACGATACGCGCCGGTTGTACGGGTTGATGTTCCATCCGGAGGTCGTGCACACGCCGGACGGTGCGGCACTCCTACGCAATTTCACGCACGGCATTGCCGGATGCAGCGGCGACTGGTCCATGGCGGCTTTTCGCCGGCAAGCGATCGAGCGTTTCCGCGAGCAGGTAGGATCCGGTCGCGTCATCTGCGGTCTGTCGGGCGGCGTTGATTCGTCAGTGGTCGCGGTCCTGCTTCATGAGGCGATCGGAGACCAGTTGACCTGCGTCTTCGTCGATCATGGTTTGTTACGGCAAGACGAGGCAAAGGAGGTCGTGGACCTGTTTCGCGGCCACTACAACATCGCGTTGGTCCACCGCGACGCAAGTGACATTTTCCTCGGCAAACTCGAGGGTGTCGAGGACCCGGAGCAAAAGCGAAAGATCATTGGGGCGACCTTCATCGACATGTTCGAGGAAGAGGCCAGGAGGGTCGGTGGCGCTGACTTCCTCGCTCAAGGAACTCTTTATCCGGATGTCATCGAGTCAATTTCGCCGCTTGGGGGCCCCAGTGTCACGATCAAGTCGCACCACAACGTTGGCGGCCTGCCCGAACGCATGAACATGGCTCTGGTCGAGCCGCTTCGGGAGTTGTTCAAGGACGAGGTCCGAACCCTGGGGAGGGAACTGGGGTTGCCGGAGACGCTCGTCGGCCGGCATCCGTTCCCGGGGCCAGGTCTCGCCATTCGCATCCCCGGCGCCGTCACCGGAGAGAAAGCTGCAATCTTGCGCAAGGCCGATGCCATCTATCTCGAGGAGATCCGGAGGGAGGGCCTGTATGACGCCATCTGGCAGGCGTTCGCGGTGCTGCTTCCGGTGCGAACAGTTGGCGTCATGGGTGACGACCGGACCTACGAATACGTCTGCGGGCTTCGCGCGGTCACATCGACCGATGGCATGACTGCGGACTTCTTTCACTTTGATTCGGAGTTTCTGGGTCGCGTGGCGACCCGCATCATCAACGAGGTGCAGGGCATCAATCGGGTCGTCTACGACGTGACGTCCAAACCACCTGGCACGATCGAATGGGAGTAGGGAGCACTATGGCGCAGGAAAATGTGTCGATCAGGACTCAGGACGGGGAATGCCCCACATATGTATTCACGCCCGCGGGTTCAGGGCCCTGGCCGGGCGTCATCTTCTTTATGGACGCGTTGGCAATCCGCCCCACCTTGTTCGAGATGGGGCAACGTCTCGCCGACGCAGGTTACGTCGTCCTCTTGCCGGATCTCTTTTACCGCCATGGTCCATACGAAGAGTTGGTGCCCAAGGAAATCTTCGCTTCGGGGAGTGTTCGGGAGGCATTGGGACCGCTAATGGCGTCAACGGACAACCGCCGTGCTTCAGACGATGCTGGTGCATTGCTTGCCTATCTGGATTCGCGAGATGACGTGGCGGGAAACAAGGTTGGAACGACCGGCTATTGCATGGGCGGCGGCATGTCGCTGACGACGGCGGCGACGTATCCTAAGCGGATTGCGGCCGCCGCCAGTTTTCATGGTGGAAGCCTTGCGACCGATTCGGAACTCAGCCCGCACCTTCTGGCGCCAAAGATGAAGGGGCGCATCTATGTGGCAGGCGCCGACAAAGACGATTCGTATCCTCTGGATATGGCGGAGCGACTGGAGAAGGCGCTCTCCGATGCGGGTGTGGATCA
This sequence comes from Alphaproteobacteria bacterium, assembly GCA_038116985.1. GTDB lineage: Bacteria > Pseudomonadota > Alphaproteobacteria > SHVP01 > SHVP01 > CALJDF01. The sequence continues at coordinate 3,461 of JAYOEZ010000075.1, read as the reverse complement.
TCGTTGCGAGATCTATCCCGATGCCCTGCATGGGTGGACGATGGCGGATTTCCCCATCTACAACGAGGCGGCGGCTGAGCGGCACTGGAAGGAATTGATTGCCCTGTTCGGCGCTACGCTGAACTAGCCAAACAATGCCTCCCAAGCGCAATCCTCAGAAGCTCAACAACCTTCAGCTCAAGACGCTGACTCTACTCCAGGTTCTGGCCAAGCTACCCGATGTTGCCCTCAAGGAACATGTTTCAGGCAATACCGTGATTCGTTGGCTGCCGGACCCGCACGGGAACCATTTTCACATGGGCGAGTATGTCGTCATGGGTCGAGATGCGACCGGCCTGCACAACCCTTCGGTCTGGGCCGCCCTTGTGCGAAAGGGACTCGCGGTGGGCGCGTATCCTGACTACATGGCGGTAACCCAGGCCGGGCTCGACTATGACACCGGGTTGGGTGACAAGATTCTGCATCGAGCGGACCACTAGTCGCCGGCTCAAGCAGATGTCCTAAGTCTCTTGTAACAGACGATTTTTGCGCCTCGCAGCAGTTTGCTATCATACTTGTCGCGGGCTATTTTACCGGCCTTTTTGGGGCGGCTGCCCTCTCAGGAGACCGTGCGTGTCGGATATCTTCCGCGAAGTCGACGAAGATCTGAGGCAAGAGCGCTACGCCAAGCTCTGGTCACGGTATGGCAAGTACGTGATCGGGGCAGCCGTGGTGTTTGTTGTCGTGGCAGCGATCATCATTGCCTACCAGAACATCGTCGAGAATCGTCGGCAGGCTGAGGGGCAAAGGTTCGCTGAAGCGCTCGGCATGGCACGGCAAGGCGCCGCGGCGCAGGCTGCGACCGCATTCAACAGATTGGCGGACGAGTCTGGATCGGGCTATCGAGCCTTGTCTCGGCTTCAAGCGGCCGCGGCGCTGGTCAAGGCGGGACAAACGGCCGAAGCGGTTGAGGTCTACAATCGTTTGGCGGCCGACGGCAGCGTCGAACCGATCTTGCGTGGATTGGGCGGCCTACTTGGCGCTATGCATGCTTTTGAATCGGCGAGCGATCAGGACATGTTGGCTCGCCTGGCGCCGCTGGTGCTGAACGACGGACCGTGGCGCTACTCTGCCCGCGAACTCCAGGCTCTGGTCTACAATCGAAGCGGCGATACCGAACAAGCAAAGATACTCCTGCGAGCCCTTGTTGATGATCCGGCAGCGCCGGGCGGCATCCGGAATCGTGCGGCTGAGCTGTTGGGAGCCCTGGGGGAGGGCTGAGCAAATGGCCCTGGGCCGAAGCATTGGTTTGAGGGATGCGGTGCGATCCGGCTTCCACCGCGTTGTTCCGTTGCTCCTAGCCAGCATGGCTCTTGTCGGCTGCGCGCTATTCACTCCATATGTACCGCCGCCACTGCCGGGTGAGCGGATTAGCGTTTTGTCACTAGAGCGGACGCTGGAGCCCGATCCGGGCCTGCAGGACCTGCAGGTGCGCTTGCCGCGCCCGTTTGCCAATTCGGATTGGCCACAGGCAGGTGGTAGCGCAACCAAAGCCATGCATCATCTGGCGATCGGCGATGCGCCGCGCCGGCGCTGGCGCGTCAGCATTGGTGCAGGCTCAAATCGGGACCGTCGGCTCACGGCCCCGCTGATTGTCGCCGAGTCCAGAGTGTTCGCAATGGACGCCGAAGGAAGGGTCATTGCCCTGCGCCTGCAGGATGGCGAGCGTCTGTGGCGATTCGACGCTGTTCCTGAGGGAGAGAATAGGGGGGCCGTCGGTGGAGGGTTGGCCTATGGGTCGGGCGCAGTGGTCGTTTCGACAGCGTATGGCGAACTAATCGCACTCGACGCGGCGAATGGCGTTGAGTTATGGCGCACGAGGCTCGGTATTCCCCTTGTGAGCGCGCCGACTGTGGCCGGTGAGTTGGTCTTTGTCGTTAGTTCCGACAATCAGGCGTTCGGCTTGCGCGTGGAGGACGGTTCGCCGGTCTGGAACCATGTCGGGATCGCCGAAACGGCCGGTCTCATCGGTGCCGGCAGCCCGGCCGCAGCGACCGGAACTGTGGTAGTGCCATATTCGTCAGGGGAACTTGTGGCGCTGCGTGCCGACAACGGGCAGGTTCTTTGGTCTGATTCCTTGTCGCGTGGCGGGGCCACCACAGCTCTAGGAGAGATCACCGACATCAACGGTCATCCAGTTCTCGATCGAGGAACAGTTTATGCGATCGGTCACTCGGGACGGATGGTCGCGGACGACGCGACCAGCGGCGCACGGCTGTGGACCCAAGACGTCAGTGGGTCCGGCAGCCCCTGGATCGCCGGGGATTTCCTCTACCTCATCACCAGCCAAGACGAATTGATCGCCCTGTCACGGCTCGATGGTCGAATCCGGTGGGTCACCGAACTGCCGCGCTATGAGAAACCGGACACATTGGAGGATCCCATTGCGTGGGCCGGCCCTGTACTGGGTAGTGACCGTCTAATTCTCGTGTCGTCTACCGGGGATGCGGTGGCGGTTTCTCCTTATAACGGGCGAATGCTGGGCAGCCTCAGGCTTTCTGACTCTGTGTTTCTGCCGCCCGTTCTGGCCGATGAGTGGCTCTTGTTCCTGACGGACGACGGCGCAATCGTCGCCTACAGATAGATTTCAAATGGCTTTCGCCGTCGCGATCGTTGGCCGGCCAAACGTCGGGAAGTCGACGCTTTTCAATCGGCTCACCGGTCGACGTTCTGCGCTTGTGGATGACACGCCGGGCGTCACCCGGGACTGGCGACAGGGCGCTGCCGACGTCGGCGGCATTGCCTTCAACTTGATCGACACCGCGGGATTGGACGAGGCTGCGCCGGACGCATTGGAGGGCAGGATGCGCGAGCAGACCCTGTCGGCTATGAGGCGAGCCGACGTCATTCTGTTCGTTGTCGATGCGCGCGTAGGTGTAACCCCACTGGATGAGCACTTTGCGAAGATGGCGCGCGGTGCCGACAAACCGGTCGTCTTGGTTGCTAACAAGTGTGAAGGGGCCGCGGCCGTGCCGGGTCTCATGGAGGCCTTTTCGCTTGGTCTGGGTGAGCCGATAGCTTGTTCGGCAGAGCACGGTGAGGGTATTGCGGATCTCGTCAATGCACTGGCGGCAAGCGGCGCCCCACGTAATGAGGAACTTGCGAGCGGTGCCGATTCCGATGATGTACCGATTCATCTGGCCATCGTCGGACGGCCCAATGTCGGAAAATCGACTCTGGTGAACCGGCTAATCGGGGAAGAACGGTTGCTCACCGGTCCGGAGGCGGGAATCACCCGGGACGCAATCGACGTAGTCTGGCATGTCGAAGGCCGCAAGGTCGTACTAACCGATACCGCAGGCCAACGGAGGCAGGCGAGGGTAGGCGACAAACTCGAACGCCTTGCCGTCGCAGATGCGAAACGCTCCGTTGACTACGCGGAGGTCGTGCTTCTCGTCATTGATGCAGGAGAGGGGCTGGAG
>JAYOEZ010000074.1:10460-13203 GCA_038116985.1 Alphaproteobacteria bacterium | reverse complement strand
GGTATGGGCTGCTGCCGCTTCGGCCCAGGATGCGTTGCGGGGACAGTACATAGAAAAGGCTGCCGGCTGCGTTTCATGTCATACGGACTACAAGGGTGGGGGAGCCGATTACGCAGGTGGACGCGGATTATCTACTCCATTCGGCATCTTCTACTCGCCCAACATCACGCCCGACCCAGAGACGGGGATCGGTGATTGGTCAGATGAGCAGTTTGTCCGCGCACTGCGCGACGGTGTCGGTCCCGCCGGCCGGCACTACTTTCCGGTCTTTCCCTATCCTTCCTACACGGGCTTGAGCCGGCAGGACGTCCTCGACCTGAAAGCGTTTCTCTTTTCGCTCGAACCGGTTCGCAAAGCGGTGCCGGACCACGAGGTGCCGTTTCCTCTCGATGTACGGTTCGGGCAGTTCTTCTGGAAGGTGTTGTTCTTCGAGCGCGGGCCTCTGCAGGACGATCCGAACCAGGACGCGGTCTGGAACCGCGGCCGTTATCTCGTGGAGGCAGCTGCTCATTGCGGAGAATGCCATACCCCGCGCAACTTTCTGGGTGGTTCCCGCTCAGAGAGCTTGTATCTGGCCGGCACGCCGGACGGGCCAGAAGGCGAACGCGTGCCGAACATCACGCCGCACGCCGAAACGGGTATCGGTACCTGGACGGAAGGTGACATCGTCAATCTGCTGAAGACCGGGTTCAAGCCTGACTTCGACAACGTCCAGGGCTCGATGGAAGAAGCCATCGAGCACGGTCTCAAGGACCTGAGCGATGACGATCTCCGGGCGATTGCGGTTTACCTGAAATCCGTTCCGGCGATCGACAACGCGGTTCCGCGCCGGTAGGCGTGCTTATTGTGTCTGACTTCGCCTGAGGCCCAAGGTGTAGTAGGCTGACCCCAGCCATCTCCCAGCAAGGGTCGGGCACCCGTGTGGAAGTTCATTGCGCCAGCCATTCTGATCGCGCTTGGTATCGCCGCGGTTCTCCTGTTCCTTCCGGAGCCGGAAATCGCGGAGCGTTCGTCGCGATCGCCCGTTGCCAACGAGACAACCCCACCCGACACGTCGCCGCCGGCAACCTCTCGCTCCGCGGTGTCGCCGAGCCGCGACGTGACTTCATCGACAACTGAGGCCGAGCCGCCGCCGGTTGAAGACGATACGACGGTCCAGGCACCCAAGGTGGTTCCCAGCTTTGACGTTGTGCGTGTTACGCGCGACGGCAACGCAGTGATTGCGGGGAGGGCGGCGCCCGGCGCCAGAGTCACGGTTCTCGATCAAGGGAAGCCGCTCGGAACGGTGACGGCGGATCCCCGTGGCGAGTGGGTCCTGATTCCACAGCAACAGCTGCAGTCCGGCGCTCGCGAACTCTCGATAGAAGCCCAGAATGACGGTGGCGCGCGCGTCGATTCGGAACAGGTCGTGGTGCTCGCCGTGCCCGATCGCGTCGATGAGGGACCAACGCCGGGCAGGCCGCTGGCGGTCCTCACGCCGAAGGCCGGCGAAGGGCCAAGCCGCGTTTTGCAGGGGCCTGGGGCGGAGAAGCCCAAGGGTGCGCCGCCCGGCGGCGTGAGTATCGATGTGGTGGATTACGACGAGAAGGGCAATGTCATCATCTCAGGCCGGGGGAGTCCGGAAACGGAAGTGCGCGCCTATGCAGACGGGAAACTCGTCGGGATTTCACGGGCCGACGCTGCAGGCGAATGGGTTCTCTTGCCTGAAGCCAGTCTGCGCCCGGGTACCTACGAGCTAAGGATCGACCAAGTGCAACCAGGTGGACGGGTCGTGGCGCGCGCCGCAACGCCCTTCACGCGCGTAGAGCCGGCGCTGATTGTGGTGCGCGAGGGACAGGTCATTGTCCAGCCAGGCAACTCGCTGTGGCGAATTGCCCGCGCCGCCTACGGGACCGGCCTCCGATTCACCGTGATCTATGATGCGAACAAGGATCAAATCCGCGATCCCGATCTGATCTTTCCAGGCCAGGTCTTTGAAATTCCCCAGACCAACTAAGGTCATTATTCGCTGGTTCGTGATGGCCAGGCTCCCTAAGTAGAGGCGCCCGGCAGAGCCGGCCCCATTCCTTGGCGAGCAGATGAGCCAGACGACCTTCGATACGGATTCCACCGGGACACGCAAGGGCGGTCAGCTACGCGCGCTTGCTGACCTGCTGCCCTACCTGTGGCCACGCGAACGGGCCGATCTCAAGCTACGTGTTGTCGCGGCGGTGGCGTTCATCGTCGCATCGAAGGTTGCCGTGGTATTCGTGCCGATCCTGCTCGGCCGCGCGGTCGATATTCTGAACGAATCGCTCCAGGCCGATCCCCTGGTTGTCGGCGCGATCGGCGTGCCGGTGGGAATCATCGTGATGTACGGTCTTGCACGCGTCGCCTCGCAGGCGTTCGGGCAACTGCGCGATGCGGTGTTTGCCCGTGTCAGCCAGTACGCGATTCGCACTGTGGCCTTGCGAACCTTTCGGCATTTGCACGCGTTGACACTCCGTTTTCACCTCGAACGCCAAACCGGCGGCTTGTCGCGGGTAATTGAGCGAGGAACGAAGGCGATCGACTTCATCCTCAGCTTTTCCCTGTTCAACATCATTCCGACCCTGCTCGAGATCGGTCTTGTGACCGCCATCTTGGTGGAGCGCTATTCATGGATCATCGCGGCCGTCACTTTCGTGACGGTGGTGATCTACATCGCCTACACCATGTTGGTCACGGAATGGCGATTGAAGCATCGACGGGAAATGAATCGTAG
>JAYOEZ010000074.1:0-10444 GCA_038116985.1 Alphaproteobacteria bacterium | reverse complement strand
CGCCATCGATAGCCTCCTAAACTTCGAGACCGTGAAGTACTTCGGCAACGAGACATGGGAAGCCGAACGCTTCGACGCGGCGATGCGGCGATACGAGGACGCGGCTGTCAGGAACACGTCATCGCTGGCCGTTCTCAATGTCGGGCAGACCGTCGTAATGGGGATCGGCGCGGTTGCGGTTCTCATGATTTCTGCGCGTTCGGTCGTGGCGGGCGGAATGACGCCAGGCGACTTCGTGGCGGTGAGTGCGTTCATGTCGCAGCTGTTTATGCCGCTGGGGTTCCTGGGGTTTGTCTACAGGCAAATCAAGCAGTCGCTTGTCGACATGGAGAAGATGTTCGAGTTGCTGGACGTCCGGGCTGAACTTCAGGATGCCGCGGGCGCCGTCTCGCTCAATGTCGCCGAGGGGCGGATTGCCTTTGAGAACGTCACGTTCGCCTACGATGCGAGGCGTCCCATTCTTCGAGACTTCTCGCTTGAGGTTGCGCCTGGCTCGACGGTCGCCGTGGTGGGTTCGAGCGGAGCAGGCAAGTCGACGCTTTCACGGCTTCTCTACCGCTTCTACGATGTTGATGCGGGTGCTATTCGCATTGACGGCCAGAATATCGCCGACGTGACGCAGGATAGCGTTCGGGCGACGATTGGAATCGTTCCGCAGGACACCGTCTTGTTCAACGACACCATTCGCTACAACATCGCCTACGGTCGGCCCGATGCGTCGGAGGAGGAGATTGAGGCTGCCGCTCGGTTGGCGAGCATCCACGACTTCATCATGTCTACGCCTGATGGTTACGACACCGTCGTAGGTGAACGCGGACTGAAGATATCGGGTGGAGAGAAGCAGCGCGTCGCCATAGCTCGGACCATTCTGAAGAATCCCAGGATTCTGCTGTTTGATGAGGCGACGTCCGCACTCGATTCGCGGACGGAAAAAGAGATTCAGTCGTCGCTCCGAGAGGTGTCACGCAACCGCACGACGATCACGATCGCGCATCGGCTCTCGACAGTCATCCACGCCGACGAGATCGTGGTTCTGGACAAGGGGACGATTGTCGAACGCGGGCGGCATGAGGAATTGCTGGCCCTGGACGGTCACTATGCAACTATGTGGCGCCGCCAGCAGGAGGCGGCGGAACACCAGGCGGCCCTGGAGGCCGTCGCGGACCAGGGAAGTTCCGTTCCGCCGCCTGCGGTCGAGTCCGTGCCGGGCGAGTAGCGTTACTCCGCGGGTGCTCCAGGGGCTTCAGGTTGCGGCCCTTCGCGACGACGGAAGGCGCTGCCAGTCATCTTGATCGCATGGCTGGTCTTGACGCCAAGTGCCAGCATGGCCGGTGTAATGATCAGTGTCAGCACTGTTGCGAAGGCTAGGCCCGAGGCCACCGTCGTGGCCAGAAGGACCCACCACTGGGTTGATGGTGCGCCGACGGTTACCTCACGCGTTATGAAATCGATTCCGATCCCCGTTACCATCGGCATCAGGCCGATGATGGTCGTGATGGCGGTCAGGAGAACGGGCCGCAAGCGCTGAGCTCCTGTTCGCAGGATCGCCTCGTACGGATCCATGCCGTCTCGGACGAATCGTTGATAGGTATCGATGAGGATGATGTTGTTGTTCACCACGATGCCTGCGAGCGTGATGATGCCCACACCGGTCATCACGATGGAGAACGGCAGGCCGGTGGCCACCAAACCTAGCATCACGCCGATTGTTGACAGGATGACCGCGCTCAAGATCAAAAATGCGTGGTAGAAGCTGTTGAACTGCATCACCAGAATAATCGCCATGATGAACAGGGCGACGACGAAAGCGCGAGTCAGGAATTCTTGTGCTGCGGCCTGCTCCTCGTCCTGGCCCTTGAACTCGATCAGCACGCCCGCTGGAATTTCAACGTTCTCAAGGATTCCGCGAATCTCCTTGACCTTGTCGTTAGGGAGCACGCCCGGGAGAACCTCGGACTCGATGCGAAGGACCCTTGAGCCGTTCACCCGTTCGATCGTGCCCGTTTTCTGTTGCGCTTCGCGGGACACGAAATTGCTCACTGGAACCATGCCGTTGGCCGTCAGAACACGCAGCTGGTCCAACATGGCCAGAGTGCGATCGCTTTCAGGAAAACGAACGACGATGTCCACTTCCTCGTCCGCATCGTCCGGGCGGTAGTCGCCCACCTTGATCCCGTTGGTGACAAGCTTCACGACGTTGCCGACCGAAAGAACGTCGGCACCGAACCGACCCGCTTGGCTACGGTCAACCGAAACGCGCCACTCGATACCGGGGATCGGTCGGCTGTCTTCGTAGTCGACAAGGCCAGGAAGATCTGAAATCGCATCATTGATGTTCTCGACTGCGGTGTTGAGCGCGGCCGGGTCGCTCGAAGAGAGCTGAAGGCGCAGTGCTTTGCCCGTGGGCGGGCCTTCTTCGGGTTCGCGAACCTCAACATGGATGCCGGCGATGTCGGCCGTATCGTTGCGAATTTGGGTAAGTATTTCCTTTGCTGGCCGGCGTTCATCCCAGTCGAAGAACTCGACATACATGGTGCCGATTACGTCGGCGGCATCGTTGGAGCCCTGTCCCGAAGCGCCCGTACGGGCGTAGACCGTCCTAATTCCGTCAACCAGAAGGACCCGGTCCTCAACCTGTCGGACAAGCGCATCACGTTCGGCGATAGATAGGTTGCCGCGCGCGTGCACGAGGACCCGCGCGTTGTCGGGATCTACGTTTGGGAAGAATATGAGGCCAGTGCCGTGTTGCATGTAGAGCATCATTGCGCCCACGAGCAACACCACCGATCCAACTGCAGTGATGATTGGCATTGGGGCGGGCTTGGTGAAGAAGCGGAGCACGCGCACATAGAGACCAAGTGGTCCGCCAACCAACATGACGTCACCGGACTCCAGCGCCTGGTACTTCGCTGCAGCCTTAGGCGTCAACGCGCTGGCTTTGCCGAAGTAGGCACCGAGCGTCGGTACGAAGATCAGGGCCATGATCAGCGATGCAGCCAACGTTGCGATCAGGGTCACTGGAAGGAACCCCATGAACTCCCCGACGATCCCCGGCCAGAAGAGCAGGGGCGCAAATGCCGCGAGGGTGGTCGCGGTCGAGGCAATGATGGGCCAGGCCATGCGTTTCGCCGCCTCACCGTAGGCCTCGAGGCGTTTGGCGCCTTCGGACATACGCCGGTCCGCGTATTCCGTGACGACGATTGCGCCGTCGACCAGCATGCCGACGGCCAGGATCAGGCTGAACATGACGACCATGTTCATTGTCAGGCCCATCACGGTGAGAAGCAGGATGCCAAGAAGGAAGGAGCCAGGAATCGCGATGCCTACCAACAAGCCGCTTCGCAGGCCGAGCGCCGCCACGACCACAATCATTACCAGGAGGACGGCCGACACGATGTTGTTCTGGAGGTCCGACAGGATGGACTCAGTGAATCGCATCTTGTCCTGACTAAACGTCACTTGGACATTCTCCGGCCATACCTGCGAAACCTGATCAACGACGGCGCGTACTGCCAAGTTGTTCTCGATGATGTTGGTTCCGGCGCGTTTGGTGATTTCAAGAGCGACCGCCGGCTTGCCATTGAGGCGGGCGTAGCTCGTGCGGTCCTTGAAAGTGCGGCGAATGGTGGTCACATCGCCCAGTGTCACGATGCCGTTGCCGTCCGCGCTCACCTTGAGGGGGAGGTCAAGTACATCGCGCGCGGTCTCGAAGAGGCCGGGCACCTTGACGGAAAATCGGCCCTGTCCAGAATCAAGCGCACCTGCGGCGATCAACTGATTGTTCAGATTGATCGCGTTGATCAGTTCAGAATTCGAGATGTTGTAGCTCTCGAGCTTGAGCGGCTCGACTATTACTTCAAGCACCTCTTCACGGTCGCCCACGATTCGCGCTTCGAGAACGGTTGGGATGGATTCGAGCGAGTCCTTCAACTGCTCGGCCATCTTGTAAAGGGTGCGCTCCGGCACACCCCCAGACAGCGTCGCGACAAGAACCGGGAAGCCGCTTGTCGCGACTTCGTTGACTGTCGGTTCGTCGGTGTCGTCCGGGAGTTCGGCTTTGGCAACGTCGACCTTCTCTCGGACATCGATCAACGCAGCGTCCGCATCGAAGCCTGCCTCAAACTCCAACAGAATGGACGCGTGGCCTTCCACAGCGGTCGCGGTCATCTGCTTGATGCCCTCGATCGCTTTCAGTTCCTTTTCCATCGGCCGCACGAGCAGCCGCTCGGCATCGTTCGGTGAGATCCCGGAGTGGCTTATCGACACGTAGATGAAGGGAATATTGACGTCCGGCTCGGCCTCCTTCGGGATGTCGATATAGGCCGCGAGACCCGCAATCAATATGACCGCGAGGCCCAGGATCACAACGCGCGAGCGGCTCAGCGCCGCATTGATGATGCCGTTCACGAGTTGGCCTCCGCAGCGCGTTTGATTCTCACCCGGTCGCCTTCGCGGACGAACTCCTGCCCAACCGTGATGATGTCGACGTTGTCGGGCAGGCCCGCTAACCACACGCCGTCGCCGGTGTCGTCAACGATATCGACAGGGTAGAACTTGACCAATCCTTGAGCGTCGACGCCGCGAACCCCCAGCTGGCCGGCGTCGTTCAGCGTTAACACCGCAGAGCTCACGTGGTGCGCCATGCTTTGATCCGTTTCGATATTGATCTCCGCAGTGAGCCCGTCGCGCAATTGCCGGTCTCGGTTCGGTACTTCCATTTCGACCCGGAATGTTCGTGTCTTGTCGTCAGCTGCTGTCGCGATGAACCGAATCCGGCCTTCGACCATCGTGCCGGTCGCGAGTCGCGCAACACCCGTATCGCCGATCTTCAGGTGCGGAACATCCAATTCGGAGACCTGTCCCACCACGAGATAAGGGTCCTGGTCGACGATGCGTGCGACGATGGAATTACGCGAGACATAGTCGCCCATTTCGACATGGCGCAACTCGACAACCCCATCGAAGGGCGCACGAATTCTGGTGTTCTCGATGTCTAGTTCGACCTGGGCTTGCGAGGCATGGGCACGGTCCAGCAAGGCTGCGGACTCCGCCAGCTTCGTCGTGGCGCGATAGCCTTTTTCGCTTAGGCGCTGTGCTGCGTCGTATTCCATCTGACGTTGACGAACGGTTGCAATCGCTTCTGCAAGCTTGGCTTCTCGGTCGTCCATCGCCAATTCGACGATGACATCACCTTCCCTGACGCCGGCGCCCTTGCGCGCGTTGATCGCGACGACGCGGCCCGCGGTCTCGGCGCGGACGTCGACCCATCTCGAAGCTTCCGTCCGACCGCGCAGTTCGATGTGTTGCGTGCGCGGTTCTGCTGTGAAGCGTCTTACCTCGACAAGTAGGTCCTGTTTCTGCGTCTTGGCGACTTCGGCGGCCGCATTTGTCGGCCTCGGCTGTTCGGCCTCGACCATGCCATCGCCGGGCAGTTTGTCGCTAATTACCCATGCTGCTACCGCAAGGGCGATGACGAGTGCAATCACAAATGATTTCTTCATTCCGCTGCCACCCCGGCGGGGTGCCCCTCTACTTCGGCAGCGCTGGAATCCGGACGCCGGGCCGTCATGCTGGACGGCTGCGTGAGGAGGGCCGCACCCTCAACCAGATGCCGGTTGTCTTCGATGTAGTCCAACGCTGCCTGCAGGACCGCGTTGCCATAGCCGCGAACGAATTCGGCGCTCGATTGCTCGCCGGGCGAGACAGGAACCGTCTCTCCGCGGTTTAGTTCGACGAGCAGATCGCGATAGATCTCAATGCGCTTGTGGATTGCTTTTTCGATGTGGGCCGGAGGAAGGAGGTGGGCGTAGAGCATCTGAACCAAAAAGTCGGAACGGATACGGTCCGGGCCAGGCACGATCGACAACTCATCTATCAGTGCAAAGCGACCCTTTTGGGTCAGTGAATAGACCTTCTTGTCCGGCCGCTTTTCCTGGCTTCGCGCTTCACACGTGACCAGACCCTCTTCCTGAAGGCGGGCAAGGGCGGGGTAGATCGCGCCGAAGCTTGCTTCATGAATATGGCTGAATGGGCCTTCCAGCAGCTTCTTGATTTCGTAGCCTGATGCGTCATCCATCGAGAGGATGGCCAGGCAGAGTGTCTTGACGTGCACGTTAGCCCCGCTTTGTACTAGCGCTTAATATATCAATTCGATATATTATCAGTAGTCAGATTGGATGTAGATTTCAAGCCCTGCCACTAGGTCATCAGTTTGGAAGAGGACAGGGCTGGGGAGCGATGTGGTGGCGGCTGCTGCACGGCTGGAGGCTGTATCCAAGTCTTTCGGTGGCACCCGCGCCCTTTCGAGCATCGATCTGGAGGCCAACCGTGGCGAGATTCTCGCCCTGCTGGGGCCGAACGGCGCAGGAAAATCCACCGCGATTAACGTCCTGACCGGTCTCAGGCGTGTCGATTCAGGCTCCGTAATGCTTCTCGGCGGCGAGCCGCGCGACATCGCGGTGCGCCGGCAAATCGGACTCACGCCGCAGGAGAGTGGCGTTCCCCCAACGCTGCGCGTCAGAGAGATCATGCGGTTGGTCCGCGCGCACTACCCAATCGCCCTTGTAGATGAAGAACTGTTTGAGCGGTTCCGCCTCAAGGAAATCTGGAACCGGCAAGCCGGAGGCCTGAGCGGCGGCCAGAAGCGCACCTTGGCGGTCGCAATGGCGTTCGCCGGCAATCCGGAACTGGTCTTTCTCGATGAACCGACGACCGGTCTCGACGTTGAAGCACGGCGGCTATTGTGGGCTGCAATCGGAGCTTATCGCCAGCAAGGTGGAACGGTGGTGCTCACCACCCACTACCTTGAGGAGGCCGAAGCATTGGCGGACCGCGTCATCGTGATCGACCGCGGTAGGGCGGTTGCCCAAGGAACCGTCGATGACATCCGTCGTCGGGTGGGACAGGCAAAGGTCTCCTACAAGGGCGACGCACCCGACGGTTTGCCGGGCGTTGCAAGAGCTACGGTCGCAGGCGGAAAGGTTACGGCATTCGTAGAGGATTCGGACGTCTTCGTGCGCGCGCTGGTTGGCAGCGGCCGACGCTTCGAGGAGATTGAAGTGCGCCGGGCCAGTCTCGAGGAGGCGTTCGTCGAAATTACTGGCGAGGAGCCGAGCTAGTGCTGGTCTACGAGCACTTCCGCGCCAGCTTGCTGCAACTCGCTCGAACGCCGGCATATTCAGTCATCACCGTGATGTTGCCGGCGGTAATTTTCGTGTTCATTGGCACAACCATCACCGAATCGCGAACCGGCGCCAACGTGGTCATGGCGTCCTTTGCGGTCTTCGCCGCTCTCGGCGTTGCATTCTTTCAGTTCGGTGTGGGAATCGCGAACGGACGTGAATCTCCTTGGGAGAAGTTTGCGCGTGTCCTGCCGGTATCGCCGGTCGTGCGGTTTCTGGCGACCATCATGACCGCCACGGCCTTTGCCACTGTCGCTGTCGGGTTGGTCGTGCTGACCGCGCTTCTGCTTACTGACGTTGGCATGTCGGAGTCTGCCTGGCTCAAGCTGATACTGTCGGTGGTAGGCGGATCTGTTCCGATGGCAATGTTCGGAATTGCAATTGGCTATTGGGCGCCTCCCAGCGCCGCATTGCCGGTTGCCAATATCCTGTATCTCGCCATGTCTCTCGGGGGTGGTCTGTTTGTCCCGCCGACGAGCATGCCAGGATTCCTGGACTCATTTTCTCGCGTTCTTCCGACGCGCCATATTGGTGAACTTGCCTGGGCAGCCGTTCTCGAGCAGCCATGGCCAGCCGTGTCGTGGATGTGGCTCGGCGCCTACACGGTGCTGTTTGGCGCTCTTGCGGTCGCGGGGTACCGCCGGGACGAGGGAGTGCGTTATCGCTGACCTCACGGTCTCGTCCATATAGGCTGTGCTCCAGGCAAACTGGAGGAGGGTCTCTTGGAGCGTGTGGTGGGAAGTGGCGGTGTGGAGATCGCCGTCTATGACGAAGGGCGCAAGGACGGTCCTGCGCTGCTGCTGATTCATGGGTTTAATCAGGCTGCGCTTTGTTGGCGGCGTCAACGTGAGAGCGAACTTGCCAAAAGCTATCGGCTCGTTTCGATCGACGTGCGCGGACATGGCGCGTCCGACAAGCCTCTTGAGCCACAGGCTTACAACCAGTCGCAGCCTTTCGCAGACGACATCACCGCCGTACTCGATCACCTGAACATCGACCGTTTCGTGTTCGTAGGGTGGTCGATGGGCGGTAACTGGGCGGCCGACTACGTGAGGCACTACGGTGATGAGCGGATGCGGGGGGTCTTCCTGATCGGCTCGCCGACGCAGCAGGGCACCGAGATAACTTCGAAGATGTTCGGTCGCGGTGCGGGGGATAACCTCGGTGGCATGTTTGCTGCTGATCCAGCGGAGAACATCGCCGGGACGATCGGCTTTCTCAAAGCTTGCACGGCTTCGCCCCTGCCAGCCGAGGACTTCGATACGATGCTCGCGTACAACATGATGGTTCCGCCGGATATCCGGCGGTGGATGCTTGACCGCGTTTCAGACAACAGTGACGTGATCGGACGGCTGTCGGTGCCGTTCATGCAGGTTCATGGCGCGCAGGACCAAATCGTGCTGCCATTCGCAGGCGAGTACACGCTTTCGCAGATTACTCACGAGAACAAGAAGATGGTGATCTACGACAGCGTCGGCCATTGTCCGTTCTGGGAGGCGGCCGGCCGATTGAACGGTGATCTCGACGTTTTTGTGAAGACGCTCGACTAGTGCACGGCCGAAGGGCCTACGACTACGTCGTAATCGGCGCTGGTTCGGCCGGTTGCATTCTCGCAAACCGGTTGTCTGAGCAGAACCGCGTGCTGCTATTGGAGGCCGGAGGACGCGCCTGGAACCCGATGATCCGGGTGCCGCTGATGACGCGGCTCCTTTACCAGATGCCCTCGATCAACTGGGGCTACGATACGGTGCCGCAGCGCCACCTGAATGGCCGCGTGATTCACTGGCCACGCGGACGCGTGCTCGGTGGCTGCTCATCCATCAACGGGATAATGTATGTGCGGGGTCAGCCTCAGGACTACGATGCTTGGGCGGCCAACGGCCTTGAGGGTTGGCGCTTTGACGATGTCCTGCCGTACTTTCGCAAGAGCGAGAAACATCTGGAGAAGACCGGCCCGTATCGTGGAGCGACGGGCGAGCTGCGGATTACCACGCCACCAGCAACCGGGCCTCTTGTTTCGGCGTTTTTCGAGGCATGTACGCAAGCGGGCTTGCAGCCAACGGACGACTTCAATGGCACGCAGCAAGAGGGATACGGTCGTCACGACTTCGCAATCCATCGCGGACGACGCCAGAGTTCTGCGACGGCGTTTCTCGATCCAGTTCGCTCTCGGACCAACCTGACCGTGCGCACGCGTGCGCAGGCAGCCCGGATTCTCATCGAATCCGGCCGTGCACGCGGCGTTTCCTATCAGCTGTCTGACGGGCGAGTGGAGGATGTGTTTGCAGATCGAGAAATCGTATTGGCGGCAGGTGCGATCAACAGTCCTCACCTGCTGATGCTCTCTGGGATTGGCGACATGGACGTCCTTCGTTCGCACGGCATCAAAGGGAGAATCGGCCTCAGGGGGGTCGGCCGAAATCTGCATGATCATGCCGGGATCTACGTCGTTCTGAACGCAAAGGAAGATGTCACCTTCAACCGCCTGATCAGACCGGATCGCGCCGTCGCGGCGATCGCGGCAGCCTCGCTGCTAGGAGTCGGACCGGGGGCTCTGATGCCAACCCAGGGCAGCGCGTTCGTCCGGACCGAGGCCAGCTCGGACCGGCCTGACGTGCAGCTGAGCTTCATGCCGGGGCTTCCAACCCAACGTCTTCTGCAGTGGGGGGCTTGGCGCGACAACGGCTTTATCATCCACGCCTATCAGCTTCGTCCGAAGAGCCGAGGTGGCATATCACTGCGATCGTCGGATCTACTGGCCAAGCCAAGGATCGACCCAAACTACCTAGCGCATCAGACGGATGTTGACGCCCTGAGGGCCGGTCTGGCGCTAGTCCGCGAGATTGCAGGTCAGCCGGCGATTGGACGTTGGTCTAGCGGTGAGCGAACGCCGGGGATAGGCGTCAGTGGAGCGGCAGATGTTGACCGTTGGATTCGGGAGTCGGCGTCAACGGCGTTTCATCCAGTCGGCACCTGCGCAATGGGAAACGACCCCGATAGCGGTGCCGTCGTTGATGGCGAGCTGCGCGTCCATGGGGTCGAAGGGGTGCGGGTCGCGGATGCGTCCGTCATGCCCGCCATCACGAGTGGCAATACCGCGGCCCCAACGATGATGATCGCAGAGCGCGCCGCGGACCTGATTCTCGCGGCGTGATTGTTTGAGGCGGTGCGGATGAGCGGTATTCTCATACGGGGAGGAACATCCGGCATGTATTTGCGCAATTGTTGGTACGTTGCAGCCGCTTCACATGAACTGGGCCGTT
>JAYOEZ010000073.1:9374-13230 GCA_038116985.1 Alphaproteobacteria bacterium | reverse complement strand
AGATAGAACAGGCCGCAGAGGTGGCCGCCGAGCGGGGCATGGACAAGCTCAAGTTCGAGGTCCAGGACTGGTTCGACCTTCCGGCGGAGTACCGAGGTCGCTTTGATGGAATCATCAATATCCACACACTCTGTTGTTTCAAGACTGTCGTTCCTGCGATTGAGGCCCTTTGCGATCTGGAACCTCGGTGGATCGCGTTGAATGCTCTCTTCTATGATGGCCCGCTGGATGTTCTCATTCACATTCGGGACCATACGAACCCGGCAATTGGCGATGACAACCCAGACGGTGACTTCAACGTCTTTTCACTGCCGCTAGTCGAAGAGGTATTTCGCAAGAAGGGTTACGAGATCCAGCACGAGGCGTTCTATCCGCCGGAGCCGCTGCCACGGCCGGAGGGCGGGGCTAGGGGTACCTACACAGTAGCCACCGAATGGCACGAAAGAACCCAGTTCTCAGGGCCCGTGCATCTTCCGTGGCGGTTTGTCTTTGCCTCCCGCTAGCCCAGGTCCGATGCAACATGTTTAGCCCCGGCCAACTCAAGCGGATCATAGTGCTCGGTTCCGGGCCCGTTGGACTTCGCCTTGCGACGGTGGCGAGCGGACTTGGTATTGCAGTTGAGGTGTTCCTGGCCGAACGGCAGAGAGACGACACGAATACTGAAGGTGAGTCGGTCGTCTCAGGTTACCGTGCCCAGAACGTCGCTGTGACGGTCGTGAATGATATCCGCGGGTGTGTGGGCGGCCCGTACGAGACTGCTGCCGACGACACGCTGCTCTTTTCACTCGGTAGCCCCTACATCATCCGCAAGGACCTGATTGACCTCTACAAAGGACGAGCCATCAACTCGCATGGAGCGCCACTGCCGGAATGGCGTGGCGGAGGCGGGTTCAGTTGGAGAATGCTGGCCAACGACCGCCGAGGAAACACTTGCTTTCATCTAATCGAGCCGGGAATCGACCAAGGGGACATCGTTTTCCAGCGTGCGTACTCGTTTCCTCCCGAAGCGCGCTTCCCGAGAGATTGGATGGCGATCGCGGATCAAGAGGCCTGCGATGCGATCTCCGAGTTCATCCCCCATTTGCACAACGGGGGGCGCCTTTCCAGGCAGTCGCAGGATGAGGCTCAGGCCTCGTACTTTCCTCGGTTGCATACCCCATCGCAGGCGTTGATCGACTGGTCGTGGGAAGGCGCGGAGATCGAGCGATTTGTGCTGGCGTTCTCATACCCCTACGCCGGAGCGCGAACCTTCTTGGCGGACAAAGAAGTGAACATCATGGACTGTACCGTTGACGGCGAAACAAGATACGCGCACCCGTTTCTCGCCGGCTTGGTGTATCGCGTTCATGATGGTTACGCCTACGTTGCCGCCGGCCGCAGTTCGTTGCGCATGCCTCTTGAACACTTGAGGTGCGACCGGACTCTCCGCGAGGGAGATCGATTCCACACGCCTCCAGCACTGCTAGCCGAGGCACGTGCATACCGGCCAGTGTACACGGGCGCGGGGCTGAAGGGTCCGTCGGCAGGACGCTGATTGTGGCAATGGTTGCGATGGACGAGAGCCCGGTACCCTTCGACTACCAGGCGGCAACTGGGATCCATGATTGGTCCAGAGCGCTTCGCTGGCCGAGTGACCCCCGATCAGCTGCGCCGTTGGTGCAACGTATCCTCGGCGCATACATGACCAGAGCTGCTTCCGAGGACGTCGACGCGTCCAGCAAGCTCATGTTGGCCTCGGCCTCGGTTCTAGCCTATGCAATCGTCTATGCGGAGGCAGCCTTCGTCGCTCAGGGCGCCGAGGCCAAGGGTATTTCCTTGGTGGGCGGGCCGATTGAGATGCAGTTTCTCCGCGGGGAGATCGATGCCGACGGGCTGCCGCGAGCAAATGTGCGCGTATTCTCGGGTCGCACACCACGATGGGCGCGCCTTCGACAGCTGAAGATCTCGGCGTCGATGGCTGGTCTGAGGGGGCTCTGGGGTAACATTGTGGCTGCCCCTGTCGCGATTTCGAGGAACGGTCTCCTCGACGCTCATTCAAGGCATGGCGCTGCTCCGGTTCGCTTTCGCCATGCGGAGTCGATACTGGAAACTGCTCTATCCTCCGGTGCGCCTCGACGGCAGTCGGACAACGGCTTGGCGGACTTGGTGTCGGCCGCTTGCCGTGACGTTGCTGACGCTGTTGGACTTGAAGCGCCCTACGAAGAGCGGTTCTTGGCATTGCTGAACAGATTTGCGGTGCCACACACGCTGGCGGCCGCTGCGCAACTCGACGCATGCATTGCCTCGGATGCGACGCCCGATATCGTGTACTCCGGGACAGCTGGGGCCTATGCGGCAAGGTTGATCGGACTGGCCGCCATGCGCCGGGGTGGCGGTGCCGTTCGCTTCGATCATGGCGGTCCGTCGCTTCTAGCTTCGACCAACAATCTCAACCACTGCCAGGTAGAGGACTCGGTCTCTTCGGAAGTGGTGCTTCCGTCCGTGGCGCTGGTGACGGCGGCCGAAACGTCCTATCGCGATACCCCGTTCTCAGATCGGTCGATCGTGTTTCGTGCCGGCATAGGAGATGCCGGCTATGCTCTCGCAAGCTCCGGCCGTCGTACCGCAAACCGGTCCAGGAATGTTCTGTACGTACCGACGCTCCTCAGCGGCTTTTGGCAGTACATTCTTCCGGATCTTCCCGATGTTGTGAATCTTGATTGGCAGCTTCGTCTCGCGGCGCAACTTGCCAGGCTTCCCATTTCTCTTTGCTGCAAGCCTCATCCTGAGGGAGTGCTTGGCGGCAGGCGGAATCCGCTGGAAGATGTAGCGAGGGTAAGCTCTGCGCGCTTCGAGGATCATCTTGCGGACACCGACCTGTACGTTCTCGACCTTATGAGTTCGACAACGTTCTGGAAGGCCATGTGTACGGACCGCCCCGTTGTCTACATCGATTTGGGGATCAATAGGTTTGCCGACTGGATATACCCAGCCATCGCAGCGCGCTGCGTTGTGCTGAAGGCATCGTACGACGAGAGAAATCTCCCACACGTCGACCAACAGGAGTTGGAGCACGCGGTCATGACGGCGCCAGCGCAGAGCGACGGTGGCCCGATCAGGCGCCTTCTTGGAGTGGATTCGTGACCAAGCACCAGAATGGACAGGAGCCGCACCACGGCAAGGTCGATGGCGAGGAGGCCCTGATTCCACTGCTTGTTCCCGACCTAAGGGGGAGCGAGCGTGAGTACTTGATACGCTGCATCGACGACACATGGGTTTCATCCGGGGGGCCATTCGTATCAGAGTTCGAAAAGCGTATCGCAGACCTCTCCGGTCGCAGCCATGCCGTCGCGACATCAAGTGGAACGAGCGCCCTCCACCTGGCTCTCTCGTCCTTGCGGGTTAGGCGCGGAGATTTGGTTGTCGTTCCGGACTGGACCTTTGCCGCGAGTGTGAATGCAGTTTGTATGACCGGCGCAACGCCCATGTTCGTCGATATCTCATCCAGCACATGGACGCTCGACCCGGCAGCGGTGCGCAAGGCTTTGGAAGAGTACGGCAGCCGGGTTGGGGCCATTGTCTGCGTCTACGCTCTGGGACTCCCGGCCCTAATGGATGAGCTCTCGGACCTTGCCGACAGTCATGCTGTGCCGCTTGTCGTCGATGCGGCTGGCGCCCTTGGCTCCTGGTTCGGCGATCGGCCAGCGGGGAAGATTGGTCGTGTGGCCTGCTATAGCTTCAACGGAAACAAGATCGTGACAACCGGTGGTGGTGGGATGGTCGTCACTGACGATGCCGAACTGGCGGAAGAGATGCGTCGGCTAAGCACGCAAGCAAGAGTTGGGACGGACTATGTCCATAACTCGATTGGCTGGAA
>JAYOEZ010000073.1:0-9364 GCA_038116985.1 Alphaproteobacteria bacterium | reverse complement strand
GAACTGCCGCATGCCCAATATCAATGCGGCGCTCGGCCTTGCCCAGATCGATCGTTTGGACGAAATGATAACGACAAAAGCCGCTATCGCTAAGGTCTATGATCGGACTTTTGCAGAGCGAACTGACTTGGTGCCAATGCCGCGGGCGGCCGGCTCGACGCACAACAACTGGATTTATTCGGTGAGAGTTGCAAGCGAGATGGCCGCGAGGTCGCTCGTTGCGCACCTTGAAGAAGCCAATGTCCAGGCTCGGATCTTCTGGCGATCACTTTCTTCTCAGGAGCCGTATGGAGGATTCCCAAGGGGGAGTGTGCAAGTTTCGGCGGCCCTGTCTGGTACGGTAGTCTCGTTGCCGTGTTCGAGTAACCTCACACAAGAGCAGCAAGAACGGGTACTGCGGATCATCGGTGGGTGGCATGGCCCGCGAGTAGAAGACCTGCCCTAGTGTACGACAAGCCGTCTACACAAACAGCCATACGGGAGTGAGAAACGATGAGGTTCAGCGAAGGTCAAGTTCCGTACATCATCGCCGAGATCGGGGCCAATCATAATGGCGATGTCGACCTGGCGCGGAAAATGATCGACACCGCCAAGGCCGTTGGTGCCGACGCTGCGAAGTTCCAGTCGTGGGACAAGACGCTCTTCAGCAAGAAGGTATACGAGGACAACTACTTCCTCACCGACGACTACAGAAACCGCACAGATCATACACTCGAGACTATTGTCGAAGAGTTCGCGCTCACCAAAGACCAGCTGGCTGAGCTTTCGCGATATTGCTCGGAGGTTGGTATCGATTTCGCGTCGACGCCATTCGAAGTTGAGCAGGTCGATGACCTCGCCGACCTTGGGGCGCCCTTCGTGAAGATTGCATCGATGGATGTGAACAACGACCGCCTTCTGCGCCGGGCCGCGTCCACCGGGCTGCCGGTGGTGCTCTCTGTCGGGATGGCGAGCCTGGGCGAGATAGACTCGGCGGTTTCGATCCTGGAAGAGGCGAATGTCGCGCAGCTGGTTCTCCTCCATTGCACTGCGCTTTACCCGACGCCCGAGGAAGAGGTAAACCTCTTGGGCATGGATACCCTCCGCCAGTTTGGCCATCTGGTCGGTTTCTCCGACCACACGCTCGGACCGGAGATCGCGCTCGCGGCGGTAGCGAGGGGGGCGGTGTTGATCGAAAAACACTTCACGCTCGACAAGGATATGTTCGGTTGGGATCACAAGATGTCCATGGATCCTGACGAAATGAGGGTTCTTTGCGAGGGTTCGAAGCGCATACACACGGCATTGGGTAGCCCGCGGCGTGTCGTCGGAACAAGGGAACTCGGGCAGCGCGAGGCGTTTCGGCGCAGCATCATTGCTGCACGCGACATACGCGCAGGAGAGGTGCTTTCCGAGGACGCGATAACCTATCGGCGTCCCGGCACTGGGCTGGACCCGGCGTTGGCGCCGCACGTAATCGGCATGAAGGCGGCCAGAGACATCACCTATGACACCCTGATCGACTTCAAGGACCTTGTCCCATAGCGCGGCAATCTTGGCGCCTGTAGCCGTCTGTACAACGGTCTATCCGTCGGGCCTGCGATTCGCGGATGCATTCTTTCGTGGGCTCGCTTCCGCCATCGATCAATACGGCGCGGCAGTGTGCGTCGTGGTCGTCTGCGACGGGGTCGAGAAACAGCAGATTCTTGAGGAGCTCGACCGGACCAACTGTCTGGCTGGTTCAAGGATAGTGGTAGATGCCGAGACACCAGCCCCGTCCTTGATTCGGCGTCAGATGTTTCTTGCTGCAGCAGATTGTGCGACCGACGCAGTTGTCTGTTTTGACGCGGACGATGTGCCGACACCAGGAAGCATCGGACTGCACATGGAGGCCCTTAGGAATGCGGATTTCAGTTACGGTGATATGTACGTCATCGACGAACGCGGGGCACTGACCGGGCCGACTTTCTTTGCGCGCTCAGAGGTGCCAGATGTTGTGAATGATCCGGCGGAAATAGCAGCGCGCAACTTTCTCGGTCTTACAAACTGCGCAGTCGACAAAGAGAAGGTCTTGTCGGTTGCCGGAGAGATTCCGCGGGCCATTGATGCGGTGGACTGGTGGCTTTTCACCCGTCTCTTGGAGGCGGGAGGCATTGGGCGGCGAACATGTGCACCCGTGGTCTCCTACCGGGTGCATGACAACAGTATGCTCGGCGATGGAACCAACATCGACCTGGTCGGTTTGAAGCGCCAGACAGATGTAGTGCTCCGTCACTTCGACGCGCTCGGGCGACAAGACAGCGAGCTCTGCATTCTGGTTAGAGATCTTCGAAGCGCCTTGGGTGAAGAGCCCGAGCTTGTCCGAGCCGGATTGCGAGAGGCCGGGACCGGTGGCGTGTGGTACGAAGGATTGTTTCGTGTCGCCCGTTGGTTGCGGGAAAATGCGCACTAGAATCGTCTTTGTGGGTTGCGTCGACATGAGCCGCATGTTGCTCGAGGCGGCGCTTGACGCGGAGGCCAACGTTGTCGGGGTGGTGACGCGCGAGTCATCTCCAGGAAACGCGGATTTCACTGCTCTCGATGACATTGCGGAGCGGCAATCGATCCCGGTGCACTTCACGAAGAATGCCAATTCTGCGAGCACTGCCGAATGGATCGCGGGCAAGAAGCCAGACATCGTGTTCTGCTTCGGATGGTCGCAACTTCTAGGGGCCAAGATTCTGGGCATTCCGCCGCTGGGGGTCATGGGATATCACCCAGCGCTGCTTCCCATGAACCGAGGGCGACACCCGATCATCTGGGCGCTCGTGCTTGGGCTTGAGGTGACAGGTTCGACCTTTTTCCTCATGGATGAGGGAGCGGATAGCGGCGGAATCGTTTCTCAGAGGGAGGTCCCGATAGAAATCGATGACGATGCCGGTGCGCTCTACCGCCGACTCGGCGGTGTTGCCGTGGATCAGTTGCGCGAGTTGCTGCCAAGAATCGACGATGACCGGCTGCGTCCGACGCCCCAGAAGGCAGGCGCAGCAAACACATGGCGGAAGCGCACTGTCGATGACGGCCGTGTGGATTGGCGGATGCCGGCCGCGGGCGTCTACAATCTGGTACGTGCGTTGCGCCCTCCTTACCCGGGCGCGACCACGCTGCGAAACGGCGAAGATCGCAAGATCTGGAAGGTCGCTGTCTTCGAGGGCACAGTCCCGCAGAATATCGAGCCCGGGCGCGTTCTGTCCGTCGAGGGCACGACGCTGGTGGTAAAGTGCGGTGCTGGTGCCATACAGATCCTTGAGCACGAACTCGGCGAAATACCCGGGGTTGGAGCCTATTTGTGACTAAGCGCGTCATGGTTATCGCTGCGCATCCTGACGATGAAACGCTGGGTTGTGGGGGTGCACTTCTTGGGCACATTGAGGACGGTTGCTCCGTTCACTGGGTGATTGCGACCTCGCCGGTGGACGGATTTGATGACGCGTGGAAGAAGCGTCGGGTCCAGGAGATCCAGCGAGTGGCTGAGGCCTACCCCATGAACTCGGTCGATGAACTCGGGTTTGCCGCCGCCGCTTTGGAAGATGTCGCAAAGGGGCGGCTCATCGAAGAACTCAGAGCGCCAGTCATGCGTGTGCGCCCGGACATCGTCTATCTGGTTCACGGTGGCGATGTCCACGGCGACCATCGGGTGCTGTTCGATGCGGCGATTGCGGTTTTTAAGCCGTTTCGTATTGGCTGGCCTCATGCCATATACAGTTTCGAGTGTGCGTCATCGACGAACCTCGCATCGCCGCTTACACCAAACGCATTTGTGGCGCAGCGCTATCGCGACATCAGCGCGCACATAGAGCGAAAACTCGAGATTCTCTCGATCTATGAGTCCGAAATCCCGCCGGCGCCGCACCCAAGATCGTTGGACGCGGTCCGTGCTTTGGCTCGATACCGGGGAACAACGGCCTCGCTCGACTACGCCGAAGCGTTCATGTTGGTGCGCGAGGTCTGCTAGTTGGCAGAGCAACCGAGCTTGGTCGTGATGGGCGCGGGCAGGATTGGAAGTCTGAACGATTCCCGGCCTAACTCCGTACCCCTCAGCCACGTTGGTGCCGCGCTCGCTGCGGGCGGGATTAGGCTTTCGGCCGTTGTTGAGCCCGATGCCGGCAGACGACAGGCGGCTGAGGTTCAATGGCAGGGGCGATCGCAAGCGGCATTTGTGGGTTCGCTAGACGCGCTGCCGGAAAAGGGGGCCGATGTTGTGGCCCTCTGCACGCCGACAGAGACGCGAGAAGACGACGTTGCGGCCGCGCTCACTTTGTGTCCCAGGATATTGCTGGTCGAGAAGCCGCTCGCAGCGACATTTGAGGAAGCCGATAGAGTTCTTCATACCGTCGATGCCGCCGGCGTGGATTTGAGGGTCAATTACAACAGGCGCTTCGATCCTGCCACGCATAGGTTTCAGTCGCTGTTTCCCGGTGCACCGCTGTCGATCGTGGCGCGGTATGGGAAGGGACTGAACAACTACGCGAGCCATATGATCGATCTGTTCAGGGTCTGGTGCGGTCCGGTCAGGGCTGTGCAAGCTCTCTCCAGAGTGCGACCGCTCGGAAACGACATCAGCGTCAGCTTTCGGCTTGAGATGGATGTCGGCGTCGACGTCTACATTGTGTCCCTCGACAATCTTTCCTTCGATCAGTTTGAGATCGATGTGTTTTTCTCGGATCGTGTCCTGTCGTACACCGCAGGTGGCGCTGCGCAACTCGTGCGTACGGCAAGGCAAGACTTGCACTATCGAGGTTTTTCGCACCTCCCTGCAGAAGCCGACGACGTATGGGCAGGGCAGGTCGGTGGATTTCGAGAGATCTACGAAGGCCTTCGCGACCACCTTGTCAACGGTTCTGCCCTCGGCGGCTGCACAGGCCGAGAAGCCCTTGAAGTCCAAAGCGTCATTGAAGGGGTTCGTGAGTCGGCAAGCGCTGACGGACGAGTTGTGAATTTGTCGAGCGTCGACCAATGACGCCGGAGGGGGAGGCATGACGAACAGTTCACTAGCGTTGCTGGGTGGCGCACCGGTAAGGCCGGAAGGCCAGAAGCCGTACAACACTATCGGAGAAAGAGAGCGCGAAGCGGTTCTGAAGGTCCTGGAAAGCGGAGAACTGTCCGGGTTTGTCGCCTCTCCCGACGACGCATTCTGGGGTGGTAGCCAAGTGAAGGGTCTTGAAGCCCAGTTCAGGGACCATTTCAAGGTCAAGCACGCCGTTGCGGTGAACTCCGCGACATCAGCGTTGCATTGCGCCGTGTCCGCTCTCGGCGTCGAGCCCGGGGACGAGGTTATTGTGACGCCTTACACCATGTCGGCATCGGCTACGGCAATTGTCGTGGCGGGAGGCACGCCTGTTTTCGCCGATATCGAGGACGAGACGTTCGGACTCGATCCCTCATCGGTCGAAGCCAATCTTTCAGAGCGCACCCGCGGAATCATGGCAGTCAACATTTTTGGTCATCCTGCGCGGCTCGGGCCGTTGCGCGAGATCGCTGATCGGCATGGTCTGTTTCTCATAGAGGACAACGCGCAGGCGCCTGACGCGCTCTATCATGGGCGCAAGACCGGCACCATTGGCGATTGCGGAGTCTTCAGCCTGAACCGGCACAAGGTTATGCAGTCAGGGGAAGGGGGCGTCCTGATCACGGATTCCGACGATCTCGCCCTGCGGGCCGCTCTGTTGCGAAATCATGGCGAGGTCATCGTCGAGGGGATGGGCATCGAGGACATCCCGGGAACGTATGGGCTTAATCTTCGAATGACCGAGATGGAAGCGGCTGTGGGACGGGTTCAGTTTGAGCGACTTCCGGAGCTCAATGCCTGGCGCTGCGATAACGCCGCCTACCTGTCGCAACTGCTCAGTGAAATTGACGGCATCGAGCCGCCGGCTGTGGCGGAGCAGTGCACGCATGTGTACTACCTGTACTGCATGAAGTACGACCAGAGTGCCACCGGCATTCCTCGCGATGTCTTCTGCAAGGCACTGGCGGCGGAAGGGTTCTACGTGCGCGCCGGTTACCTAAAGCCGATCTATCTAGAGCCCATGTACCAGAAGAAACTGGCAATGGGGCGCTCGGGATTTCCGTTTAGCGCCAACCCTCGGGAAGCGCAGATCAGCTACGCACGTGGTATTTGTCCTACGGTGGAACGGTTGGAGTTTGAGCAACTGATCCTTACGACGGCCTTCCTGCCACCGAGCGAACGGAAAGACATCGACCTGTTTGTGGAAGCGATTCACAAGGTCCTGGACAACCGGGAAGCGCTTGCTTCTCTGGTCGGTTAGCATCCAAGATTTCAACGTCTAGATGATCCTGTTTGTCGTCGCTGAGGCAGGTGCGGCGCGCTACTTCCTGCCGTTGTGGCAGCTGTGGCTCGATCAGCCGCCGGGTGTCGCGTGGCACGTCATCCTTGGAGACGGGGCCGCCGGCCAACTGGACCGCGAACCGATACGGCGCCGGCTGCCGATCCTGGCCACACTTGATCGGCGTAGTGACGAGGTCGCTGCCGTTGTCGCAGACATGCCGGTCGGACTCGTCGTCGCTTCTGCAGGCGATCGTGTGCCGCTTGAACGGGCCGGTGTCGCTCTGGCACGGAGGCGCAAGGTGCGGGCAATACAGGTGATCGATACCTGGTACAACTATGCGCGCAGGTTCGATGAAGCTCGACCAAACGAAATCCCCGACGCAATTGGCGTTATTGATGAGGCCGCTCTCGCTGAGGCTGCGGCGGAAGGCTTGCCGGTGGGAAAGCTGTGTGTCGTTGGGCAGCCATGGTTTGAGCGCGCATGCGATGCCGTGAGTTCGGCGCCATTGGCAAAGGTGCTACTGCTTGGAGCGCCGATTCGGCGCGACTTCGGCGACGTCCTTGGCTACGACGAGGAGAGCATCGTGGAGATGGTGCTGGGAGCAATGGACAAAGCGCCTCATCTTTTTGCACAGGTGTGGTACGGGCCGCATCCAGAGCAGGCCGCAGTGCCTGAGAAGGTTGCGAGGCGGATGGAGGTCGTTGATAGCGGGGAGGAGATCTTGAAGCAGGCAGGAACGGTCATCGGGGCATTTTCCGCGCCGATGATTGAGGCCTTTCTGAGCAGCGCCAGGGTCATCAGTGCGCAGCCAGGCTCACATGAGCGCGACATGTGCCCGTTGAGCCGCCACGGCCTTGTTCCGCGGGCACGTGACGCTGATGAGCTTGTTGGTTATATGCAAAGGCCATTTGTTGCAGACACCGAACAGATGTGTCGGAGCTTGAGTGGTAGCGTTGCGCGTCTCGGAGATTGGGTGTTGGAGAACAAAGGTGCCTAATGTCGTTGGCGTGATACAGGCGCGGATGGGGTCCAGCAGGCTACCGGGTAAGGCTTTGCGGCCGCTTGGGGGAAAGCCGTTGGTTTGGCACATCATCGATCGCGTCCGGCGCGCCGATCGCTGTCAGCAAGTGATTTTGGCGACAACAACCGACCCGAGAAAAGAGCCGCTTATCGAGTTTGCGCAGCAACAGGGCCTAGATGTTGTTCTGGAGGAGGAAGAGGATGACTTGGCTGCCCGGATTGCTGCGGCAGCTCGTCGGTCCGGAGCGGACTATCTTCTCAAGACGGGTGGCGATTGTCCGCTCGTCGATCCCGACGTGATGGCAAAGATGGTCGACCTGGCTGTGGAGACGCAGGCTGACTTCTGCTCCAACCGTGTCCGCTGGACCTATCCCCTCGGACTGAGCTGCGATGTGATGTCGTCCAAGGCCGTTCTTTGGTGCGACGAGAATCTGACTGAGGCGGAGGATCGGGAGCTCTTCGCGCTCTACGTACGGGACCATCCGCAAGACTTCGTTGTGACGAGCTTTGAAAACGACATTGATCTGAGTGATCTTGCATGGACCGTTGACACTCCGGAGGACTATGAAGATGTCGGCCGAATCTTTGACGCGCTATACCGGGACGGTACGTGTTTCACCCTGGATGACGTGCTGTTCTTCTTGAATGATCGGCGCGCTCGGGATCGAGCATAGGCATATGCGCCAGCTTTCGAATCTTACAAGCTACTTCGTTACCGAGGACGTCACGCTTCGAGACGCCCTCATACGTCTGAACGAAAGCGAGTTGCAGTTTCTTCTCGTTGTAGATTCTGACAGACGCCTCCTTGGCACTGTGACCGATGGTGACATACGTCGCGGTGTTCTTCGTGGCGTCCAGTTGGAGGATTCCCTTTCGCAGTGCGTGCACAGCAATCCTCTGGTGGCCCGTCACGGGAGTGCGAAAGCAAAGAGTCTCTTGCACCAGGTACCTTTTGTGCCCGTGCTTGATGAGGCTGAGCACGTCACCGCCGTGCTCCTGCGTGATTCCGCAGAGATATTGATCAAGGAGGCGGTCGTCATGGCAGGCGGACTGGGGACGCGCCTCGGTTCGATCACCAAGCAAACGCCGAAGCCCCTCCTACCGGTCGGAGGGCGCCCGATTCTCGATCATATTCTTGAGAGCCTGGAACTATCGGGCGTACAGCGAATTTGGATTGCTGTGAATCACTTGTCCGAGCAAATCGAAAAGTTTGCCCAGAACCGACGGAGCACAGCACAACTTGAAATTCTCTCCGAAGACAGAAAGCTGGGCACTGCCGGCGCCCTAGGACTGATAACCGATCGTCCGGCTCAGCCTTTTTTTGTGGTGAACGGCGACGTTCTGACTGACACAGACTTTCGTGCCATGTCGACCTTCCACCGCAAGCACGATCACGAAGGCACAATTGCCGTTGCGCACCACCAGATTCAAGTGCCATTCGGTGTGGTTCGACATGATGCAGGCTTGTTCTCCGGCATCGACGAAAAGCCGATGATCCGGCACTTCGTCGCGGCCGGCATCTATCTCTTTGCTCCGGAAATATTGAGCCTCGTCCCTCGAAATCAGCAGATGGACATGCCGGACCTGCTCAACGAAGCGCGCTCAGTCGGGCTGCGCTTGGGCTTGTTTCCTATCCATGAATACTGGACGGATGTTGGGCGTCCCGAGGATCTGAGCGCGGCGGATGAACGACACAGGCAGGATGTTGATGACGCTTGAGGGAAAATCGGTACTCGTTACGGGGGCGGACGGATTTATCGGCTCGCACTTGGTGGAAAAGCTGGTCAAGACAGGTGCCCGCGTAACGGGACTGGCGCAGTACAACTCTTTTGACAGGAACGGCTGGCTGGATGAGGTGGCCGGTGACGTTGACGTCGTTCGCGGCGATATCCGCGATCCGAGTTTGGTCCGACGCCTGGTTGCTGGGCGGGACGTCGTCTTGCATCTCGCCGCTTTGATCGGGATTCCCTATTCCTTCACGTCGCCGCAGTCTTACGTCGAAGTCAACGTGACCGGAACATTGAACGTGCTGGAAG
>JAYOEZ010000072.1:0-14041 GCA_038116985.1 Alphaproteobacteria bacterium | reverse complement strand
ACTTGCCTCCAGTTGGCTGGCTGTCAATGTGGCTGCCGGTGACCACCGGATCCGCGTCGGGGTCGGTGCCTTCACGCCTGAAGAACAGATTGCCGAAGTCGTCGACGGAACATGTGAAGCCGCGGTCCGACGCCCAGCGCGCCAACAACCGTCGAGCCTCCGCCTCTTCTTCGGTAAAGGCCTCACGGTTGACGCCGCCTTTTGAGGTAGCGCCAATTGCCGCAAGGTCCATGTGGCGCTGCCACAGGCGCTTCTCACTAACTGATTGCGAAATAGTCATTTTTCCGGCTCCAATCCCGTCTCATTGGGAGTTTGCGCAGTCGCCTCATCGCTGGACGGGTTGCACTCTCGACTTCTATTATTCGCTGCTGGTTCGGGATGTCCAGTAGCCCAAACCACGGAGTTCGGGGACCAGAATTTCCGGCAGGCCACACAAGCAAACGAGCGCCGCCTTAGCGGCCGCGATGGGAGAGTAGTTGCATGAAGCTTATCGGCGTGGATGTCGGTGGAACATTCACCGACGTCGTCTACACGGACACTTCCGCGGACACGACCATCATTCACAAGGTGCCGACGACGCCACACGACCCGTCCGAGGGGGTCATGACTGGCGTACTGGAGTTGTGCGAGCGAAACGGCATCGACCGCGCGTCGATCGAGCACATTCTGCACGGCACCACAATCGCCACGAATGCGGTTCTCGAACATGACGGTGCGGTCACAGGCATGGTCACGACCAAGGGCTACCGGGACATCATTCATATCGGGCGGCATCAGCGACCGCAGCACTACTCGATCATGCAGGAGATCCCATGGCAGGACCGGCCGCTGATAAAGCGGCGGCATCGCCTTACGGTCAGCGAACGCATTGCGCCCCCAAAAGGCGAGGTTCTGGAGCCGCTGAACGAGGAGGAGGTGCGCGAGGCGGCGCGCGCGCTCAAGTCCGCCGGTGTCGAGGCGATCGCCGTTTGCTTTCTCTTTTCCTATATCGACCCGACCCATGAGCAGCGGGCACGCGAGATTATCCAAGAGGAATACCCGGAAGTCTTCGTTACCACGTCGTCCGATATCTCGCCGCAGTTCCGTGAATTCGAGCGCTTCACCACGGCCGCAATGAACGCATTCGTCGGGCCCAAGGTGCGCAACTACGTGCAGCACCTGTCGAAAAGCATCGCCGACAAGGGCCTCAAGACCGACCTGCACATCATGGGCTCGAACGGCGGCGTCGCCACCGCCGGCCTGGTCGCCGAACGTCCGGTCCTGACGCTGCTATCGGGGCCGGCCGCAGGCGTGCTTGGCGGCGCCTGGTGCGGCGCCCTGTCGGATCGCAACCGGCTCATCACCTTCGACGTCGGCGGAACGAGCGCCGACATCGGTATTGTGACCGACGGCAAGTTCGGCGAGGCCACCGCGCGCGATACGTCGATTGCCGGGTTCCCGCTCATGGTGCCCATGATCGACATCCATACGATTGGCGCCGGCGGCGGCAGTATCGCCTGGCAAGACGCCGGCGGTACTTTCCGCGTCGGACCACGAAGCGCCGGGTCGCAGCCCGGCCCAGCCGCCTATGGCCGAGGCGGGAAGTTGCCAACCGTGACAGATGCCAACGTGGTCCTAGGGCGCCTTAGCAAGGACAACTTCCTCGGCGGCGAAATGACGCTCGACGGCGGGGCTGCGGAAGCGGTCGTGTCCACGTTCGCCGACAAGCTAGGGCTCAGCGTTCACGAATGCGCTGAAGGTATTCTCACCATCATCAACGCTAGCATGGCCAATGCAATCCGCTCGCGCACTGTGCAGAAGGGCATCGACCCGCGCGAATACGCGTTGGTTGCGTTCGGCGGCGCCGGACCACTGCACGGCGCCGATGTGGCAGCGGAACTGGGGATCAAGGAAGTGATCGTCCCGCCATACCCCGGCATCACCTCCGCAGTTGGCCTCCTGACGACCGACCACAAGTACGACGGCATCAAGACTGCTTTCCAGATCCAGGGCGATGTCGATCTTGATCGGCTGAACCGCGACTTCGACGCGATGGAGGCCGGGCTGAGGGCGCAGTTCAAGGAAGAAGGCTTGACCGATGACGAGATATCCTTCGAGCGAGCGGGCGACTTCCGCTACGCCGGGCAAGGCTATGAACTGAGGATCGACTTTCCGTCAGGACACGTCGACGACGCAGCCATGAACGGTGTATTCGAAAGCTTTCATCAGATGCACCTTGGGGAATACGGTCAGAACTATCCCGACACACCCGTCGAACTGGTGAATGCCCGCGTGACCGGCGTAGGGCGGATGCCAAAGATCGGCGCCACGAGACTTCGGGCCTCCTCGGATCGATCCTTGGAAGCGGCGCTCGTTCGGCGGGACTCGTCCATGTTCCGCGTTGACGGCGAGATGAAGAGCTTCGACACGCCCTACTACCGCCGCGATCTACTGCCGCTTAACGAAGACATCGAGGGGCCGGCCATCGTGCTGCAGAAGGATACGACTACCGTCGTGCCACCCAGGTGCACGATCCGCGCCGACGAGAGCGGCAATCTGTTTATTAGAATCGGAGGTCAGAAATGAGCCGTTCGTCCGTACCGGCCAAGGGCGACAACCGCCGAGCCGTCGACCCGATCACTGCCAGCGTCATTCAAGGGGCGCTTGAGAGTATTGCCGTCGAGATGGGCTACAAGCTCATGCGCATGGCCTACTCCTCGATCATTCGTGAATCGGAGGATTTCGGCGCCGCGATCGTCGACGCCGAATGCCGGCAGCTTTGCGAATCGAAGCAGAGCACGCCACTGCAGTCAGGGCCGATTCCCGGCTACATCAAAGGCATTAACCGCACCATGAAGGCGCGCGGCGAAACCGTGCGCCCTGGCGACGTGATCATGCACAACGACCCCTATGGTGGCTCTTCGCACGGGCCCGACGTGCTGTTTGCCGTGCCGGTGTTCGTGAAGGACGAACTCGTTGGCTGGTCGGCGACGACGGCTCACCATCTCGACATCGGCTCGCTCAGCCCCGGATCGTGCGGGATCGTCGATGCCATGGACGTCTATGCCGAAGGCCTGCAGTTCAAAGCCATCAAGGTTTTCGACCAGGGTACGCGGAACGACATGGTGTGGCACATGCTGCGCGACAACATCCGCGCGTCGCATCTCGTCGTGGACGATATGGAAGCGCAGATCGCGGCCGCTCGCATCGGCGCCCAGCGCTTCGTGGAGCTCATCCAGCGCTATACACTCGACACCGTGATGGGCGCTTCGGAAGCGCTGATGGATGCGTCGGAACGCATGATGCGCGACGCGATTACGAAGATTCCGGATGGCGTCTACAAGGCGACCGGTCACATAGACGGGTATGAGTTCAGCGAGAACCCCAAAGAGAAGAACCTGCCGATCGCGGTCACCGTGACGATCGACGGCAGCGATATGACGGTCGACCTCACTGGGACGGCCGAGCAGATCGACCTGCCGATCAACATGCCGCTTGAAGGAACCGTCGACGTCGCGATCTGGCTCACGGTCCGATCGATCCTTGTCGACACGGCGGTTCTCGGCAACGTGCCGCAGAACAGCGGCCTGACGCGCCCAATCAAGATCATTGCGCCCAAGGGTACGCTCGCCAACCCGAACTTCCCTGCACCCGTTATCGCGCGTTTCTCTCCGGGGGTGATGATCGCGGACACCATCATGCGGGCCCTTGCGCCGGCCGTGCCAAAACAGATCAGCGCGGGCGTCGGCAACCTGAAGGTCATCGCCTTCTCCGGCCTCGAACAGGGTCAGCACTGGGTGCATATGGAGATTTTCGAGGGCGCCTATGGCGGCCGCTATGGGATGGACGGGATGGACGCAGTGGACACGCTCTATGCGAATACGCGCAACAATCCCATTGAGGACATCGAGACGCACCTGCCGCTCAGGGTAGAGCGCTACGAGATGCGCGAAGGATCCGTTCCTGCGGGCCATTGGCGCGGTGGAATCGGCGCGGTCCGCGAGTTCACGTTCCTCGGCGATGGCGGCTACTCAGTCGAAGGCGAAGGTCACCTGTTCAAGCCGTGGGGCTTCGACGGCGGTCACGAGGGGGAACCGGCAAACCTGCGTTTTGACCGGCACGACGGCTCCTCCCAAAACCTGCCCTCGAAGCTGCCCTATCGGGCGGCCAAGGCGGGTGACAAGTTCATTGCCGTCGGTCCGTGTGGCGGCGGCTACGGCTCGCCGCTGGAGCGTGATCCCAGTGACGTGCTGGACGACGTTCTCGACGGCTACATCAGCGCTGACGTCGCTAAGGCGGACTACGGCGTTGTCATCGCGGGCGCGGACGTCGATCAGGCGGCAACCCAGAAGCTCCGCAATGAGATGGCAAACGGGTAGGTCCGCGCTACGACCGACGGCACCCGTGGGGCAGCCGTGAGCTACGGGCAAACGGCAGTCGTTTCCATTCTGGGACTAGCCCTGAGCGGGTTTGTCTGGGGCCGGTGGCGCTACGACCTCGTGGCCCTCGGCGCCCTGTTCCTGGCGGTCGCCGCCAACGTCGTCCCGGCCAGCAGCGCATTCTCGGGTTTCGCCCATCCGGCGACCATCACGGTAGTCGCGGTCCTCATTCTCAGCCGGGGCCTTTCGAACTTGGGCGCCGTCGATGCCATCGCCCGGCGGCTCACGCCCGCTACGCGAGAACCCGTCAGGCACGTCGGCATCCTGACGAGCCTCGGCGCTGTCCTCTCGACAGTCATGAACAACATAGGCGCCCTGTCGCTTCTGTTGCCGGTTGCCGTCCAATCCGCCCACCGGGCGCGACGATCGCCGGCGATCGTGTTGATGCCGCTATCATTCGGATCGATTCTCGGCGGACTGGTTACGCTCATCGGCACACCACCGAACATCATCGTGGCGGGATTCCGCGGGTCAGTAACGGGCGAGCCGTTCGGCATGTTCGACTTCACCCCTGTCGGCGCCGCCGTAGCAGTCGTCGGGGTCGTCTTCATCACGGTCATCGGCTGGCGCCTGATTCCACGGCGGCGGTTAGTGGACCGCTCAGCCAGCGACCTCCTGAAGATCGAGGACTACGTCGCGGAAGGGCGTGCAACGGACACTTCGCCCGCTTGCGGCAAGACCGTGGGCGAAATCGACGCAATCGGCGACGCGCATGACGTCGTCCTGATCGGTCTACTGAGAAACAGGCTTCGCATCTTTGTGTCGGCGCGGCACCAGATGGTGCAGCCCGGCGACCTCGTCATCGTAGAGGGC
Organism: Alphaproteobacteria bacterium; assembly: GCA_038116985.1. Taxonomy (GTDB): domain Bacteria; phylum Pseudomonadota; class Alphaproteobacteria; order SHVP01; family SHVP01; genus CALJDF01. The sequence continues at coordinate 8,810 of JAYOEZ010000072.1, read as the reverse complement.
GGCGCGAAGGAAATCGCCGAGTTCATGAGCGAACTCGATCTGGAGCTGACGACGGCCGACGACGACATCCGGCGCATGTTGCGCGGTCCCGACTACGTACTGAGCGAGGCCGTCGTTGCGCCCCGCGCCGCTGTCGTCGGTGCCACGCCGCTGTCTTTGCGTCTGACAGGGCGCTACGGCATCAATCTCCTCGCCATCTCGCGCCGGGGGCAACCGATCCGCGAGCGATTGGGGTCCGTCCGATTACAGGTTGGCGACATTCTCCTGCTGCAGGGTGACTCCGAGCGACTGGCCCAGGTCATTCCGGCGATCGGCTGCCTGCCCCTGGCCGAACGCCGGTCGCCAAATGGCAGCGGCAACCAAGCCATGCTGTCGATCGGGATCTTTGCGGCGGCCCTCGTTTTTGGCTCGATCGGTGTGGCCCCCATTGAGCTCTCGTTGGCTGCGGGCGCATTGATCAGCGTCGTGGTGAACCTTGTGCCGATCCGCGAAATGTACGATGAGATTGATTGTCCCGTCGACGTTCTCTTGGGCGCAATGATTCCCATTGGCGTCGCAATGGATACGACGGGCACCGGAGGCTTGATCGCCTCTTCGATTGCCGGCGTAACCGGCAGCACCTCGCCGATCGTCGCTCTCGTGCTCCTGATGGTCGTGGCGATGATCCTGACTGACATCATGAACAATGCCGCGACCGCGTTGGTCGCCGCCCCGATAGCCTATGGCCTTGGCGAGACGCTCGGCGCCAATCCCGACGCCTTTCTAATGGCGGTCGCGATCGGCGCCTCCAGCGCTTTCCTGACCCCGATAGGCCACCAAAACAATGCACTCATTCTTGGCCCCGGCGGATATCGCTTCGGTGACTATTGGCGTATGGGATTGCCACTCAAAGTACTGATTGTCATCGTGAGCGTGCCCCTCCTCGTGCTTTTTTGGCCGTTGAACCCGTGAGCTACGAACAAATCACCATCAGCGCCATCGTCGGACTGGCCCTCGTCGGTTTCGTCTGGGGCCGCTGGCGCTATGACGTCGTCGCCTTCGTGTGTTTGATCGGGGCCGTTTTCCTCGGTGTCGTCCCATCACGAGACGCGTTCTCAGGCTTCGGCCATCCGGCAACGATCACCGTGATCGCCGTCCTTATTTTGAGTCGAGCGCTCAGCAACTCAGGTGCAATCGAGCGAGTCAGCCAGCTTCTGGCGCCGACGACAAAGAGCCCCTTCAGCCACATCGCCGCATTGAGCCTTGTTGCGACGCCTCTGTCCGCCATCATGAACAACATCGGGGCACTGTCACTCCTGATGCCGGTTGCAATCCAATCGGCGGTCAAGGCCGCGCGATCACCGGCGATGATACTGATGCCGCTGTCGTTTGCGTCGATCCTGGGTGGCCTGGTGACGCTAATCGGAACGCCGCCCAACATCATCGTCGCGAACTACAGGGGAACCGCCGGCGACGCTCCGTTCGGTATGTTCGCTTTTACACCGGTCGGTGGAGTCGTGGCGATTGTCGGTGTGGCGTTCGTCGCTCTTGTCGGTTGGCGGCTCATCCCGCGGGCCCGCCTGAAGTTCACTGCCGAGAAGGATCTGTTCGAGATCGACGACTACGTGGCGGAAGTGGTCGTGCCAGAGGAATCCGAAGTCATCGGCAAATCGATCGCGGATCTACATGCGGAGGCCGTTAAGCAGGACGTGAATATCCTGGGCCTTGTCCGCGAGGGGACGCGCGGTTTCCTTCGGGTGCGCTATACCCCCCTTCGCGCAGGCGACCGAATCGTCGTGGAAGCGCCGCCAGCGTCCCTGACCACATACGTAAAGAAGATCGGCCTGGAACTTTCCGGAACGGCCCGCGAGGGCGAGGTTGACCTCGAGAGTGAGAACACGGTTCTGGTTGAGGCCGTCGTTCCGCCACGATCGAAGCTAACCGGGAGAACGCCTCGGCTTGCAGGGCTGACCGGACGCACGGGGTTGCACCTACTTGGAATCTCACGACAAGGCCGACCAATCCGAGAGCGGCTCTACCAGGTGCACTTTCGGCCCGGCGACATCCTCCTGCTGCATGGCGACGAGGAAAACGTTGGACGCACGATATCGGATCTGGGATGCCTGCCGCTGGCGCCCCGCAAACTGGGAAGCGCGGCCGGCCGAAATGCACCAATCGTCATTGCGGCCTTTGCGGCGGCGATCGCGCTGAGCATTGCCGGTGTCGTCCCCCTGCCGATTTCCTTCAGCGCCGCGGCGTTGGTGGTCGTATTGACCAACATTGTCCCCTTGCGGGAAGTCTATGACGCAATCGACTGGCCGGTCGTCGTGCTTCTCGGCTCGATGATGCCGATCGGCGCAGCTCTCGAAACGACCGGCGTGACGGAGTTGATAACCAGCGGCATTGTCGGTCTGTCCGGCTCCGTATCCCCGATTGTGATCCTGACGCTTGTACTTGTCGTGACGATGACTTTGTCGGACATCATGAACAACGCGGCGACGGCCGTCGTCGCTTCGCCGATCGCCTACGGCACCGCCATAGAACTCGGCGTCAATCCGGATGCTTTCCTCATGGCAGTTGCAGTTGGCGCCAGTTGCGCCTTCCTGACGCCGATCGGCCACCAGAACAACACGCTCATCATGGGTCCAGGCGGCTACCAGTTCGGGGATTACTGGCGCGTCGGTCTGCCGCTCGAAGTCATCATCGTCGCCGTGAGCATTCCCATGATCCTCATTATCTGGCCGCTCTAGAGATCGACCCGCACCCGGGCCAGAGCCTTCAACCAAACCGTGCCCGCGTCGTCGGACAAGACCAGGTCTTCGTCGGCATCAACGATCGCCCACGCGTCCGCCGCGAGTTCCGCCTCTAGTTGGCCAGGCGACCAGCCGGCATAGCCGAAGAAAACCACGACCTTGGCTGGGCCCTGTCCTTCCGCGAGGGCCCGCAAGGTATCCACCGTCGGCGAGACGCCATAGCCGCTATCAACCGCCTCGGTACGATCGGTCTCGAAGTCCGTGCCATGCAGGGCCAGACTGTTCGATTGTCCGACCGGCCCGCCGAAATGCACCGGGACTTCGCCCGCGTCTCCCTCAGGAGTCAGTCCAAACAAGGCCAGTATCTCCGCAATGCCGCGGTTCTCGGCGAAGCGGTTGAGGACGAGACCAAATGCTCCGTCGGCGTCATGGCGCACGACGAGAACCACCGTCCTGGAAAAGTTGGGATCGTCGAGACTGGCGCGCGCGACCAACAGGCGCCCGGCGACGGAATCCGCGGCCATGGCCGGCACCATGGAAAACAAGGCCAGAAACAGCAGGAGCTGGCCAAAGAGGCGCGTCGTCTAAGCCATGCGCAGGATTGGCTTTACGGTTACTCCGGCCAACGAATCGGCCACCGCGTCATTGATGCGATCGAACGGGTAGTAGGTGGCGAGTCGATCCATTGGGAAACGGCCCTGTGCATAGAAGTCGACGAGTTGTGGAATGAACGTGTCGGGCAAGGACTCTCCCTCCAGCACACCGACGACTCTTCTGCCGCCAGTCAGAATGTCGCGGGCATTGAATTCGAACGGCGCCCCGTGATTGGGGACGGTAACGATCGCGCAAGTACCCCCCATCCCGAGGCACGCAATGGCGTCATGGAATGACTGCACCGTTCCCGCCGTCTCAAGCGTCAGATCAACGCCGATGCGCGTCAGGTCGCGAATGCGTTGAGCCACATCGCCCTTTCCAGCATCAATGATGTCGGTGGCACCGAGTTCGCGTGCCAAGTCCAGACGCGCCTTATTCACGTCCACAGCGATGATCCGCGCGCTTCCGGCGAGTCGGGCGGCCATAACGCCGCTCAGACCAACCGAACCAACGCCCATCACGGCAATCGTGCTTCCTGCTGTCGCACCGAGCGAGTTGAGAACCGCGCCTGCACCGGTCTGGATGCCGCATCCCAGCGGGCCCAGCAACTCAAGCGGCACATCCGGGTTGTCGATCCGAACCACATTGCGTTGCGTTGCAAGGGCATAGGTCGCAAAGGACGACTGCTGGAAGAAGGCCGCGTGAATGACTTCGTCGCCGCGCCGCAGAGTCGGCGTACCGTCAAGACGGGCACCCGAAAACTGAAGCTGACGCATGTTCTCACAATGGGAAGGGACGCCCGCCGCGCAGCGCCCGCAACCGCCGCACGAGCCGAAGGTGAGCACAACGCGGTCGCCCGGCGCAACCTTGGTCACGCCGGAACCGACCGCTTCCACCACACCGGCCCCCTCATGGCCAAGCACGACCGGCAAAGGCATAATGTGCTGAACACCGATGTCCGTGTGACACACACCTGTCGCAACGATCCTGACCAGCACCTCGTTTTCCTGCGGTCCATCGAGTTCAACGTCTTCCAGCGCGAATGGCTCTCCGGCCTTACGCAATACAGCAGCAGTAACCTTCACGGCCGACCTTCCCTCGATTCTTCGACATGGGGCGATTTCGCCCTATCCTAGAGGGATCGTAGCCGAAAGGAGGCATCATGGTGCGCCTGTTCGCAGCCGTCCTGCTAGCGTCCGCACTATTCGTTGGAAGTGCGTTCGGACAACAAATCGAGGAAGGTGATCCGAGCAAGAAAGCGGCAATTCGGGACGTGATCGAGGCTCAGATTTCCGCGTTTCAAAGGGACGACGGAAACGGGGCCTTCAGCTACGCCACCGACAGCATTCGCGCCCTTTTCGGGACGCCCGAACGCTTCATGCGGATGGTGCAATCGTCGTACAGCCAAATCTATCGGCCGCGGAGTTTCGAATTCCGCCGCCTGCTGATCGTTCGTGGCGAACCAATCCAAGAAGTTTTCTTCGTCGGTCTCGATCTGACCACCATGCTCGCTCTCTATCGCATGGAGGAACAGCCGGACGGAACATGGCGCATCAACGGCGTGCTGGTCGCAGAACCGGGCGAGCAGGCGACCTAGTGACTAGGTCTTGGGGGCGGTCGATGACGCGCCACAAAATGTATTGCCTTTGCCGGCCACGCCGTCTATAAACCGGGACAATAGAGAGCGCCAGGGAGCATAGGTCTGGGCCTATGCCGGTCTCCCGCGAGAGACGCCCCTGACGCTCATGGAGCCACTCAAAGCCCCTGGCCCGCGGCGGACACGCCGGCGGGCTTTTTGTTTGTAGAGCCATTGCTGGCTCCTCAAACATCGATCCTCCGACACCCTCGAGCCGACCGAAGCCGACCCATGGGTCCCACGGCCCCGCAATGCCCGGAGGCATCTGCGTACCGCAGCGAGAGAGCGTCCGCCGGACGATCCGCAAGCGAACCGCCCAAGGGCCACCCTCTCCGACCCCCGACCGTCGGCGCTCCGAAAAGCGCGCAACCGGCAGGGACCCCGCGCCTGGCGATTTCAGCGATCGCGCTCCGGGAGGGAGAGCGAACGACCGACACCACCGACACGACCCGGAAACCGAGCCCACTCCAACTCAAAGATCGTTTCGCCTTGCGACAAATCGACCGTAGAGCCGAGAGAGAAATCGCCAACTGAAACCGATCCGAAGACCACCTCAATCACCGACTTCTTCAACCAACGCGCCAACGCGCGCACTGTCATGATCTAGAAGCGCCTGTATCGAGGCAACGCGAAATGACCGGAATACTGAAGAAAACTGTGTAAAAGCAATGACTTGCGTCACAACGCATGAACAGCTTTTCCACAAGCTTGTGCACATCGGCTAGCACTAGTGGGCGACGTGGCAGCCATGGCACATATGTTGTTTCTTGTTATGGTTGTGGAAACGCAGAGCTGCGTAAAGCCCGGTCCGCAAGAAATGCCGGGTGTCGCGGCGGCGCAACCGCGATACCGAGCGCATCCGCTAATCGTAGCCCAACCGCCCTCGCCCGCCAGCAGCGGGATGCGAGCGCGCTCAGAACAATGCGATGCGACCGACCGCTATCTTCGTCGTCCAAGCCCTGGGCCCGACGGGCCATCTCAGCTGCCGCAACCAACCCCGAACACTCCGGCTGCGTCGCGAGTGCATCGACAACAGCGCGACGTTCCGACGTTTCCAGCGGCGTGCGCAGCAGGGCTCCAGCCACCGGCCACGTCTGGACAACCCGGTTGGCCTCGAGGTGCACAACAATGCGTTGAACCGCATCCGATCTGTCTGCCGGATCAGTCAGGTGGCAGAACAACGGGCCGAGTAGACCGAGCCCACGAAGCTCGTTCCTTCCAACCGCATCGAGAACGTTTTCTATGTCCGCCACGATCGCCTTTCGCACGATCCAATGGCCAGCAATGCTGCGGGGCCCGTCCCCAGCCACTGGGCTAGCGGTTTCCAGAGCGTCGCCGAGGGAGAATTCGGCTCTTGCTTCGGATTGCTCTGGAACGCACTCGATGGCGAGCGGCCGTTCGACAACCGCAGCATCGGTGCTCGACGGGCCAAGGCGCGGCAGGTCGGAAATGACAACCTGCTGCGCGCCTCTGTAGAACATGTCCTTGATGTCTGCGCCGATCAGCGCACCGAAACCCGGTAGGCCCCCAGACCAACGCCGTTCGCCCCACCCGCTCCCGGCCAGGTCGAAGCGATCGCTGCCGCCATCATCCACCAGGACACCCAAGCCATTGGCGGTGTTCGCTCCTTGCGCCAAGCTTTGCGCGTGATAGGCGTCGTCGCCCCCTCGATCTCGCAGCAGGCCAATGGAGAGGTCCAAGCCCATCCCCTGTCCGACGCCGACCGACAGGTCATAGTTGTCATCACCCGCCTCATCCACAACAACGCCAACGCCAAAGTGAGCGCCGGCACCCTGTGCGTAGCGCACGGCCGTGTAGTGGTCACTACCGCCAGCGTCATGCAACAGTCCGAGCCCATAGAAGTATCCGAGTCCCTGCGCGAACAGCTGAGCGGTGTAAACGTCGTCGCCGTCCAGATCGATCAGCGCAGCAACACCGCCAGCCAAACCACGGCGGTCGCCAAACCCGACACCCTGCGCCTTGCTGATGCCACCACCCCGGTTCAACGAATCCTCGGCGCCACCCGCGACGTATCTATCGTTCCCGCGGACATCGATCAGCACCGCCGCTCCCGCAGTACCGGCAAAGGCCTGGCCTAGGCTTCCAATTTCATACGAATCATCTCCGTCCGCGTCCAAGAGCACAGCGCGGCCCATTGCAGCGGCCGCCTGCCCGAAGGCACCGCCAAGGTAGGCGTCGGCTCCGCTAAGATCAGCAACAGCAGCCACGCCACCGAGCGCCCCGGAGGGACCGCCACCTTCGGCTATCCACTCGTCGTCACCGGCGCGATCCAATACCACCAGCACCGACAACACGCCGCCAGGACCTACGAAGCGATCGTTCCCAGATCGATCAATGAGGATGATGACGCTACCGGGAGCGACCTGGGTGAAGTCATAGGTATCGTCGCCACCGGGGTCGTCGATCACAAGAATGCGCCCCCCGCCAACTGGCCGGTGCTGATCGGACGACGGCGAGCCACGGACATAGTCAACTCCCGGAACTCTCGCCGAGTCGTAGTGATCCTGAGCCGCTAGGAGCCCGCGAAGAAGTGCCATGACGGGTGGTCCCAGGTCGCGGACCGCACGATCAAGTCCGACATCGAGGCCAGCAGCAACAAACTCATTCGGCAATTCGCCCCCGGCAAGAGCGGCGACCAGGGCGCTACGGTCCTGCCCTAGTCTCGATAGCGCCCCACGCCAACGAGCAAGCGGCAGACGAACGCTAGTCGCGAATCGCACGACCACCTCGGTCTCCGACCCTCGTGACGTTCCGCCGGCAGTCATCACCGGAGAGGCATCCCACCGGTAGGCCGCAAAGACGCGAGCAACGACACGCGACGGGGCATCGAGCACCATCTCGGGACGCTGCCAGGCGGCCTCGTGGGCCGAGGGGAACCCGAGGGGTACGACCTGCCCCGAGTCGTGAACCGCATTGTGGATGATCCGGAGCGCGTCGGGTCCAAACCCTTGGGCAGCCAATCCCTCCAAGACCAATTCAGCGACCCGCTCCGCCGCCGAAGCGCCCTGAACGAACGTGCAAACCACAAGAGCCGCGACTGTCGCCGCTTTTGTTAAGCGCAGCGACACCGAGCGATGCGCAAACAAGAAGGGGCGGCCAAGGCCGCCCCTTCCGCGATCGAAGTAGCGACCGTCTAGGAGTTGGTGTTCTCGCACTTGTCGGCCGGATGCTGATCGAACATCGACCACGCACCGTCCTTGAGTTCGATGATGAAGCCCGGAAGCTCGGCATCACCGTCCGCGTCAAAGCAGATCGGCCCCAGCATTCCGACGTAGTTGGTCTTCCTAAGCTGATCGCGAATCGCGGTGCGTTCGCTCTTCAGGTTGGCCTCATGACCGGTCGCGCCGGTCTCCCGAATCACCTGGGCAAGGAGATAGACGATCTCATAGGCCTGAGCATCAACGTGATGTGGGAATTCTGAGTGAATGCCACGTTTCTTGTTCTCATCGTTGAACTTCTTGGTGAACGCTCGGGTCTTGTCGTTCAAGTCCCACCAGTAGCCCGCGGCGAAGATCGTCCCATCTGCCTCATCGCCAACAACGTTGATGATCTCCGGATCGGCAAACAGCTGTGATCCGACCAAGCGGCCCTCAAAGCCCTGGCGACGCGCCTCTTTCAGAACCTTGACGGCGTTGTCCAAAATCGCGCCTGCGCCGATGATGTCGGGAGGGTTCTGCATGATCTTGGCGATCTGTGGCGACAAGTCGAAAGCCTTCTGTGGGAAGCCCTGTGGCTCACCGGCAACTTCGATGCCAACCGCCTTGAAACCACCCGGCATGATCAAGGTACCTACGGCCTTCGAAACGAACTGATCGGACTCGTAGACG
>JAYOEZ010000071.1:0-14538 GCA_038116985.1 Alphaproteobacteria bacterium | reverse complement strand
GTCGTCGCCCAGTTGCGCGCCCGCGGCGCGATCATGCTGGGCAAGGTGCACACCACCGAGTTCGCCTATTTCGATCCGCCGCCGACGCGCAATCCTCACGACCTCGCCCGTACGCCCGGCGGCTCGTCGGCCGGGTCGGCCGCGGCGGTGGCGAGCGGCACGGTGCCGTTCGCGCTCGGCACCCAGACGGCGGGCTCGGTCAATCGTCCGGCCGCCTTCTGCGGCCTCGGCGCGTTCAAGCCGACGACGCAGTCGCTGGTCGGCGCCGGCGTCGTGCCCTTCGCGCCCAGCTTCGACACCGTCGGCGTCATCGCCGCCGATGCGCGGGATGCGGCATACGTCGTCGAAACGATCGCGCCGCCGGCCCTGCACTTCGGCGACACCTCCACCGCGCCGATGCGCGACGTGGTCTTCGTCGACGACCCGCTGCTGGATGACCTGCGCGAACCGTCGATGACCGCGGCGATCGGCGCGTTCGCCGCAAAGCTCGGCAAGGCCGGCGTCGCGACGCGCAGCGCGCGCTCGCCCGTCCCCTTCGAGGAGGTGGTGAACCTGCACGCGACGATCAGCCGCTACGAGCTCAGCCGCGTCAACGCGGGCCTCCTTGAGGTGGAACACCTGATAGGCGAGAAGCTCGCCCACGACATCCGCGCATACCAGGCGATCACCGAAGCCGACTACGTCGCCGCAGTGTCCGACCTCTACGCCGCGCGCGAAGCCTTCTGGTCCGCGTTCCCCTGGCCGTCGGTTCTCGCCCTGCCCGCCGCACCCGGCCCCGCCCCGCTCGGCGACGCCACCGGCGACCACCGCATCCTCGGCGTCATGACCGCGCTCGCCGGCCCCCAGGCCTCGATCCCGCTCGACCCCTGCCCCGAAACCGGCGCCCCCCTGGGCGCCATCCTGTGCGCCCCGCCCGGCTACGACGGCGCGCTGGCGCATGCGTTGGACCGCCGCTTCGAGTTCCGGCGGCAGGAGCACTAGCCCCACACTCCATCTTGACCCTCGATGAGAACCTATGTAGAACATCTGGCGATGTTGCTCATTTGTTCCGTGGCCGCGCCCTGTCCGGGCCGGTCGCCTAGACCCGAGGGATCTCAATGCTGACCAAGAAACAGCACGAGCTGCTCCTGTTCATCCATCAGCGCCTGGAGGAAAACGGCGTCTCACCCTCCTTCGAGGAGATGAAAGCGGCGCTCGACCTCAAGTCAAAGTCGGGCATCCACCGGCTGATCACCGCCCTGGAGGAGCGCGGCTTCCTGCGCCGCCTGCCCCATCGCGCGCGCGCCCTCGAGGTCCTGCGCTTGCCGGGTGACGGACTCCCCGATCGCAAGCCGACGGCGGTGCCCAACTCGCCCAACGTCATTCAGGGCGCCTTCGGCGCGCCGCGGCCACAGGCCGTCGCCGTCGCCGAGGCCGCCGAAGCGGTCGACCTGCCGCTCTACGGCAAGATCGCCGCCGGCGCCCCGATCGAGGCGCTGCGCGATCCCGAGGGCCAGGCCGGCGTACCGGTCTCGATGCTCAATCCGAAAAAGCGCCACTACGCGCTCTCCATCGAGGGCGATTCGATGATCGACGCTGGCATTCACGACGGCGACGTCGTCGTGATCGAGCAGTGCGACACCGCCAACGACGGCGAGATCGTCGTCGCCCTGGTCGACGACGAGGAAGCGACCCTCAAGCGCCTGCGCCGCCGCGGCTCCTCGGTCGCGCTCGAAGCCGCCAACCCGGAATACGAAACCCGCATCTTCGGCCCCGACCGGGTCAAGGTGCAGGGTCGCCTCGTCGGCCTCATCCGCCAGTACCACTAGCCGCCCGGGGCGCAACACCCGCGGCCCGACACCCGACGAACCGATACGGCCGCACCCCACCCCCTCATCCTGAACCGGGCCGCGCCGCGGCCCGTTCCGACCGGCGCCTGTCACCAGCCGCCGAGTTATCCACTGATTATCCACAGAGTTATCCACATTGGGTTCGTTTCGTAGGACTCCTCCCGAGGGCCGGCGCCGCCCAAATTGGGTTCGTTTCGCAGCGGCCCGCAGCCTCATCGCGGCAGGCCCGAGGCGCGATGACATCCCGAATTGGGTTCGTTTCGTATTCGCCCCGCACCCTCATCCTGAGAGCCCGGCGCAGCCGGGCTTACGGAATTGGGTTCGTTTCGTAGTCGCCCCGCCCCCTCATCCTGAGGAGCCCGGCGCAGCCGGGCGTCCCGAAGGAGGCTTCACTTAGTCGCCCCGCCGCCTCACGAGGCCGCCCGCCAGCAGCAACTCCCGGCATCGCTCGATTGGTCCTATACTCCGTACCGAATGTGCGGGCGCGGCCCCGTCGGGCCGCGGCCCAACCCGGAGGAACGCGCGATGACCGAAGCCCGTACCCGTCAGACGTTTCACGACATGATCGTCCAGCCCACGGCCGACGAGGCCGCCCGGCAGGAATACACCTACGCGCTGCGCTACCACCTGCTTGCCGACATGTGGCCCGGTACCCGCAAGGTCTGGGACGAGAAATACGCAGCGACGTTCAGCAAGAAACACGGGCGCGCGCCGGACAAGCGCCGCGAAGTCGCCGCCGTCATGCAGCGCGACCCCTACTGGCAAATGGGCTCCTCGCTGCGGCGCATCAATCAGGAGATCATGTGGGACACCTATGGCGAGAAGATCGAGAAGCATCTCGACGAGCTGATCGCCAAGGCCCGCAAGTACCGCAATTCGAACCGCAAGGCCGGCTCGCTGTTGCTCGATCCGGCGCTGGAGATCCCGCGCTACCACACCGCGGTCGACATCCACATCCAGCCCGGCGGCTATCACACCGACCTGACCGAAGACGACGTCTTTGCCGGCGCGCTCTATGACGACGTCATCTGGATGTTCTTCATGCATGCCGCCGGCGGCCTCAATGATTCGTCGGGCCGGTCGATCATCGCCTGGCTGAAGCAGCAGCACCCGGGCTTCAAGCCGAAGCGCATCCTCGACATGGGCTGCACCGTGGGGCATTCGACCCTGCCCTACGTCGACGCCTATCCGGGCGCTGAAGTCCATGCGATCGACGTCGGCGCACCGGTGCTGCGCTACGCACATGCGCGCGCTGAATCGCTCGGCAGGCCGGTGCATTACAGCCAGCAGAACGCCGAGCACACCAACTTCCCCGATGGTCACTTCGACCTCGTGGTCTCGCACCTGCTCTTCCACGAGACCTCGTCGAAGGCGATGCCGGCCATTTTTAGGGAAGCGAACCGAGTGCTCGCGCCGGGCGGCATCATGGTCCACCAGGATATTCCGCCGGGTTCCTTCATCGGCGACACCGTCGATCAGTTCTCGATGGACTGGAGCACGCACTACAACGCCGAACCGTTCATCGCCAAACTCATGGATCTCGACCACGGCCGGCTCGCCGTCGACGCGGGTTTTGCCAGATCGAAGGTGAAGGAACTCGATATAGACGCGCTGCGCGAAGCCCACGGCCACCGCGCCGTCGGCAACAAGCAGCATATCACCTACGCCCAGAAGGCCTGACCTCCCTCGGCGCGGCGTCCGCTATTGCGCGGGCGTGATGTCGCAGGTGAGCAAGAGTACCTCGCGGACCGGATTGGCACCCTCCGAGCGAAGTTCGGTGTGCATCCGCTGTTCGGCGATCAGACCGCTTGCGAGGTGCACAAGCGTGCGCCCGGCGAACCGGATCGTCACGTCCTGTCCTTCCATGTTGCCAGAGATAATGCCGCGGCGGCCTATCAGAAGGTGATCTTCGCCGCCAATGGTGGCGATGCCATCGACGGTCACGGTCGCGTTCAGCTCCAGCGAACGATTAGGTCCGGCGGCATTCTGGTTGCGTTGAACCATCGCGATGTCTTCCGACGAGCGACCGGCGAACTCGGCATCGGGCACGTGCTGCGCGGCGTTCTCGCGCAGACTGAAATAGGTCTCGTCGTCGAGCGGGAAGCCGGCCGCTTCGAGGATGTCGATGTCGCCAGCGTGGCCGGTACCGTCGAAGAACAACTGAACGACGTGGGGCGGTCCGGCGCCGCCACTCGGATCGCGCACGTCGGCCCGCAACACGGTGCCCTGATCGTCGGTGGTCGTCTTGCGGACACCGACCTGGGGCACATTGGAACCGCCGTTCACACATGCGGCGCGCCACCCGGGCCTGACCGTCACACGTATCGGCGTATCGAGCGCGCGAAGCGTGTCGGTAAACGGCGGTAGTTCCGGCGACGCTGCATGGGCGACGCCCGCGACGCCGAGGCAGAGGGCCGCCAGGAGAGTCTTGGCGATCATCACGGGATCATAGCGTGTAGTGGCGGTGAGCGCGTGGCTCGCTATGGCGGTCGGTTGGCGCGGGGCCAACGCCAGGCGCGTCCCGCGGTATCGACCCATGGCCTGTCGCCGCGCCGGCTGTGGGCCGAAGCAGCGCGAATGTTGGCGCCGGAAATCCAGACCGCATGGGCGCCCTGGCGCCAGACGTCGAAACGGTCGATGACGGGCGTACCGCAGTGTTCTCGCAGGGGTTCGGTGCTAATCACCAGAGCGGCGCCGGCGCAGCGTGCGAGAAGCGCGCCGGGAGCATCGCCGATCACGACGGTGCCGGCGGTCGTCTCGAGCGTGCAGACCTGCTCATCGCAGAACAGACGTTCCTCCGCGCCCTTTCCGTCGCGCGGCCACGGCCTCGCCGGCGGCTCTCCCGCGCGCCGCAGCCATGTTCGTGCCACGTATGAGCGCGCGGTCGGTTTGACGAGATAGCCGTCGCCGGTATCCACGGCGACGACTCGCGCCTGGTGATCGATCATGATCGTCGGGCGGCTTGCGGCCAACGGCGAGGCCAGTCCGACTGCGATCCCAACCAAGCCGGTCCATCGAATGGCGCCGCGCCATAAACCGAGCCAGAGCCCCCCGGCGACGACAGTGCTTAGCCCCCAACCGGGCGCGCTCTGTATCGCCAGCGTTGCGCCCGGCACGTCCGCGACCGCATGCGCGACCCAACGAACCACGGCGATCCCCTGGCCCATCAGCGCCAGCGGTATCCAAGCCGCGTCGAAGGGCAGAAGCAGATAGGCCACCAGTGCCCACGGCATGATCCAGAGCGCGGTCACCGGCACGGCAATGGCGTTCGCGGCGAGCCCGAGGGTCGCAATCTGGTTGAAGTGGTACGCCGCAAACGGCATCGTCGCCAGTCCGGCGATGAGCGTCGTGAACAGGACTCCGCCAAGATAAAGGAAGGCGCGCCGCCGCCAGGACGCACCGCGCCGCCATTCGACAAGCCGCACGGCGGCGCCTTCGTAGGCGGCGATCAGTGCGACCACGGCCGCGAAGGACATCTGGAAGCTCACGCCCAGCAGGCTCTCCGGACGAATCAGGAGGATGAGGCTGGCTGCAACTGCAACCAACCGCATCGAAACGGCCCGACGGTCGATCATGACAGCCCCCAGAACAATTGCTGTCATCACGAAGGCCCGCTTTGTTGGGACGGTCGCGCCGGTGAGCAAGAGATAGGCAAGTGCCGCGAGGAGCGCCGCTGCTGCACTCCACTTCTTGACCGGTCTGGATTCTGCGAGAGCGGGAACGGCGGCGAGCCCGAGGCGGACCGCAAAGAAGACCAGACCGGCGACCAGGCCAACGTGCAGTCCAGAGATTGCGAGAAGATGGGCAAGACCTGACGCCCGCAGAGCATCCAGGTCGTCAGGTGCGATGCCGCCGCGTTCGCCCGTCATGAGCGCTGCCGCAATACCGCCGTCGGGTCCTTCCAGGCTAGCGCGGATGCGCTGTGCCATCGTGTGTCGTTGCTGGGCGAGCCAGGTCCGCGGAGAAGGTGCGGCACGTGCGATGCGTTGCGGCGGCGCAAGGGCGAAGCCCACACCCCCAAGACCCTGGAACCAGGCCTGCCTTGCAAAGTCGAAGGCGCCAGGGGCGACCGGCGGTGGTGGTGGTTGAAGAATGCCGCGGAGGCGAACGACCTCACCTGGTGACGGAGGATTCTTGCCGCGCACTGTCAGCCGCACGCGTCGCGGAGTGTGAGCGGCCTCCAGGCCTTCAATCTGCAATCTCTCTAGGGTCAGACGGTAGTCCGCAAGCCGCACGTCAACCCGGGAAACTGTCCCCTCAATGAAGACCGGCCCAAGCCGCGTGTCGATAACCGGCGCGGCAACCAGGGTCGTGCGCAACGTGGCCGCTCCGAAGCCGAAAACCAGCGCAAGAGCCACCAGCATCGCGTGCCGCCAGTGCGGCCGCTGCAAAGTGAACAATGCAAGCAAACCGGCAAGGACGAGAAGCGCTGCTGCCAGACCACCCGGTGGCTCGGCCGCTAGCCTGAAATAGATGTGGACGCCGAGCCCTACCGCAACGGGCAACCACAAAGCCGGCACCGTCGCGCCGCTCGCCATGAGCCAGCGCACCCAGTGTCTAGGGGGGAAATGCCGCTCGCGGGCGCGGCTCGCCGGGCGCATCGGGCGCTAGAGCCCCTGAGAGCCTTATTGCCGCACTTTCCCGCCCGCCATGCCCCGGGTCGCGTGCGACTAGTCGCCCAAACGATCCGGCCTGCCGTTTGCCTCTTTGCGGCCGAAAAGTGCGCCACTACTGAATCCGCGGTCGCCTTCATAGAGGCGCCCGCGGCTGCGGTCATCGCGTGGTACCGAAAATGGTTTGGTGTCGTCGATCGGCCGGCGGTCAGGGCCGCTGCGGTAGTGCCCGGGAACGTAGACTCCGTCGCGGCGATATTTGCCCTCGACCCAGATATCCTCCGCAAAAGCGGGACCTGCACCTGGAGCGACGAGAGCGGCACAAACGAACGTCAGGACGACTGCACGATTAAGGCGATTGAGGTACGACATGGATGCCTCCGAGATAGCGAGTTCACCACCCTTATGGAGGCGCTAGGCGTTTTTTCGGGAGGCGCTTGCCCCAGGCCGGATCAGGTGTCTTCGTCGAACTTCGAATCAGTGTCGATGACATCCACGATCACAAAGCCATGGTGCTTCGGATACCGTGTCGCGATCTTCCTGCGGGCAATTTCCGGGCTTTCAGCCTCGACCTCGACATAGCGGTTCTCGGCCCAGTCGTCATCGTACTGGCTGTGCCGCTCGCCCTGCTCGACGGCGTTCCGCACCTTCTTGTTGTACAGGACAACCTCAAAGACTCGCGCACCCGGAGCGAACGTACGTGCTCGCTCGGTCTTCTTTTTTACTGGTTCCTGCGGTTTCGCCGGATGAATAACTTTACGCGCCACAACACCGTCCGCTTTTGATGACCGGGTAGACTGTGATTGGTCTTGGATTGTCTGTAGTGACGATCACTGATCGATCGCTACCGGCCTCCCCAAGAATCACACTCGACCGGCCCGTTACGCCACGCCGCGAGAAGATGTCCCTGTCCTCACGCCGCTTGCCCCCAGGCACCTCGGTCCGAAACACCGAGGCAGCGGCACTCTAGAACAGACGGGCGGTCGTTGTCACCGGGCCCCGACCGGCGCTACATCGCACGTGATTTTCGTAACAAGTTCAAAGGGTTCGTTGCTGGTGCGCACGACTCGGGCGGTCCAGTTCTCGCCCGCGATCAGTCCACTTTCTCGATGCAGCAACAACCATCCGGCCATGCTCACTTGTGTTGCGCCGGCGCGGCGTACCGCCGTTGCGCTGGCGTCCAGGCGGACCGCGATTCCGGTGCTGCCGTCGTCCAGGGGCACGCCACCGGCGATGTGGCTTTCGTCCGTGTGTTCGACGATTTCTCGCAACTTGGTATCTCGGGGCATGACCGGCGCCAGGAGGCGGAACGTCTCAGCGGCGCTTGAGTTGAGCGCCTGATCCTGGCTGAAACGCCGCCCCGAGAAAATGGCATCGCGGATGTCGACACGGCCATCTGCGGCTGCCTTCTGGAGAACCCTGGGCGCAATGGGAAACCCCTCGATGGCGCGCGCCTTCGCGTCGGTCGGGCGCCCGGTTTCGTTCAAAGTCAACCGATGCTCGTAGCCGAACAGCGGAGATCCTTCCGGCCCGCCGTCGCGTCCACGGACCACCTGCACCAGCGTTGCGGACTCCTCTTTTCCCTCGACTATGGTGTCGAACGTCACGAACTCGACCTGCGCCTCCTCACCCTGTTCGACGACGGCCTGACGGAGGACGCAAGCCGACGACCAGCCGGGGGATGCCCGAGTGGTGATGGCCGAGGTGAGCGGTGCCGGAGTGAGCGAGGGGCCGGCGGCGGCGTAGACCGGGCTGAAGGACAGGCAACAAGTCGAGACAGCGCCAATCAGCATGACGCTTTGCGTCAATCGTCCGGCTATGCCATCACTCAGGTCTCGCCAAGGCCAGAGTATCCTTATGCCCAACATCGTCACCCGTTTTGCGCCCTCGCCGACCGGCTATCTTCACATCGGCGGCGCGCGGACTGCGCTCTTCAACTGGCTGTTCGCCCGCCACCACAAAGGGAAGTTCCTGCTTCGGATTGAGGATACCGACCGCGCGCGGTCCACGGAAGACGCCGTCCACGCCATTGTCGACGGCCTGAAGTGGCTTGAACTCGATTGGGACGGTGATGCCCTCAGCCAGTATGCACGTGCGGGCCGGCACGCCGAGGTGGTTCAGACGCTCCTTGAAAACGGCCATGCCTATCGTTGCTATGCGAGTCCCGAAGAACTCGCCGAAATGCGCGAAGCGGCGCGATCACAGGGCAAGACACGGCTTTATGACGGTCGTTGGCGGGACCGGGACCCGGCGGAAGCCCCCGAAGGCGTGGCCCCGGTCGTGCGTTTCAAAGCCCCGCTCGAAGGTGACACGTCGATAAACGACGTCGTGCAGGGCAAGGTCAGCGTCCGCAACGAGAATTTGGACGACATCGTGCTGATGCGTGCCGACGGTACGCCGACCTATATGCTCGCCGTTGTCGTTGACGACCACGACATGGGTGTCACCCACGTGATTCGAGGTGACGATCATCTCAACAACGCGCTTCGCCAGTTTAATCTGATCCGGGCTCTCGGCTGGGACGAACCGGTCTATGCTCACATTTCTCTCATACACGGCCCTGACGGTGCCAAGATGTCGAAACGACACGGTGCGCTTGGCGTCGACGCGTATCGCGACATGGGCTACCTGCCCGAGGCCATGCGCAACTACCTCCTGCGTCTGGGGTGGAGCCATGGCAACGACGAGATCATTTCCACAAGACAGGCGGTCGAGTGGTTCGGTTTGGAGGGGCTCGGGAAATCCGCAGCCCGTTTTGACTTCGCCAAACTGACTAACCTCAACGCGCACTATCTGCGTGAAACAGAGGACGAGAGGCTTGCTTCCGAACTCGAACCCTGGGTGTCCAGGGCGTTGGGCCGCGGCTTGGACGATTCCGAACGCCAACGGCTTCGGGATGCGCTTCCGGATCTGAAGCAACGCGCGAAGACCCTTGTCGACCTTGCCGACAGCGCGTTGTTCTACTTCTCCGATGGAGCGCCCGACCTCGACGACAAAGCCCAGAGCCTGCTGGACGAGGAAGCGTTGGGCCTTCTCGAGAGGTTGATCCCCGCCCTCGACCCAATTGAACCGTGGTCTGCCGAGACGCTCGAGGAAGCGATTCGGAGATTCGCGGAAACCGAAGGCCTGAAGCTCGGGAAGGTGGCGCAACCGCTTCGTGCTGCTTTGACCGGCCGCGCGGTGTCGCCGGGCGTGTTCGACGTGATGAGGGTTTTGGGCCGGGAGGACACGCTCAGGCGACTGCGTGGCCGGGCCGCACTCGGCAACTAGCACGAGGAGTGGTCAGGTAAAATTATTGTTTGATAACAGCACCTTGTAGCGCGTTCTGGAGCTATCAACAAACCCGCTCCAGCGTGTATAATCCGCGCGCCGCGCCGACCCATTCAAGGGCGGCCCTCAAGAACAAAAAGGAAGAGCATGGCGGAGGAAGCAAACAAGGCCGGAGCGGCCAAACTGACGGGCGAAGGGTTCGAGGCCGACCTCCCCGTCATGACGGGAACCTTGGGACCCGACGTTCTCGACATTCGCAAGCTGTACGGAACGACCGGGCGCTTCACCTATGATCCGGGGTTCACCTCGACGGCAAGTTGCGAGTCCAAGATCACCTACATTGACGGTGATGAGGGCGTCCTTCTCTACCGGGGTTACTCGATTGAACAACTCGCGGCCACGGCGGATTACCTAGAAACCTGCTATCTGCTTCTCCACGGTGAGCTTCCGACCCAGCCGCAAAAGCGGGAGTTCGAGGACACCATTCGTTACCACACGATGGTTCACGAGCAACTCAGCTACTTCTATCGCGGCTTCCGTCGCGATGCGCATCCGATGGCCGTTGTTTGCGGCGTAACGGGTGCCCTTTCCGCCTTCTATCACGACAGTCTGGACATCGAGAACCCAGAGCACCGCAAGATCTCGGCCCATCGGATGATTGCCAAGATTCCGACGATTTCGGCGATGGCTTACAAATACTCCGTCGGGCAGCCCTTCGTGTATCCGCGCAATGATCTCGACTACGTGTCGAACTTCTTGCACATGATGTTCTCCGTGCCGGGCGAGGATTTCGAGCAAAGCGAAATCTTCACGAAGGCGATGGCCCGCATATTCATCCTTCACGCCGACCACGAGCAGAATGCGTCGACCTCCACAGTGCGGCTGGCAGGCTCGTCCGGCGCGAATCCGTTTGCGTGTATCGCAGCAGGCATCGCGAGCCTCTGGGGGCCCGCACATGGCGGTGCCAACGAGGCTGTCCTCAACATGTTGCACGAGATCGAATCGGTCGATCGCATTCCTGAGTTCCTTGAACGGGCCAAAGACAAGAACGATTCGTTCCGGTTGATGGGCTTCGGACATCGTGTCTACAAGAACTACGATCCTCGAGCTGCTGCGCTGAAAGACTCGGCGCACGAAGTTCTTGATGCGTTGGGCGCCAAGGACGAACCGCTTCTCAAGCTAGCGATGGAACTTGAGCGCATCGCTCTCGAAGACGAGTACTTCGTCGAGCGAAAGCTGTTCCCCAATGTCGATTTCTATTCGGGGATCATCCTCCGCGCCATGGGCTTTCCGACCAGCATGTTCACGGTGCTCTTTGCCCTCGCGCGGACCGTTGGATGGATCGCCCATTGGTCCGAGATGGTCGAGGACCCGAGCCAGAAGATCGGCCGGCCGCGTCAGCTCTACACCGGTCCTGTCCAACGCGAGTACGTCGCGCTCGACAAGCGTGGCTAGGGTTCTTCGAAAAGCTGACCTGCGTGGGCCGGTTCGGCAGCGGCGGGTTCTGGCCCCGAGGGCGCGGCGGCGACCCATGGGACGGCCGGCGAACGACAACTCCCCTACCCTCTGGTGGCGGGCGCGCCGGTACCTGGTGCGGAGCGCCGCAGCGGGCGCTGTGGGCGCGTTGATCTGGTCCCTGGTTACGAACTAGGCGCCGAACTTGGCATTTCATGCTTTTCGCCAGCTAAGCGCAGAACGATTGCCGCGGCAGCCTCGCTGGGCGAGGTCTCTGGGGATTGTAGCGCCGTGACGGCTTGCCTGAATGCGTTCATCTGGGGCTCCCTGATACCGTTGTCGGTCAATATCTGATCGATTGCGGAAGAAATCCGATCGGGCCGGCATTGGTCCAGGAGCAGTTCAGGAACGACATCGTCATCGACGATGATGTTCACGAGCGTGACGAATCTGGTCTTAACCAGGCGCTTAGCTAGGAAAGCCGAGATCGGATTGAGGTCGTAAGCAACCACCATCGGAACGCCGGCCAACGCGAGTTCGAGAGACACGGTTCCTGACGCCGCCAATGCCGCGTTGGCTGCTGCGAACGCGTCCGCCTTTGCCCGATGATCCGCTATGACGATCGGTTCGCCCGGCCAGGTCGTCGCAGCCGCTCGAACAGCAGATTCGACACCGGGGACGGTCGGGACAACGACGCGCAGTCTTCGTCCGCTACTCGTCAGCATGCGCAATGCCGCGCCAAAGATCGGCAGCAACCGCGTTGTCTCGCTTGCTCGACTTCCTGGGAGTACCGCGAGGAGCGTTGCATCGGGCCGGACTCCATGGCGCGTGCGAAACGCAAGCCCGTCGCCATTCTCGTGGCGGTCGAGCGCAGGATGTCCCACAAACGTCGCCGGCAGCCCGACCTTGTCGAAATATGGGGGCTCGAATGGAAGGAGTGTCAGGAGGTGGTCGTAAAGCGGCGCGATCTTTCGTGCGCGACCGGGCCGCCAAGCCCACACGGAAGGCGCCACGAAGTGGATCTTCTTGAAAGGCGTGACCTGAAGGCGACGCGCGAGTCGAAATGAAAAGCCAGGCGAGTCGATCGTTACGAATACGTCGGGTGCCTCCCGCAAAGTAGCGCCGGCTGCAGTGCGGATATGGCGGAGAAGCAGTGCGGCCCTCGGCAAGACTTCGGCAAGGCCCATAACCGAAAGGTCGTCGAACGGTACCCAGCTGGACAAACCTCTGGCGGCCATTTCAGGGCCGCCAATACCCACAAACGCCGCCCGGGGCTCCACGGCTCTGATCGCGTCCATTAGACGCGCACCGAGAAGATCGCCCGAGGGCTCACCCGCAATCAGCGCGACTTTGAGATTCGACATCTCGTTCTAGGGAATGAACCCGACAACGAACAGGTTGGTTGCGTCGGCTTGTGCGACGACCTGGTCGCGGTCGATCACCAGCGCGGCGTTTGCTTCGACCGCAATCCCCTTGATGCCCGCGTCAGCACAGCGTCGTATCGTCTCGACGCCGATCGAGGGCAGGTCGATGCGATCATCCTGTCCCGGTTTGCGCATCTTGACGAGAACGCCGCCGGCGCGGCTTAGCTCGGGCGCACAGCGCTCGATCAGTTGGTCTGTGCCTTCTGCTCCCTCGATACCCAGGATACGGCCTCCGGCCACGATGGCAGCTTGTCCGATGTCGAAGCGTGCGATTGTTCTTAGGAGGTCCGTTCCCACCGTGATATCGCGCCGGTCGTCTTCATCGGGGGCAACGGCGCCGAGCGGTCCCTCGCCCACCTGCAGCGACGGGAGCAGGTCGTCGACCCCGATGAGAGCGAACCCCTGACGCTCCAAGGCATTGGCCAGCACCCGTAGCAGCGCGTCATCCCCTCCTGCTCGAAGAAGTTTCGGCAGAAGTTTGGCGGCATGGAAGTCCAGCTTGAGTTCGCTATAGGCCGGGCGCCGAAAGCGGCCGGCCATGACGACCTCCCGGCATCCGTGCTCTCTCAGGAGAGCGAACACCTTTCCGACCTTGCCCAAGTGAACACACACCGCATCGGCTGGATCGATGTCTTCGTTGCGGTTTTCGCCTTCGAACGTGATGACGAGAGCATCGCGCTTCTGCGCCCGGCAGGCGTCGAGCAGGCGTTTTGGGAGTTCGCCCGTTCCGGCGAGGATGCCAACCTTAGGCGCCACGTTCCGGTCTTGGTTGGCAGATGGCGCGTGAGGAATCGGCTCGAATGAACTCCACGATCTCCATCACGGTGGCGTTGGAGGCGAAGGTGCTGGCGACATCAGCAAGTCGTTCCTGCATCGTGCCTTCCGGCGCGAACAGCAAGCGATATGCGTTTCGCAGGTTATGAATGGCTTCGCGGTCGAATCCGCGCCGCTTCAATCCGACAATATTCAGGCCGGAGAGATGCGCCCGGTTGCCCGTAACGGATCCGAATGGGATGACATCGTTTTCGACGCCCGACATCCCGCCGACCATCGCATGCTTGCCGATCCTGACGAACTGGTGGACCGCCGACAGGCCGCCCAGAATCGCATGGTCGCCGACTTCCACATGGCCGGCCAAAGTAGCGTTGTTGGCGAAGACGACGTTGTTCCCGATCCTACAGTCGTGGGCCACGTGGCTGCCGACCATGAAAAGGCAGCCGTCGCCCACTGAGGTCAACATGCCTCCACCCTGCGTGCCAGGGTTCATGGTGACGTGCTCGCGGACGACGACGTTGGAGCCGATCACAAGTTCGGATTCCTCGCCACCATACTTGAGATCCTGGGGGATGAGCCCGATCGCGGCAAAGGGAAAGATGGTCGTATTGGATCCGACCTGAGTGTGCCCTTCGACGACGGCGTGGCTCTTTAGTGTGACGCCGTCGCCAAGCTGTACGTTGGGACCGACAACACAGTAGGGTCCGATCGTCACGTCCGCGCCGAGCTGCGCCGAAGAATCGACGATGGCTGTTGCGTGGATATCTGTCACGACGTCGCACTTCCGTCATCGTCGCGAATCATCGCGGCGAACTCCGCCTCGGCAACAACCTGGCCACCGACCGTTGCCTCACCTCGGAACTTCCATACCGGTCCGCGATTGCGGATTTTCCAAACCTGCACACGCATTGTGTCGCCGGGCACGACCGGGCGGCGGAAGCGCGCGCCATCAATCGACATGAAGTAGACGAGCTTTCCCTCAGCGTCGGGGCCCAGCGTGTGGACGACAAGAACCGCGGCTGTCTGCGCCATCGATTCGACGATCATGACACCGGGCATCACGGGATGATTTGGGAAGTGACCGGTAAATTGTGGCTCGTTTATAGAGACATTCTTGATGCCGATCGCCGACACGTCCGGCACCATTTCCACCACTCGATCGATCATGAGCAT
>JAYOEZ010000070.1:10242-15004 GCA_038116985.1 Alphaproteobacteria bacterium | reverse complement strand
GAGTACGGCACCCTGGTCGTCCTCGAGCGGTTGGTCACCGGTCTCAAGGTCGATGATTGCAAGACGTCGATGAACCAGGCCCACGTTACCGCTAAAGAAGGTGCCACCACCGTCAGGGCCACGATGTGCCAGCGCGCCGCCCATCGCCTCAACGATGGCACGATCCGGTGGACCACCGTGGCGGGTCATGAAACCAGCTATTCCGCACACTAAGCTTTCACCGTCTCAAGAAACTCGACGTACTGCCGCACAACCACATCTCGCGAGAACGATTGGTCGTACCGGGCCTTGCCGGCTGAGGCAACCGAGGGGCTCATGCCGCGAGGGGCAGACGTAGACGTCGGCGGCGCGATAGAGCGGCCCCATATCCGGAACCCAACCGAGCCAAGAAACCCGCGACGCTACACCACGGTCCTCTGCTTGTTTCTTGAGCTCCGATTCGAGCGGGCCCGTTCCCGCTATGCAGAGATGCGCCTCCGGCAGGTCACAGAGCGCGTCGATGAGCGTATCGAAGGCCTTGTTGCGATGCAGTCGACCGGCGCTCAGGACTAGCGGACCATCAGAAGCAACTCCGAGATCAACACGCGAGGCGGCCCCACCCTCAAACCGCTGCGCAAAGTTCGGGATGTAATGAGCGCGGTCGGCGGGCCAGCCCTGATGGAGAAGGTAGTCGCGAATCCCGTGGGTATTGGCCACAAGATGATCGCAATGGGCGTAGTATTTCAGGTTGTAGTAGCCGCCAAGTCTTCCAACCAGGGCATAGTCTTCGCCAGCAACGTGGCGTGGCGACAGCTTGGCCGCCCGATTCATCCACGCCAGAACTACGTTTGGGTGGTTCGCCCGGACGAGCCTCCGGATAGCCATCCGCGTGAGAAGATCCCATGACCCGCGAAATGGCAGCCCGATCGAGCTTACGCCCGCTGCCGCGAGCCTTTCCTGCCGCGCTTTGTTCGAACGCACGACCGCCACCTGGGTGACCCGCTCCGCTGGAAGCGATGTCACCAAGCGCTCGAAGAAGGCCTCAGCGCCGCCGACCGGCGATCCGGACATGACCTGAAGTACGGAAACCACTACTCGGTCTCTAGCCGCGCTTTCAGGTGGGAAATAAGTGGATACAAGCCGGCGAACAGCGCAATCAGAAAACCGTATCCGCCCTCCCGGTAGCCCTTGCGACCGACGTAACACTTCAGGAAACGTGAAAAGAATCTGCGAATGTTGTTCGGCAAAGACCCGATGTCGCCACCGTCTCGTAGATCGGCGGCGCGAGCAGAGGAATAAGAATCGAGGCGCCGCAGCATGTCGGAGATGTTGCGGTCCACTTGATGCTCGATTGGCTCGTTGAGGCGCCGCTTTGGGCCAACAAGTTCAAGAGATGGGTGGACCCTCTGCCGCCCCCAACGTTTTGCACCTCGGCGCGACAGCCGCGGTGCCGCGGAAACACCCCAGGAGCCTCCCCAGCCATAGCGTACGCACCGGGCACCAATGTAGTTGAGAAACGGTATTAG
Source organism: Alphaproteobacteria bacterium (assembly GCA_038116985.1). Classification (GTDB taxonomy): domain Bacteria; phylum Pseudomonadota; class Alphaproteobacteria; order SHVP01; family SHVP01; genus CALJDF01. The sequence goes on along the minus strand of JAYOEZ010000070.1, from coordinate 13,499 downwards.
GAAGTATCCCTCGTCGACGCGCTCTATTTCACTGCGTATTTCAGCGGCCAAGGCTGGGGAAACGCGCTCGTCAGCATCGACCTCAAGAATCCAGTCGCCACGACAGGAATCTAACCCCTTGTTTCTCCGATCTCCCTCTATGGGCCAAGCCCCCTCAACGATATGATCGGCAAATCTCGCGGCAATCTCTCGCGATCGATCAGTGCAGCGGTCGAGTACAACAACTCGCTCATCGGCAAATCTCAGCGCGTCTAGACATGCGGCAAGACGGTCTTCCTCATTCCGCGCAACAACGAGAGCGGATAGAACGGGCTTCAAGGTGTGGGCTCCAATCGCTTAAGCAGTGCCCGCACACCGGCCTCGACTCGCTCAACCGTCAGCGAACCCATACGAGTCGACTGCGACTTGTAGTCATAGTCTGGTGCGCCGATGATCTCCTCAAATGACTCGTCAGTCCGCACGAAGCTAGCCCGAGGGCCCCACGGGGCATAGTGCAGTTCCGGGCTCGGCCCAAACAGACCCAAAGTCGGCACATTTGCCGCCGCCGCGAGATGCATCAGGCCCGAGTCGTTTCCGACAAAAAGGTCGCATCTCTGCAGACAGGCGGCGGCTGTCGGAATGTCTGTCTTACCAATCATGTCGACCAGCTTGTCAGAATCCAGACCTGCCAGAAGGGAAGACACCATAGAGCGTTCGCCGTCGGCGCCAAATACCACGATCTTCGCGCCGGGCAGGAGTCCGCCGGACGCGGTTACGCGCAGCGCGAGGTCCAGAAAACGATCTTCGGGCCATTGCTTCCCACCCCAGTTCGCCGTCGGACCCAATGCAAGATACCCTTTGCCCGGCAACAATTGATCGGCGACCGATCGGTGCTCATCGTTCAGCCAAACCCGGGGCGGTGGCGGTGGATCCTTCCCCATCAAGTCGCCGAGCATCTGCACCCTGTGCTTGGGCGCACGACTCGGCCGAAGAATGCGGTGTCTCGCGTGGGGCAATGCCCAAGCGAGGGCGGAGCCGCGCAGATCGACAACAACCGTCCAGAAGGAAGTAACGCACTCCCGCCATAGGGCCAGCCAATGGCGCCCGTAGGGCCCTTTCCGGAGAGGTATCACCCGCTCAACAGCCGGGCACGATTCGAACAATGAGGTCGCAACGGGACCACAGGCGACGGTGAATGAAGCGGACGGGTAGGTCTCAATGAGCCAACCAAGGACCCCCGTAGACAAGACCGCGTCGCCAACGCGGTTCGAAGTGACGAACAGCGCTTTCACCTTACCGCCTCCGCAGGAAATCTAGCCCGCAGTTGCTCGAGCCAGCCATCGATCCGCAATCGATTGACCCCGAAGTCGGAATACCCGAACAAAGACCGGCTGTAGATCAGAAGAGTGCTCTCGGCCGGACCACGCCGAACAAATTCAACAGTGACCAGATCGGGAAAACCAAAGATCGCACTACGTTGCACAAAGGTCTGCTGAATGTCGCCGACTGAAAGAAGTAGCTTGGTCCGTGGCGAGGCGTCGATGGCTTCGCCCCAAGCACTACGAAGAACGGCAGCGCTGACCCCAAAAACCGGGCTTTCCCTGTGGGGAGTTGCGCTCTTGCAATCGGCTGGCCCACATACCAAGTACTGATTCGGCGCCCCACCCAACGCGAGTTCGGCAAAATCAAGCCGCTCAACCTGGCCGACAGGAAAGACCCGACTGCAGGCTGGCAGCGTCAGCAAGGACAGTAGCAAGAGGGCTCCAAGAATGCGGCCCGATCCAAGGTTCATATGCCGCTTATACGGCGCATCTTGAGGTCTTGCCAAGAACAGCTAGGCTCTGACGGAACGCGACATACCAAGAGATAGAACGTGGAAGCAATTGTACTGGATGATCGCGGCCTGATCTTTCTGTCGGGAGACGATACCGTCCCTTTTCTTCAGAGTTTGGTGACCAACGACATTGAACACCTCGAAGAAGAACGTGCGCTCTATGCGGGCCTACTTACGCCCCAAGGGAAGTTCCTACACGACTTCCTGATCGTCCAATGGGGACAGGGGATTCTCCTTGATACTGACGCAACGGGATGCAATTCGCTACTGCGCCGTTTGACCATGTATCGCCTTCGGGCACGAGTCGATATCAGAGAGGTCACAGACACGATTTCCGTTTGCGCACTCGTTGGGGACGCGAACGCGTAGGCCGGGGGTGACTTCGGCGTTCTGGCACCTGACCCAAGACATCGCGCGCTCGGTTACCGCCTGTATCTTGAAGGCGACCCGCACACCAGCCTGGCGCGGCAGTTTCCTTTCGCCAGTCGCGAACGGTATGAGGAGATCAGGTTGCATTGCGGGGTTCCTGACAGTCACGACATCCCAACGGAGAAAGCGTTTCCATTGGAGTACGGTTTCGATGCGTTGGGTGCGGTCAGCTACAATAAGGGCTGTTTTGTAGGACAGGAGCTCACTGCTAGAACCCACAATCGCGGCAAGGTCAAGAAGGGACTCCACCTTGTCGAATTTGCAGAGAGCGCGGCGCCGCCCGGGACACCAATCAAGAGCAACGGCACCATTATCGGCGAGACGCTGTCGGGGCATGGGAAGATCGCCTTGGCCCACTTACGCCTCGACGCCGTCGCGGCCAACAGGCCACTAGCCGCAGGCGACGCGGAAATTGTCCGTGTGCAAGCTGCGCCAACTGGCACTTCGTAGTGGCCCGCGAAGATACATCGGCTCGGTGCGAATGGTGTGGCAACGACACAATATACGTCGACTATCACGACAAGGAATGGGGCGTCCCCGAGCACGACGACCGAGCGCTGTTTGAAAAACTGATCTTGGACGGCTTTCAGGCTGGCCTAAGCTGGATCACCATCCTGCGCAAACGCGACACCTTTCGCCTCGCCTTCGATGACTTTGACCCCTCCAAAATTGCCGGGTACGGCGCGGACAAGGTCGCCAACCTGATGGCCGACAAGGGAATTGTTCGCAATCGCCAAAAGATAGAGTCCGCAATCACCAGCGCCCAGGCGTGGCTCCGGGTGATGGAATCCGGCATCGGCAGCTTCGATCAGCTCATATGGAAGTACACGGACGGCCGTACACTGCACAATGAGTGGCGGACCATGTTGCACGTTCCCGCTTCGACGGCAGAGTCAGAAGCGATGAGCAAAGAACTGAAATCTCTCGGTTTTCGTTTCTGTGGGCCAACTATCAGCTACGCATTCATGCAGGCGATCGGTGTCGTCAATGATCACCTGGTGGACTGTTTTCGCTA
>JAYOEZ010000070.1:0-10232 GCA_038116985.1 Alphaproteobacteria bacterium | reverse complement strand
GCGGTTGGCGCATCCGCCAGGCGGTTGGCGGAGTACATACTAAGCCCGGTGCGGTTCGTCTGGGGGGACGGGGCAAAGTCGGATTTCTTGCGGAGAAACGACACTGCTCAAACCAATCCGTCGCAGTTTCGCGTGGCACGTTGATGCATCGGCCACGCGTGTCTGGCAAGCAATTGGAAATCCGGATCGGCTCTACGAGATTGCCGGATTTCCTGAAGAAGCGTCGCACCAAGTCCGGTCGCGCATTGCCGAATTTCATGCCGCCAAGAGGACTTGGCTGCCGCTCATGAGCCAATGGCAAGATCGGCGAACAGAGTGGATCGAAGCAAGGTGGATCCACTTGCACCGAATCGCATCACGCGGCCTCCTTGCTTCATTCGAGTGGCGCATCACAATCGAAGAAGTCGGTACTGGTTGTGTTGTTCGCCACGAAGTGGGCATGACTCCGTCGGGCCTGTTCAGCTTCGCCGTACTGCGCTTGCTGAAGCTGCCCGAACTCGATAGATGCTTGGCCGATGCGCGGCGCAATCTGGCCACATGGAGCCGAGGCCAACTTGATCACCCATTCCCGCGACCAAAGACCCCACAGGCCCGCGAACAAGAAACCCTCACCGACCAGGCAATGCGCGCTGACGGATCCGAGTATGGGCATGGCCAGGTATCACGGCTTGTTCAGTGGATGAGCGACGCGCAACGCACAGACCTACTTCCTATACGACCGACTGACGTCGCACTGGCTTGGAACCAGAACGTGGATGACGTCGCCGAGATTCTTCTCGCAGCATGGGCGGTGGGCCTATTGAAGATCCATTGGGCATCCCACTGCAGCAGTTGCGGAAGCCTTTCACTTCACTCGGAACTTCCTGCGCTTCAAGTCAGGTGTAAGGCATGCGGGCGCACGCAAGTCAGAGATCTGTCCAAGAACGTTGAGCTTGTATTTACGGTTGCGTCACTATCGGACGATGTCGCCAGGAACACTCTCCCCATAGGGCTGGTGCGTCCGTGCGCACGACTGTCGATTGGACCTGGGAAGAAGTTGTCGACCAGGTGGCAGGGCCCTGTTGGCACCGTCCGCATCTTCGTCCGTGAAACCGGCCTTGAGCACAGTGTTCGGATGAGCAACGCGGACATCGGAATTGCGATAACAACGGCTGGCGGTCAACTGAGCGCAGCGCAGACACCCTCGCAACCAGGCATCATCGAGATATCAAACCGCGATGACGAGGTACGAACTGTCGAGATCTTCCACTCGGAAAGGCAAACGCCACTGTACTCGGCAAAACGGGCATTGCTCTTGCAGGCCTATCGAGACCTGAAGAAGGAAACGGCAAGGCAAACCGAAAGGATGGTCGTCCTGCATGATGTGGCGGTTCTGGTCACTGATCTCGCTGGTCAGGCAAGGCGCTACCAGAAAACCGGTGCCCCGGAAGCATTCAAGGCCGCGAGCAAGCGGCTTCAGAACATCACGGAGTCTGCGCGATCGTGCGGAGGATCTGTGTATGGCCGAGTTGGCGAAAGGATAGTCATGCTATTCCCAGATGTCGTCTCGGCTTTCGCAGCAGCTCGGCAGATCGCTGCACTTCCCGCTGACGACGATGCCCTCCCCTTCGTTGGCGCAATCGCCCTCGGAGACGCGGAGCTTGCCGAGAAGCGCGGCAAGACGACCGCCCTTAGATCTCCGGTGGAACAGGCAATGAAGCTTGTGGCGCGGCTTGGCCGTGGTGAGCTTGCCCTAGGAGACGGCGCTGCAGATCATCCTTCGCTTGCCAAGCGAATTGTTGGATACGAGATCGGACCCGCAAAGCCCAGTGGCTACAAAATTCGTTTCGCGGCAGAACGGCCTACGAAAGGCAGCGACGATCAGTCTGTAAGTGCTGCCTGAGCGGCCGCCAGACGCGCGATCGGCACGCGGTAGGGTGATGCGGACACATAGTCCAGACCGATACTATGGAAGAAGCGCACGGACGCAGGATCGCCTCCGTGCTCGCCGCAGATCCCCAGTTTTAGATCCGGCCGAACCGCTCTGCCCCGCTCGCTCCCAAGGCGCACAAGCTCGCCCACGCCGTCCTGGTCGATCGAAACGAACGGATCTATTTCGAAGATTCCATTCGCGCGGTAGTCGTCCAGGAAGTTCCCGGAGTCGTCTCGGCTGATCCCCAAGGCGGTCTGGGTCAGGTCATTGGTGCCAAAGCTAAAGAATTCGGCCGATTTTGAGATGTCGCCAGCGCGCAACGCAGCACGCGGAAGTTCAATCATCGTGCCTACAAGGTATTGGAGACCGGCCCCACGCTCCTTGCGGACAGCGTCGGCAACGGCATCAATTCTCTCCTTGATCAGGTCGAGCTCTCGTTGCGTGGCAACGAGAGGCACCATGACTTCAGGGACAACTGCTTCGCCTGTTTCCGCCCCTGCTTCGAGCGCCGCCTCGAATATCGCGCGCGCCTGCATCTCGTAAATTTCGGGATAGGAGATGCCCAAGCGGCAGCCCCGATGACCAAGCATCGGGTTTACTTCGCGCAGACTAGCGGCCCGGCGCCGAAGCTTCTCCGGATCCGCCCCTGCGGCCCTCGCGACCTCTTCGACTTCTTCATCGGAGTGCGGCAAGAACTCGTGCAGTGGAGGATCCAACAGGCGAATCGTCACGGGCAATCCGTGCATTATCTTGAATAGGTCGACGAAATCCTGCCGTTGCATTGGCAGAAGCTTAGCAAGGGCCGCCCGGCGACCCGCTTCATTATCCGCGAGAATCATCTCGCGAACCGCGATGATGCGGTCGGCCTCAAAGAACATATGCTCTGTCCGGCAGAGTCCGATGCCTTCAGCCCCGAATTCCCTTGCTGCCTGAGCATCGCCCGGGGTCTCCGCATTTGCCCTGATACGAAGCTTGCGCACGCCATCGGCCCAGGTCATCAGCCTGGCGAAGTCTCCAGACAACTCGGGCTGGATCATGGCGACCTCGCCGACCATGACCTCTCCCTTTGCACCGTCGATCGTGATGACATCGCCCTTCTTCACGATCCGATCCATAACGGCAAATTGTTGCTTCTTGTAGTCGATGCGAACAGAACCGGCGCCAGAAACGCATGGGGTTCCCATACCACGAGCAACAACGGCTGCATGACTGGTCATGCCGCCGCGACTGGTCAGGATGCCTTGTGCGGCATGCATCCCGTGAATGTCTTCCGGACTTGTCTCCTCCCGCACGAGAACCACCTTTTCGCCCGTGTTGGCCATTGCCTCCGCTTCGTCCGCGGAGAAGACGACCTTGCCGGACGCCGCACCCGGCGAAGCCGGCAATCCTCTTACCAAGATGTCCTTGGGAGCCTCCGGATCAAGCGTCGGGTGAAGAAGCTGATCGAGAGACGCCGGCTCAATTCGGTGAAGGGCTTCAGACTCTGTGATCAATCCCTCGTCAACCATTCCGACTGCGATCTTGAGGGCGGCGCGCGCAGTTCTCTTGCCATTGCGCGTTTGCAGCATCCAAAGCTTGCCTTCTTGAACCGTAAACTCAATGTCCTGCATGTCCCGATAGTGAGCTTCCAACTTGCGGTAGATATCCTCCTACTGGCCGAAGACCTCGGGCATTACTTCTTGCATCGATCTTGCGTCGGACCCGTCTTTCTCCCGCGCTTCGCGTGTAAGGTGCTGCGGCGTGCGAATTCCGGCGACAACGTCCTCACCCTGTGCATTCACAAGAAACTCGCCGAAGAACTCCCTATCGCCGGTAGACGGATTGCGCGTAAAAGCGACCCCGGTTGCGGATGTATCGCCCATGTTCCCAAAGACCATGGCCTGGACATTGACCGCGGTACCCCACTCGGCAGGAATATTGTGCAAACGCCGGTAGGTCACAGCGCGCTGGTTCATCCACGAACCAAAAACTGCCCCCATGGCTCCCCAAAGCTGCTCCTCGACATCCTGAGGAAACGGTTTTCCAAGTTCGCGCTCAACAAGTTCGAAGTACGAAAGCACCACCCTCTTCAGGTCACCCGCATCAAGGTCGGTGTCAGCGCTCACGCCTTTGTCCGCCTTGAGTTGCTCAAGAATTTCCTCGAAGTGATGGTGGTCCACGCCAAGAACAACGTCCGAATACATCTGGATGAAGCGCCGATAGCTGTCCCAGGCAAACCTTTCGTTGCTGCTTGCCTTTGCAATCCCGGCGACCGTCGCGTCGTTTAGCCCGAGATTTAGGACTGTGTCCATCATTCCGGGCATCGATGCCCGAGCACCTGACCGAACGGAAACCAGCAATGGACGATCGGCATCGCCGAACTTGGCACCGACGATGTCTTCCACCTTCGCCATAGCCTTGTCGATCTGGCCCCGCAGATCATTCGGATATGTTCGATCGTTCTTATAGTAGGCCGTACACACTTCGGTGGTGACGGTGAACCCGGGAGGAACGGGAAGGCCCAGATTGCTCATCTCGGCAAGATTCGCGCCCTTTCCACCCAGTAGGTTGCGCATGTCGGCGCGCCCCTCCGCCTGACCGTCACCGAAGCAAAAAACCCACTGCGTCATCTGGTTCACGTCCTCTCTAACCTTCGATCTGTGAGAAATCGGCGACTTCATTAAGCGTCTCGCACATCTGCGACAGAAGGCGCAGCCGGTTCTCTCTCACCTCAACATCGTCCACGTTGACCGTAACTTGATCAAAGAAAGCATCCACCGGCGCTCTGAGCGCGGCGAGCGTTTCCATTGCGCCAACAAAATCCCGGTTCTTGAGTGCCTCAGCACTACTAGCGGAAGCGAGCCCGAGTTGTGTGGCCAGGGTCCTCTCCGTGTCGTCAGCGAAGCTCTCGATAGCGGCGGGGCCCGAGTATTCCCGGCTGTCGTTCTTTGACTCGATACGAACGATATTGGCCGCTCGCTTGTGGGCAGCGAGCAGATTGGCCCCGTCCTCCGTGGCCAGAAAAGACGTAAGGGCATCGACCCGCAACTTGAGGCGCCGCGGATTGTCCTCCGACGCAACAGAAAACGCAGCCGCAATCACATCGTGACGCATTCCGCGATCACGAAGATGGACGCGAAGCCTGTCACGCACAAAATCTAGAAGTTGGCCTGGGTCGAAGCTGCCGCCGATAGTTGGTCCATAACCCTCCGCAGCAGTCGCGATCAGACCGCGCAGCGGGATATCGAGATCGTTCTCCAGCACAATCCTGATGACGCCGAGCGCCGCGCGACGCAGAGCAAACGGGTCCTTGGATCCGGTCGGGGTCTCGCCAATTGCAAAGAACCCGACCAAGGTATCGAGTTTGTCCGCTAGAGCGACTGCCACTGCGACTGGATGAAACGGCACGGCATCGCTGGGACCACGAGGCAGATAATGCTCGGCGATTGCATCGGCTACCTCAGGTGGCTCCCCGTCGGCCATCGCATAGTAACGTCCCATCGTTCCCTGGAGTTCAGGAAATTCGCCAACAACTTGGGTCACCAAGTCTGCCTTCGCTAGGCGCGCCGCTGCCCTCACCGAATCGAGACCTGCACCATCTAGCCGGTCGGCCACAGCCAGAGAAAGCGCCTCAACTCGGTCTGTCTTTTGGTCAAGTGTGCCGAGTTTCGCGTGAAAGATTATCTCCCCGAGTTGGGGCACCCGGCTTGCCAGACTCCGACGGCGATCTTGATCCCAGAAGAACTTCGCATCCGATAGTCGCGCCCGCAGCACACGCTCGTTCCCCCCAATGATCGACCTGCCAGCGTCTGGCGCCTCAATGTTGGCAACGCAGATAAAGCGCGGAGCAAGCTTCCCATCGCGATCGCGAAGCGCGAAGTACTTCTGATGCCCTCTCATTGACGAGAGGAGTATTTCCTCCGGAACATCCAAAAAAGCTGCATCGAACCGCCCGGTTAGAACAACGGGCCACTCCACCAGGCCAGCCACCTCTTCGAGCAGGCCAGGATCCTCGACGACCGACAAACCTTCCTGCGCCGCGTCCAGCCCATCTGCCGCTGCGATGCATGCCTCGCGCTCGCTGGCGTCCAACATAACGCGCGAATCCCGGAGCTTTGTCCTGTAGTCGCCATAATCGCGCACCGGAAACTCGGCTGGCGCGTGGAAGCGATGCCCCCTTGTCGTCGTGCCGGAAGCAACGGGACCAAAGGAGAACGGCACACCGGCGCCATCGAACAGGCACAGAATCGAGTGAATCGGCCGCACCCATCTCACGGAATGCTCGCCCCATCGCATGGATTTGGGCCAAGAAACAGCTGCCAGGGCATCTGGTAAGGCAGCACTCAAGAAATCACCGATTAGACCACCCTTGCTTTCAACGACCGCGAAGAAGAACTCACCTTTCTTTGTGGTGCGAATCTCCAGTTCCTCGCGTTGCAAACCGACAGACGTCAAAAATCCCTGCACCGCCTTCTCGGGAGCATCGGTGCGCGGTCCACGGCGCTCCTCTCGCTTGTCGGGCCGTTCAACCGGCAAGCCGTCGACGAGTACGGCAAGTCGACGCGGCGTCCAGAATGCTTCAGCCCTGCTCCACTCAACCCCAGCGCCCTTGAGAAGCTGCAGCACTGCATCCTTGAGTTGCGCAGCGCCGTTCGCCTGCATACGAGAAGGGATTTCTTCGGAGAGAACCTCTAGGAGCAACTCAGCCATTGCTGGACTCGCCCAACCAAACCTCGCAGCAAGCCTTAGCCAGACTGCGCACCCTCGCGATATATGCCGCCCGTTCAGTCACGCTGATAACGCCGCGCGCATCAAGAAGATTGAAAAAGTGGCTAGCCTTCATGCATTGGTCGTACGCTGGAAGCGCCAGTCCCTTCTCGATCAGCATGTTGCATTCGGCCTCCGCGTCCGCGAAATGACTCAGAAGCCTTGATGTGTCGGCATGCTCGAAGTTGTATTCGGAGAACTCGCGCTCCGATCGTAGGAACACGTCACCGTACGTGACCCCGGCCCCGTTCCAGTCGAGGTCGTAGACGTTTTCAACACCTTGGACGTACATCGCAAGCCGCTCCAGACCGTACGTCAGTTCTCCCGACACCGGGCTGCAGTCGATTCCGCCGACCTGCTGAAAATACGTGAACTGGCTGACCTCCATGCCGTCGCACCAGACCTCCCAGCCGAGGCCCCACGCGCCAAGGGTAGGGCTTTCCCAGTCGTCCTCGACGAAACGGACATCGTGAGTCGAGAAGTCGATGCCGATGGTCTCAAGGCTGTCCAGGTAGAGCTGTTGAATGTCCGCGGGAGATGGCTTCAGAATCACCTGAAACTGATAGTAGTGCTGCAGCCGGTTTGGATTCTCGCCGTATCGTCCGTCCGTGGGGCGCCGCGACGGCTGAACGTAAGCGGCACGCCAAGGCTCAGGACCGAGGGCGCGGAGCGTGGTCGCCGGATGAAATGTCCCGGCTCCCATCTCGAGATCGTACGGCTGGACGATAACGCACCCCTGCCGGGCCCAGTATCCCTGCAACGATAGGATGAGGTCCTGAAAGGAGGGCAAGGGCCCGTCCACCATTGCGAAAAATGTAGGTTCCGGAGGGTGAAAAGCGCGGGCAAAGTAGCGGTGGGCCAAGTCCGGGTCAACCCGTGACAGGGCATCTACGAGCTATAGGGACAGCCCTTTTTTCCGCAGTTGTCTGCGCCTTCGACGGGCACGTATACCCCGCAAACGAGGCACTTGACCGTATCACCGGCCCCAGTGTCTCCATCCCGGCGGCCCAGAAGCTTATACCCGTACCAAACAGCCCCGATGACGAGAACCGTGAAAAGCAACTTGGGAAGGCTAAATCCAAACATCAGAGACCGTACCGCGCCCAGTTGGCACGTTCCTCCAACGCATCAACCAGACCATCAAGGGCCTCGCCTGCCACGCCTCGTCGTTCTTGGCCCGCCAAGCCGAGCCGCCTCCGCAGCCAGCCTGATTCCGCGCCGAACACCTTGAAGCGAACGTTCTTTCCATAGCGATCTCTGAGGATGGCCCGCAGATCACCGAGACCGTCGATCAGCCCAAGCTCGCGTGCACGGCGGCCGGTCCAAAATTCGCCCGAAAACAGCACAGCATCGTCGCCCTTAAGCTTGCCGCCCCTGCGCTCTCGCACGAGCGCACGAAAGGACTCATGCATCTCAGACTGCAGAGCCTTCAGCCTCTCCACGTCATCGGATTTTTCTGGCTGGAAGGGGTCAAGAAATGATTTCCGATTGCCGGACGTATGAACCCGGCGTTCTACCCCGATCCGTGCGATGAGATCCTGAAGGCCAAAGCTACTGGATATGACACCTATGCTTCCCACAATGGAGTTTTCATCGGCATAGATCTCGTCTCCCGCACAGGCTAGCCAGTAGCCCCCCGAAGCGGCAACATCCTGTGCAAAAGCTAGAACGGGCAACTCCTTCTCGGTCGCCAGACTTCGGATACGGCGATAAACGAGCGCCGACTGCACCGGCGATCCACCCGGTGAATTGATGTCGAGCGCTATTGCCTTCGCTCCGCGAACTCGGAAAGCCCTGTCGATCGGCGCAGCAAGCGCGGCGAGGTTGATGCCGCCGCGCGATCGCCCTCCCCCGGCTATGACCCCGGCAAGGCGAATGACGGGAATGATCGGCGGTCGCCGCCCCAACAAAGGGATTCGCATGACCGGACAATAGGTAGTGGGGAGATCGGCGGCAACTGTGAACGCCGCACAAGCCAATCCCCGGTTCGCCGGTCAGTTGTTTTTTGGATCGAACTCAACGCCCGCCGCGCGCAGTACGTCCGTTGCGCGAGCGCCTTGCTCCTGAGCGACCATCAGGCGTCGGGGGATGGCTCCGATACTGCCCTCGAGCACGGAGGTATGGGCGTCCAGCACAAAGGGCTCAATACCCTCGCCGCGAAGCAATGCAACGAGCCACGAGATCATGACCGGATCGTTTGTTCTAAAGACTTCAAGCACGAGCGTGTCGGGCTCCCTGCTTGACCGCTCCGCAGCACGGCCAATATGCTCGCCCGTGCCTTGCGAGGCGTCAAGATAGGGGCCGACATGACGAATGTCGTCAAACTCGATGAGGAGCGAGCGCGCACCGGTGCTGCCTTGGAGCGGCTCAAATCCTTGGTCGTGGCAGATCTCGATCGCGTGAATCAAGTGATTCTACAGCACATGCAGAGTCGCGTGACGCTTATCCCGCAATTGGCCGGACACATTATTGCGTCGGGCGGCAAACGGGTTCGCCCGATGCTCACGTTAGCTGCGGCTCGTCTGTGCGACTATCGCGGCGAGCGCCACGTCAAGCTGGCCGCCTGCGTGGAGTTTATTCACACGGCAACCCTGCTGCACGATGACGTCGTCGATGACAGCGCGCTGCGGAGAGGCGTCGAGACGGCCAACGCGCTGTGGGGAAATGAGGCGAGCGTTCTGGTCGGCGACTTTCTTTTCAGCCGGGCGTTCCAGGTGATGGTCGCCGACGGTTCATTGCGTGTTCTGGACATCCTTTCGAGTGCGTCCGCCGTAATCGCCGAGGGCGAAGTACATCAGCTGTTGACAACCAACGACACGGCGACCAGCGAAGACACCTATCTCGACGTGATATCCGCAAAGACGGCCGCGCTCTTCGCGGCAGCATGTCGCATTGGCGCTGTTGTTGCGGATCGCCCGAGCGCCGAAGAGGAAGCGTTGGAAAGCTACGGCAGAAACCTGGGAATTGCATTTCAGCTCGTTGACGACGCGCTCGACTACGCGTCGCGCTCGGTCACACTAGGCAAGACCGTCGGCGACGATTTCCGAGAGGGAAAGATCACTCTTCCGGTCATTCTTGCCTATCGTCGTGGCAACGACGACGAACGAGCATTTTGGCATCGGACGCTAGAAGGTGGGGATCAATCGGACAGCGACATCGGGCACGCGATTAGCCTGATGGAGAAGCACGGCTCAATTCATGACACGGTCGACCGCGCACGCCATTATGGCGCCAAAGCCAAGGACGCGCTGGGAATCTTCCCGTCGCGCGAGGCCAAGACAACGCTCCTGGACCTGGTCGACTTCTGTATAGAGCGCAGTCACTAGGGGCTCCGCCCCCCTCTGTTTTTTGTCAGTGACAGACAATCGCCGGAATGCTTCTGGCCCAGACTGGAGGGACTGCTTGTCGCCTGCGGCTTGCGACCCATATCGCACGAGGCTATAAGCGGGCCTCGTCGGAGTGTAGCTCAGCCTGGTAGAGCACTACGTTCGGGACGTAGGGGCCGGTGGTTCGAATCCACTCACTCCGACCAGCTTTTTCCTGCATAGCCAGATAGTTAGAGGGCCGCCGCGGC
>JAYOEZ010000069.1:0-15463 GCA_038116985.1 Alphaproteobacteria bacterium | reverse complement strand
AAGAGTGGTTCGGGCTCTACACCAAGGTGCACAAGGAGATGGGCCTGTCGCACAAATGCGCGTCGATGCGCGCGATCAACGTCACGCCCGACAATCGCAACCTGCTCGGCGGCAAGGAGGACAAGATCTTCCCGATGCTGAAAGAGGCGGCAATGCGCTGCATCGAGGAAGACGGCGCCGATGTCATCTGCCTCGGCTCGACCACGATGCACCAGTCGGCCGAGTTCCTCGCCGAGAACCTGCCTGTCCCGGTGATCAACCCGGGGCCGCATTCCTACAAGATGGCCGAAGCGGCGATCGCCCTGAAGCTGGCGCAGAGCCGGACGGCCTATCCCGCGCCCAAGGTCGACAAACGCGGCATGGTGCACGCCATGATGGACGCGGCCGCCGCCGAACAGGCCGACAAGCCCGTCGAGAAGCTGGACTAGGAGAACCCCATGAAGAAAGCACTCGTCATCGTCCCCTTCGCGCTCGACGAAGCGGGAGTCGCCAACCGGAAGGCACAGACCAAGGCAGTCAAGCTCGGCCCCGACATCGAGTTCGACTTCCGCCCGGTCACCGCCGGCCCCACGAGCTTCATGAGCGCACACGACTGGGCGCTGATGGAAATGGCGATCTGGGAGGCCGGCATGAGCGCGCAGGCCGACGGCTATGACGCGGTGGTCATCGACACGATGAGCGATTCGGGGATGGCGCCTCTGCGCTCGATGCTCGACATCCCGGTTGTTTCGCCGGGCCGCGCCTCCATGCTGTTCGCGCTGATGCTGGGCAACAAGTTCGGCGTGCTGGCGCAGTGGGACAAGGCGCTGACCCGCTACAAGAAGGCGACCGCCGAATACGGGTTGAGCGAGCAATGCGCCGCCGTGGATCACTTCGACGAGCCGCCAGACTTCGCCAGCCTTTTGGACGGCAAGGAAGACCGGGTCTTCCCCAAAATGAAGGCGGCATGCGAGCGGATGATGGATAAAGGCGCCGAGGTGATTTGCCTGGGCTCGACGACCATGCATCAGGCGGCGCAATACCTTGCCAAGGAACTGCCTATCCCGGTGATCAACCCGGGGCCGCTGACCTACAAGCTGGTCGAGACCATGCTCGGACTCGACCTCAGCCACAGCAAGGCGGCCTTCCCGGCGCCGTTGACGCCCAAGCCCGAGATGGTGCACGCCATGCTGCAGGCGGCGAAGACGACCGAGAACAAATAGGCCAGACGCGCCGTGCGCATCTATATCGCGGCCGCCTTTGTCGGCATCGTCTACTACACCGCTGGCTTTCTGGCGTTCTGGCTCGGCGCGGCACCCTATTCGAAGAACCTCGGAACGACGGCGTTCGAGAACGGAATCTGGGCCGAGTTGTTTCCCTACTGGACCATCGGCCAGATCGGCCTCACGGCCTGGGTCTGTCTCACGGCGCTCGCCTTGCCGGCGGCGCGGCACCGGGCGTTGGCGGCCGGACTGGGCGCCGCATCGCTCAGCCTCCTGGGCCTGATCGCGCTCGGCATCGAGGACACGGCGCGCGCCTGGCTCGACGTCATCGGCATCGCCGCCGGGATTGTTCTCGGGCTCGCCTTCGACCGGTTGGCACACCGTCGACCGCCGCGTCTGCCGGCCGCCTGGCACCTCCTCTGGCTTTGGCTGCCCGGTGCGGCGTTTCTGGCAAGCGCCCTTGTCCTGCTCAACAGTCTCGTCCTGGCACTCTTCAGCGAGATGGTCACGCCGGCCGCACTATGGCTCGTCCTGCCGCTGCTCGGCGGCGTGCTCATGGCGGTGGGTTGGCAGCGGCTCGCTATCGCACCGACACTCGGCCACGCCCGTGCGGCCAACGAGATGCTGGGCAGCGTCCTCGTCATTGCGGGCGCCGCGGCGCCAGCGTTGATCACGGGTTTTCTGTTCCGCAGCCTTTTCCTGCGCGAGGTCGCAGGTTTCGGCTAGGCCGAGAGTTGTTCCAGCGTCTCGAGAAGAAATCCCACCGCCGGAGGCCGCGTCCCACGAACGCGCGTCACGGCGCGCACGCGTCGCGTCCATCCGACGCCTTCGACGTTCAGAACGGCGAGCGCGCGTGCATCTTCCTCGGGCCGAATCACGTCGCGCGGCAGAACGGCAACGAAGTCGCCCTCCGCCAGGACCGACTTGATAAAAAGATAGGAGTCCGAGGCGAGCGCAGGCTGCGGCGGCGTCAGACCCTCGTCGGTGAAGGCGCGCGCCCATCCAGGCACAACGTCGCCGATGTTCGACGCCACAACCCAGGGAAAGGGCGACACTTCAGCTAGCTTGACCCGCCGGCGACGCGCGAGCGGATGCCCCGTGGCGACAGCGAGCGCATAGGAGTCCTCGGCCAGCACCCGTTCTTCCAGGTCCGGTTCCGGTGCGCCCGCACCGAAGCCGGTGACCACGAGGTCGAGCCCGCCGTCGCGCAGGCCCGCAATCAGCGTTTCGTGACGGCCGCCGACGACCTCGACCTGAACGCCGGGCCGTTCGCGAACCAGTGCTGCCAGCGCCCGCACGAGGAGTGCGCTCCCCGCGCTGGCGGTGCCGCCTACGGCGATCCGGCCCTGGCCGGCTCCCTGAAGCAGGGCGATCTCGTTGCGTGCGTGCCGCTCTTCTGCGGCGATCGCCTTGGCGTGGCGCGCGAGAGACTCACCGAAGACGGTCGGCGTCACCCCACGAGGACCGCGATCGACGAGGCGCGCGCCCAGTTCAGCTTCGAGATTGGCCAGGCTCTTGGACAACGCAGGCGTCGTGATATTGAGCGATTCCGCCGCCCGCCCGAGGTTGCCGTGTTCCACGGCGGCGAGAAACTGGCGCAGCTGGCGAAGTTCCAAGACTTAACCAAGAGTAAATGATAATTGAATTTTCGATAATGGATGGAAAGGTGCTGACATGTCAATTTGGCCACTGCTTTTCATCCGGCGCGCACCGCGCCCCAGCGGGGAGACACCATGACCGATCAGTTGATGCCCAAGGAAGAGTTCTGGAAGAAGCTTCAGGACGCACGCAGCCCCTCCCATTCGGGTGGCCACCCTTTCAGCAATGCATGGAAGGCCGGCGAGCTTTCGAAGGAGGACCTCGGCTTCTGGGCGATGCAGCAGTACTACTATATCGAGGAAGTGCCGCAGATGTTCGCTGCACTGTTCATGCGCCTGCCCGATCTGGACGCGCGCCTTCACATGCTTGAGAACCTCAACGGCGAGGAATTCCCCGAGCGTCATCCGGACTTGATGCTGCAGTTCGCGGAGTCCTGCGGCTACAAGCGCGATTTCGTACAAGGCGCCTACAAGCGCGGCGACATCCTGCCGTCGACCATGGCGATGCGCTCGTGGACCTACGAGCTGGCCATGATTCGTCCGCTGTCCGATGCCGCGGCCGGCATTATGGTGGCTCTTGAGGGCCAGACGCCGACGATCTACCCGCACTACATCGAAGCCGGGCGCAAGATGGGCTTCTCCGATGAGGACCTGAAGTTCTTCCACGTCCACGTCGAAGCCGACGAGGGCCACGAAGAGCATGGCCTGACGATCTGCACGCGCTACGCCACCACTCGCGCACTGCAAGAACAGGCGATCGCGACCGTCAGCGCCTCGGCGCGGATGCGCTACCGCATGCTGGACGGCGTGTTCGACGCTACGGTCGGCGCGCGCCAGCAGGCAGCGGAGTAGCAGGCTCTTGCCCTGGTATCAGGGCGACGGAAAGGTCGCGCTGGTTTCCGGCGCGACCGGCGGGATCGGCGGCGCCACCGTGGAGCTCTTTCGAGCCTGCGGCGCCGCCGTCGTCGCCACCGGCCGCGATCACCGCAGACTCGAAGAACGCTACCGCGACGATGGGGTTCTCTGCATCGAAGCGGACTTCGCCGACGAGAACCAGGCGCGCCGCGGCATTGCCGTTGCGCTCGAGCGTTTCGGACGAATCGACCACGTTGCGCATTGCGCGGGCGCGGTCGGTAAGGGCCGCCTGGACGAGACGAGCCTCGCCGAATGGCACCGGCTGCTCGACGTCAATCTGACTTCGGCCTTCCTGATCGCACGCGAGACCTACCCTGCGCTCAAAGAAAGCAAAGGCAATCTCGTGCTGCTGTCCTCGACCAACGGCATGCACGGCGGTTCGGCGGTATCCGGATTGCCCTACGCCATGGCCAAGGCCGGGGTCATCAACATGACCCGCTACCTGGCGAAGGAGTGGGCGCCCGACGGTATCCGCGTGAACTGCGTCTCGCCGGGACCGACGGACACGCCGATGCTCGACCGGCTGACGGAGGAACAACACGCGGCCGCTAGGGCCGCGACATTACTGGGACGTTACTCGACCGCGGAGGAGTGCGCGGGCATGATCGTGCACCTCTGCTCGTCCTACGCTGCGACCATGACCGGTACGGTGGCCAACGTCTCGGCGGGCAACGTCCTCGACTAGGAGCCCGCCATGCCGTCCCGCGACGCGGCCGAGATCACCGGCTATCACGCGCATATCTACTACGACCCTGACACGCGAAACGCAGCACGCGCCGTGCGTCTGGCCATTGAGGCGCGCTTCCGCTGCGAACTGGGACGCTGGCACGACAAGCCCGTCGGGCCGCACCCCAAACCGATGTATCAGGTTGCCTTCGAACCTGACGCGTTCCCCGAGATCGTACCGTGGCTCATGCTGAACCGCAGTGGCCTCGACATCCTCGTTCATCCCAACACAGGTGACGCGGTCGCAGATCACGACGTGAACCCGCTGTGGATCGGCGAAAAACTAACGCTCGATATCGAAACGCTGCGCCGATTCGTGGCCGGAGCCAACGACTAGGTCTTGCGGCCGACGAAGACGGCGTGTTCGCCGGCAAATGGGTCGAACACGTTGAGAGCGAGGATCTCGAAACCGGCCGCTTGCATCAGACGGTGCCAGGTCGCCCGGTCGAACAATCCGAAGAAGTGCCGGTCGTGCTCGACCCTGACGGCCTCTCCATCGCGCAGAGTCAGTTCGAAGTCGACCGCCACGGCGTCGCTTCCGGGCGTCGCCACGTGAGAGCGCTCCACATAACGCAATGAACGGCCGTCGGCGCCGAAGCCGCCTTCCTCTTCATGCGGCGCGTAGTCGTCGCGGATGTCGTCAGGGATGAAGATGGCGACGCCGCCCCCGCGAAGGTGAGCCGCCGCGGTGCCGATGGCCGCTGCCGGGTCGGCCTCGGTCGTCATATAGCCGACAGCATCATGGATCAGTACGGCATCGAATAGCCGGTCAAGGCGCAGGCTGCGCATGTCGCCGGCGACGTGCTCGCAATCCGAATTGAGTTGGCGGCTGAGCGCCAACATGTCCGGCGACAGGTCGCTGAGCGTGCACGAAAGCGTCGCCGTCAGGTGCGACGCTAAGTGCCCGGCCCCAGCGCCCAGTTCCAGAAGCGTTTCGACCGGTCCTTCGGCGCCCGCTGCAAGCAGAGCAAGAACATGCGCCGCCTCTTCTGCGTACTCCTTAGGCCGCGAAACCAGCGAGTACCAGTCGACGAGTTCGCCGTAGAGGCGCATCGCGTCTGCAGGTCAGAGCGCGACGGTCAGCCCTCCGTCGACCGTGATGACCTGCCCGGTGATGTAACTCGCCTTCTCCGAGACCAGGAAGCAGACGGCGTCGGCGATATCCTCCGGCTGGCCGATGCGTTTCAACGGTACGCCGGACGCGGCAGCCCGCAGGCCCTTCGGTCCGAGCGAATGCTTGGGGTCGAGCGCCTGCGCCGTCCAGATCAAGCCCGGGGCGATGCCGTTGACACGAATCTTGTCCGCGGCGAGTTCGATGGCGAGTCCCTTCACGAACCCGGCGATGCCGCCCTTTGCGGCAGAATACGGGATGTGCTTGTCCCAGCCCACCGCGTAGCCCGCGATCGACGACAGGCAAACGAAGTTCCCCTTCTTGGCTTTGCGCATCTTCGGCGCGGCGGCGCGCGCGACACGCATCATGCCCTTGAGATCAACCTCGTGAATCCAGTCCCACTCTTCGTCCTTGAGGGTACGCAACGGCATGGTCTTGGCGATGCCGGCGTTGTTGATGACCACGTCGAGCGGCTTGCGGTAGGCCTTCTCGACGGCCGCGACCACGTCGTTGACGTTGTCGGTGTCGCTGACGTCCATGTAGTGGAACTCCGCATCACCGCCGCGGTTGATCTTGCGCGCGATCGCGCGGCCTTCCTTCTCCAGCACGTCGGTGACGATGACGCGGTAGCCCTCCTTGCCGAGCGCGACGGAACAGGCGGCGCCGATGCCGATGCCTGCGCCAGTGACGAGTGCGATGGGTTTTGCCATTGTTTCCTCCTAGCTGAAAACGTCGCCGCCGTTCGGGCCGAGCGTTTGGCCGACGTAGAAACGCGACTCCTCGCTGGCCAGAAAAACGAACGTCGGCACGATGTCCTTGTCGACGTCGCCGAACCGATGCTTGGTCTGCTTGGCGAGCACCATCTTCGGCTTCTCGGGCGGCACCTGCTCGACGATGGGCGTCCAGGTTGCGCCCATTGCCACGCAATTGACGTTGATGTTGCGCTCACCGACCTCGAGCGCCAGCGTGTGCGTCATTGCTATCACGCCGGCCTTGGCCGCGTTGTAGTGCGTGAAAAGCGGCGTACCGCCGAAGGCGAATTGTGTCGAGACGTTGATGATCTTGCCGTAGTCCTGCTCATACATGTACGGCAGAACGTATTTCGTGCACAGGAACGGCCCCCTGAGGTGCACCGCGATCATTCGATCGAACTGCTCGGCCGTCATGTCTTCTGCCAGCGCGCCGCGGTCCGCATGGCCGGCATTGTTGACGAGGATGTCGATCCGGCCGAAGGCCTTGATGGACTCGCGCACCATCCGTTTGACCTGCGCTTCGTCGGAAACGTCAGCCTTCACCACGATCGCCCGCCGGCCGGCCTTCTCGACCGCCTTCTTGACCTCCCAGATGTCGCGTTCGCCGGCCTTGTTCGGGTAGTTCAGGACGACGTCGGCTCCTTCCTTGGCATAGGCCTTGGCGACGCCGGCGCCGATGCCACTCGACGAACCGGTAATCAGCGCGACCCTGTCTTTGAGACGCTTGGCCACGGGTTAGAGCATCATGTCGCCACCGTTGGGACTGATCGTCTGCCCCACCATGTGGCTCGCTTCCTCCGACGCCAGGTAGACGAAGGCGGGAACGATCTGGTCGACGCGACCGAGGTCGCCCTTGGGGATCATCGCCTTGATCGCCTTGAGGTGGTCCTCATCGACCGAATCGAGAATCGGCGTGTAGGTGGCGCCCGGCGCGACGCAATTGGCGTTGATGTTGCGCTCTCCAATTTCGCGCGACAGCGAGCGGGTGAACGAGATGATGCCGGCTTTTGCGGCGCAATAGTGGCTCAGACCCGCGGAACCCAGATAGGCCAGCTGCGAAGCGTTGTTCACGATCTTGCCGGAGCCCTGCTTGTACATGTGCGGCAGGACGAAGTGCGTGACGAGAAACACGCTGCGCAGGTTTGTGCCGATCATCTCGTCCCACATGGCGATCGGCATGTCTTCCACCGGTGCGCCGGAGGCGATGCCGGCGTTGTTGACGAGTATGTCGATGCGGCCCAGGTGCTTGAGTGCGTCCTTCACCATGCGCTTGACCGGCGCTTCCTTGGAAACGTCGGCCTGCACCAGATACGCCTTTCGCTTCGCCTTGCGGACCTCGGCGGCGACTTTCTTGGCGTTCGCCTCCTGCGACTTGTTCGGATAATTGATGACGACGTCAGCGCCTTCCTTGGCAAAGGCGACCGCAACGCCGGCGCCGATCCCGCTCGATGCGCCAGTGATCAGCGCCTTCTTTCCTCTCAGTCTGCCGGCCATGCCCGCCTCCCTGATCCTGTTCTTCTGCGACAAAAATATGCCCCGCCGAGGCGGGGCACAATAAAGGCTCAGTGCCGGCCCCCAAGGAGAGGACCGGCACCATCGCTTACATGCTCAGGTCAAACCACCTGATGGAGTTGTCGGCATGCCACTTGATGCCCTTGATCTTGTCGTTGAAGGCCCACTGGGTCTTCCACTCGACCACGGGGAGCCACGCAACCTCCTTGGCGAGGATTTCCTGCGCCTCTGCCAGTTGCGCCGTGCGCTTCGCCGCGTCGCCCTCGATCAGTGCGCTCGCGAAGAGCTCGTCGACCTTCGGGTTCGAGTAGTTGACCATGGTGTTGAGGCCGCCCTTCTCCGCCGAGACAAAGAACAGCAGCAGGCCGTAGGCCGCATCCGGCGCAATCGGCTTCTCCTGATCGTTGATTGCGAAGGGCAGATCCTTCTTGACCAGCTGGCGGTCGCCGTACGTGGTCTGCGGCAGCGGGTCGAGCTGCACGTCGATGCCGATCTTGGCCAGGTTGGTCTTGATCAGGTTGGCCACCGGTCCGAGGGTCGACTCCTTCTCGGCCACATAGGCCATGTTGAAGGCGCCTTCGAACTCGTCGAGACCCTCGCCGTTCGGGTACCCGGCTTCGGCCAGCAGGGCCTTGGCCTTCTCGATGTCTTCAGAGTAGGTCGTCGAGGGCTCGTGGTAGTCGGTGTACGAGGTCGGAATCTGGCCCACCCACTTCTTGGCGTTGCCGAAGTAGGCGTCCCGGACGATCGCGTCGTAGGGAATTGCATAAGCGATCGCCTGACGGACCTTCGGGTTGTCGAACGGCGGCGTCTTGAAGTTCATGTGCACGAACAGGTTCTCGTTGCCGAGCACGCCCGCCACCTTGACGCCGCGCACGCCGCGCAAGCTGTTGAACTCCTTCGGCGTCACGCGTTCGATTAGACCGGCCTGGCCCGAACGCAGGATCACGACGCGGTTGGCGCTCTGCGGCACCTTCCGCAGCACGACACGATCGAAGTAGGGCTTACCACGGTAGTAGTCCGGGTTCGCGCTGACGGCGAATTCCTTGTCTTTCTCCCAGCGATCGAGGCACCACGCGCCGAAGCCTGGCGCATTGACGTTGTCGTTGTACTTGTGGCTCCACGGATCGTCCTCGGTGGCGTTCGCCTCCATGGTCTCCTTGTCGTAGATGTACGTGCCGAAGATCGTCAGCACGTGCTGGAACAAGGCGTTCGGCGCAGACTGGCGAATCTTGACGGTGTATTGGTCGACCTTCTGGACCTCATCGCCCAGTTTCTTCGCTTCCTTGGCTTCGGGCGAATCGCCGAACACGTCGGTCGTGAAGTTGTCGATCGAGCCGACGTTCGACAGGAACCATCCGATCGGCGCCGCGCCCGACGTCGATTTGGCCCGTGCGAACGTGTAGAGCACGTCGTCGGCATCGAAGGTCGTACCGTTGCAACCCTTGACGCCGCGCCGCAGATTGAAGGTCCAAGTCAGCGTCGCCTCGTCGTAGCTCCACGATTCCGCTAGGCGGCCCTCGAACTGCGTGAAGTCGTGAACGATCACGCCCTCATCGTTGGTGCCCATCTCCTTGTAGTAGATGAGCGGCTCGAGAAGGTTATCGACACCGGTCTGGGTCGCCGGAATGGCGATCGAAGCGCCGTCGTAGTCGAGCCCGGCGGGAACATCTTCCGCTAGGACCAGAAGGTCGGCCGAAAGCGCCGGGCTGGCCGCGAGGCCGACCGACAAGGCCGCCGAGGCCATCAAAGTCGTGATCCGTTTCATTCTTTAGCTTCCTCCCTGAGGTTCTGGGGCCCTTGTGCTTCCGGGCCCGTTCTTTGCCGGCTAGTTGGCCGGCGCGTAGTCGTACCAATGCAACGCGTTGTCGGGGTGCCAGACGACGCCCTTGATCTTGTCGCTGAAGGCCCAGTGAATCTTGTTCTCCACGATAGGCGCGACGGCGACGTCCTCCATCAGGCGATCCTGGATTTCCGCCAGCAACGCATTGCGGCGATCGGCGTCGCCCTCGACCAGCATCTCGAAGAACTTCGAATCGACGAAGTCGCTGGCGTAGTTCATCGAGTTGAGGATGCCGCCCTTCTCCGCCGAAACGTACGAGAGCTGCACGCCATAGCCGGCGTCGATGCCGATCGGCTTGACGTGATCAGTAAGACCGATCGGCAGGTCCTTTTTGACCAGTTCGCGGTCGCCATACTGTGCTGCCGGAATGGGGTCGAGCAGGACCGGAATACCAACCTCCTTGAGCGCCGACTGCATCACCGTGGCAACGGGACCGAGAACGGCCTCACGCTCGGTTTGATAGGTCAGTTTGAAGGAATCGGCATACTGATCGAGACCATTGCCGTTCGGGAAGCCGGCCTCAGCGAGGAGAGCCCGCGCCTTGTCGGGGTTGTAGGCGAATTGCGTCGATGACGCGTGGAACCCCGGATAGCTCGACGGGATAACGCCGGTCCACTTCTTGGCGTTGCCGAAGTAACCGGTCTGGATCACGCGATCATAGGGAATCGCGTGCGCGATCGCGCGGCGCACCCGCACATCGTCAAGCGGCGGTACTTTGTAGTTCAGGTGCAGGAACAGGTTCTCGTTGCCGAACGTGCCGACGACCTTGACCCCGTTTGCGCCTTTCAGGCTTTCGTATTCCTTCGGCGTCAGTCGTTCTGCGATTTGCGCCCCTCCGGTACGCAGAACCACCACGCGATTGGCGCTCTGCGGCACTTTGCGCAGGACGACGTTGTCGAAGGCCGCCTTGCCCCGGTAGTAGTCGCCGTTGGCGCGCGCGCGGAACTCCTCGCCCTTGCGCCATTCGGTCAGGCACCACGGCCCGAAGCCCGGGGCGTCCACATTGTTGTTGTAGTTGTGGCTCCACGGATCGTCGTCGGTCGCGTGCTCCTCCATGGTTTCCTTGTCGAGAATGTAGGAGGCGAAGACCGCAAGCACCGTAAGGAAGAGTTGGTTCGGCGCGGCTTGACGGATCGCGACCGTGTGATCGTCGATCTTGCGTACTTCGTCGCCAAGCTTCTGCGCATCGCCGCCGCCGAACACAGCAGGCGTAAATCCGTCAATCGACGACACGCTGGCCAGGAACCAGCCGATCGGCGCCGCGCCGGAGACGGTCTTGGCGCGCGCGTAGGTGTAGAGAACGTCGTCGGCTGTGAAGGTCCGCCCGTCGCATCCCTTTACGCCTTCGCGCAGCTTCAGAGTCCATGTCAGGGACCCCGCATCGAAGGTCCAGGACTCCGCCAGCCGGCCGGTGAAGTTGAAGAAATCGAGGAGTTGAACGCCCTCGCTGTTGGTTTCGCCATCGGCGAAATACACGAGAGGCTCGAGCAGATTGACGATCCCTGTATACGACTGAATGGTCGAAGACGTGGGGCCGTCGAAGTCCAGACCCGCAGGAACATCGTCTGTCAGCACCAACAGATCGGCGGAATACGCGGGAGCAACCAGACCGAGCGCGAGACCAAGCGCTGCAACTGCACGCAATGGCGTTTTCATGATGCAGCCTCCCCAATGTCCGTTCATTATGGTTCACGGACTCTCGCCGCCGCCGGAGGTCCCGTCAAGGGCGGACGCCGGCTGGCTGCCGGCGCCTGACGCGTCGGGAAGGCTGATCTATTTTTCAGCGCCGAAGAGAAACCAGGCGCCGGCACCGCCAAAGTCGCCGGCCTGGAACAGGCTGGTGCGCCCCTTGGCGTATTCCTCGCCGATGGCGCTAGGCTGAACCTTGGCAAAGCACTTCTTGCGGTCGAAGCCGTGCTTGGACGCAAGACCGGCCAGATCGAGATCCTTCAGCGGGCCCCAGAAAGGCTCGTTGTTGTTGTACGTGTCCCAGTCGAGGATGAACTGGTCGTACGGGTCCATGCCTTCGAAAACAGGAGTCTCGACATGGATCATCATCCCGCCCGGTTTCAGCAGGCGGTGACACTCGCCGAAAATGTTGTCGAGCGCCTTGTGCGATGTCTCGTGCATGAGGATGTGCGAGACGACCAGGTCGAAGTGCGCATCGGGGTAATCCGTTACTTCCGCGTTCTGCTGCGAGAAGTGCACGGCTTTACCCATCGATTCGGCACGGGCGTGCCCGTAACGCACGAAGGGGCCGGCGAGGTCGAGCGCATGGACCTCCGCCTGGGGAAACGCATCGACATACGGAATGGTGCTGTGGCCCACGGAGCAGCCCATGTCGAGGATCCGCGACGGTTTGAAATTCGGCCGGTTCTGCCTCAACCACGACAGCACCGTGGCGCCCATGTCCTCGTTGTAGGCGCCCATGCGGCCCATCGAGTAGAGGAACACGCCGGGATCGTAGACGGCGCCCGGCAGGACGTCGTCGTCGACCAGCTCGTTGTGGTAGCCGCCTGGAATGCAATGAATGTGGATCTCCGACATGTAGCGCGGGATATGGATGTCGGGGTTGGTGCGCAGGGAGCCCTTCTTGGCGTTCCTGTGCGCGGTCTTGGCGCGCTTCACGAGGTCGTCGAGCTGACGCACAGCGATTTCGCTTTGGGTATCCTGCTTCATCTCCTGGCTGGTGCGCTGCAGCGAACTCCAGGCCTGGTAGGCGGCGTCATGCGACATCGCGCGGCGGACCTCGTGGCGGTTCCGCGGATCGTGACCCAAATCGCGACGGATCTCCGGCTTCACCCGGGCGTCGTAGACCTTCCGCAGGTTGGGTGAAATCTGATTCGCCAGGTGCAGCTTGAGCCCCGAAACGAACATCTGTCGGGAGGATTCGTCGTGGGTATTGTCCGGCAGCATTGCGTGCTGGCCTTGGCGCTCCATCATGGCTCTTCTCCGGCGGTTGGGACGTGCGTTGCTTCCATTATAGGGCATCCGGATGCCGACCGGTCAAAGGCCCGTACATTCCGTTGCCTGACCAATCGGGCCTGTGTATAGCTTGACCTCAACGGCCGCTTCAGACGGTCCTGACAGGGAGAGGCAATGACCGGCAGCCCAAAGCCGGACGGGGTGCTCGCACGCGCAGACATTCTGCTCGACCGCGTCCTCTACTACCTATCGTCGCTGCTGCTGATGGCGATCGCGACGGCCGTCATGTACACGGTCATCGCTCGCTACGTGTTCAATGCAGCGCCGCTATGGGCCGAGGAGGCGCCGCGCGTCTTCTTCTTGTGGATGACCTACCTCGGGATCGCGGTGGCGACCCGACGCGGCCAGAACATCCGCGTCACGTTCTTCGTCGAGAAGATGCGGCCCAAGCCGCGCTTCATCCTCGACATGTTCATGCATGTGTGCGTGCTGATCATGCTGGTGTCGCTGCTCTGGTACGTCTGGCCCCTGATCGACCTCAATCTCAAGGGCACGATGCTGTCGACGGG
Organism: Alphaproteobacteria bacterium; assembly: GCA_038116985.1. Taxonomy (GTDB): domain Bacteria; phylum Pseudomonadota; class Alphaproteobacteria; order SHVP01; family SHVP01; genus CALJDF01. The sequence continues at coordinate 2,310 of JAYOEZ010000069.1, read as the reverse complement.
TTGGTCCAACGCCGTGAGTTGGTTCCCGCTGCCGATCGGCGCGGCACTCATGCTTCTCTACCAGATTCGGCTCATGATCGTGAGCTATCACCAGTATCGCTCCGGCAACTACACCGGTGAAACCGGCGGCCTAAACGAAGCGGGAGGCGACTGATGTTACTGGTCAGCATGCTCCTCATCCTGTTCGTCTTTTCGCTGATTGGCATGGAGATCGGCTGGGCCATCGGTCTTGCTGCTTTCGGTTACCTTGTGCTGTCGCAGTTCGAACCGTTCGGCACGCCGATGGTTCTGTTCCCGCAAATGATGATCGCGGGGTTGGACAGCTTCATTCTGGTAGCCATCCCCCTGTTCATCTTCGCCGGCGAACTGATGAACACGTCGGGAGTCACTCACCGCATCGTCTTCTTCGCCTCGGCGCTCGTCGGCCACATTCGCGGCGGCTTGGCGAATGTCGGCGTCGTCGCCAACTTCATCATGTCGGGAATCTCGGGTTCGGCACTGGCCGACGCCGCCGCAACCGGAACCGTGCTGGTGCCGGCCATGAAGGAACGTGGCTTTCCCACGGCCTTCTCCAGCGCCGTGATCGCCTCGGCAGCTACTGTAGGCCCCATCATTCCGCCCTCGATCTCCTTCGTTCTGCTGGGCGCGATCATGGAGATTTCGGTCGGCCGCCTGTTCATGGGCGGTGTCGTGCCGGGCTTCATCATGTTCGTCACGATGTTTGCGCTGACCTATTGGATCAGCAGGCGCAACAACTACCCGGTCGAGAAGAAAGCGACGCTCCACGACCAGCGTGTTTCCTTCATCGGCGCTTTCTTACCGCTTTTGGCGCCCGCCTTCGTCGTCGGCAGCATCGTCGGCGGCATCGCGACGCCGACCGAGGCCGCCGCCATCGCCGTCTTCTTCACGCTGATCCTTGGCGTCGTGGTTTATCGCAATATGGGCTGGCGCGACGTCGTCGAAGCCGCCGGCATTGCCGCAGTGTCGTCGTCGGTGATCATGCTAACCGTCGCCACGTCGCAGATATTCGCCTTCCTCGCTGTGCGCGAGAAGCTCGGTGAGATCCTCACCAGCGCGATGCTCGCCATCTCCGACAATGTCTACGTCCTCCTGTTCATCGCCAACCTCCTGATGCTGTTCCTCGGCATGTTCATGGAAATCCTGCCGGTGATGCTCATCCTGGCACCGATTCTGTTCCCGCTGTTCGGGGGCATGGGCGTCAGCGACGTTCATCTGGGCGTCGTCATGGTGCTGAATCTGATGATCGGCATGATCACACCGCCGATCGGGCTCAACCTGTTCGTCCTGTCGGCCATTGCCAAGGTCGGCGTGATCGAGATTTTCCGCTACGCCGTGCCCTATTTTGTGGCGCTCTTGGCCGTTCTGGCCCTGATCACCTATGTTCCGCAACTCACCCTATTTCTCGCAGACTTGGTAATTCCTGTAAGATAGTCGGTGAAATCAGCCGTAAATCGGCAACCCAAGGGAGGACTAAATGACAGATTTCATGATTACCCGCCGCGATGCGATCAAGACCGGAGCCGGTGTGATCGCTGCTGGCACCGTGATGGGCGTCCCCAGCGTCGCGCTGGCAGCAGACTTCAAGTACGGTACGGCCGCCGCGCCGTCCTCGATCTCGGCTCGCGCCGCGACCGACTTGTTCAAGGCCGTCGCCGAGCGCACCAACGGCGACGTGGTCTTTGAGGTCTTTGCCGGCAACCTTGGTATCGGCGAAAAGGAAATGCTCGAAGGCGCCGCGCTCGGCACCGTCGACGGCACCGGCACCGCCTATACCGGCACCCGCGAATTCGACATCTTCTATTCGCCCTACTTCTTCCGCGACAGCGAGCACGCGTTCCGCGTCGCCAACGGCATCCTCAAGGAGCAGACCACCAAGGTTCTGCTCGAACGCTACAAGGTGCATTTCCTCGGCGTCGGCCGCGCCGGTCCCTGGAACCTCTACCTGCGCAACAAGATCGATGGTTTCGATGACCTCAAGGGCATGAAGATTCGTGCCTCGCAGATCGAGGGCCAGGTCAAGGGCCTGAACCATCTCGGAGCCGAGCCGACGGTCATCGCCTTCAACGAGCTGTACGGCGCCCTGCAGCAGGGCATCGTCGACGGCGCCTCCACGCTGGCCGCGCTGATGATCCCGCAGAAGTTCTACGAAGTGTGCAAGTACATCGCACAGAACGACTTCGGGCTTGGCCTCGACAAGTTCTACATCAGCGCGCGTGTCTGGGATTCGTTCAGCAAGAAGAACCAGGACATCATCCAGGGCACCTTCGATGAGCTGGAGCCGGAACTCTA
>JAYOEZ010000068.1:0-15989 GCA_038116985.1 Alphaproteobacteria bacterium | reverse complement strand
GATGTGGGCCTCGGCCTGTTCGCGCTTCGTGAAGATGCCGGTGCACTCGAGCACCAGGTCGACGTTCAGCTTGCCCCACGGCAGTTGCGCGGGATCGCGCTCGGCGTAGACGGCGATCTTGCCCCCGCCGATGTCCATGCCGTTCTTGGTTGTCTTCACCGTGCCGTTGAAGTGTCCGTGCACCGAGTCGTGCCGCAGCAGGTGGGCGTTGGCCTCGACCGAGCCGAGGTCGTTGATCGCGACGACCTTCAGATCCTTGCGCTTGGACTCGTGAATGGCGCGAAGGACGAGGCGTCCAATTCGTCCGAACCCGTTGATGGCGACCCGCGTTGGCATCGAAACGTTCCCTCCTAGGCTTTTGTCTTGAGACGTGCGGCGACGCGCTCGGCGATGGCGTCCGCCGTAATTCCGAAATGCTTGTAGAGATCACCGGCGGGCGCGGATTCGCCGAATCCGTCCATGCCGACGAACAGACCGTCCTCGCCGATGAAGCGCTCCCAGCCCAGTGGCATGCCGGCTTCGACGGCGACGCGCAACGTGCCGCGGCCGAGCGTGGCCTCTTTGTACTCGTCGGATTGCAACGCGAAGAGCTCCCAGGACGGCACCGACACCACGCGGGTCGGATGTCCCGCCTTCTCCAGCGCGTCACGCGCCTCCAGCGCGATCTGGACTTCGGTGCCGGTCGCGAACAACGTGACGGCAGCACCCGCATTGGCGCCGGCGAGTTCGTAGGCGCCGCGCGCGCACTGATTCTCGTCGCTGTCGGTCAAACGCACGGTCGGCACGCCCTGGCGCGACAGGGCGAGGACCGACGGCCCGTCCCTGTGGGCCAGCGCAAGCTCCCAGCACTCGGCGGTCTCGACAGCGTCCGCCGGACGGAACGTAAGCACGTTGGGCATCGCGCGCAGGCTGGCCAGATGCTCGACCGGCTGATGCGTCGGGCCGTCCTCGCCCAGGCCGATCGAATCATGCGTCATCACGTAGACCACGCGCTGCTTCATCAGTGCCGAAAGGCGCAGGGCAGGGCGCAGGTAATCGGTGAAGACCAGGAAAGTGCCGCCATAGGGAATGAAGCCGCCGTGCAGTGCGATGCCGTTCATCGCGGCCGCCATGCCGTGCTCGCGCACGCCGTAGTGCAGGTAACGCCCGGAGAAGTCGTCCGGTGTCACGATCTTCATGTCCTTGGTCTTGGTGTTGTTCGAACCGGTGAGGTCCGCGGATCCGCCGACTGTGGTCGTCAGCGCCGCGTTGATCACCTCCAGCGCCTCCTGGGACGCCTTGCGCGTCGCCCAGGCCGGTTTGTCGGCCACCAGTGTCTTCTTGTACGCAGCGATCGAAGCGCGCAGCCCGGATGTGTCGCCATCGCGGTCGGCGTCCCATGCGGCACGCGTCGCGTCGTCCAGTTCGCGCAGGCGCTGTAGCCAGGCGCGCGACAAGCCGCGCCCGCGACCGCCCGTTGCGCGCCACGCTTGGAGAACAGGCGCCGGAACTTCGAATGGCGCGAAAGGCCAGCCCAGCGTCTTGCGTGCAGCGGCGATCTCATCGTCGCCCAGCGGCGAGCCGTGGGTGGAAGCTGAGCCTTGCTTGTTCGGCGCGCCGAAACCGATCACCGTGCGGCACGCAACCAGGGACGGCCGCGGGTCGTTTTGCGCCTCTTTGATTGCCTGCCGGACCGAGTCGGGGTCGTGGCCGTCAGCGTGAACGGTGTGCCAACCGTGCGCGGCGAACCGTGCGATCTGGTCATCGTTCACCGCAAGGTCGGTCGGGCCGTCGATCGAAATGCTGTTGTCGTCGAACAGCACGGTCAGCTTGCCCAGTTTGAAGTGCCCGGCCATGGATGCCGCTTCGTGGCTGATGCCCTCCATAAGGCAGCCGTCGCCGGCGATGACCCAGGTGCGGTGGTCGACCACATCGTCGCCGTAGCGGGCATTCTGCATACGCTCGGCCAACGCCATGCCGACCGCTGTCGCGATACCCTGGCCCAGCGGCCCGGTCGTCGTTTCGATGCCCGGCGCAGCGCCGTATTCGGGATGCCCCGGCGTGCGGCTGCCCAGCTGACGAAAGTTCTTCAACTCGTCCATCGTCATCTCGGCGTAGCCGGTCAGATGCAACAGGCTGTAGAGCAGCATCGAGCCGTGCCCGGCCGAGAGGACGAAACGGTCGCGGTCCGGCCAGTCAGGCCAGTCGGGATCGAACTTCAGGAAATCGGAGAAAAGCACCGTCGCCGCGTCGGCCATGCCCATGGGCATGCCAGGGTGACCGCTGTTGGCGCGCTGGACGGCGTCCATCGACAATGCCCGGATGGCATTCGCCATGTCGCGGACGGTAGCGTCACCGGGCGCGTTCGACATTGTTGCGGCTGTGGGTTCGTTCACGGAAGCGGCCCGGCTGCGTTGCAGGCGGGCGCAAGATGAAGGGCGCGCCCCCCGCCGTCAACCGGCAACGCGGACCTCATTCGCGTCGCCAAGTCCGGGCGCGCAGCCGAGTTGACGCCCGCGCGCGGCGCCGCCTATCCTGAACTATCAACAGCGGGCCGGAAGCTTTAGAAAAAGCGAACGAAAGCGCTCTTTGCACAGGAAGCAGGTTCGACGATGTCCGAAGGCGAGTCGGCGAAGTCACGGTTGGAGCAGGCTGTTGCCCGGTTGGAATCGGCGATTGGCGGCATGTCCGATGGGCCAAAGGCGGCCGACGTCGAGAAGGAACGCGCCAAGCTCTCCAACGAATTGACCGCACTGCGCACCGAACATCAGAACGTTACCCAGCAATTGCAGACCCTGCAGGACGACTACGCCTCGCTTGAAAAAGTCGTCGATCAGGTTACGGACCGGCTCGACGCGACCATCGACCGGCTGCGGTCGGTTGTGGAGTCCTAGACCTCGATGGCCGTCGTCGACGTCGTCGTCAACGGGCGCAACTATCAGGTCGCCTGTGACGACGGGCAGGAATCCCACCTCACCGACCTTGCCGCCTACATCGACCGCAAGGTGGCGGATCTCGCCAAGACCATGGGACAGGTCGGCGATGCACGCCTCATACTGATGGCGTCGTTGCTGATTGCCGACGAACTCTCCGAGGCGCTGGATTCAGTCGAATCCCTCAAGCGCGAGGCCAGGGCGGCCGGCGACGAGGATGCGCGCGACGTCGAGGTCACCTTCGCCGCCCTCGCGAGCCGCATCGAGAACATTGCCGCCCGTCTGGAGAGTGGCTAATTATTGCTTACGGACGGGTTCTGCCCCGTTGGTTCGGTCACGTATCCCTGGGGCCAATACCGTTTTCTCTTGGGAGCTGTCTCTGCCGGGACCGTGGTCCCGATATCGCGGCGCCCACCTGCTTCGGCAGGCCACAGAGGAGCGAATCCCCGAACGGCTGTGGTGGTCCCGTCCGACAATCTCGACATGAACGATCGTGATGCGCTGCGGCGCGACGCACGTCGCCGCCGCCGCGCGGCGGCCGCAGCCGACGGCGGTGCCGCCGCGCAGCTTGCCGCGCTCTTTCTCGACGCGGTGCCGTGGCGGGATCACCGCTTTGCGTCGGGGTACTGGCCCGTCGGGTCGGAACTCGACGACCGCCCGATCCTGCACGCGCTGTCCGATGCAGGTGTCGTCGTGGCTCTACCCTGTGTCGTCGCGCCGGGCGCGGCGCTCGTATTTCGCGAATGGCGAAAGGACGGAAGTTTGATAGACGGTGCCTACGACATTCCCCAACCGCCGGCGTCGCAGCCCGAGGTGACGCCGTCGATTGTTGTCGTCCCGTTGCTCGCCTTCGACGATCGCGGACACCGGCTCGGTTCGGGCCTCGGGTTCTACGACCGTACGCTTGAGGCGCTTCGCCGCGAGGGCGCCGTGCTCGCCGTCGGCGTCGCCTACGCGGCGCAACGGATGGCGCGTCTTCAGGAATTGCCGACGGACCAGCCGCTGGACTGGCTTGTCACCGAGGAGGCGGCGGTGCGCATCACATGAAGTCTCTCTTTCTCGGCGACGTCGTCGGCCGTGCAGGTCGCGATGCCATCACCTCCCAGCTTGCCGACCTGCGCAAGCGCTTGGCGCTGGACCTCGTCGTCGTCAACGGCGAGAACGCGGCCGGCGGCTACGGCATCACCGCCGAGATCTGCCGCGACTTCTACGACGCCGGCGTCGACGTGATCACAGGTGGCAATCACAGCTGGGACCAGCAACAGATCATCGGCCACATCGACGCCGACCGCAGGCTTCTGCGGCCGCTCAACATCGCGCCCGACGCGCCGGGCCGCGGGGCGGAGATCTACGACGTCGCCGGACGCAAGGTGATGGTCGTCAACATCCAGGGCCAGGTGTTCATGGAGCCCAACGACAGCCCCTTCCGCGCGGTCGACAAGGTGCTCTCCGAGGTCCGCCTTGGCCGATCGGTCGATTTCATCCTGGTCGATTTCCACGCCGAAGCGACGAGCGAGAAGATGGCGCTCGGCCACTTCCTCGACGGCCGCGTCAGCGTCGTCGTCGGTTCGCACCAGCAGGTGCCGACGGCCGACACGATGATCCTTGGTGGCGGCACCGCCTACCAGAGCGACGCGGGGATGTGCGGCGACTACGATTCCGTCATCGGCATGGACAAGGCTGTGCCTCAGGACCGCTTCCTGGGTCGTGTCGCCAAGGCTCGCATGACGCCTGCCCTTGGCGAGGCCACGCTGTGCGGCCTCTACGTCGAGACCGACGACGCGACGGGGCTGGCCGTTCGCGCGGCGCCACTGCGCCACGGCGGCAAGCTTTCGCCCGCCTGGCCCGGCGAGGAACCCTGACCGCCGCAATATCGCCATAAAACGGCGATACGCCAGCGCTAGGGGCGAACGCGCTGGCTCTTTGTCTCACAATATCTGGTATAAACCCGGTGTTTCGTCACCAGCAGTAGGTTGGCTCTTCGCGTATGGCCGGTCATTCCCAATTCAAGAACATCATGTACCGAAAGGGCGCGCAGGACGCCAAGCGCGCCAAGGTATTCGGCAAACTGATCCGCGAGCTCACGGTCGCCGCCAAGTCCGGCCAGCCCGATCCGGACGCGAATCCGCGCCTGCGCAGCGCCATCGCGGCTGCCAAGGCGGCGAATCTGCCCAAGGACACCATGGAGCGCGCCATCAAGCGCGGCGCTGGCGAGAGCGACGGCGAGAGCTTTGAGGAGATCCGCTACGAGGGCTACGGCCCGAGCGGCGTCGCCGTCATCGTCGAGGCGCTCACCGACAACCGAAACCGCACAGCCAGCGAAGTGCGCAGCGCCTTCACCAAGAACGGCGGCAACCTGGGCGAGACCAACTCGGTCTCATTCCAGTTCAATCGTGTGGGATCGATCCGCTATCCGGCCAACGTCGCTTCGGCCGACGACGTGCTGGAGGTGGCGATCGAGGTCGGCGCCGATGAAGTCGAGTCCGACACCGAAGCCCACGAGTTCATCTGCGCCCAGGATTCGTTCTACGAGGTGCGCGAGGCCCTTCAGGAGAAGCTCGGCGATCCGCAGGGCGCGGAACTGACCTGGCGGCCGCTCAACACCGTCGAAGTCGACGAAGACAGCGCCGGAACCTTGTTCAAGCTGATTGAGGCCCTTGACGACAACGACGACGTGCAAAGCGTCTCGGCGAACTTCGAGGTGAGCGACGACGTCATGGCGAAGCTGAACGGCTAGGACGGCGTCGCTTCATGATCCTCCTCGGCCTTGATCCCGGATTGCGCGCGACCGGCTGGGGTGTGATCTCTCTCGAAGGCGACCATCTGCGCCACATCGCCAACGGCACGGTGCGCGCCGCGACGTCGGGCACCCTGGCCGAGCGCCTCTATGAGGTGTTCCGTGGGGTCGTCGAGGTGGCCGAACGCTACGCGCCGGACTCGGCCGCGGTCGAAGAAACTTTCGTCAACAAGAATCCCGACAGCACGCTGAAGCTGGGCCAGGCCCGCGGCGCCGCGATGCTGGGGCCGGCGTCGCTCGGCATCGAGGTCGCGGAGTACGCGGCCAATCTGGTGAAGAAAACCGTCGTCGGAGTCGGCCACGCCGACAAGAAGCAGATTCGAGTGATGGTGTCGCACCTGCTGCCCGGCGTGGCGCTCGACAGTGACGACGCCGCCGATGCGCTCGCTATCGCGATCTGTCACGGGCATCACATCCCGGCGCGCAATCTTTGGCAGCGTGAAACGGCCGGAGGGCGCGCATGATCGCCAAGCTGAAGGGGCTCGTCGATTCCGTTGGCGACGGCCACGTCGTCATCGACGTCAATGGTGTCGGCTATCTCGTGTTCTGTCCGGCGCGCACCTTGCGCGATTTGCCGCCGCGCGGCGGCGCGACGACGCTGCTGATCGACACCCACGTGCGCGAAGATCACATTCATCTCTACGGCTTTTCCGATTCGCTCGAACGCGACTGGTTCCGCCTGTTGCAGTCGGTGCAGGGTGTCGGCGCCAAGGTCGCGATCGCGATCCTGTCGGTGCTCGGCCCCGCTCAGCTGGCCGAAGCCGTGGCCGCACAGGACAAGGCGCCGGTCACCGAAGCGCCCGGCGTCGGCGCCAAGCTCGCCCAGCGCATCGTCAGCGAACTCAAGGACAAGGTGCCGTCACTGGTCGAGGTGTTGTCGGCCGGCGCGCCGGCCGAGGCGGGCGAGACCGCGACGGCGCGCGGCCTGATGAGCGATGCCGCCGCCGACGCCGTGTCGGCTCTCGTCAATCTCGGCTATCGCCGGGTGGAGGCCTTCACCGCCGTCGCCGCCGTCGCCAGGAACGAGGACGGCGATCTTGACGTGCAGGCGCTGATCCGCGGCGCCCTGCGTGAGCTCTCGCAAACCGGACAGGTCGCATGAGCGACACCGCTTCGGAACGCCTGGTTGACCCCGACGCTGAGGATGGCGACGCGCTGGCGAGCGGCATCCGACCGCTGTCGCTCGACGACTTCGTCGGCCAGCCCCAGGTCTGCGCCAACCTGCGAGTCTTTGTGGAAGCGGCGCGCGCGCGCAGCGAAGCGCTCGACCATGTCCTGCTCGTCGGCCCGCCGGGCCTCGGCAAGACTACGCTGGCGCAGATCGTCGCCCGCGAGCTCGGCGTCAGCTTTCGCGCCACCGCCGGGCCGGTCATCGCGCGGTCCGGCGACCTCGCGGCGCTGCTCACCAACCTGCAACCGCACGACGTCCTGTTCATCGATGAAATTCATCGGCTCAGCCCGGCTGTCGAGGAAATCCTCTATCCCGCGATGGAAGATTTTCACCTCGACCTCATTATCGGCGAAGGGCCGGCGGCGCGTTCCGTCCGCATCGATCTGCCGCCCTTCACGCTGGTCGGCGCGACCACGCGCTCGGGCCTGCTCACGACGCCGCTGCGCGAACGGTTCGGCATTCCCCTGCGGCTCGACTTCTACGCCACCGACGATCTGGTCCAGATCGTCAGCCGCGGCGCGCGCATCCTCAACGTCCCGCTGACCGAGGACGGGTCGCTCGAGATTGCGCGACGCTCGCGTGGCACGCCGCGCATCGCCGGACGTCTGCTGCGCCGGGTGCGCGACTTCGCGGCGGTCGCGGGTCACGACACCATCGACAAGCCAGCGGCCTCCCAAGCGTTGGGCCGTCTCGAGGTCGACCAGCGCGGCCTCGACGCGATGGATCGGCGCTACCTGTCGACGATCGCCGAATCGTTCGGCGGCGGCCCCGTCGGCATCGAGACTCTGGCGGCGGCGCTGTCGGAACCGCGCGACGCTCTGGAAGAGATCATCGAGCCATTCCTCATCCAGGAGGGCTTCCTGCAGCGCACCCCGCGCGGTCGCCAACTCACCTCGGCTGCCTTCGGTCATCTCGGACTGCCGGTGCCCAATGCCGTGTCGAAGCAACTTGAGATGCCGGTCGGAGACGACGATGGCGCATGACGAACCCGGCGCCGGGCGGATCGACGATGGCGGTGCGCATCATCTGCCCGTACGCGTCTACTACGAGGACACCGATGCCGCAGGCATCGTGTACTACGCCAACTATCTCAAGTTCATCGAGCGCGCGCGTACCGACATGATGCGGCTTCTCGGCGTCTCGCATTCGCGCATGTCGGCGGATGAAGGCCTGTCCTTCATCGTGCGCAGTTGCACCGTGAAGTACCGCAAGCCGGCGCGACTCGACGACGGCCTCGACGTGCGCACCCGGATCATGCGCGTGCGCGGGCCGGTTCTCGATATCGAACAGGACGTGGTGCGCAACGGCGAACTTCTCGTTTCCGCCAAACTGCGCATCGCCTGCATGAACGGCGAGGGGCGGGTGCAGAGTTTGCCCGCGCCCATTCTCGCGGTCTCCGGCCGCATCGCCCAATCCACGACAGCACCCTAGGCAAGAAGGAAGAATATGGAACAACAGGCAGTCGAAGCCGCCGCAATTGCAGGGTCCGTCTCGGGCGACCTGTCGATCCTGTCGCTGGTGCTGCGTGCGGACATCATCGTCAAGATTGTACTTCTCATCCTGCTCGGCTCGTCGATCTGGTGTTGGGCGATCATCTTCGACAAAGTGCGCCGCATTCGCCGCGTTTCCGCGAAGGCGGGCGAGTTCGAGGAAGTCTTCTGGTCCGGCGGCTCGCTCGAAGACCTCTATGACCGCATCGGCACCAAGGCCGACCACCCGATGGCGATCCTGTTCGCCTCGGCGATGCGCGAATGGCGTCGCTCCGGCGCGCACGGGCTGACCGAACGCGGATTGTCGACGGGCGTTCAGGAGCGTATCGGCCAGGTGATGCGCCTGACGATCTCGCGCGAGCTCGACCGGCTCGAACGTTATCTCGGCTTTCTCGCGACCGTCGGGTCGACCGCGCCCTTTATCGGCCTGTTCGGCACGGTGTGGGGCATCATGAACAGCTTCCAGTCGATCGCCCTCAGCGAGAACACAAGCCTTGCGGTCGTCGCGCCGGGCATCGCCGAGGCGTTGTTCGCAACAGCCTTCGGCCTGATCGCGGCGATCCCTGCTGTCGTTGCCTACAACAAGTTCTCCAGCGACCTGGCGCGCTTCGCCGGCCGCCTCGAAGGCTTTGCAGGAGAGTTCTCGGCGATCCTGTCGCGCCAGCTCGACGAGGGGGACAACTAGATGGCCGCGTTCCTGATGGAGCGTTCGCGCAATGGCGCCGGCCGCAGCACCTACCGGCCGATGGCCGAGATCAACGTCACGCCCTTCGTCGACGTCATGCTCGTGCTGCTCGTGGTCTTCATGGTGACGGCGCCATTGTTGACGGTCGGTGTTTCCGTCGAACTGCCCGAGACCGCGGCGGCGCCCCTTCCCGGTCAGGACGAACCGCTCGCCGTCAGCATCGACGCCGAGGGACGCGTCTACATCCAGGATTCGCAAGTCAGCCTCGAAACGCTGATCCCGCGGCTCGAGGCGATCACCCAGAACAACCCCGAGGCGCGCATCTTCGTGCGCGGCGACAGGGCGATCGACTACGGCACCGTGATGGAGGTGATGGGAATCCTCAATGGCGCGGGCTTTAACCGCGTCGCCCTGATCACCGAACGTCCGAGGAACAGGTAGGGCGAACATGCGTGGCGCCGCGGCGATATCGGTTGCCTTCCACCTCGCGATCGTCGCGGTGGCGTGGACCGGTCTGCCTGCGTTGTTCGAAGAGACCTTGCCGTCCGAACAGCCGATCATCGTCGAACTCGTCGCTATCGGCGACGAGACGCGCGGCGCATCGGAGGTTGTGAAGCGCGAGGAGCCGCCCAAGAAGGAAGAGCCGCCGGCGCCCAAGCCAGAGCCGGCGATTGCCGCGGCGCCGCCGCCTCCTCCGCCCGAACCCAAGCCGGCGCCGCCCAAGCCCGAGCAGGTGGCCGTGCTGCCGCCGGCGCCCAAGCCGGAGCCGAAACCCGAAGAGCCGCTCCCGCCACCGCCGCCGGAGACGCGTATCGCGCCCGAGCCGCCCACGCCCGACCCAAAACCCAAGCAGGTCGATTTCAAGCCGCGCGACAAGCCGGAGCCGCCGTCCAAGGCGCCGAAGTTCGACACGCAGCGCATCACTGCGCTGATCGACAAGTCGCGCAAGGAGGAGCCCCAGGAGAAGCCGCAAGAGGAGCGAAAATCTTTCCTCGACCCGCCGCCGCGCCCGGAGGCACCCGTGCGAAATGCTGCACTTGGAAACCGGCTTACGATCAGCGAGGTCGACGCGATCCGCTTCCAGATCGAGAAGTGTTGGAGCGTGCCTGCAGGAGCACGCGACGCGCAGAATCTGATTATACGCATCCACATCGGCCTGAAGCCCGACGGCTCCCTGAAAGGACCGCCGGAGATTCTCGACCGTGACAGGCTCGATGACCCTCATTTCCGCACGGCAGCCGAGAGCGCGCAGCGCGCAATCCTGCTTTGCACCCCGCTGAAGAACCTGCCGGCGGAAAAGTACGATCGCTGGCAGGAGATTACCCTGACATTCAACCCGAAAGAGTTTCTCGGGGGATAGCCTTGAAGGAGCAACGATGACTGTTTCGACCCGCCGTGCGATCGAGGCTTTCCTGCTCGCGGCGGCACTGATCGTCCTGGCGCCGCTGCCGGCCTTGGCGCAACTGCAGATCGATATCACCCGCGGGAACGTCGATCCATTGCCCGTGGCGATCGGCGATCTCGCCGGCCAGGACGCGCAGACGAGCCAGGTCGGTACCGACATCAGCGGTGTGATCGCGGCCAACCTCGAACGCTCCGGCCTGTTCCGTGCCATCGAGCGTTCGGCCTTCATCGAGGATCCGACGCAGATCACGCTGCGTCCGCGCTTCGGCGACTGGCGGCTGATCAATGCGCAGGCGCTCGTCACCGGAGCGACGCACCGCGCCGACGATGGCCGGCTTCGCGTCGAGTTCCGCCTATGGGACACCTTTGCCGAGCAGCAGATGACCGGCCTGGTCTACGTCACCAACTTCGACAACTGGCGGCGCATCGCTCACCTCATCTCGGACGCGATCTACAAGCGCCTTACCGGTGAGGACGGATACTTCGACACGCGCATCGTCTACATCTCGGAGACCGGCCCGGCCGACAAACGGGTCAAGCGCCTTGCGCTGATGGATCAGGACGGGGCAAATCACCGCTTCCTGACCGACGGACGCGATCTCGTGCTGACGCCGCGGTTCTCGCCGACGCGCCAGGAGATCACCTATCTCAGCTATTTCAACGACCGGCCCCGTGTCTACATCTACAACATCGATACGGGCCAACAGGAAATCCTCGGCGACTTCCCCGGCATGACGTTTGCGCCGCGCTTTTCGCCCGACGGCAACCGCGTGATCATGAGCCTTGCTGTCGATGGCAATTCCGACGTCTACACGATGGATATCCGGACCCGGCGAGTCGAACAGCTGACGCGCAATCCCGCGATCGACACATCGCCGTCCTTTGCGCCCGACGGTACCCAGATCACCTTCAATTCGGATCGCAGCGGTACGCAGCAGATCTATGTCATGGACGCCGACGGTTCGAACCAGAAACGCATCAGTTTCGGCGATGGCCGCTATGCGACGCCGGTCTGGTCGCCGCGCGGCGATCTCATCGCCTTCACCAAATTCCGCGGCGGCCGCTTTCACATCGGAGTGATGCGCACCGACGGATCGGGCGAGCGACTCCTCACCGAAAGCTTCCTCGACGAGGCGCCGACCTGGTCGCCCAATGGACGGGTCATCATGTATTTTCGCCAGAGCCCGCGTGACGATGACGGCTCCGGCGGCGAGGTTTCCCTGTGGTCCGTGGATCTGACGGGTTTCAATCAGCGCCGGGTAGTGACCCCGCTCGACGGGTCGGATCCGGCCTGGTCTCCCCTTTTCTCAGAAAGCCGCTGAGCGACGCCCCCCTAAACCTCTGGGAGATAGGAAAAAATTTGTGGCCTCCTCTGGACAAGGCGTTCCACCCGCCTTAGTTTCAGCGGCACGCGTTAGGGGACTTTTTTTCGTTCGGCGCCGATTGCCGGTTACGACCGGTGGTTGGTGACGTTATGATGCGCTTCTCGGGCCAAGTTATTGAAACAGCCGAGAATTATGTCGCTACGGAGAGATCGATGCGCCTGAAGGTTACAACATTGATTGCCGCGCTTTTTGTCGTCGGCGCTTGCGCAACTGCCGCAGAAGAAGATGCCGGGACGAGCGGCGCGGGCGGAGGAAGCCAGGCTTCGTCGTCCTCGCGCGTCGAATCCCAGTCCAGCGGCGCCCAGCAGGCTGCCCGCACGGCGCCTGAAATCACGCCGGGCACCCAGCAGGACCTGGTCGCTAACGTTGGCGACCGCGTGTTCTTCGCGTTCGACAAGTTCGATATCCGTGCCCAAGCGCGCGCGACGCTCGAGCGTCAGGCCGCGTGGCTGAAGCGCTTCCCGAACACGAACATCACCGTCGAGGGGCATTGTGACGAGCGCGGCACGCGCGAGTACAACCTGGCTCTCGGTGAGCGCCGCGCCAATGCGGTCAAGGATTTCCTGGTTTCGCAGGGCATCGACCCGCGCCGTATCCGGACCATTAGTTACGGCAAGGAACGTCCGGTCGCGCTCGGCTCGAACGAAGCCGCCTGGGCGCAGAACCGTCGCGGCGTTTCGGTCATCAACTGACCGATCGCACATAAGACAACGCAAAGCGCCCGCCCATCGGCGGGCGCTTTCGATTCCGGCGCCTCTCCCAGTTCTGCCATAATCGTCCTGTCAACTAGCCGCATCTCACATAGGAGCTGATCGATGCGCGGTATGGCCCGCCGGTCCTTTCTGATCTTGTTCGTAGCGTTGCTCGTTGCTCCCGCCTTGCCGACAGCAGCGCAGCAAGGGCGGGACGCCGCCCTCGTCCAGCGCATGGAGACCATCGAACGTACGCTCCGCGACCTTCAGCGAGCGGTCTATCGCGGAGATCCGCCGCCCCCGTCGTCCGGCGGCGGAGACGCCCCGGCATCGGTCGGTGGCGTGCCCGCCGTCGCTTTGACCGAGCGTCTGGTGTCCAACGAAGAGCGCATGGGCAACATCGAGGAAGAACTTCGCCGCCTGACCGCGTCAATCGAGCGGGCGGTGCATGAGGTCGACCTGATGAAGGCGCGCGTCGACAAGCTCGTCGCCGACGTCGACTTCCGACTCACCGAACTTGAGCGCGGCATGCCGCAGCCCGCCGCTTCCTCGGGCGAAGCGCAACAGATTCCAGGCGCGCAGGGCGTGGCCCGGGCCACCGAGGAAACCAACCAGACCGCACCGGCACAGCAGACGGCCGCTCGCGTACCGCCGGCCGGATCGCTACCGGACGGCACGCCGATGGAGCAGTACGAGCATGCGCTGTCGCTGCTGATGACGACCGCGCGCTACGACACGGCGGAACAGGCATTTCGCGATTTCCTCGAACGCAATGCGGAACATCCGCTCGCCGCGAACGCCCAGTACTGGCTCGGCGAGACGTACTATGTGCGCAAGAACTACGCCGAGGCCGCGGCCGCGTTCATCGAGGGCTACACGCGCTATCCCAAAGGACCCAAGGCGGCCGACAACCTCCTGAAGCTTGGCATGTCGCTCGCGGCGCTCGAGAACAACGATGACGCCTGCGCGTCGTTCGCCGAGCTCAAGGCGCAGTTCCCGGCCGCCGATGCGCGTCTCCTCGAACAGGCCGACCAGCAGCGCGAAAAGCTCGCCTGCCCCTGAACCGGTCGCATGGCCGATCCGGTCCCTTCTGGCTGCTACACGGGCCTAGATCCCCTCGCGGTACGCTTCGCGGCGGCGATGGCCCGCTTCACCCCGTTTGAGCGCGCCCCGCATCTTGCCGTGGCGGCGTCCGGCGGCGCGGACAGCACCGCGCTGACGGCACTCGCCTGTGAGTGGGCCGCGGCGCGGGGTGGCATGGTGACCGCGCTCGTCGTCGACCATGGTCTGCGCCCGGAGTCCGTGGAGGAGGCACGTCAGACCCGCGGTCGCCTGGAAGCCCTCGGGGCGGCCGTTGACATCCTGACCTGGATCGGCCCCAAGCCAGGCACAGGCATCCAGGCGGCTGCCCGGGCGGCGCGCTACGCGCTGCTTGGTGAATGGTGCGCGTCTGCCGGCGTTCTGCACCTGCTCGTCGCGCACCATGCCGACGATCAGGCCGAGACCGTTGCCCTGCGCACCGAGCAGGCAAGTGGCCCGGTCGGTCTCGCCGGTATGTCGGCGGTTGTCGAACGCGCTGACTACCGCCTGCTCCGCCCGCTTCTCGGCGAAACGCGTCGAGGGCTGCGTGACTACGTGGCGTCGCGTGGCCTGGCCTGGATCGAGGACCCGTCCAACAACGACCCGCGTTTTGCGCGTGCGCGGTTGCGTGCGCGGTCTGCCGTTGCGCCGCTCCCCGGTGCCCATGAGCAGGCGGCCCGCCTGCGCTGCCGGCTCGAGGCGCGCCGACTTGAGCTACTCGCCCAGGCCGCCACGCTGCACCCGCTCGGCTTTGCGACCTTCGAGCTGGGCGGCGTCGCGGCAAACGATCCTGATGCGCCCCACGCGCTCGGCGCCCTGATTGCCTGGGCCGGCGGACGTGCCCACATGCCCGCGACGCGGCGGCTCGAAGATGTCTGGCGCGCGCTATACGGCGCCAAGGCGGGCAAGGCGGCCACCTTGGGCGGCTGCCGCATTCAGCGTCGCGGGCGCGAACTCGTCGTCGTGCGCGAGACCGGCCGCTTGCCGGCGCCGTCGGCATTGGCGCCGGGCCAGAAGGTGCACTGGGACGGCCGCTTCCTGGTCTCGCTGACAGGACCCGCCGCGGGCCCGGTGATGGTGGCTCCGCTCGGCATGAACGGTTGGGAGTCCCTGCAAGGCTCCCTCGAATCCCTGAGGGACCGCGGGGCGCCGCGGGTGGCGTGCGCCGCGCTGCCGGCGCTCTGGTTGGACCGCAGCCCGGTCAGCGTCCCGATGCTGGGCTGGACGGCGGGTGCCGATTGGCGGTTCTCTGCGGTTTTGCGGCCACGGCGCACGCTGGTTTCACCGACCTTTGCGGTTGCTTAACCGGCGGCGATCACTATCTAATTGAGACGGCTCGCCAAAGTATCGGCGCGGCCCACACATTTTGTAGTCAGGGAACCCGTCGGTTGAACAATCTCGGCAGAAATCTGGCCCTCTGGGCCATCATCGCGCTGCTCATTCTGGCGCTGTACGAACTGATCAACTCCGGGTCCGAATCGGCGTCGGCGCCGAGGGACGTGTCCTACTCGGAATTCGTGGCCGAGGTCGACGCCGGCCAGGTCCGCAAGGTCACCATCAAGGGCGACGAGATTCTCGGGGTCTTCCAGAACGGCACCCAGTTCAAGACCTACAAGCCCGATGACACCTCGCTGGTGCCCCAACTGAAGGAACGCGGCGTGGAAATCGTCGCCGCGCCGGCCAAGGAAGAAACCTCCTTCCTGATGAGCATCATCATTTCTTGGTTCCCGTTCCTGCTGCTCATCGGCGTGTGGATTTTCTTCATGCGCCAGATGCAGTCCGGCGGTGGCAAGGCGATGGGCTTCGGCAAATCGCGCGCGCGGCTTCTTACCGAGCGGCACGGCCGCGTCACATTCGAGGACGTCGCCGGCATCGATGAGGCCAAGGAAGAGCTCGAGGAGATCGTCGAATTCCTCAAGGATCCGGCCAAGTTCCAGCGCCTGGGCGGCAAGATTCCGAAGGGTGCGCTGCTCGTCGGCCCGCCGGGTACCGGTAAGACGTTGCTCGCCCGTGCCATCGCCGGCGAGGCCAACGTACCGTTTTTCACCATTTCGGGTTCGGACTTCGTTGAGATGTTCGTCGGCGTCGGCGCCAGCCGCGTCAGGGACATGTTCGAGCAGGCCAAGAAGAACGCGCCCTGCATCATCTTCATCGACGAAATCGACGCCGTCGGCCGCCATCGCGGCGCCGGTCTCGGCGGCGGCAACGACGAGCGCGAGCAGACCCTCAACCAGTTGCTGGTCGAGATGGACGGGTTCGAGGCGAACGAGGGCGTCATTCTGGTCGCCGCGACCAACCGTCCGGACGTGCTCGATCCGGCGCTGCTGCGTCCGGGCCGCTTCGACCGTCAGGTCGTCGTGCCCAACCCGGACA
>JAYOEZ010000067.1:0-16421 GCA_038116985.1 Alphaproteobacteria bacterium | reverse complement strand
GATGCTTGGCGATCTGTGCCCAGTCGTGGTCGCGGCGGATCATGATGTAGGGAAATGACTTGTCGTCGCGCAGCGTGACATTGAAGCGGGGCTTGAGCCGCTTGATCAGGTTCGATTCGAGCAGTAGCGCCTCGACCTCGGTGTGGGTCGTGACGATCTCCATCGCTGCCGTGGCGGCGATCATGTTCTCGATTCGCGCCGTGTGGCCGGTGCGGTTGGCGTAGCTGGTGACGCGGTTCTTAAGATTGCGAGCCTTGCCGACGTAGAGCACCTCGCCGCGGCGATCGAGCATCCGGTAGACACCGGGTGAGCGCGGCATCGACTTCAGCACCTCCCGGATGACCGGGCGACCTGTCGGTGCCGGCTCGGCAGGGGTGTCGATATCGGGGTCCGACGGTGAGTCGTTCATGGCTGGTATATCGCTGCCGCGGCTGGTGGGGTCAACGCATCCGCGCAATACAACTAAGGTTGGAACGTTCCCGCCTAATTCCGCCCCTTAAAGTAGAGGCCCATGACAGTCCGGTGATGATTTCCACCAAACCTGTGGACAACTCTGTGCACACTCGGCCTTGGAGCGGTGCTGCTTCTTTATTTTCTGCGCCCGGTTTGCCGATTGCTCAATAAATGGGCATGGCGGCTAACTCTCTGAAATCACACAACATAACAAAATCAAGCAGATCGTTTCGCCGGGGATGTGGCAAATAGATCACGGTGATCGGGGTGGCCCGCGCTGCGTTGTGTACAAGTGCCGGTGCACGCTCGCGCACGCCGATTTTCCTGATATGTCAGGAACCTAGCCGTTTTGACGGCGACGTTCGATCTCGACCCCGACGCTTTCCGCGTCGTTCAGGACCTCGAGTTTCTCCACCCTGACCCGCGCCGCGACGACCCGGGCGTCGGTCAGCGCCAGACCGGCTACTCGCTCGGCGAGTGTTTCGACCAGGTTGATATGCCCCGATGTCACGATATCGCGGACGCCCTCAACGATCCGCTCGTAGTCGAGCACGTTCTCAAGCCGGTCGCCCAGCGGTTGAGCATTCTCTTCGACCGTAAGGTCGATGTTGAGGCGCACGGGCTGGCTCCGGCGTTGTTCGTGCCGATGCACGCCGATCTCGGCCTGGAGGACCAGGTCGCGCACGAACACGTGCCGTACGCCGGTATCGGCGTCGGCAAGGCGCAGGGGATGAATTTTCGTCGAAATTGTCATTCTGCCGTCGCGTGGCTTGCCTTCCAGGTCAGGTGCGCGCCACCGTCAAGCGCGATCATCTGGCCGGTCATGGCGGGCGCGCCGAGGATATAGCGCACGGCGTCGCAAATCTCCTGCGGCGTCGAGCCGCGCCCCAGCGGCGTCGCGGCGCATTGCCGTGCGAAGTCTGCGTCGCTCTGGCGGGTACTCGGCAGTACGGGACCGGGACCGACTCCGTTGACGCGTATGCGCGGTGCCAGCGCGAGGGCGGCCATCTGGGTCAGACCCCAAAGGCCGACCTTGCTGATCGAATAGGAAAGAAACTCGCCGGTCAGGTTCCATACCCGCTGGTCGATGATGTTGATGACGTTTCCCGTGACCCCGTCGGGCAGGGCCCTCGCGAAGGCCTGGGTCAGCAGGGCGGGCGCACGCAGGTTGACGTCGTTGTGTGCGTCCCAGGACTCGACGGTGAAGTCATCGACCGAATCGCGCTCGAACAGGGAGGCATTGTTGACCAGGACCGTGACAGGGCCCAGTGCCGCCTGGGCGGAGTCGAGAAGGGCCTGCGCCGCGTCGCTGTCGCCGAGGTCGGCGGCGATGGCCTTGGCCTTACCGCCCGCGGCCTCGATCTGCCGGACGATGTCAGCCGCGTCGTCGACGGAGGCGTTGTGATGAACCGCCACCGCGTAGCCCTGCGCGGCAAGGTCCAGCGCAATGGCTCGGCCGATGCGCCGTGCCGCGCCGGTGACGAGGGCAACCCCGGTCATGTCGCTGGTGCCCCGGAAAATCCGAGGAACTGCGCCCAGATGTAGACGACGTAGGCTGCCACGAAGGCGGTGCCGGCGACGCGGCCGAAGCGCAGATGCCACAGGATGAAGGGGGCGAGGACGACCACGGCGCCGATCATAATCGGAAAGTCGAAAAGCAGCATGCGCTCCGGCACCGGGATCGGCGCAACAAGCGCCGCCACTCCGCCGACGGCCAGCAGGTTGAACATGTTGCTGCCAAGGACGTTGCCGAGGGCGACGTCGGCATGCTTGCGCATGAGGGCCACAAGCGAGGTCACGATCTCCGGCAGCGAGGTGCCGAAGGCGACCAGCGTCAGGCCGATGACGGCTTCGGAGATGCCGAGGGCGAGCGCGATGCTGGTGGCGCCGTCGATCAGAAGCCGCGAGCCGACAAACAGCGCGGCGAGCCCGCCCACAATGAAAACACCGATCAACGGCTTCTTTTGTGGTCCGGCCTCGAACTCCTCGAGTTCCTCGGCGTAGATCCGCGCCGCGTCGGCGTCACGCTTTGCCGCGCGATAGGACAAGTAGAGGAACACCCCCAGCAGCAGGAGGAGGACGATCGCTTCCCAATGGGAAATCACGCCGTTCAGGCACAGCAGAGCGAAGATCAGGCTGAATCCGAACAGCATGGAAAGATCGCGGGTCGCGGCACGGTTGCCGGTGCCGAGCGGCGCAATGATCGCTGGCAGTCCCAGCACCAGAAGCACGTTGGCGATGTTGCTGCCGACGATGTTGCCGATGGCGAGTTCGGGTACTCCCGACGCGGCGGCGCCGACGCTGACGATCATCTCGGGGGCCGAGGTGCCGAATGCGACGACCGTCAGCGCGATGATGAGCGTGGAGATTCCGAAGCGGTGGGCAAGAGCGACCGAACCACGCACCAGGAGATCGCCGCCGGTGAACAACAGCAGCAGCCCGCCTGCAACAAACAGATAGTCCATGTCTCCCCAGGGTCGTCGTCGATGCGGGACGCGCGCGGCCTCCTGTCAGGCAATCTGAGGAGAAGGCCGCGAGATTACAAGGCCCGCTGCCCGATCGTTGGCGACTAGCCGGGGGTAGCGCTCAGGACGGGTTGCTGGGCGCGGCGGACAAGCAACGGCGCGACTGCAAGCCCGGCGATCATGGCGGCGACGAACGCCAGAGAGTCGGTGCGTCCGTAGACCAGCGACGAGAGCGCCGGCGCCGGGCAAAAGCCGGCGATGCCCCAGCCGATGCCGAACACCGCTGACCCGCCTATCAGCCGTGCGTCGATGTCGCGTCGCGTGGGAAGCGCGAATGCATCGGCGAATACCGGATGGGTCCGGCGTGCGGCGAGACGAAACGCGACGAAGGAAATGGCCACCGCGCTGGCCATCACCAGAATCAGGCTCGGGTCCCAAGCGCCGGCGACATCGAGAAACGCCTTCACCTTCATCGGGTCGACCATCTGCGAGACCGCAAGTCCGAGGCCGAACAGGACGCCCGCGCCAAGCGCAGTCAGGTTGCGCAGCATGCTCAGCCTCCGATGATGTGACGCGTGACGAACACCGTCGCCATGCCGGTCGCGATGAAAGTGCCGGTCGCCACGAGCGATCGGGGCGACACGCGGGCGATGCCGCAGACGCCGTGGCCCGACGTGCAGCCAGCGCCGACGCGCGTACCGATGCCCGTCAGGAGGCCGGCCGTGACCAGGCCGGGCAGGCTGGTGTCGAAGGCGATCGCCGGTCCACCGGTGAGCGCGAACCAACTGCCGGTGCCGATCACGAGGCCGGCGAGAAAGAACAGGCGCCAGCTCGTGTCGCCAGAAGGGCGTTCAAGAGCGCCGGCCAGAATTCCGCTCGCGCCAGCGATACGCCCGTTGAGCAGAAGCAGCATGGCGGCGGCCAGGCCGATCAGGGCCCCGCCGGCCAGGGCAGAGAAAGGAGTGAACGCGCCCACGATGGTCGTCCCTTGTTGACCGAAGGCCTGAAGAATGGGGCCGCGGCACCTAAATAACAAGAACGACAGGCAAATAAAATTAAAAGACAGTGAATTGATGTTATATGTGTCGGCGCGTATAAGCGCTCGTCCCAATGCGGAGAAAGACGATGCTGGAAAAGCCCGCCGACACCGGCGTTCCCATTCACGACCTGCTGGCGCGACGCTGGAGCCCCCGGGCCTTCGTCGACAAACCTGTCGAGCCCGACAAGCTCCGTGCGGTGCTGGAGGCGGCGCGCTGGGCCGCCTCGGCCAACAACGGCCAGCCTTGGTCGTTTCTCGTCGCGCAGAAGGCGGACGTCGCGGCGTTCGAGACGATGGTGAGCTGCCTCATGCCGGGCAACCAGGGCTGGGCCGCGGCGGCGCCGGTTCTCGTGCTCACCTTCATGCGGCCGAAGTGGCCCGGCGAGGACAGGATGAACCGCACGGCGATGCACGACATCGGTATGGCGACGGCGATGATGTCCATCCAGGCCGAGGCGCTAGGCCTGCGCACCCATCACATGGGCGGCATCAATCTCGACAAAATTCGCGAAACCTACGCCGTGCCGGCCGGCGTCGATCCGGTTACCGGGATCGCCATTGGCTACCAGGGCGACGCCGACGTGCTGGCCGAAGAGAAGGACCGTGCCCGCGAGGGCAACCCGCGCACCCGCAAACCCCTCGATGAGATCGTGTTCGCCGGGCGCTACGGCGACGCGGCCGCGCTCGGCTAGGGTTCGCGAACGTACTCGTAGACTCGGCCGACCTCGGGAAAACCCAGTGCCCGATAGACGCCCTGGCCCAACACCGAGGACTGCAGCACCCCGGTTTTGAACCCCATGTCGCGGCCCGCGCGCATGACGTGGCGCGTCAGCGCAGTGCCGGCCCCGCGTCGTCGCCAGGCCTCCAGCGTCCCGAGATTCTGCAGCGCCGCGACACCGCAATACGTCGTCATCGTCGCCATGGCGACCGCCGTCCCGTCGATCCGTGCCAGGAAATGCTGGTGGGGTTTGTCCGGACCCATGCCCATGGCGCGATGCATCTCGTAGACGGCTTCCGTAAACGCAGGCGCGAGCCCGAAAGCCTCGATGCCGATCTCCGTCCATGTCCGCATCTCCGCATCGTTGCGTACCGGTTCGATGCTGATGTGCTTCGTCTCCAGATTCGGCAGCTGCGCCAGATCCAGCGCCATGGCGAGGCCGTCGTCGGCATAGCTCAGGCCGGCCTTCTCCAGCAGCAGCCCGAGGTTGCCCGGTGCCGAATCCGGGCCCACCCGCCAGATCAGCGGCACGCCGCGCCGCTCGGCGTCGCCCACCAGGGTACGGATGCGCCGTTCCGCAGCGCTGTAGCGAAACCGGGCGCCGTAAACCTGGTTGAAGAAGACGTCCCTGAGCGGCGCTTCGCTCCAGGTCACGTCCTTTTCGTGGTGCACGGTGATCCCGTCCCAGGCATTCCACGACCGGAAATGCGCCCAGCAGTTCTCGCACACGATTCGGGCAAGGTCCTCGACGCGTGTGGATGG
Organism: Alphaproteobacteria bacterium; assembly: GCA_038116985.1. Lineage (GTDB taxonomy): Bacteria > Pseudomonadota > Alphaproteobacteria > SHVP01 > SHVP01 > CALJDF01. The sequence goes on along the minus strand of JAYOEZ010000067.1, from coordinate 10,984 downwards.
CGGCACCACCACGTCCGCGTTGCCGCTCATGATGCCGTCAGATCCATGTCGTCTTGTTGGTCTTGCCGCGGCGCTGGCGGGTACCAGGGCGGCCGCCCTGGGAGCGCGCGCCGCTCTTGGCGTCGCGTTGGCGCGCGCGCACGTCTTTCGCGGATTCACCCGGCAGGCCAAGCTCGGCGTTCTCCAACTTCTTGATCTCGTCGCGCAGCCTTGCGGCGTCTTCGAACTCCAGGTTTGAAGCGTACTCCAGCATCTTCTTCTCGAGATCTTCGATGTGGGCGCGCAGGTTGTGGCCGACCATGTGCTGGAACTCGTCGCTGTCCTCGGACAGGTCGGGCGTCACATAGTCCTGTTCGTAAACGCTCATCAACACGTCGGAGATGTTCTTGCGCACGCTTTCCGGCGTGATGCCGTGCTCGGTGTTGTAGGCCTGTTGCTTGTTGCGCCGCCGCTCGGTCTCTTGCAATGCGTAGTTCAGGCTGTCCGTCATGTTGTCGGCGTAGAGGATGACGCGGCCCTCGACGTTGCGCGCCGCGCGCCCGATCGTCTGGATCAGCGAGGTGCGCGAGCGCAGGAAACCCTCTTTGTCGGCGTCGAGGATCGCCACCAGCGCGCATTCCGGAATGTCGAGTCCCTCGCGCAGCAGGTTGATCCCGACCAGCACGTCGAAAGCACCCAGCCGCAGGTCGCGCAGAATCTCGATGCGTTCCAGCGTGTCGATGTCCGAGTGCAGGTAACGCACCTGCAGCCCGGCTTCGTGCATGAACTCGGTCAGATCCTCGGCCATGCGCTTGGTCAGCGTCGTGACGAGCACGCGGAAGCCCTTGGCCACCGTCTCGCGGCATTCGCGCAGCAGGTCGTCGACCTGGTTCTCGACAGGGCGCACGATCGTCACCGGGTCGATCAGTCCCGTCGGGCGGATCACCTGGTCGACGATGACGCCCGCCGAACGTTCCATCTCGAAAGGGCCGGGCGTCGCCGACACGTAGATCGTCTGCGGCCGCATGCTGTCCCATTCTTCGAATTTCAGTGGTCGGTTGTCGACGCACGACGGCAGTCGGAAGCCGAATTCAGACAGCGTTGACTTGCGGCGGAAGTCGCCCCGAAACATACCGCCGACCTGCGGCACCGTGACATGCGACTCGTCGACGATTAGCAGCGCATTGTCGGGCAGATACTCGAAAAGGGTCGGCGGCGGCTCGCCTGGTTTCCGCCCGGTCAGGTAGCGCGAATAGTTCTCGATGCCGGCGCAGCTTCCCGTCGCTTCCATCATCTCCAGGTCGAACTGCGTGCGTTGCTCCAGCCGCTGCGCCTCGAGCAGCTTGTTGGCGTTGCGCAGTTCGTCGAGGCGAACGACAAGGTCCTGTTTGATCTGCTTGATGGCCTGGTTGATCGTCGGCCGCGGCGTGACGTAGTGCGAATTGGCGTAGATGCGGATCGCCTCGAGCTTGTCCGTCTTCTCGCCCGTCAGCGGATCGAACTCGACGATCGATTCGATCTCGTCGCCGAACAGCGACAAGCGCCATGCCCGGTCCTCGTAGTGCGCCGGGAACAGTTCGACGGTGTCGCCGCGGACCCGGAAGGCGCCGCGCACGAAGTTCTGGTCGTTGCGTTTGTACTGCAACTCGACCAGGCCCTTGAGCAGATCCTTGCGCGGAAACGACTGGCCGGTCTTCACCGGGATCGTCATGCCCAGGTAGGATTCCGGCGATCCCATGCCGTAGATGCACGACACGCTGGCGACGATGATCACGTCGTCGCGCTCGAACAACGCGCGCGTTGCGGCGTGTCGCATGCGGTCGATCTGCTCGTTGATCGACGAATCCTTCTCGATGTAGGTGTCGGTGCGCGGCACGTAGGCCTCGGGCTGGTAGTAGTCGTAGTACGAGACGAAGTATTCGACTGCGTTGCTCGGAAACAGCTCCTTCATCTCGCCATAGAGCTGCGCTGCCAGCGTCTTGTTGGGCGCAAGGATAAGAGCGGGGCGCTGCGTGTTGGCGATGACGTGCGCCATTGTGAATGTCTTGCCCGAACCGGTGACGCCGAGCAGTACCTGATCCTGCTCGTCGTCCTTCACGCCGCTGGTCAGCGCCGTGATCGCCTGGGGCTGATCGCCCGCAGGGGAGAACGACGACACAAGGTCGAACGCGATCCCGCCCTCGCCCTTCTCGAAGGGCATGGGGTAGGGGGCGAGGTTCGTCGCCGGATCGTGGTCCACTGCCATACCTTCTTTATAGAGTGGGGATGCGGGCGGTTTCTAGGTCGCTGGGCACTCGCTCCTGACAGCATTGTGTCAGCACGCCCGCCCGTTTGCGGCCGATCAAGGTACGAGCGGGCCGTTTTCTGGCAACCTGGCGTCAGATGGTCGATGCCCCGGGACAACCCTTTACCCTGCTCGATGCCTACGCGCCGGCGGAGGTTGCGCGCCGCGTTGAAAGTGCGGGCGTCGTCAAGGCGTCGCTCGGCGCGCCACAGACTCTTGCGCTCGGCGGCCTCGCCGGCGCGTTCATCGGCTTCGGCGCCTATTTCTTCCTCGTGGCGATCACCCAGTCAGGGCTCGGTTTCGGAATGGAGCGGGTTGTCGGCGGAATCTGCTTCTCGCTCGGCCTGATCCTCGTGGTCGTTGCCGGCGCGGAACTGTTTACGGGCAACAACCTGATCGTTCTCGCGTGGGCAGACCGCAAGATCAGCGCGAGCCGGCTGTTGCGCAACTGGGTTCTGGTCTATCTGGCCAATTTCGTCGGTGCTGTGGCGCTCGCGTTGGCGGTTCACTGGTCGGGCGTGATGGCCTCCAACGGAGGCGCCGTGGCCGAGACTGCGACCCGGGTGGCCGGTGCCAAGGTGGCGTTGTCGTTCGAACAGGCTTTTCTTCGCGGTCTTCTGTGCAATGCCTTGGTGTGTCTCGCGGTATGGCTCGCTATGGCCGCCCACGCTGTATCCGGCAAGATCCTCGCCATCATCTTTCCGATCGCGGCCTTCGTTGCCGCCGGGTTCGAGCACTCCGTCGCCAACATGTTCCTGATTCCGCTTGGCGCCCTGGCCGCGCCCGATCCGGCCGCGCTGGGCCTGACGATCGGCAGCTTTATGGGCAATCTCGTGCCAGTAACGCTCGGCAATATCGTTGGTGGTAGCGTCTTCGTGGCGCTCATCTACTACCTCGTCTACATCCGCGGTCGAGACGCGAAGGGGCCGGCCTGAGCGATGTTGCACCTGACTGGTCTGGGGCGTAGGTTTCCGCCGTTTTTCGCCGACGCTCGCAAGAGAAGGAATTGAGCAAGATGGGCTTCATTGCCGACTCGCTTGGCCGCATCAAGCCGTCTCCCACCATCGCCATGAGCGACCTCGCGCGGGCTCTCAAAGCCGAGGGCCGCGACGTGATCGGGTTGTCCGCGGGAGAACCCGACTTTGATACCCCGGATCACATCAAGACCGCCGCCAAGGCGGCGATCGATCGTGGCGAGACGAAGTACACCACGGTCGACGGCACTGCTGAGCTCAAGCAGGCCATCGCCGACAAGTTCAAGCGCGACAACAACCTGACCTACGATCCGGCGAACCAGATTTCGGTCGGCACCGGCGGCAAGCAGGTCCTGTTCAACGCCCTGATGGCGACGCTCAACCCCGGCGACGAGGTGATCATCCCGGCGCCCTACTGGGTTTCCTATCCGGACATCGTGCTGCTGGCCGGCGGCACGCCGGTGATCGTCAAGGCGCCGGCGGCCAAGGGGTTTCGTCTGCAGCCCGAAGACCTGGAAAAGGCCATAACGCCCAAGACCAAGTGGTTCATCATCAATTCGCCCAGCAACCCCTCGGGTGCCGCCTACACGGCGGATGAACTCAAGGCGCTGGGGGCCGTCCTGGAGAAGCACCCGCAGGTCCACGTTCTCAGCGACGACATGTACGAGCACCTCGTCTATGACGGCTTCAAGTTTTCGACGATTGCTGAGGTGACGCCTGCGCTCTACGACCGCACGCTGACCATGAACGGTGTGTCCAAGGCCTATGCCATGACCGGTTGGCGCATCGGTTTCGCCGGCGGACCGCCCGAGTTGATCAAGGCGATGGCCAAGCTGCAGTCGCAGAGCACGACCAATCCGTCGTCGATCAGCCAGGCTGCCGCAACCGAAGCGCTCAACGGCCCGCACGATTTCCTCAAGGAGTGGGTGAAGACCTTTGCCGAACGGCGCGACCTCGTCGTCGGCATGCTCAACCAGGCCCATGGCCTGACCTGCCCGAACCCGGAAGGGGCGTTCTACGTTTACCCGTCTTGCGAAGCGCTGATCGGCAAGACTGCGCCGGATGGCCGCAAGATCGATAGCGACGAGACCTTCGGCAAGGCGCTGCTCGAAGCCGAAGGGGTAGCTGTGGTCCATGGAGCGGCGTTCGGTCTGGAACCGCATTTCCGCATTTCCTATGCGACGTCGACCGACGTTCTGAGTGACGCCTGCACCCGAATCCAACGATTCTGCGGCAGCCTCAAGTAGGACGCGAGACACGCCTGAACCGCCGTTGAGCGCGGGTTCCGGGCGGCGCGGTACCGCTTGCTGCGGTGCAGCGCAGTCGTGCGCGTAGGGAATCCCCTTGCGCGGGTTCCGGCAGCTTGAAAACATGACCTCCAAAACAACAAGAAATAGAGGGAGGACATCATGGCAAACGCCGCACCCCGCTCGGTTGCATTGGTCGGCCCCTACCTGTCGGGCAAGACCTCGCTCCTCGAAAGCATTCTCTTCGCCACCGACAAGATTTCGCGCAAGGGCAAGGTCGGCGAGGGCAACACCGTTGGCGACAGTTCCCAGGAAGCCCGCGACCGCGGCATGGGCATTGAGGTCAACGTGGCGACCACGTCGTATCTCGACGACACCCTGTCCTTCCTCGATTGCCCTGGCTCCATCGAGTTCGCGCAAGAGGCGTTCAGCGCCTTGGTCGGCGTCGACGCCGCGGTGATCGTCGCCGAGGCCGATCCCTCGAAGGCGCTGGCCCTTTCCGTCCTGTTGCATTTCCTGGAAGAGCACGACATTCCGCGCCTGTTGTTCATCAACAAGGTCGACAAGCTCGAAGGCACGGTCGAGACCGTCGTCGATTCGATCCAGGCGATCTCGAAAGCGCCGCTCGTGCTACGCGAATTCCCGGTCGTCGAGGGCGAGAACGTCACCGGCTATATCGATCTGCCGAGCGGCCGCGCCTTCCGCTACACCGACGACGGCGCCTCCGAGCAGATCGAGGTGCCCGACAACCTCAAGGAAGAATTCGCGGCCGCGCGATACGCGATGCTGGAAAAGCTGTCGGACTTCGACGAGTCGCTCATGGAAAAGCTTCTCGAAGAGGAATCCGCAGACAACGAACAGGCCTATGCATCGCTGACCTCGGCGTTCGGTGCGGGCAATGTCGTGCCGACGATCTTCGGTGCGGCGGAACACGACGCCGGGGTCCGCCGTCTGCTCAAGGAACTGCGCCACGAGGTCGCGGCTCCGGACGCGGCCGCCGATCGCGTCGGCGCTCCTGCCGGCGACACGCCCATTGCGCAGGTGCTCAAGACCTATCAGACGCCCAGTTTCGGCAAGCTGTCGGTTGTGCGCGTCTGGCGCGGCACTTTCAAGGACGGTGACTCGGCCAATGACGAGCGCATCGCCAGCATCTTCCACATGAACGGCCACCACACGGAAAAGGTGGCTTCCGCCGGTCCTGGCGAGATCGTCGCGTTCGGCCGGCTGGAGGAGGCCACGACCGGCGACACGCTGACCGCCGGCGCCAATGTCGATCCGCTTCCGCGCGTCGATCCGCTGCCCCCGGTCTACGCCATGACCATTGCGCCGGCCAAGCGCGACGACGAGGTCAAGATGTCGGGTTCCATCGCCAAGATCCTCGACGAGGATCCGGCGCTGCGGATCGAGCACAACCAGGACACCAACGAGACGGTTCTCTGGGGCCAGGGCGAGATTCACCTGCGCGTCGCCGTCGAGAAGCTGAAGAACCGCTTCAAGATCGACATCGCCACCGGACGACCGCGCGTGCCCTACAAGGAGGCGATCCGCAAGCCGGTGTCCCAACATGCGCGCTTCAAGCGCCAGTCCGGCGGACACGGGCAGTTCGGCGACGTGCACCTCGACATCAAGCCGCTGCCGCGCGGCACAGGGTTCCAGTTCGAGGACAAGGTCGTCGGCGGCGCCGTGCCGCGGCAGTACATCCCGGCGGTTGAGGCCGGCGTGAAGGAATACCTCAACCGCGGTCCCCTCGGTTTCAACGTCGTCGACCTCCGCGTCACGTTGACCGACGGCCAGCATCATGCGGTCGATTCGTCGGAAATGGCGTTCAAGACGGCAGGCGGCATGGCCATGAAGGAAGGCATGCCGAAGTGCGATCCGGTCCTGCTCGAACCGATCCTGTCGGTCGAGATTGCCGTACCGTCCGACGCGACGCCCAAGGTCAACGCCCTGGTCAGTGGCCGCCGCGGCCAGATCCTCGGTTTCGACGCGCGTGCCGGATGGCAGGGCTGGGACGTGGTCACGGCCCACCTGCCGCAGTCCGAGGTCCACGACCTGATCATCGAACTGCGCTCGCTCTCGCAGGGTGTCGGCAGCTACACGTGGTCCTTCGACCACTTGCAGGAACTTCAGGGCCGCCTTGCCGACGACGTGGTCCAGGCCTACGGCTCGGGCCCCGCCGAAGCCGCTCAATAGCGGCCTTTCGCGTATTTCTCCGGGGTGCGGGAGACTTTCGTGAGAAGTCTCACCGACACTTGAGTTGTGCCGGATGCGGACAGTCCGTACGTCGGGGACATCGAGACGCGGGAGACCACGATGCTGATCAAGATTCCGAAGGGTTGGGAGATCCCCGAATCGGCGGCCACGCCGGAGTCGGTGTTCATGAACCGGCGGCAGTTGATGAAGGGAGCCGCCGCAGGAACGATCGCGGTGGCCGCATCGTTGTTCGCCGGCGTCGGTGCCGCGTTCGCCGCCGACGAGGATCCCTCCGCGTCGCTCTATCCGGTGCAGCAGAATCTGCGCTACAGGCTCGACCGCGACATCACGCCGGAAGAGATCAACGCGCGCTACAACAACTTCTACGAATTCGGCACGCACAAGGAAATCTGGCGTGCCGCCCAGCGCCTCGAAGTGCGTCCGTGGACCGTCAAGATCGGCGGCATGGTCGAAAAAGAGATGGAAATCGGCATCGACGATCTCCTGGCCAAGATGCCGCTGGAGGAGCGCCTCTACAGGCACCGTTGCGTCGAGGCCTGGTCGATGGCGATCCCGTGGAGCGGCTTCGAGCTCAGCCATCTCGTCAAGATGGTGCAGCCGCTCGGTTCGGCGAAGTACGTCGTCTTCAAGACCTTCATGGACAAGAAGATCGCCACCGGCCAGCGCCAGTTCTGGTACCCGTGGCCCTACACCGAGGGCCTCACCATCGACGAGGCCATGAACGAGATGACCTTCATGGTCACCGGCACCTACGGCCATCCGGCGCTGCCTCAGCACGGCGCGCCGTTGCGCCTTGCCGTGCCGTGGAAGTACGGCTTCAAGTCGGCCAAGTCGATCGTCAGCATCGACTTCACCGACGAACAGCCCGAGACGTTCTGGGAAGGTCTGCAGGCCAACGAGTACGGTTTCTGGGCCAACGTCAATCCGGAGTTCGACCATCCGCGCTGGAGCCAGGCGAGCGAGCGCGTACTCGGCACGGGGGATCGCGTGCCGACCCAGCTCTATAACGGCTACGGCGAATTCGTTGCCGACCTCTATGCCGGCATGCCGCAGGACCGAAAACTGTTCATGTAGCCACGCGCGCGCTTGCTGACGAAGGCCGGTTCCGTCGAACCGGCCTTTTTCATGTCGGTGGCCTAAGTCTTTCCGCGAAGAATGCGAGCACGCGATCGCGCGCGGCGACCGTGGGATGGCCGGATTCGTCCACCAGGTCGTTGGTCAGCACGCTGTGGCGCATCTTGGTGGCTGCATACGAGTCCGGAATCTCGATAGCCTCGAAGCGGTCACCGAATTCTTCGCGCAATCGCGCAAATCGTTCGGGCGGGCAGGCGGGGTCGCCCTCGAAGCGCATGCCCAGCACGCGAACGTCGCGCGCCCTGGCGGCGGCAAGCGTATCGGGCGATAGGTGCAGTCCCTTCTTGCGGGCCTTGCCGATTGGCAGCGGCAGGGACGGCTGCGACAGGACGGGCGCCATCATCGTCGGCTCCATCATCAGCGACAGCGCGAAGTTGCCGGTCAGGCACATGCCCACCGCGCCAACGCCGGGACCGCCGCATCGGGAGTGAAGGTCGCGGCACAACGCGCGCAGCCAGTCGGTGATCGGACTCGACCGATCCGCGGCGAGGACGTGGAACTCGCGGCTGATGCAGGCGCGCGCGAAGCTGCCGATCAGATAGCCCGTCGTTTTCGGTTTCCCCGGTGTGCCGAACAGCGAGGGCATGGCGACGTGGAATCCCGCGTCGACGACCCAGCGCGCGAAGCGCGCTACCTCCGGCGTGATGCCGGGAATCTCGTGAATGACGACGACGCCCGGCCCCTCGCCTGCGCGATACACCGGCAATGTACGCCCGTCGTGCGTGAAGCGGGTTTCTTCGAAGCCTGTGAGCATGGCGGAGCGCAGGGCCGGCGATGCGCCGGCCCCGCCTTTTCCTACTGGCCGGTGATGCGGCCTTCGACCTTCGGAGAAACCGTCCCCTGGGCCGAGATATAGTCCATCACCATCGTTGCCATCAGCGTCGCGCCCGACGCGTCGACGATTGCCCGGCCGGCCTTCAATGCGTCGTAGCCGTCGCCTCCGGCGGCGATGAAGTCGTTGGTCGCCACCCGATAGTTGCGATTGGCGTCGAGCGGCTGTCCGCCGACTTTGGCGTCGCTGACGCGGCTTCCGGCCGGTTTCGACGAGTCGAAGGCGAACGACAGACCGGAGACCTGCGGAAAGCGGCCCGCCGTGTCTTCGATCCGGCTTACCCCGTTCTCCAGCGCGGCCAACAGATCCGAGCCCTTGAGTTCCAGCACCACCGTCACGTTGCCGAACGGCAGTTCGGTCAGGACGTCCTTGCGCGTCAGCGTCGCGCCGGCATCGTAGGTGCGATCGCCGCGGATGCCGCCGCCGTTGGTCAGCGCTACGTCGGCGTCCGTGCCGGCGCGCATGGCGTCGGCGATCAGGTTGCCCATGGTGGTCTCGCGCGAGCGCACCATGCTGCGGCGGCTGTCCAGAAGGACGTCCGACTTGCCGACATCGACCGATAGACGCACGTCCAGGTCGTCGTTGAACGTCTTGGCCAGCGCCGCCACCTCGGCGTCGGGCGTCACGCCGGCGGTCGTGATCAGTTTCCATTCCGGCCGAAACGTGTAGCGGACCTGTCCGCGCGATTCGCTCCTGCTCAGCACCACGTCCGCGACCGCCAGGTAGTGGGCGTCGGTGCCGGCCTTGAGAATCAGCTTGCCGCCTTCGTAGATCATCATCGGATCGTGGTCGTGGCCGCCCAGAATGATGTCGATATCGCGCACTGCTCGCGCGAGCGCCCTGTCCTCGTCGAGATCGAGATGCGTCAGGGCGACGATGAAGTTGGCGCCCTGTTCCTTGAGCGTAGCGATGGCTGCTTCCGCGGCCGCGATTGGTTCGGCAATGGTGATCGACGCGTCGGGGCTGGAGAGGTGCGTGCTCTCCGGCGTCAGCAGGCTGAAGAAGCCGACCTTGAACTCGCCGACATCGCGGATGGCGGTCGCCGCGGCGCCGCCGAACGGCTGGCCGCCTTCAAGTGTATTCGTCGCCAGCCAGGTGAACTGCGATTCCTGAATGCGCATCTTCAGTACGTTGCCGCCGAAATCGAATTCGTGGTTGCCGAGGCCGGCCAGGTCGACGCCGATGGCGTTCATCATGGCGATCATCTGTTCGCCCTTGGTGAGACCCGACATGACCGACGGCGAGATCAGGTCGCCGCCCAGCGTCGTGACGGAGTGTTCTGCGTTCGCGCGCTCCGCGCGCAGCAGCGTCATCAGTTCCGCGAGACCGCCGATGCCGCGCCGCGGCGAGATCTCGTAGACGTCGTTGATATGCAGCAGTTTGAGCCGGGCGGTCTGCGCCAGCGCCGCCATCGGATCGGCGGCGGCGAGAAACAGGACAGCGGCAACTACATGGACAGAACGGGATACGAGGAAGCGTGACTTCATGGTGTCCCCCCGAGGCTCCGGGCCTCTCGTTCACGCGGGTCTTGTCGCCCGCGCGCCGATGGTCACGCGGAACGCGCGCCCCGGCAAGAGACATGCCGATGACGTAGGGGAACCGGCGGGTCTTGGCCGGCCGCAGGGCCGGGCTCGCTAGGCCATTCGCTCCAGGGGGCCGTCGAGCCGCTTCAAGGCCAGTTCCAGATCGTCGCGGAACAGGGAAATCAGATGGTGATATTTCGTACGCTGATCGGACCCCGGCAGCCCGCCGACGACGTGCGAGACGGCGCCCTGGTACGAGGGCTGGCGGAACATGTGGAACTGCAGGGAGCGATCGCCGAACAGCGCGGCGAGGATGGTATTGGCGCGCTGCCAGACCGGTTCCAGGATACGGTCCAGTTCAACAATGGGCGCGTCCGGGTCGAGGACATAGAGGCGTCCGAGGCAACCCTCGAGTCGTTCGCGGTCGTCGGATGCCGGTGCTTGCCATTTCATTAGGGCACCGCGTTGTTGTTGGTCATGTATTGACGATTACCCGCGCGATGCGGCGCCGGATGACACGAAAGGGTGGTATCGCGATGCGCAGGACGCGGAAAGGCTGTAGAGTGACCGCATGTGTCTCCCCACGGGAAGCGTATCGCCCTTCGCTTGGTCAACGAGCCGGTCGGCCTTGTGCACGCGGCTCGGCGTGCAGCACCGGCAAATGCCATCTGCGCCGCCGGTTCACGCCGAAGGCGTCGAACTCACGGTCGAGGAGTTGCGGCGACTGGCGAGAGCACAACCGGAAGAAGGCCAAGCGCTGATCGAAAAAATGCCGGGCCCGAGGGCCCGGCAAGTCA